>NZ_VKGK01000019.1 GCF_007197645.1 Shewanella hanedai
CGTACGTGCAATGCCTACCTCGATGTCGACCCGCCGCTAAGCGGGCTCCCCAGTTCAGCGACTTCGTCACTTCTCGCTACAAAGCAGCTGAATGCTGCGCATCCAATACACTACTTTTTCGCCCCCATGTGTCCCCTCCGGGGATAATAAAGAGTAGGTCATTTCCAGGCGCCTATTTAGTATCTAAGCCCGCTACGATGTAGCGGGCTTTTTTACGTCTGTAATTTGTCATTTTCTCTAGGTATAGAAAAGCCTACTCTTGTGAGTAGACTTAGCTTGAAATTTAATGCCTTATATTGATTGCTTTTAATCCATAGAAAGCTCTTTGAGCTTTCTGGTTAAAGTATTTCGTCCCCATCCGAGTCGTTTAGCCGCTTCTTGCTTATGACCATTGGTGTGGGCTAAGGCTGTTTCTAGTAGTATGCGTTCAAATGCGGGTTGGACTTCTGTGAGAAGATCGCTTTCGCCCTCTTGGAGTCGGTCATTTATCCAGATTTTTAGTGACTCTTCCCAATCAGCGCCTTCTCCAGTTTGAGTTTGTCTGCTTTTAGTTTGATCTTTGAGTAGCTCTGGTGGCAGATCTTGGGGGAGAATCTCTTGGCCTGAGGCCATGACCATCAACCATCGACAGGTATTTTCTAGTTGTCTTACATTCCCAGGCCAAGGGAGCTGAGAGAGTTTTTCTGCTGTCTCTTTTGTTAGAGTTTTAGCTTCGACTTCTATCTCTTTCGCTGCTGAGTTCAGGAAGTGTCGTGCGAGCTGTGGGATATCTTCTCTGCGCTGTGATAATGCGGGTAAGTGAACGCGTATCACATTTAATCTATGGTATAGATCCTCTCTGAAGGCTCCCTTTTGCACTAGTAGCTCTAGATCTTGGTGAGTCGCTGCGATGATCCTAACATCCACTTTAACCGGAGAGTGACCTCCGACTCGATAGAACTGTCCATCGGCTAATACGCGCAATAAACGGGTTTGGACATCAAGTGGCATATCCCCAATCTCATCTAAGAAAAGCGTGCCACCATTTGCTTGCTCAAATCGACCTTGTCTTACTGCACCTGCACCAGTAAAAGCCCCTTTCTCATGACCAAATAACTCTGATTCAATCAGGTCTTTAGGGATCGCGGCCATATTAATGGCAATAAAGGGCTTATCTTTACGTGGGCTGTGCTTATGTAACGCACTGGCGACAAGCTCTTTGCCTGTTCCTGATTGCCCATTGATTAAGACGCTTATAGAGGAGCGTGATAGGCGTCCGATAGCCCTAAACACTTCCTGCATCGCAGGAGCTTCACCAATGATCTCGGGCGCTTTAACACTAAGCTCTTCAGGCTGCTTAATGGCTTGTTCGTTAGAGTGGGTGAGGGCTCTTTCAACGAGTGTTATTGCCTCATCGATATCGAATGGCTTGGGTAGGTATTCAAATGCTCCTGCTTGGTATGCGCTGACGGCGCTATCAAGATCTGAGTGAGCTGTCATTATGATGACGGGGATTTCAGGGTAGTGCACTTTGATACGTTCAAGTAGACTTAATCCATCAGTACCCGGCATTCTAATATCGGAAATAATCACTTTGGGTTGACTGAGTTCTAGTGCATCCCATAAAGATTCAGCGGCTGCAAAACTCGCACTGCTAATGTTAGCGCTTTTTAGTGCTCGTTCAACGACCCAGCGAATAGAGCTATCATCATCGAGTACCCATACTTGTTCTTTCATACTCTTTTTTCCTCTCGCTTTATTACGCTGATTTTAAAGTTATTCATCTGTTATCTATTTTCAATGGGAAGCAAAATGGTGAAATCGGTTCCCGCTGAACTAGATTGGCAATCAATTCTTCCGCCATGCAATCTGGCAAAGTTGTGCGCAATAGATAAGCCAAGTCCTGAACCATTATCTCTACCGGTTACCATGGGATAAAAAAGTGTATCGAGGAGTTCTGGTTTTACACCTGGGCCGTCATCAATGATTGATAGCGCGATGACGATTTTGTGTCTTAGAGTGCCTATCGTTACTTGATGTTGTGTACGAGTCTTTATCAATATATTCCCTCCCTGAATATCCAGTGCTTGTATCGCATTTTGGAGGATATTTAGCACCGCCTGTTGCAACTGTTCTGGATCCATTTGAATATCAGGAATCGAAGGATCGTAATCTTGCTCTAAGGTAATGTTTGAAGGGATAGCCATGGTGACGAGTTTTAGCACCTTTTGAATCACTTCATGAATATTGTGCAGGCTATGTTTAGTTGGCTTTTGTGGCCCAAGTAAACGGTCGACTAAGTTTCTTAGCCTATCAGCTTGTTCAATGATTAAATCGGTAAATTCATTAAGTTGAGGATCGTGCAGTTCTCTCGATAATAACTGTGCGGCGCCACGAAGACCCCCTAATGGATTTTTGATCTCATGTGCCAGATTGCGCACTAGATATTGTGCTGCTTGCTGTTGTGCATCAAGTGTCAGTTGTTGGTGAATGCGCAGTTGTTGATCCACCTGACGTAGCTCTAATAGGGCTAACCCTTGCTCTTGCTCTAAAGGAGAAAGTGTTACGTCAACAGTATGATGCTGGTTATCTAAAGTGACTAATGAGGCCGTGTTAACGGTGAGTCCTTGATTGTCTCTGATTGAATTGGATAATAGATCTGTACTAACACCAAGGATTTGAAAACTATCAGCAAGAAAATGCTCGGTTAAGCGATGACTCCCAACTCCCAATAGTTGTTCTGCTGCAGCATTTGCATAGCAGAGCTTGAGATCAGCGTCTATTACCATGACTGCAGTGACGAGATTATCGAGCAGGTGTTTAGTGTCCATTAGTGTTCCTATTGACTCGTTGCACTATAATGGTGCATCAAATTGGTGCAAGCTGCAACTATCTTTTATTGAGTCATTCTAAGTAAACTAACAGTCTAACCGTATATATTTTAGTGAGTTAGTTAACCTCCCTTGTTATACGGTGTTGGCTTTCTGCTGTTGTTCACTATTGCTCGATGAAGATAAATCTTTCTTGGTGAGGAGGATGCAAGTTGTCTGCCGTTTTGCGCTACAGCTTTGATAATAAAGGTGTGTTCGCCTCGGGGAATGTTTTTGAGGCTAAAAATGGGTGTGGTTTGAGCGTTTCCCATGACTTTGTCATCCATTAAGATAACCAATACATCTCCAGAGCTTAGATTAGGTGAGATCGCCGCCATAATCGTGATGTCACCATTATTGTCTCTTATGGTTGCTTCTTCCTGGGGGGACTGTATGCCAATGGTGTATTTTGTTGATGGGGCTAATTCCTCTTGGGTGTCACTATTCATGGTGCCTGATTGCGGAGGCAAAGGCGTGACTTGATTTTGAGTGTTACTTTTAAACTGCACAACTTGTGAATTATTTACCGGTTCATCAGAGTAGTGAGCGTTGCCATCTTTATCGATCCATTTATAAACGGCGGCTTGGGACATGAGAGTCACTGAAATAAGGAGAATCATTAAGGTTAAGCGCATCATCTTTCCTATGTTATGCATTTGTAAGCTATTAAAGATTAGCTTTTTTTTAATGCAAAATCATGGTGAAAATTAATCAGGCATCTCTATTCTATTGAATTAGATAAATCTAAGCATAGATAAAAATACAATAGTTATAATTTTCAATGGTTTATATTGTATTCATACAGATGGTCAAAACTATCGGTTTTTGTATGACCATTTTTATTACAGAGGGAGTGTTGAAATGATGACAAAATAAAGCCGCACCTGAAAGTGCGGCCATTAGTCTTTTATGTCTATCAAGATTGCTTAAGCGCTCAGTTGTTTAATCATTTCATTGGCCACGGCTTCTGATGAAGCAGGATTTTGGCCTGTAACTAAATGCTTATCGATGGCCAGGTAACTCCCCCAATCATCTCCCTTACTGTATAAAGCACCATGGTTTATCAGCATATTCTCGACAAGAAATGGCACTATGTCTGTTAACTGTACTGCTGCTTCTTCACTGTTCGTAAAGCCTGTGACCTTTTTACCACGGACCAAAGGAGTTCCATCATCAGCTTTAACATCTTTTAACGCGGCAGGGGCGTGGCAAACTAAACCGACGGGCTTGTTAGTTCGATAAAAGGCTTGGATAAGGGCAATTGAGTCGGTGTCATTAGCAAGATCCCATAATGGCCCATGACCTCCTGGGTAAAACACGGCGTCATAATCATCTGCGTTAATGGTGTTTAATTTAAGAGTATTGGCGAGATGTGACTGTGCTTTTTCATCTTTACTGAAGCGATCTGTTGCCGCGGTTTGGAAATCAGGTTTATCGCTATTTGGATCGAGCGGTGGTTGTCCTCCATTTGGGGAAGCCAAAGTGACATTAAATTTCTGGTCTTTAAAACAGTAATACGGGCTTGCAAACTCTTCAAGCCAAAAGCCTGTTTTAAGACCTGTTTCGCCTAATTTATCATGTGAAGTTAGTACCATTAAAATGTTCATTGAAGTTCCTTTATGGAGTCATGATGATTTATTACTTCGGTATTAACGCTCTTAAGCGATATTTAAGAGCGTTAATGAATAAGTGGTTGAGGTTTATAGATTGCGTTCTAATATTTGGCGGCTCATGGCTAAATCAACTTCTTGATGTTCACCTAAGGCTGTCATGCCATGTCTTTCAAGTTGGATCATGATTTCGTCGATATGGGTTTTAGTCAGCTGGTAGTCTGATAAACGTGTTTTTATCTTCATGGTTTCGAAGAATTCACGGGTTTTTTCAATCGTTGCATCGATACGTTCATCGTTAGTCCCTTGAGTTATTCCCCAAACTCGCGCGCCATACTGCAATAACTTGTCCTGCTTGCTTTCACGTCTGATGTCCAGCATTCCGGGGAGCAACATAGCGATAGTACGGGCATGATCTATGTCATAGAGGGCAGTCAGCTCATGGCCAATCATGTGCGTAGCCCAGTCGTGGGGGACACCTTTTCCAATCACGCCACTCAATGCCATTGTCGCGACCCACATAAGGTTAGCTCGAACTTCAACATTATCAGGCTGGCTGAGGGCAAGTGGGCCTAGCTCTACCAGTGTTTGTAATAAGCCTTCAGCGAACCTGTCTTGTACTGGTGCATTGACTGGGAAAGTAAGGTATTGCTCAGTGATGTGGATAAACGCGTCGACCACACCGTTTGAGACTTGACGCTCTGGCAGTGTTAACGTTTTAGTTGGATCTAATATAGAGAACTGAGGGAAGACATGGTTACTCATAAAAGAGAGCTTGGCTTGAAACTCTTTACGTGTAATGACACTGGCGCTGTTCATCTCTGAACCGGTTGCAGGCAGAGTGAGCACTGTACCAAATGGCATTGCAGTAGTTACCTTAGCACCCCAGCTGAGTAAAATGTCCCATGGATCACCTGCAAACACGGCTGCAGCGGCAACAAATTTAGTGCCATCGATGACAGAACCACCGCCTACAGCAAGGAGAAAATCAATGTTCTCCTCTTTCACAATGGCAACTGCTTGCATCAAGGTTTCATAGGTTGGGTTCGCTTCAATACCGCCAAACTCTACGATATTGCGTTCACCTAATGCTGCCTTCACTTCATCTAATGTGCCAGTACTTCTGGCACTGTTGCCGCCAAATAGCACTAACACTTTTGCTGTAACTGGGACGAGTTTATCTAATTCGGTAATCTTACCCTCACCAAAGCTGATGTGAGTTGGGTTGTAATAGTCAAAGCTGTACATGATTTTCCTATCTGATTGACCAACATTATGCAGTTGATCAGTCTTCTTGTTAATTGGGGAATAGCACCCAAGGTAGAATAGTAAGGATGCTAATTTTATTGGTTAATCTGCAATATGAAGCGGTTGAGCGAGTAGGAACTTTGTTGCATCTAATACGCGTTCAATAATTCTTGGATCACGACTCAACTTATTGCGTAAGCTGGCACCTAGCCACATTTGATAAAGTACCTCAGCAGTATCAAACGCGTGCATTTGTGCAATAGAGCCATCTGCGATACCCGTTTCAATACAGGTTGCAATACGGTCGATCACTGCTGATGAGCCTGCATCTAATGCAATCCGCATTGACTCGGAGAGGTCAGCTACTTCCGCGCTTAACTTTACGACTAAGCACTGTTGATTCTCACAAGTATCGCTTTGGTTTATTTGCCAGCGAAGCCAATACTGCATCAAACGATCTAAGCCAGTGCCTTCATCGGTGCTGAAAAGTTCATCGATAGAGTGAAGATAATGCGTAAAGTAATCGGAGATGATCTCTTCACCAAACTGCTCTTTTGACTTGAAGTAGTGGTAAAAAGATCCTTTAGGGACATCGGCATATTTTAAGATTTGCGATAAGCCAACATTAGTGAAACCTTTGCTGGAAATTAGCGTGTAGCCAGAGTCGATTATATGCTGGCGTGTGAGTTGGGTATCTTTTTTCATTTGATTAGAATAATCACAAATAGACCGGTCGTCTAGTGATTTTTTATTGATTAGTGTGACTTCAATATTGCCAAGGAAATACCCTCGTGCCAATGAGCCTTAATGAGTTCGCTTTGCCTGCTGGCAGTGTGATGGGATATCGGTAAGCTGTACTGTTACATTGGTTATCTCAATAACGGCATCATAGTCAGCTGCAAACCCATCGATAAATGCTGGGTGGCTGTTACGATCGACTGGGTGTATTTCAGATTCTATATAGATAGGTTGATAAGGAGCGTTTCTGCTCTCGCTTAACCTTATTGAAAGTTGATTAAGAGTGTCACTTGCGGGTGTCGCAGTGACCCAATAGGTTAATGCTTCTTCGCAAGGCTGATATGAACTTACTTCATGACCCGAAATATAGATTCCCTTATGCATGCTAATTTCAGCCAATGTAGTATTGCGGTTATTAGATGGTTGAGTAGTACTTATCTGACATCCTGTTAGCGCTAAGAAGAGAGGCATTAGCGTAAATGAGGTAGATATTTTCATGTAGCAGCTATCTTTGTTTGATCACGCTTTTGAGTAATGCGTTCAACAATTTGCGTCGCATTAAGATCGTGTACCACATTAATCACCGTAGAAGGAGCATCGGTTACAGCGCCTATAATGACTAAGATTGGGATCACCTCTAAAGGAAGACCTAGCGTTGTGACGATAAATATCTCACCTAAAAAAGCGCCGCCGGGTACGCCTCCAATGACAAAGGCGGATAACACTGAGATTAAAATAGTGATGGCAAAAACGTCGGGAGTAAACTCTAGCCCTAATAGCGAATAGATAAAGATGATCTTTAGGGCTGTGATCATTGAAGCACCACCCTTATTTAGGTTCACCAGCAGAGGCAAACAAATATCTGCAATCTCGTCTTTAATGCCCATCTTTTTTGCGGCTCTGAGATTAACCGGCAAACTGGCCAATGAGGAGCTGGTTCCTAAGGCTGTTGCTGCTGGCTCAATGGCATTTTTCCAAAAAAGTTTAACGCCAGCTTTTCCTCCTCCAATCCAAGCATAAATTGAGGAGCCAAGTGTTAGATAGATAATTGCAGCGATAAAAAATAATCCTATGGCGCGAGCAAAAGTGACGATGAGCTCAGAATCCTGACTGGCCATGGTTGAAGCAAAATAGGCGCCTAATCCAACCGGAGCTGCGAACATCAGAATGGACACTATCTTCATTATGACGGTGTTTAAGCTGTCGAGCATCGAGGAGATTCGTTTTCCATCTTCGCCTGACTGGCCGATGGCTATCCCCGAGATCACTGACATGATAATTAAGGCTAAGATATTGGATTTTGAAAGCAAACCAACGAAATCATTGGTGGTTAATAGAGAAACAAAATCCATGCTACCGGGCTCTGTTTGCATACTTTGATGCAGATCCAGTGTCACCCCCTGTGCGGGATCAAACGTCATTGCCAACCCAAGAATACCGACTGCAGGGATTATGGCCATAACAATAGAGATAAGCATGATACTGACCAATATCAGACCCAGTTTCTTAAGATCAGTCATACGCGCAATTGAGGAAGTCACGCTAATGGCGACCAAGGGGACAATGATCATAAAGAGTAGATTTAGAAAAATTTGACCGATTGGTTTTAGTTTTAAAGCGAACTCAGGGAGTGTTAGACCTAAAGTACCGCCAATCACAAGTGCAGAGAGGAGTATGATTGATGTTCGATAAGCCTGAAGTCCGTTCCACATAATTTATCCGTTTGCATAATTAAACTCTTACAGTTAGCAAATACGTTATAGCGGGACATCTCAGGAGTCAACTTACGTCATTAGGATATAATTCTTAGCGTGGAAAAGGGGAATGTTTACTGAAGCTTGTTTAGCCTGAATAGTGTCTTTTATCTTCATCGATAAGATAAGCCAAAGAGGCTAACAGGGCTTTTCTAATATGTTCAGGCTCCAAAGGTTTAGAGATATAGTCGTTCATGCCAGCGTTTAGGCATTTTTCTTTATCACCCACCATCGCATTGGCTGTCATTGCGACGATAGGGATTGTTTTGTAGATTTCTCCAACTTCACCTGCACGTATTTTTTGTGTTGTTTGATAGCCATCAAGCTTTGGCATCTGACAATCCATAAAAATCAGATGATAAGGATTATCGCAAGTCGACTTTTCAAGGAGTTCTAACGCCTGGATGCCATTATTAGCTATTTCGATTTCGAGTCCAAATTCATTAATGATCCCCTCTGCAACCAACTGATTAACCATATTATCTTCAGCTAATAGCAACCTAGGCTGAGTGGAACCGAAATGCTTAGTTAGTTGCCAATCATCGTTACTTTCAATGACTGTATCTTTACTTATTGAGAGCTGGTCTTGGCTATAATTCGTGAGTAAGGTCATTAACTCAGGCTGATAAATAGGTTTATTAAAACCAGCGTAGATTTGTTGCTTGATATAATGACTGATAACGGGCGCGTCTATAGTGCTGTAATTCAGTAAGGTAGGGATTTGGGAGAGTAAAGGCTCATCTTTCAACTTGGAGAGTACGACTTCAATGGCCTGCTTTCCCGTTGGCAAACTCAAGATAACGATTTTAGGTTGAAGCTTGTCTAAATCACAATGCTGAAATGAATCTTCACCAGAGGGCATGTTTAGTTTTGTTACCCTAGCATTTAATCCAATGAGAATATTCTCGAGTATGTTGTCAGAAAGAGGAGTGGTGCTAAGTAATAAAATAGGTAATTTATCAAGATTTGGGGCTGATATTTTTTGGTGAATTGGCGTCTGGCTTGGCAGCTTTATATCTATTTCAAATGTAAAAGTACTGCCTGTAAACTCTGTACTGGTTGCAGATATGTCTCCTCCCATAAGTTGGCTTAATTGTCTTGCTATTGAGAGTCCTAAACCGGTACCACCGTAGTAACGAGTTGTCGAACTGTCGGCTTGACTAAATGGCTGGAAAACTTCTTCTATTTTATCTTCCCTCATGCCTATACCTGTATCTTCGATGGTAAAAGTTAGCTTGTGTTTATTGTCCATCGATGACAGTTGTCCAATGACATTGATATTGCCAGTTTGTGTAAATTTTATGGCATTACCTATGAGATTGGTAAGTACCTGAGTGATACGTCCGGGATCGCCAACAATATAGACGGGCTGGATTTGAGTTATATCGAGTGCAAGCTCAAGATCTTTTTCTTGTGCACGAATAGCTAAGGGTTGTATTAGTTCATCTAAAGTTTGTTGTAAGTTAAACTCGATAGATTCAATATCAAGCTTTCCTGATTCAATTTTAGAAAAATCCAGAATGTCATTAATGAGTTTTAGTAGAGATTTAGCGCTGCCTTGTGCCAACTCTAAATTGTGCTGTTGGCTTTGATCGAGTTTTGTTCTGCTTAACAGGGCTAACATACCCAGAACACCATTCATTGGGGTACGTATTTCGTGGCTCATGCAGGCAAGAAATTCAGATTTCGTTCTGGCAGTAGCTTCTGCAGCTTGACGTGCTTCATCTAAAGCCCAATTATTAAACTCAAGATCGAGGGCATATTTTTCTAACTTCTTCTCATTGTTCCTGGTTAAAGTTTGATCTTCAATACAGATAAAAAAACCGTTAATCTTGCCATCAATGTCAATGTCAGGCACTTGGGTAACATGGAATTGAAGGTATCCCTGATTGATATGTTTAAACTCAACGTCGAAAGTGAGAAACACACCATTAAGCGTTTGCTTGATATAAGGCTGCATGATTCTATATAGATTGGCTGGAATGATCTCTACGCAAGTGTGGTTTATCACTTCATTAATGTCGTAACCTAGCCAATTTAAACTATGACGATTAATAAATTGGATTTTTTGTTCTGTATCTACATAAGCTAAATGCACCGGAAGTACACTGGTCATGTTTTTTATATGGCGGTGAGATTTTTCAAGTTCTTTCTTTTGTAATAGCTGTTTATGAATAGAGTGATTATAGCTATTGATCAGTATGTTGAATTCATCTTTAGTCGTGCTGTTTAATGGTTTTGGAATGGAGTCGTTACTGGCTTGATGCTTAAGCTGATTGGTGATCCGAGAGAGAGGAGCCAATATGACCACTCTCTGTATCCAAAGGTTGATAACTAGGAGTAATGCGAGGCCGCAAATGACGATTAAAAGATAGTTATCTCGGCTTTGTTTGATCCCTGCCTCTAGCGCTGTGTTGTCGTATTTAAAATAGATAATATAAGGTCTAAGACGATTGACTTCGGGATCGATTAAGTGAAATTGAACCGCGTGGTGCAAGTTATGGCCGATAAAATCGCCTGAATGCTGGCTATGATTTTTTGTCGGAGAAAGCAGCAAGGCCATGATAGAAGGATGGAAGACTTTTGAAGCTAATTTACCATTGTGTTGAGCTAAACTATCAGCATTGATTTTCATGTCTGATGATTTGATTACCGAAAGGCGATCAATATTCTCATAGGTCGCTAATACACCCACAACCCGTATCATGTTAGATAGTTGAGAATTTGTTTCTAGGGCAAGTTTTAACGTATCTGTTATCTGCGAGAGCTCAATATTCGCTTGTATCTTGATTCTCTCATGAGTCTCTTGAACAAAGTAGACACTTAAAATTCCGCAGATCAACACACCAATAACTAGAGTGCTTAAATTGAGTTTAATGGCAATACTTCTTGTAATAAAATGGCTCCTCCGTTCAAGATTAATGGAGTGCTTACTCATATTAGATCCCAGAATAAAATAGTGTTTTTATATGGTCACATGAGCTATTAAATGCTGCAGCTTTATTGAGCGTATCACACACTGATTGGGCGAGAGATATTAGATCTTCTTGATTTTTTAGTAGGTTTTTTTGTTCAACATTATTAAGTAGATAGATGTCAGTAAGTGATTGATTAAATTCGATTTCAGAAATTTTCTCTCGTTCAGCCATCAGTTTGACTGCTTCAACTGGATGCTGTTTGAGGTATTCATAAGCCATCTGCCAAGCTTGATGAAGTTTGGGTACTAAATCGGGATTTTCACTGACCACTTTCTTAGAGATAGAGATGGTATCTAGAATTTCGTTTGGTATCTCTGCGGTAGTAAAAATTCTATGATTTACTTGATGTGAGTCATTTAATATTTCGAATGAATAAGGTGGGTAAGTCACCATCGCATCTATTTGACCAGCATTGAGAGAGTGCAGTGCATTGCCTTGCTCCACATTTATAATTTCTACATCGTCCAAAGTCATTCCGTACACAGTCAATGCTCTAGCTAAGATATAGATCCCGAGAGAGCTGACTTCACAGCCTATTTTCTTACCTTTTAGATCGCTTAATGACTGATAAGGAGCCTGACTTAATATCACATCACCTCCGTTGGAATAATCAGCCAACAAGACCACGTTTAATGGGTCTCCTCCAAATTCTTGAGCTTGGACTGCTTCAACTATGGTACTCGCAAAGCCATCGACACGGCCGCTTATATAGGCTCTTTGTCCGTCAGAAAGACTCGCTGTTTGAGCTAATGCTAAATTGAGTCCGACATCTTCGAAAAAACCTTTATTTTTAGCAAGATAAAGTAATTCGTATCCAGGCCAAGGATTAATGGCAATGGTGACTTTTTGTGTTTTAGGCTCATGGCTACAAGCGATAAGTATAAAAACAATAAACAGACTGATTGTAATTCGTAACATACTTTATTCTATTGAGTTGAATGTACTTAATAGATTAGTAGACGCAGAGAGTTATCGCCAACGAGATAGGGAAATTGAAAGGGTAAGAAGAGTTAAATATTTAACGTAATATAGAAAGCAAAAAGCCCTAATATATTAGGGCTTTTTCGTTTTTACTGAGAGATTATAAACTGTAGTAAAGTTCGAATTCCACAGGGTGAGTTGTTTGCGCAACTCGAACAACATCTTCAGTTTTAAGCTTGATATATGAATCGATGAAATCATTGCTAAATACATCACCACGAGTTAGGAACTCACGATCAGCATCCAAACACTCAAGCGCATTCTCTAATGATGTTGCTACTGTTGGGATTTCAGCCGCTTCTTCTGGAGGAAGATCATATAAGTCTTTATCCATTGCTTCACCTGGGTGAATCTTGTTTTGGATACCGTCAAGGCCAGCCATAAGCATTGCAGAGAAGGCTAGGTATGGGTTAGCCATTGGGTCACCGAAACGTAGCTCGATACGACGGCCTTTCGGGCTTGGTACTACAGGAATACGAATCGAAGCACTACGGTTAGCGGCAGAATATGCCAGCATCACAGGTGCTTCAAAATGTGGTACCAGACGCTTGTACGAGTTAGTTGCTGGATTAGAAAACGCATTAATAGCACGTGCGTGCTTAATGACACCACCGATAAAGAACAGAGCTACTTCGCTCAATCCACCGTACTTATCACCAGCAAACAGGTTGGTACCATCTTTGCCTAGTGACATGTGTACATGCATACCGCTGCCGTTGTCGCCAACGATTGGCTTAGGCATAAAGGTTGCTGTCTTGCCATAAGCGTGTGCCACGTTATGAACAACATACTTAAGGACTTGAACTTCATCAGCCTTTAGCGTTAGCGTGTTAAAACGTGTAGCTATCTCGTTTTGGCCTGCAGTCGCAACCTCGTGATGATGTGCTTCAACAACTTGCCCCATGTCTTCAAGAATAAGACACATTGCGCTACGAATATCTTGTGAAGAATCGACTGGAGGCACTGGGAAGTAACCGCCTTTAACACTAGGACGGTGACCGGTATTACCACCTTCATAGCTTTTACCTGAGTTCCAGCTTGCTTCTTCAGCGTCGAGCTTGTAGAAACAACCTGACATATCTGCGCCGTATTTTACGTCGTCAAATAGGAAAAATTCTGGCTCTGGACCGACTAAAACGGTATCAGCAATACCTGTAGAGCGAAGGTAATCTTCTGCTTTCTTAGCAATTGAACGAGGGTCACGGTTGTAACCAGTCATTGTTGCTGGTTCTAAAATGTCACAACGAATGTTAGCAGTAGTATCAGCAGTGAAAGGATCAAGTACGAAGCTTTCAGCATCTGGCATTAATACCATGTCTGATTCGTTAATGCCTTTCCAGCCTGAGATAGATGAACCATCGAACATCTTACCGTCTTCAAAAAAATCGGCATTAACTTGATGTGCCGGGATAGAAACGTGTTGCTCTTTTCCTCGGGTATCGGTAAAGCGCAGATCAACAAACTTAACTTCTAATTCTTCTAGTTGTTGTAAAACTGATTCAGCTGACATTCTAAGTCTCCGAGTAGAGTAAAGGTGTTTATTTAAATTAATGCACATCGTGATTTGATAAACTATAAGCTAGACTTGTGCCATATTTATAACTTACTAATTTTATTGCGATCTCTTGCTTTACATTCTTTATGAATATCGACGTTCGCACCAATATGGTGCGATGTTTGTTCGATATTGGTGCGGCCATCGTATTGGTGCAAGTGAAATAAAACGGATTATTATAGCTGTCTAAAAAATAATCCTGTGCGATAGCCCTCGGCTAGAGTAGAATGGCACGTTTTTTATTGCAACAGCTATTGTTTGAGCTGTTACAAATACCCCTATATTTTGATGGTAAGAGGTTTATCTGTGTTAGAGAATTTACGTAACATCGCCATTATTGCGCACGTCGACCATGGTAAAACTACCTTGGTAGATAAGTTGCTGGCCCAGTCTGGAACCCTTGAGAGTCGAGGAGAAGCCGCTGAGCGTGTGATGGATTCGAACGATCTTGAGAAGGAGCGTGGAATCACGATTCTGGCAAAGAATACTGCCATCAAGTGGAATGATTACCGCATCAACATCGTTGACACTCCTGGTCACGCCGATTTCGGTGGTGAAGTTGAGCGTGTTCTATCTATGGTTGATTCAGTATTGCTTCTTGTTGATGCAGTTGACGGCCCAATGCCGCAAACTCGCTTCGTAACGAAGAAAGCATTTGCTCAAGGCCTTAAGCCTATTGTTGTTATCAACAAGATTGACCGTCCAGGTGCTCGTCCTGACTGGGTTATCGATCAAGTATTCGATCTTTTCGACAACTTAGGTGCTACTGATGAGCAGCTAGATTTCCCAATCGTTTATGCTTCAGCACTAAACGGTTTTGCTTCACTTGATCCAGAAGTAACAGAGGGCGATATGACTCCTCTGTTTGAAACAATTGTTGAGAAAGTATCATTTCCTGATGCCGATTCGGAAGGTGACTTCCAAATGCAGATCTCTCAAATCGATTACAACTCGTACGTAGGTGTTATCGGTATTGGTCGTATCAAGCGTGGTAGCGTTAAGACTAACCAACAGGTCACTATTATTGGTGCTGATGGTAAGAAACGTAACGGTAAGATGGGCCAAGTATTAGGTTACATGGGTCTAGACCGTACCGAAGTTGAAATTGCTAACGCTGGTGACATCGTTGCTATTACAGGCCTAGGTCAGCTATTAATTTCAGACACAGTTTGTGCAACTACTAACGTAGAAGCATTACCACCGTTGTCTGTTGATGAGCCAACACTAACGATGACCTTCCAGGTCAACACTTCTCCATTCGCTGGTAAAGAAGGTAAGTACGTAACTTCACGTAATATCCTTGAGCGTCTGCAGCAGGAATTGGTTCACAACGTTGCATTGCGCGTTGAAGAAACTGAAAGTCCAGATCGTTTCCGTGTTTCAGGTCGTGGTGAACTTCACCTTTCAATCTTGATTGAAAACATGCGTCGTGAAGGTTACGAGCTAGCTGTTTCTCGTCCTGAAGTTATCGTTAAAGAGATCGATGGCGAGATGTGTGAGCCATTCGAAAACTTAACTGTTGATGTTGAAGAGCAGCATCAAGGTGCAGTTATCGAGAAGCTTGGTATCCGTAAGGGTGACATGAAAGACATGCAGATGGATGGTAAAGGTCGTGTACGTATCGACTTCGTTATCCCAAGCCGCGGTCTAATCGGTTTCCAAACTGACTTCATGACAGCGACTTCAGGTTCTGGTCTTATTTACCATTCATTTGACCATTACGGTCCAGTGAAAGGTGGTGATATTGGTCAACGTGCACGTGGTGTATTGATCTCTAATGGCACTGGTAAAGCACTGACATTCGCATTGTTTAACCTTCAAGCTCGTGGTCGTCTGTTTATTACTCACGCTGCAGAAGTTTATGAAGGCCAAGTTGTTGGTCTTCACGCTCGTGCAAACGATTTGACTGTTAACTGTTTGAAAGGTAAGCAGCTAACTAACATGCGTGCATCAGGTACTGATGAAGCACAAGTACTGACTCCACATATCGAAATGACACTTGAGCAAGCGCTTGAGTTCATCGATGATGATGAGCTAGTAGAAGTAACACCTTTGAACATTCGTGTTCGTAAGCGTTACTTGACTGAAAACGAGCGTAAGCGTCATAACCGCTAATTACTGCTTCGTTTAACTACAATTAATCTGTAAAGGTTAATTGTAGGAAAAAGCCCTGAACATGAGAGTGTTCAGGGCTTTTTGTTACTTGCACCTGAACAAATGCGTCATCTAGTTGGTATAATACCAATCAGTATAAAGATGTGATCGCTCAGCGAGAATTTAGCGCTTCTGAGGTAAGGCGACGAGTGAAGAACATAGTTATTCTACGTTTAAGCTCGTTAACACTGCATCAGAAGTGCTAAAACTCGCCTTTTAGGCGTGTTTTTGGCTGCCTACTTCTGCGTTGAATGAATTCACAAGGGAATAACCATTCCATCATCCATTTGCCTTGAATTAGTTTGCCAAAAAACACGCTGAGTAGATCACTTTCTTATACTGGTTGGTATAATCCACGTGACGAGACCTCGAGGTAGCTGCCAGTAGGCTGTCACGAGGGGCTCCCTATTTTCAACTCGCTTATAGAATTAAAGGTTGTGACCATGAAGCGGATCCTATCCATTCAATCCCATGTGGTATTTGGCTGTGCCGGTAACAGCAGTGCTGTATTCCCTATGCGTCGTTTAGGCATGGAAGTGTGGCCAATTAACACAGTACAGTTTTCCAACCATACCCAGTATGCCCAAGGCTGGAAAGGCACAGTGATGCCTGTCGGTCAGATCACTGAATTAGTGCAAGGACTGGATAATATTGGTGAGTTAAGAAACTGTGATGCGGTGTTAAGTGGCTATCTGGGTAGTCCTGAACAGGGGGCGGAAATCGTTGCAGCTGTCGCCAAAATAAAAGCAGTTAACCCGCAAGCCATCTATTTTTGCGATCCTGTGATGGGTCATCCTGAGAAAGGTTGTATTGTCACGGCTGGGGTACAGGAGTTTTTTAAAACTAAAGCTTTAGCTGCGGCTGACATTCTCGCGCCTAACCTGCTTGAGCTTGAAACACTGACAGATAGGCAGCTGCATAATCTCGATGAGGTTATTGATGCCTGTAAGAGTCTATTAGAAGCCGGTGTGAAGATGGTATTGGTAAAGCATCTAGCCAAAGCGGCAACGAACCAAGAGCAATTTGAAATGTTGCTGGTGGACAAGAGTGGCAGCTACTTAGTGTCTCGTCCATTGTATGAATTTGAGAAGCAGCCTGTGGGTGTTGGTGATTTAATCAGTGGTCTGATGTTGGCTAACCTTCAAGCTGGCTATCAATCTGTTGAAGCGTTTGAGCGTACCAATGCAGCGGTGGATGCGGTGTTATTGGAAACGTTTAATCTGCAAGCCTATGAGCTGCAACTGGTCCGTACCCAAGATGCAATTGCTTCGCCAGTCATTAATGATCGCGCCAAACGGGTAAAGTAAAGCACTGTTATAAGGGCTAAGTTTAGCCCTTTTGCTGTCGGCGCTTAAAAAGCGCCTGTTGCGCCTGGAAATACCACCGGGCTGACGTTGCCATTGGCGCTTACACTCGCGACACCGAACAGATAATTGTCGATCACCATATTCTCTAAGGTGAAAGATTCAACTTTGCCAACATAACGGCTGTGAGTCCATTCAGACTCAGTGGTTAGTCGCCAATACACTCGATATCCAACCACCTCTTTCTGTTGGCTTAGTTGCCATGTTAAGCGAGTACTTGGCGAGACTTTACCTTCAATACTCACTGATTTTGGTGGGGCAGGCGCCCAGGCCATCGATGCCAGACTAATTGCGTTTAAGGCAGTGAGTTTGGCATTAAAATCGAAGTCTACGCCTTCAATAACATCCCCATAAGCCACACCATTTTCCATGCGAATGTCTTGATGCTGACGGTCATAGTGCTCGTTGGTTTCCATGATACGCACTGCGGGCAGACCGGCTTTATTAAAAGGGAAATGGTGTCCACCACGGCCAAAGCGGTCTAGGCGATACACCAGCATGACATCCAGATTAGTCATGTATTGGTCGGCCAAGGTTTTAATTTTACGGGCGAGATTACGTGAAGCTGAATCATTCTCACCACCACTAAAGTAGCGCTCTTTAGCCTCCTCTGCTGTTTCGGCAATACGAACACCTTCAGAAAATATTCGTACTGAATGGTTGTCGATAACGCCATTGACACCTTCAATATTGCCTATCATGTCATTGTTTAATACGGCTTCGACCTGCCAATCCTGATCTTTGGCGTATTGAGCTAATGTCACGCCGCCATATAAACCTTGCTCTTCACCGGACAGAGCAGCATAAACAATGGTGCCAGCAAATTGGTACTTTGATAACACTCGCGCAGCTTCAATGGCGCCAGCAACTCCGGAGGCGTTATCGTTTGCTCCTGGTGAGACAGAGGTTGAATTCATCACATCACTGACCCGTGAATCGATATCCCCACTCATCATCACCACGCGTTTAGGGTCAAGGCTACCATGCTGAATTGCAATGACATTAACCACTTCACTCGGATCTGGAATACGCTTGCCTGTGACGGTATCGGCTAAGGTGATGACCTCTAAACAACCACCACAGGCTTTTGAGATATGTTCAAACTCAGTTTTGATCCAACGTCTTGCTGCGCCGATCCCTCGAGTATCCGATTGGGTTTGTGAGAGGGTATGACGCGTACCAAAGCTGACAAGTTTTTCAACGTCAGCCTTCAGTCTTTTAGGATTTGTTGATACCGCGATATCATATAAACGCATATCTTCTTGGGAAGGTGCAGCAAGATTTGCGGCGCTTGCCGTTGAGCTTAGTGACAGTATTATTGCGAGGATAGACAAATGGCTTAAAGGGATAGATTTGGAAGTCATGTTTGCTTCTCTTAGATGTTATTTTGTACAACACTTTAGCAAATGTACACCTAAGAGCAAAATATACAGCTAAGCGCATCCTATCCGCGACATATGGAGCGACCGCCATCGACTTTAATCGAAGTTCCTGTGACAAAGTGATTACTCATGATGAAATCTATGGTCTGAAACACGGGGTGAAAGCCCGCTTCGAAAGGCAGCAGGGTTCCTTTAAGCACCTGTTCTTTTTGCTCTTGTGTATGATCAGGTAGGAACTGCAGTGGTCCCGGCATAATAGAGTTACAACGAATACCTGGAGCAAACTTTTTAGCGAAAGAGCGAGTTAGGTTCTCCAAACCGGCTTTGGTTGAGCAATAGAGTGAGCGTTCTGGCATTGGGTTTTCGGCGTAAATATCGGTCATGTTCACCAAGACGCCAGGGTTTTCCTCATCAAACATGTACCGCTTTAGCTCATGAGTGAGCAGATTCGGAAACAGCATGTGAACTTGAAATAAAGCGATAAACTTGGTTTCAATATCTTGGCTATTGTCAGGATCTTGCTCGAAGACTGAAGCGTTATTGACGAGCAGATCGATACGTTCAACCTTTGCGCTGATAGCGCTAACCGCTTGTTCGACGCCATGCTTATCGTAGCTATCAATTTGAACCGGATGAAAGTGTGGTGAATCGATGGAAGTAAACTCATTGGGTTGGCTACGAGAAATGGCAAATACCCTGTCACCTTTAGCAATAAACTGTTCGGCTAAATAGAGGCCTAATCGACGACTCGCTCCGGTGATCACTATCGTTTTCATTTTATTCTCGTTTAATTTTTAACGTGTAAGTAGTTAATTTACCATAGCTTAGACGTGAAGAAGAGGGGGAAAGCTTAAGTTAATTTCAAGTCAGGAATATTGAGTATTAGACCTAAAGTTAGTCAACTGCAATTTGGCTAGTTGAGGGGATTATACCAATCAGTATAAAGATTTGCTCGCTCAGCGAGAGTTTAGCGCTCCTGAGTCAAGGCAACGAGTGAAGAGCATAGTTATTCTACGGTTAAGCTCGTTAACACAGGATCAGAAGCGCTAAAATTCGCCTGTAAGGAGTGTTTTTGGCTGCCTATTTCTGCGTTGAATGAATTCACAAGGGAACAACCATTATCTCATTCATTCGCCTTGAATTAGTTTGCCAAAAAACACTCTGAGTAGATCAACTTCTTATACTGATTGGTATTAAAATCGATTTCTTACTTGGAAGCGCCATTCCCACTTATTGACTTCGACTCCCGTGGTAAAGGGCATACTGATATCAATATGAGCGACGTTGCCATAGCTGGATCGAGAGGAATAAATTCGAGCGCCAACGCCGACGCTACCTATGGGGTCTGATACCTCATTCCCCTCATCTTGGCCACCTGTTGCTTGACCTACGTCCACAAACGCGGCCCAACCGAGTTCGGCAAATTGATACAGATTAATATTAGGGTAGTTACGCAGTTCAGCGGTAAATAACCATTGATTGTCGCCATGTTGATAATCGTTCGGGTAGCCACGAATACCAGTGTCATCGCCCAAGGCGAAAGTTCTATCAAGATAGTTATTCTTAGAAGTGCTCAATCGGGTTTTGACATAAGCAGTCCATTTAGGATTGATTTGATAGAAGTACTCTGCCATGGCATTTACTTTATAAAAGTCCTTTTGCTGTGTGGCGAATACCCCTGTTCCATCGAACGATAACAACACCAAGTCATCATTGCTTAAATAGCCTCGGGTTGTCTTCCAGTTAATATGATAGCCAACCGATGAGTTGTTTACATCTTGGGTTTCCAATCCAAATTTAAGGTAATGATGCCAGCCCAAATTAAAGTCTTCGTTGTAGTTAATTAAATGAACATTGTTAAGCACTTTATAGTCATCTTGCAGGTATTCGTAGGCAACCCAAGGGTAGAGAAAATCTCGGTCTTGGGGGAGTGTTGTATTAGGGTACTGTTCAATATTGGCAAATTCACTTTTGTCACGGGTCACCCCTGTGATGAGGCGAGTGCGTGAGTTGGTGGTGTTATTGATACGCCAACCATATTGAAGATTGAAATAATCTTGAGTATGTTCAAATTCATTGATATCCATACCATTCTGTCTAATCGTATCGGTCCTCATATCATCAAGATAGCGGATACTGTACATATTGGTGGTATCTAACGAGTAGAAGGGTTTATCAAATTGGAATTGAATCGCCTGACCATCACTATTGTCGTGAAAACTGGCCGCGATGGTCGAGTGTTCTACCAAGTTGTCTAGTGGTGCTTTCACCGCAAATTTGTAGCCAGTTCTGTCATTACTGGATTTATATTTGATGCGTGTTCGTATACCTAACCCGAGCAGGTTGTCTTCTTTGAGCCCGATAGAGAATTTACTGTCTCCGCCACTGCGTCCTAAACTCACTGTTGGTAATAGCGACCAATTATCCCAAGTTTCTACTAATACAACTTCGCCCTCTTCGGGGACATCTGCATCGGGATCACGCTCAGTAAAACTGATTTTTGCATCACGAATGTAAGGCTCATATCTTAGAATTCGCTGGGCTTCATCAATATCTTTTTGGCTCACGCCATCTTGTTCGGTAAAGGTGAGCTTATTTAAAATGGTAGATTCTTGGGTATTGATATGAAGGTAATTTGCCCAGTGATGAAGGAAAAAACTGTCAGGATCTGATTCATCGAAGATAGGGTGACTCACGACAACGATTTTATGTAGTGGCTTTTTCTCTGTTAACGCATCTGTTTTATCCGTGACTTCTTCGGCCATACTCATTTGAGAAGCAAAGAGGCAAATACTGATAGAAACTAGATACGTCTTGTATGTCACGTCAGATACACCCCATTTGATTAAGTTTGTATTTTACTGTGAGAACTAAACAATGTGATCACAACTTAATAACACACCTAGGAGAGGGCTTAGTCAAGCAAGAAATGAAAATAACTTTATGATTTAATTTAAGCAAAGTGAAATATCGCAGCAAATAAATTCATTACTGCGATGGGTTTCTTTCACGTTAGTTGGATTGGAAACTAGAGTGTTCTTCTAGGGGGGACTGCGACGTTAGCGAAGATTAATCCTGCAATGAGAGACATAAATATCAGGAATATCTGGCTACCAATATGAGATTGGTTAAGCATGCTTTCACCTAGAATAAGGGTGTTGAGCCCAATGTAGGTTTTACTGCCCGGAACGAGAATTACGATGCCTTGCAGCAGGGCGATAGAAGCAGGGGCTTTCATCCATCGAGCAAACAGGTTCGAATAGACACCCACGGCGAAAGCACCAAAGAAAATTCCGATAGAATCGCCTAAATACAGCCCGCCTAACATCGATGAACAAAAAGCGACAATACCCGCTAGTACACCCCAAGGGGCGTCTTTCATGCGTGCTTTAAAGATAATGACCAGCGCCAAAGATAAGATGGGTACAGCAGACCACACAGCGAGGTTGGGCAAGGGGTCTGGTTCAAAGTAGATCGCTTCACCGAAAATGGCGGTTCCCACCACCATGCCAAAAATTGCACCAAAATAGAGCTTAAACAGCTGCATGCAGGCATCCATGATACGTGCGGTGCCGGAAATCAGATCTCTGGCGGCCAGTTCTGCTAAGCCCAAAGTGAGCGCCAATCCAGGGATAAAGATAATGATGCCGGACAAAATGACCACTGGTAGGTTGATGCTAGGATCGACCTGTGCAATACCACAGGTGATAATGGCGCATAATATTGCTGCAAGCGGTTCGAGGGTTTCGGCCAAGCGTTTGGAACGCTCAGCGCGGTAAACAAGGCCGTATACCATGAAACCTAATAGTGCTGACCAAAAGACATCGTTCCAGCTAGTCCCCATCAACATTGCGAACGCACCCGCTGAGCTTCCAAACGCCAATAAAGTTAATAATGGGCCGTAGGGTGTGGGTTTGTTGGCAATCTCGTCGAGTCGCTCTAATGCCTCGTTAAGAGTCCTCTTTCCTGACACTAACTCTTCAACCAGTTCATCGGTTCTTGCCAGTGAGCCTAAATCGAGTTCACCGGGCTTTACCCTAGCGACATGGTTATATTCTTGCTCATCGTTACGTTGAAGTACGAAAGTCATGGCGGTTGGGGATATTAAAAAATAGCCCTCTAAACCTAAGAAATGAGAGACGGCTTGAAGGTGTGCTTCGAGACGATAAGCTGGGGTGCCAAACTTATGAAGATACTTACCTAACTTAATGATAAATTTGTGTTTCTCTAGGAATTCTTGATTGTCCACTAGCAAGGTCCAGTCTGATTAAAATGAGTGCCAAGGATTGGTAAGTATAAAACGAGCGCATAGTAACCTAGTTTGTGTTGAAAAGGTTAATCAGATGGAAAATATTTACTTCCAAGAGATAACTTGTCATCTTGGCATTAACGTTATTAATCATTAATTAGGAAGATGTATGCCAGTTGCTATATCCGGGCTCTATATCAGTATCACAGCCATCTTAGTCATAGTCTTTGCGATGCGAGTGGTCAAGTTACGCCGCAAATATAAAATTGGTATTGGTAGCGCCGATAATAAAGAGCTGAGAATTGCCGGTCGGGTGCATGCGAATTTAATTGAGAATGCCCCGATAGCCATGACTTTGTTGCTGGTGGCAGAACTCAATGGGTTAAATTCAATCCTCTTACACTTGTTAGGTTTAGTGTGGATTGTGGCGCGAATATTACATGCTATCGGATTAACCCAAGGGGATGGCGGCTATCATTTAGGTCGATTTTGGGGCGGGTTATTAAGTTGGTTGATGATCTTAACACTGGCGGGCATCAATCTTGGGTATTTTATCGCTAGCTTGCTATAGGACTTTAGCCCCTAAAGTCAGTAAGGGTAAACATCCATACTGATTTTAGGGCTACTAGTCGTAAGCCCTTACTTCGATCTGAAATTAGGTCGGTTGGTTGTTTTTTGTTCGACTTTTAGCCCGTTCTCCTGCTATACTCCGCGTCCCATTTATCTGTGGCATGAGAGTGAGTGTTTAATTATTACTTTCCATTTTTCCAGTCCAGATAATGCAGTGGGCGCAAATGTTGGTATTATTTTTCATGTTTGATAGTTAGGCTGTAAAACTCATGCAAGTTGAATCTACGTTATTTACCTATCCCAAGTATCGCTCTGAATTGCAGCGACCGGCACCATTTTTGCCTATGTCTCGTAAAGAGATGGATAAATTAGGTTGGGATAGTTGCGACATTATTATCGTCACAGGTGACGCTTACGTGGATCATCCCAGCTTTGGTATGGCCGTTATCGGTCGTATGCTTGAGGCTCAAGGTTTTAGAGTCGGTATCATCTCTCAGCCTGACTGGTCTAATAAAAATGACTTTATGAAGTTAGGTAAACCCAATCTCTATTTTGGTGTGACAGCTGGCAACATGGATTCGATGATTAACCGTTATACGGCTGAGCGTCGTATGCGTCATGATGATGCCTATACTGCAGGTAATATTGGTGGCAAACGCCCCGATCGCACGGTGACTGTCTATACCCAGAGATGTAAAGAGGCCTTTAAGCAGGTACCTGTGATCATCGGTGGCATCGAAGCAAGTCTGCGTCGTATTGCCCATTACGATTATTGGTCCGATAAAATTCGCCGCAGCGTCATTTTAGATGCCAAAGCCGATATCCTGGTTTACGGTAATGCCGAGCGCCCTCTGGTTGAGCTTTCACATCGTCTTGCTGCTGGTGAGCCGATAACCGAACTGCATAATATTCGTGGAACCACAGTGATCCGCAAAGAACCTATGCCGGGTTGGAAAGGCATGGATTCACGCAAAATTGATCAACTGCATAAGATCGATCCTATTCCGCATCCTTATGGTGCCGATGACGTCGGCTGTAAGAATTTATCTGGTCCATCAGATGTAAAAATCTTTGATAACGATGCCCCGAAGGCGATCAGCGTACAACCGGCGAGACCTAAGCCATGGGAGAACACTTACGTGTTGCTGCCAAGCTTTGAGAAGGTGTCGGAAGATAAATATCTTTATGCTCATGCCTCTCGTATTTTGCATCAAGAGCAGAATCCAGGTTGTGCTAGAGCCCTATTTCAGAGACATGCTGAGCGTGCCATTTGGGTTAATCCGCCCGCATGGCCTTTGTCTACCGAAGAGATGGACGGTGTGTTTGGCTTACCCTATGCGCGCGTGCCTCACCCTTCATACGGTAAAGAGGTTATTCCTGCTTACGACATGATTAAGACGTCGATCAATATCATGCGTGGTTGTTTCGGTGGTTGTTCATTCTGCTCCATCACCGAGCATGAAGGCCGAATTATTCAGAGTCGTTCGCAAGAATCTATTGTGAACGAGATTAAAGATATTCAAGAAAAGGTGCCTGGCTTTACCGGTGTTATCTCAGATCTCGGTGGGCCGACGGCCAACATGTATCACTTAGGCTGTAAGAGTGAGAAGGCAGAAAAAACCTGTCGTCGTATTTCTTGTATCTTCCCCGATATCTGTGGCCATATGGACACCGACCACCAACCTACGATTGATCTCTACCGAGCTGCTCGTGAAGTGCCTGGCATTAAGAAAATCTTAATCGCATCGGGTGTGCGTTACGATCTCGCATCGGAAGATCCTCGCTATGTGAAAGAGCTGGCGACCCATCATGTGGGCGGTTATTTGAAGATAGCGCCTGAGCATACCGAAGAGGGCCCGCTGAATAAGATGATGAAGCCGGGCATGGGCAGCTACGATAAATTTAAAGAGCTTTTTGATAAGTACTCCAAAGAAGCGGGTAAGAAACAATATCTTATTCCTTACTTTATCTCGGCTCATCCAGGTACGACCAACGAAGATATGGTTAACCTGGCTTTATGGCTCAAGGGTGAGAAGTTTAAACTAGATCAGGTGCAGAATTTCTATCCATCGCCAATGGCGAATGCGACGACAATTTATCACACTGAACTTAACTCGCTTAAAAACGTAAAACACACCAGTGAAACCGTGACAGTGCCTAAGGGCGGACGTCAACGTAAGCTGCATAAAGCGCTGTTGCGTTACCATGACCCAGCTGGCTGGCCAATGATCCGTGAAGCGCTCATCGAGATGGGTAAAGAGAAACTGATAGGCGGCGGGCTTAATTGCTTAGTGCCAGCAGAGTCTCGTCAGGAGCGTGAAGCAAATCGTAATAAGGGTAAAGGCGGTAACAAGAGTTTATCTGCCAATAAAGACCAAGGTGGTCAGAAAGCCTTAACGCGTTTCTCTGAAGATCAATTTGCTGATCGTAAGCCCAAGGGCAAAGGTGGTAAGCCGAGTTCAACGGCTAAATCGGGAGCTGGTAAAGCTGGTGGGCAGGGGAATTCCTCAGCGGCATCTAAGCAACGCCCGCCGAAGAAAAATGTTTGGGGAACGACACCTAAGCACCAGAGGTAGTATCCAGTCAGAGCATTAAACTAGAACTGGCTAAATGAATACAAAAAGGGGAATATCAATGATATTCCCCTTTTTTCAAGGAGTTTTCGATGAATGATAATTCAGATAATGCGGCAACGGATGGTTATAGCGAAGATGGTTTCTGGCTTAAGGTGAAACAGTTTGCTAAAAAAGCGGGGCGAGAAGTTATCGATAATGCGCTGTGTCTTTACTACGCAGCAAAAAGACCGGATACGCCAAAGTGGGCCAAGACGGTTATTTTTGGCGCGCTGGCCTACTTTATCTCTCCATTGGATGCGATACCTGATCTAACCCCCTTTGTGGGTTTTACCGATGACTTAGGTGCACTGGCTGCTGCTTTAGCGATGGTGTCGATGTATATCGATGACAATGTTAAAAACCAAGCCGCTGAAAAAACAGCAACTTGGTTTGATTAATTAGCTATTTTTATTCAACCACTCAGCGGTTGTAATTGCTTCAGCGCCACCAAACGAAAGAGACAGTAGGTTGGCAGCAACAAGCTGTTCTCCGCTGAAGTCATGCTCACCGTAGCCCAATGTCGGTGCTGCGATGGCATCGCTAATGACTTCACAGTGATAACCCTTATTGGTGGCACTGCGAGCAATCGTTTGTACACAGGCTTGGGCCATTGCGCCAACGATCACTAGCTTTTCAATCCCAAGCTCAACGAGTGTTTGCTCAAGGGAGGTGTCAATAAAGCTGTCTACTTGATGTTTGACGACTAGTGGCTCACTTTTCTGTGGTGCCACGCTCAACGCTATCTCAATACCGGGTGTGTTGTCGGTAAAGAATGCCGCGTTCTCATCTTCGAAAATATGCTGAATGTGGATAACCGGGAGCCCTTGTTCCCTAAAGTGAGTCAGCAGTGTTTTAGCTTGTTTAGTGGCTTCGTCTGTGTTGTCTAGTGGGAAGCGTCCGCCGGGGAAATAGTCATTTTGTAGATCAACCAATACCAGCGATGTGCGCATGTGTTGCTCAAGCGGTGCGGCTAATTGAGTCAAGACACTGAAATCATCCTCTGCTAAATACCACTGTCCGTCATCACTTAATGTCCAAAGCTCCTTACTGATAAAACCACTGGCAATATTCATCGACCAGTTGGCTGATAATATGGCTTGTTTATCGTTTAGTACTTTAATCTCGACATTACGGTAAACAAGTTGAGTTGGGCCACTTTTGGCAAACTCGCTCCAAAATGCGCCGATGGCATCTCTTCCATCGAAACGGCCAAATGGAGAAACCTGCATGTTTGCCTCAGGCAAATAGCGTTCGATACACGCTTGAACATTACCTAGGTTAAAGTTCGCTATCCATTCACGGCTTGCTTGCATCACTGACTGGCGTATTGACTGACTCATGGTGTTACTCCTGATTAATCGATTTGTTTTTCTATGCTAAGCAGTTTATTGTTATTTGATTCTTTAATAATTAACCAGAAAGTGAAATTAATGTTCATAAAAAGTGAACAAAGGCGGCTTGCTTATCAAATGTTGGTATTTGATGAGGTGATTAAGAAAGGCTCCTTTACCGCAGCAGCCGAGTCTTTAGGTCACACCAAATCGGCAGTGAGCCAATACGTGAGTCAGCTAGAGGCTGATTTAGGCGTACGCCTTTTGAACCGCAGTACTCGCCAGTTAAACCTCACCGTGGTTGGGCAGCAGCTTGCAGAGCGAAGTGAGCAGCTACTCGACCTACTGATGACAACTATTGAAGAGGTTAAGTCCCATGAACTGGCGCCCGCAGGGCGTATTGCGATCACAGCTCCCCATGCTTTTGAATCGAGTTTAGTGACACCAATCGTGGCTCAGCTTTGTCATGAGTATCCGAAGTTAGTGCCGGAGCTTCTGTTTAGTGATGAGCGATTGGATTTGTTGCAAAACAACTTGGATTTAGCCATCTCAGTGGGGCAGCAAAAAGACAGCGCATATCACGCCATATTGATTGGTAAGCTCAGCAGTATTCTGGTGGCATCACCAGCGTACTTAGCCAAAAACCGTGTTACCGATAAAGTGATTAACATGCAACATTTGGTCATTTTACCCTGGCAGCAGCAAGCTCTATTGGAGGGGCCTCATGGTGAAAATATGGTGTTTAGTAGTGATAAACTGCTGAAGGTGAATACCTCCATTAGTGCGATTAACAGCGTGAAGTGTGGTGCAGGCATTGGTCTTACGCCCTCCATTTTTGTGCAGGACGATTTAGCATCAGGTCAATTGCAAAGAGTGCTGCCAGATTACCAAGGAGAGGTGAGGGATGTGTACGCTCTTCACTCTTACCAGCAGCAACTACCACTCGTGTTAAGGCGATTTGTGGATCGATTAAAGATGGCATTTGGCCGAGTGAGCAATCTAGGGGAGGGGTAAAAATATCTCCCAGAGCTTAAGTTAAAATTTATCTGCTTATGATAGGGTTAATCACAAATCATCGGAGATAATAATGACAACAATAAAATACTCACACATTGGTCTGTTAACCGCTTCATTGTTTAGCTTGTCGGCTCAAGCCGTGACCACGGAACAAAGTGCCTTTTTCGATAATCTAGCTGCTCATTGTGGTAAAGCATTCGAAGGTTCTGTTATTGGTGGTACTTCAGCTGATTCCGCCTTCAGTGGTAAGAAGCTGATTATGCATGTACGCGAATGCAGTGATAACGAACTTAAAGTGCCATTTCATGTGGGCGATGACCACTCCCGTACTTGGGTGATCACCAAGACTCAGTATGGTTTACACCTAGCCCATGATCATCGCCATAAAGATGGCAGTGAAGACAAGGTGACCATGTATGGCGGTGTTACTGCCTATATGGGCAGTACAACCGAGCAATCTTTCCCCGTCGATGCTTATTCTATAAATAACTTCAGAGATAACGGCTTAGATGTGTCAGTCACTAACGTATGGCATATGTACGTCAAACCAGACGAGTTTACCTATCGACTCACTCGAGATAATCGCGATTTTAGAGTCGACTTTGATCTCACCAAACCAGTAGCGTTGCCACCCGTGCCTTGGGGACATAAATAACAGGCCTTTGAATGAAGGCTGATTACATTTTTATATTTGGTTCACTTGGTATTGGATGGGACTGTTGAAGGTAATACCTTCATTGGTCTCCATCGCTTGCCAGCGGAGGATGTGTACTATTTCTTTGAGAAGGGTTTGTGAGATGCGATTGAGTTAGCCATCTTCAAATGAAGATTAGGTACATTTCTTATTAGTTAGTTTTGAATTGGTATTGGGCTAATCTTTGAAGACCATACTTTTATTGTAATCTATCACCTGCGGTGAGCGCATGTGCAGATACTTCGGCGAAACGCTGTAAATATATCCCTATAAGCTTTACGGCAGCATCCATGCTGCCAAAACTCGCAGTCGCAACTACACCAGTTTATTTATCTCTTCGATTTGGCTTAATTGAGTTGATTTGCAGTCCATTTGGCAACAAACTTCCCACCGGCTTTGGCAATTTTCTCTAATCGGTCACAAGTTCCCCAAGCGACTTTAGTACCAATCTCTTTTGTTGCAGACTTAAGCTCTTTATCATCTTTGATTAACGACACTTTTAGGGTCGCAACAGAGACTGGATGAATCGCCCAAATACTGAATTTCTGCGGCACGACATCAATATAATCCACTTTGACGATAATATTGTCATGTTGAGTTGGTTTAACATCTTTACGTGTGATCAATTGATAAGGATAACGTTCACTATTAGTCAAAATTGATTCAGATAATGATGCTAGCATTTTGCATTCAGCTTTAATCTTATCCTCAACCATACCTTCACTAAATTGCATATCTTCTAAAATCAACGATTTTGATGTCAATGGCATGGGTTTACTTACAGTCGAATCAACGTCAGCAGTGGTTATTTCAACCTTATTAGTGATTTTTTCTGTTTGTGCTTTTTTGTTTGTACTACCACAAGCGATTACCAATACTGATAAAATTGTCACTGTTGCCAGTTTTTTAAGCATCATTGCCTCTATTATTAAAAATTATATTCCATTTGCAAAGAAACATATCTTTAACAAAAACAAATGACAAGCATTTTTGGCTAAGAAATAAAGTGTTTGCAGTCAATTAAACTAAGTGGGGAAGGCGGCAATATGTGGATGTAGTATAAACTTTCTTCTTTTCTCTGAATCTGGACTTCATAGTCGTTTTTTAAACTTGGTAACCCCAAAATTTCTAAATCGGAGAGATAAACAATTAGGTGTAGAGACTGCCGGGGTTGTACTTGTGTCTTCTCACTGAAGTCGCTACACATCAGTCTGCTGCAGGCAATAAATACACGCAAGGTTATGTTTTAAATCAAGCCGCCAAATACCAATCCCGCCCAATGATCCCATCCACAGATATCTCAAACTTACATCGGGCAAGTTAGTCAGCTTTTCCCCAATACAGATATAAATACTCACTTGGCATTTTGAAAATCAGGCCACTTGAGCCGAGTCCTGATTGTCGATATACCCACTTACCATTTTCATCTTCGAAGGTGCCGAGATTGGCTTGTTCCACTGGTGATAAATGGTAGTTGACGCCATCATCTCGGTAGATGCTGATATGGCCTTGTCTTTGGGAGAAAGTACAGGGGGTTGAGGTAATAAGCTCCCCCTGAGGTTTATCAAAAATATCACAGCGTGATTTCATCGTGTCTGCCATCAAAGGTGTTGCGATGCCACTGAGTAAAGCGCTGAATATGATGGCGTATATGCTCATTGGCTTCATTATCGACTCCCCTCGTTGATGATGATCACTTCTCTTCAAAGGTAAATGATTGTCCAGCTAGTGCTGCTTCAAACATCAAACCGCCTTTGGCCATGGTATAGACTGCCATTCCATTGATGTATGACGCTTTAGCGACCTTGCCTCCTGCGCCGCTTGAGTTACCTGTGGTGCCAGCTTGGGCATTTGCACCTATGGTGATGGCGACAGCTGAAGCTTGGGCACCAAACTCAAAACTGCCACTGGTGAAGGCGTCATAGGCTTTGGCATTTTTAAAGAAAATAATCTCGCTGTAGGCCTGGCCTCCGATTTGAAAACCTAAGGATATCTGCGTCAAGCTAGTGTCCCCAGTGTAGCCTTGGTTACGGAACACTTTACCTTTACCGTAGGCTGCGCCAATGCCGAAACCGCCTTTACCTACGGTGGGGAAGATAGCGTAACCATAAGCGTTGTCGAAAAACTTGTGAGTGTCATTGGCCATTTTAAATTTGGCGATAGTGTCGGTGTACTCTTCATCGGCTAGGACGGCTTGTGAGAACATAAGCGTGGCGGCCAAGCATGTTGCTGAGATCAGGCTGATAAACTTTTTCATAATGTACTCCGTTTCAATTGCTAGCTTCAGCATACTCACCTAAAACTAAAAAAGCGCCTTTTAGGGCGCTTTTTTGCAGAGTAGTCAGCTTATATTCAGTTACTCTTCTCCCCCGAGACTTCGTTGCCCAAAACATAGTGATTGAACCATTTTTGATCCCATTCCATCTTGGCTTTTCGGTGCTGGTATTTACTTAAACCATGACCCTCATCTGGGTAGACGATAAGCTCCACTGGCACATTGAGGTAATGCTTAAGGGCGCGATATAGGCCTTGTGCATGCCCAACAGGAACACGCTGATCGTTCTCACCGATGTGGATTAAGGTTGGAGTCTTTATTTTATCGGCATGGCTTAGGGATGAACCATGAGTATAAGCATCAGGCTTCTCCCAAGGCAGACCTTCCATAAAGTTAATGACATGGCCGGGGGTATCTTCGAGCATCCACTGCAAGCGTTGATCGAAGACGCCTGCGCCAGAACTTGCCGCTTTAAATCGGGTATTGGTACTGATTAATGCATTGGTTAGGTAACCTCCGTTACTCCATCCCATAACCGCCATCTTATCGCCGTCGGCAATGCCAGCTTGGATAAGATTATCAACTCCCGCCATGATGTCATTAACTTCGATAACATGCTCTTGACCGACAAGATCGGTTAAGAACTTGTCGCCGTAGCCAGTTGAACCACGGTAGTTTGGTGATAGTAGTGCCCAACCATCAGCGGTAAAAGTAGAGCGACCATAAGATCTATGTTGTAACGCATAGGGCGTTGCTGAAGTCGGGCCGCCGTGAATTTGAACAATTAAAGGCAGTGGGCCATCCTCTTGTTTGTAACCTGCGGGTAGATCCAATATTCCCTCGACGACTGCGCCATCAGGAGCTGTCCATTTGACGATTGATATCTGAGGTAACTGCCAATTGTCGACTTGGGGGTTGATATTGCTAAGGCGTTTGGCTTTGGCATTTTTGCGATTGGCGTCGGCAATGAACATGTCAGAGAAATGATCTAGCCCATTGTGACTAAAGGCGACTGATTTACCATTTTGACTAAAACTATAGCTGCCAATAACCATGTCGCCCTTGATGACGTTGCGGGTGTCGCCTTGCTCGCCATCTTCGACTTGGGTGCAGAAGAGTTTAACTCGGCCATGATCGCTGCCACGGTAACAAATCTCGTCGCTGTTAGGCCGCCATTTGATATCACCCGAGTTTAAGGTCACATCACCTTCGCGAGTGAGCTCAAAAGAGGGTTTGGTGCTCGCGGTTGCATTGGCAATAAATAACTTACCCGGATGACCATCGAAATCGATTCGAAAGGCTAGTTCGGTATTATTATCTTGCCAAGCCAGTCCAAGTAACCAGCCATAGGGAGATGGCGCATTGTCTCGCCATTGAGTATCAGCAAGGATAGAGTTTGTTTGTGTTGCCGTGTCAAAGACTTCGATATCTGACCAGCCTTCAAGCCGAACAAGTTCATTGTCATCGGTGGTTATACGGGCAATTTTACTGCCGTCATTGTTGACCTTAAACTCCCAGACAACCTTATCGTCATCGAGTAACAACTCTTGTTTAAAGTGTTGTAGATCCAGCTGGTACAACGGATTGGTTTTACGCTCACCATGGCCATATTTTGGCGCTGAATGGCTAGCACGCATCGAGGCCCACTCGTCTTTGTCTTTAACCGTTTTGGTGGCTAAGAAGTAGAGGCTACTGCCGTCTTGGCTCAATTGAAAGCCGTTAACACCATCGACTTCTTTCGTCATGGGTTGGCTATTACCACTGCTGACGGACAGTCGAAACACTTGTTTTTTGCCGTTGTAAGGTGCTTTGGCTTTCTCTTGTTTGATTGAACTCAAATAATAGATGTACTGACCATCAGGGCTCCACTGAGGGCTGGATTCGCTTTCATTAGTAAATGTCATGCGCTGGGATTCACGGCTTTTCGTATCCAGTAGCCATAGATCACGTTGGCTTTTATCTAGCTCTTTATCCCAGCGTGATTCGAGCCAAACGGCTTGCTTTCCATCGGGACTGAGTTGGACACTGGACATGCCACCAATATCGAAAAAGTCGTCTGTGGTAATGATGTGTGTTCTTTGTGTTGCTGCGATAGATGAGGTTGATGCAAGTACACTGCTGATGACTGCCAGCATACTCAAACGACTTAGCTTTCCCATGGTGGTCCCTTGTTTTATTATTTGTAGACACAATAGCTTAAAATGAGAGACGTTAAAAAGCGTTAATCTATTTGTTAATCTTCTTAATTGATTTTTTAAGTGACTTTGAGCTATTGGTGTTGCTTTTCATCTTCTTGATTATCTTCCCTCATTAGTTGATGGAGGTAATTGAGCTCTTCTGAATTTAACAGTTGATTACTGGTTTTGAGTGGATTGATTAATGTGTGTTTATGGCGATTGAGTTTGCCCCGCAAATAGGCGGCTTTAGTGATCTGCTTGAGCCCATAAATAGCGAGAACATACACAGTCAGCAAGAGTAATAGGCGAGCCATTGCTTGGGGGATTTCAGATATTTGATCGCCCAGATAAAAGGGCAGAATTACGAGTAGGGTTCGCACTAACCAGTTGCACATCAAGGCGAGGGTGAGTACTAGCAACCAATGAAACTTGATGTCTTGTAAACTTTCTTGGTGCGCTTTTCGTGAACGACCTTTGTATCTTCGCAACATCTCAATAATGAGAATGAAGTAGATGAGGGTTTGAATAGAGAGCATGCCGGGAAGCAGTGTTGCGAGAGCGCCTAAATGGGTAAAACTGAATTCTCCTAATTCCAAAGTATTACTGAAATCAAGCACAAAGCTTTTGCTTTCAATAGAGATAATAAGCACTGCTAAAGCAACAATGAGTGCTAGATAAAAATGTGCTGAAAGTCGTAATTCAAGCTTGATGTTGTTTAGGCTTCTATAGCAGTAAAGATAGAGAAGTGGCATGAGCAGAAAGTAAAAAGGGATGATAAGGGTGAAGAGTAGATGTATGGGAACGGGGGAGTTGTCTCGGTTCAGCATACCGGTAAAGAAATACAGGCCCATCAAACTAAAGATACTGCCCAGTAACTTATTATTGCCGTTTCCTTCGCGGTAAACGTAACGGATATAAAGGCCTAAACCGATACAATGAAGCCCGCCGAATAGAGAGAGCCACCAATATCCTTGAGAGAAAAAACTGTTGAATTCATTCATAGCAATTCATTGTTGTATTAATTGCAGGTTAGAAGCAAGGGGATGGCTGAGATTTTAATCAAGTATTATACCAATCAGTATAAAGATTTGATCGCTCAGCGAGAGTTTAGCGGTTCTGAGGCAAGGCAACGAGTGAAGAGCATAGTTATTCCTACGGTTAAGCTCGTTAACACAGTATCAGAACCGCTAAAACTCGCCTGTAAGGAGTGTTTTTGGCTGCCTACTTCTGCGTTGAATGAACTCATAAGGGAATAACCATTATGTCATCCATTCGCCTTGAATTAGTTTGCCAAAAAACACTCTGAGTAGATCAACTTCTTATACTGATTGGTATTAGGTCTTTGTGGATTCCTATCCAGCGATAAATAAGCATATGAGCTGCCAGCAGGCTACCTGGCAGTATTCATTTATCTTTAAGACTCTTGAGATTTTCTTATGTGTCGATTAGATACATGTGATGGAGGTTTTCCAGGGGCAGCAGAACGTTCGGCGAGCAGGTGGCGTATGGCCATGACCGGATGAGGGAGAAGCATTCTAGGGCCTGCAAATATCATGATTTCTCGTGCTTTTGCTTTCATATGTGGCTTGTAGCAATGGACTGGGCACTTATTACAGGTTGGTTTATCTTGCCCATAGGGACAGCGATCGAGGCGTGTATGGGCGTAGGCTAAAAATGTGACACATTCCTCGCATTGGTCGACGGTAGTGTTGTGGTGATGAGCTTTGCAATAGATCTGTACCATTGCGGCAATGGTTCTGTATTCGTAGAGTAACTTACCGCTTAATAACTCATGTTTTGCCATTGCTAGCTCCAAATGGTTAGATCTATTTGATAATTGGAGTCATTGACTCAAATGCTTAAGCTTATTTTAGAGGGTTCAGCAGTATAATCCATGAAGGTGCGCACAAAATAGCGCTTTAAAAGTACAAAGAAAGAGAACTTAAGCTTTGGTTGTTCATTAATTAATGTGCCATCTACGCCCTTCTGGCTGAATTGTTAGATATAATGGTGCAAGTATTTATCTATTTCTTAGTGTTAAAGCTGTGATTTTACATGTGCTGATAACCTTAAGTCGTTGTTGATTTTTCTCGTTTTATTTAAATATTTTATTGTGTAATACTCCTGAATAAATGGGAGTTGGTGGTAATAAAAATAAGAAATTTGACGATTTGAAATAAAAAACTAGATAAACACTTGATTTATAGCAAGAGAATGGATTAATAATACTGGTTACTAGTTGTACATTTATGGCTAGTTAAACTTAACCAAATTATTTAGATTTAGTAGGAAATCACTGGTGGATGACAATGAAATATTTAGCCATTGTATTACTGGTTGCTTTAGGCGTTTATCTTTATAGACGCGCTAAACGACTGGCCGAAGACGAACAGGAAGTAAATAAGCCTGGCGAAAAAGAGATTGAAGAAGTGCCTGCAGTCGAGAAGTCGTCAGCAGATGAAGCTCAAGTTGAGGAAGGTTCAGCTGTAAAGGCTGTCGTGACTCCTTTAGCTGAAGAAACGGAAGTGGAAAAGGTCGCCGACATTGACTCAATGGATCAAATTGACAGTGTCGATAATGAAAAGTCTGCAAGTGACAATCAGTCGATAGCTCCAGAAGAGGTGGTGGTTGCAGCAGTGACCTTGCCCGTTGATACTCCTGCAGAGCCAGAGCCAGAGCCAGAGCCAGAGCCAGAGCCAGAGCCAGAGCCAGAGCCAGAGCCAGAGCCAGAGCCAGAGCCAGAGCCAGAGCCAGAGCCAGCACAATCTGATGAATCGTGGGCGAATGATAAATTAGCCAATGCGCTGGTGGAATACCGTGGTGCATCAGATACAAGCGTAAAGCATCAGGCTCTATTGGCCGCAATTGGTGAATGTTACAAACAACGTAAGCAGGCTGAGTATGCTGATTACGGCGCAGGGTTAACACCTGATTATCTCGAGTTGTTCGCCTCGTTAGCATCGCCATCGAGTGAGAAAGGGGCTGGTTTCATGCATCTTTCAACTCTGCTTAATGATACTGGTCGGTTCGATGAAGCGATAAGCGTTTGTCAAAAGGCCACAAGCTACGGTTTGAGTGATGGTACTGTGACTGGGTTCGAAGGACGAATTGTTCGGATCGAAAAAGCGAAGGCTAAAGCGAAAAAGTAAAACAGCGTATTAGTATTGGCGTAAGCTGTGTAAAATGAGGCGAACTTAGGTTCGCCTTTTTTATTGGCTGCTGTTTAACGCCATTTTGGAGTGTTTATGAGGTTCGTTTTACTGGGTTTATTTATCTCTTCTTTGACGGCTTGTACGCAAAACCCTGAGTGGACTCTATTTTATTACGCAGACGAGGCGAGTATTTCTACCGCTGCGAAACCAAGTGAGCATATCGCTGGATATTATTCGACGTCAGAGCAGTGTCTGATGAAGGGAGCTGGGATGGTCAAGTTGAGTGATTCTGGTGTCGGCAGCTTTCAATGTGGTCAGCAATGTGTAGCAAACGACACGGGTTCATTAACGTGTCAGACATTCGTTGATTCCTTAATTTTTTAAGTCTGATTAACCAAAAATGATCATCTTTTTCTCCATAGTTAGCGCATGTAATACCTGTATTTAAGAGAGCTCATTAATGAAGTTAACATCAGTACAGCTTGATCCTACGTCGAACAGTTTGTCGATTGAGGCCAATATCGACTTTGAAGCTTTTGAGTTGTTTGCCGAACCATTATCTAGCTCCATTGATGCCAAAATCTTAGAGCGCCAATGGGGAGCGGACAGGCACCAGTGGCTACTGGAGTTTGAAGGTACCTTGATGCAACTTAATTATGAGTTTTATGGGGATATCTGCTGGTTATCGGTTACGCGGGATGATGAATTTGAAGTGCTAGAGTTTCTCGCTAGCCTGTTGGAGCAACAAAAATGAACCAAGAAAACCAAGGTGCGGCGTTTCACTATCAGGCATTAACGCCTGATCTCATTCTAGATGCGATTGAAAGTTTGGGGATCTACCCAGAAACAGGTCTGTTAGCACTCAATAGTTATGAGAATAGAGTTTATCAATTTCGTTGTGACAATGGCGTACGCTATGTGGTGAAATTTTATCGTCCTGAACGTTGGAGTAATGAACAGATCCAGGAGGAACATGATTTTTCTCAGTCTCTTTTCGACGAAGAGATCCCTGTTGCAACCCCAATCATTATCAATGGCCGCTCACTACATGAGTATAAAGGTTTTAGATTCGCTCTATTCCCATCGATCGGTGGCCGCTCGTTTGAGGTGGATAACTTAGAGCAGTTGGAGGCTACCGGACGTTTTATCGGACGTATTCACCAATTTTCGCAGCAGGGGAAGTTTAAACATCGTGATTTAGTCAATCCTCAGGTGTTAGGGGATGAATCTCTGCTGTGGCTGAAAGAATCCGGTCATGTTCCCTCTTCGTTAGTCTTGCCCTATTTTACGATTGTGGAACAGGTACTAGATAAATCAAAAGAGATCTGGGCTAAACAGAACCCTAAACAGATACGTTTACATGGCGATCTGCATCCGGGCAATATTTTATGGACGCCTGATGGGCCGGGCTTTGTTGATCTAGACGATGCGCGTACCGGACCTGCTATTCAAGACCTTTGGATGATGATCACTGGTGATAGACAGCAGAAACAACTCCAATTAGAGATCTTGCTTGAAGCCTATGAAGAGTTCTGTGATTTTGACGCTAAAGAGTTAACATTGATTGAACCGTTACGCGCTATGCGCATGTTACATTACAATGCTTGGCTGAGTCGCCGCTGGGAAGACCCTGCTTTTCCTATGAATTTTCCGTGGTACGGAGAGGAGAAATATTGGGAGCAACAGATCCTTTCATTTAAGGAACAACTTGCGGTACTCGATGAACCAGCACTGAGTCTTATCCCCGGATATTAGTATAACTCTCATTTTGTAACAGAAAAATGAACTAATACGCTTGAGATGGACTCCAAAGAACATTATGTTATTCTTCAAATTATTAAAATTACCTAGCGTATTGCGCAAAGAACAAGGAATCATCATGAAAAAAGCATTACTGATTGCCCTAGCCCTACTAACAGCGCCAATGGCAGCACTCGCTGCTGATTATAAAGAGGGTGTGCATTACACTGTGCTCAATGACGGTCCAGCGACTGCTAAGCCTGAAATCACTGAGTATTTCTCGTTTTATTGTGGCCACTGTTATAACTTTTCTAAAGTACAAGTTCCTCAAATAAAAGCGAATCTACCAGAAGGTGTTGTGTTCAAGCAGAACCATGTTGAGTTTATCGGTAGAGAGATGGGCACTGAAATGTCACGTGCTTTTGCTGTGGCTCATCAATTGAAAGTTGAAGATAAGATTGAAAAAGCCATATTCAGTGCTATCCATGAGAAGAAGCAACACTTCACGAATCGTGATGATGTTCGTAATCTATTCATTGATAATGGCGTTGATGGTAAAGATTTCGATGCTGCGGCAAGTTCATTCATGGTGAGTGCTCAAATGTCACAGATGAAGCGAGCGACTGAAAATGCACAAATCTCAGGTGTACCAGCGCTTGTCGTTAACGGTAAGTATCGCGTAGAGACTGGGGCGATTAAGTCTTATGACGAGCTACTCGATATCGCTTATTACTTAACAAGTAAAAAATAAACACTGAGTCATTACTCATTGATTAAAGGAGCCTAACGGCTCCTTTTTTGTACATGGATGTACTTATCCCTGATCGCAGGGATAGCGATTGAAGGGATTTGTGTCAGGTGTTTTGGTGACTATCCAGCAGGAATGCTTAACAAATTGTAATGCATCAGGAGATTTTACGCAGAAAGTACACCATCTAGAGTTCAAGTATTGACTTAAATAGCTGTTTAAAAGGCATAAAAAAACCGTATTTCCTGGTCGCAAGAAATACGGCAGTTGAGCCATGAGGCTCAGTTTTACCCTGAGTAACAAATCTAACTTAACAGGGAGTCAATTTATTGGCAAGTGCCAATTTAATTAATCTTTGGTGGATATTCGTTTAACAGAAGGGGGGAAATAGATGTCAGACAAGGTTGGTTTCAAATACTTACAATTATATACATTCTTTAATGCAACTCTTATGGAAATATCCTGTCAAAATCTGAACTAGTATCCATAATTAATAAGAAAATCTGTATCGGTAATAGGAGGCCAATGTGAGAGTATTTCCTGTCTATGCACCTAAGCTTATTGTTAAGCATGCACGTATATTTTTGTCTGGGGTGATCTGGGTTAAAGACTTGGGTCGTTTAGAGTTTGAAAAAGGGAGATTTTTATTGCCAAGGAAAAGCTTACCAGAGGTAAAGCAGGCAGTACTTGAGTTAAATGAGTTGATAGAAACTCAAAGTAGCGAAGCGAAGATAGCGTAAATCTTCGCATTCGTACAATACAGGCTTTTAGTTCACTTCATCATTGAGCAAGCCAACGAGTCCAGTCACTTTCTCATTCCAAGAATTGAGATCCTGACTTAGTTGTTGGTTTTGCTCAGTCAGTCCGATGCTCTTCTGCTTCTCTTCTTCAAGCTCCATTTTTAGTAGCTCGATAGTTTCAAGTGCTGCCTGGATTTTTGTCTCCAGTTTGGACAGTAGTTCAAGGCTCATGGGAGTCCTAGTAGTTTCTGGATGGTAGTTGATTCTATCAGTGCACATACAGTAGTGAATAGTTAATTATGCTGAATGTCTAAAATATCTCTGTATATTCGTATGAATCGTGTTTTTTTTGTACGTGTTATAATATCGCTCTGATTCTCCTCTTAATTTCCCCGTGGAACATTTCAATGACGACAAGTGTTTTTCTACTCTTGCCTTTGGCTCTGACGCTCATTTTAGCCTTAACAGTTAGGCGAACCCTTTTGGCTTTGGGTGTCGGAATTATCTCTGGCGCGTTGATGATAGCTTCATTTAATCCATTCAAGGCTGTGGAATATTTAGCGGTAACGGCAAGCCATCAAGTTTATGCCGATGGGAGTTGGCAATCTTGGCATTTGAATGTGTTAGCAGCGATGGTGTTACTTGGCGCAATGACCCAATTATTGGCTCGAGGTGGCGCGGTAAATTCGTTTGCCGACTGGCTGTATCATAGAATTCGAAATGGCAGGCAAGCTAGGTTGGGAGTAGTGTTTCTAAGCTGGATAGTTTTCATCGATGGGATCTTTAGCTGCATTGCAGTGGGTCATGTTTGTCAGCCATTGAGTCAGCGTTACGGTATGCCTAAAGAGCAAATTGCTTATTTAGTTGACTCGAATGCTTCCCCTTTATGCTCATTGTTGCCTTTCTCAAGCTGGGGGCCATACGTGATGGCAATACTAGCTGGGATCACCTTGTTGCCCGTCTCTCCATTGCAGGCATTTATGGAGATGGCGCAAATGAACTTTTATGCGATAACCGTCATTGGTTTGTCCTTGTTGGCTGCCTGGTATGGTAGTGGTTTTACACCGCTGAACAGTACAGTCATAGTCAGGGAGTCTGTGAAGCTTGGTAGCCCTTGGTTGCTGGGTGTTCCGATGGCGACATTGCTGCTCGCTTCGATAGGATTCACATTATGGTCAGGGGCGACAGCGTCTGATAATTGGAGCATCACCGATTGGTTGTCTAATGCTGATATCGGTAGCTCAATGCGTAATGCCTGTATATTGGCAATGCTGACTAGTGTCGTATTACTCAAATTATCTGGCCGAAGTCTTAGTCAGCTGATAAAAGATATATTGGCAGGTATTCAGGGCATCAGTTTTGCGATAGGAATTTTAATTTTTACTTGGATGATTGGTGCTGTGATTAGTGACTTAGGTGTCGCGAAGTTATTGGCTGGCTGGGCCGAGCAGTTTATGTCGGAGCACTTTCTTCTCGCTGGTATGTTTCTATTGTGTGCGGTGATGGCGTTTACGACGGGTTCAAGCTGGGGGACATTTGCAATCATGATCCCTATCGGTGGTGAGATTGCCGCAGTTGTCGATGTCACTTTATTGGTCCCTGCGCTCAGTGCGGTAATGGCGGGAGCGGTGTTTGGTGATCACTGTTCCCCCATATCAGATACTAGCGTGTTGAGCGCAACTAGCAGTGGTTGTGAACCACACTCCCATGTTATTACTCAACTTCCTTTTGCGATGATCGCAGCTCTCACATCACTTTTGGGATATCAACTAACTAACTTGGCTTTGCCAGTCTATGGCGTTTGGCTGATGGTTATGATCACCGCAGGAGGTCTTTTCTTTCTACTGACGAGATTTTTTAGAAGAGGAGTTTTACAAGTAGAGGGCTGAACGAAGGAATTAGATACTGAGGCCGATTTGTTTATAGCAAAAAGCCCCTTGCGGGGCTTTTTTAGCTAACTAGCTCGCTTAGAAGCGGTAATCAACTGATAGATATAGTTGCTGGCTATCATTTAGTGATGCGGTCTCAGAACCTGCAACTACGCCATTGTAAGGTGTAGGCACTGGTGCATTACTGATATCATAATCCTGCTTAAGGTAACGGTAACCAATTTCAGTACTTAGGTTATCGTTAATCTTATACATCAAACCTGTTTGACCACCCCAAACAAAACGGTTCTTAGAATCAAACTCATTTGTTTCTGGGCTCAGATGGTTCATACCTGCAGTTGCACCAATAAACCAGTTTAACTTGTTGGAAGCACCAAGTCCGACGAGGTAATCATATGACATTAAAAAGCTTTGCTGCTTAGTGAAATCATCTGAGTTGTATGAGTAAGTACCATAAACACGGTTAGCATCATTTAAGTAAACACCGGCTCTAACTTCATAGATTACGTTGTTTTCGGTTTCTTTAATGTGTTCAGTTTGAGATACACCTGCGATTGGGTTTTGTAGTTCAGGAGTATAAGAACCTTTGTAAGTGTTTTGCTGGGCACCTACGGCACCACCGACGAACCAATCTGCTGCCATTGTTGGTGCTGAAATTGCGGTGGCTAGAACAGCGGCTAATGCTAAAGATTGCTTTTTCATAATATGCTCTCACTCTTTGAATAATAAGGTTTTTGTTTCGTTGAGGGCATAGTAGATGGCATTAGCTGAACAAGAACTGAACCGTCGTTTAGTACAAGTGTTTGTATTAATTGGATGTTAATATCCAGCCGTCCTGTTCAATAATTGTATTATCTGGACCTCTTTAGGTTGGGTTTATGTTTATATTTTGTTGTTTTTGGCGTTTATCTTGCTCAGTATTGCATGTTAGTTAAGCGGGGATATTCAGATCTCGTTAATTTCTTGGGGTTTGCATCAGCCCCAAGAGATCAATTTGGCTTATTTTTTAAAAATAGCGTCGTTAGTTCCATAAGGACCTAGGTTGAGATCGCGTTTACGGATCTCATCGACACGGTCGAAGGCCTCTTCAGCAACATGCAAGTTTTTCACATCGTTACGCCAGTAATATTTGAATCCATTGAAATTCGCATTATTAGGGTACCAATACATTACGCCCAAACCTTCATCCGTCATAATGGGTGTGTTGTGAATAGTTGCACCAGGAATATAGAAGTACTGGCCTGTGCCAAGTTTCTTGAACTGGTTATCCGCAAGAGTCTGACCTTCACCGTTGACTACATAGTAGCACTCAGGCTGACCATGAAAGTGCGGTGCATGGTCTGATTTTCTGCCGTCAGTGATCCCGATAACCACAGGGCTATCTGACAGTTCTTTCCAAATATAGCCAACTGGTGATTTTGATTTATCACAGTCTTGAATTTCGAGTACATTACCGTCGTCATCTAATGATTTACAAAATTGCTGATCGGCGGGAATACTGCTGTTCGATTTAATCGTTTTAAAGTCAATCTCACCCGCTTCCCAAGCGGCGATATACGCTTCAACTTCAGGGTTGCTACATTGCTCAGGCATGGTGTCTTGTGGCGAGTAGGGGGTGCTGTCATATGGCACAGGCGTCATCTGTTGGTAAGGCAGTTGTGTATGGTTACATTGCGGACCTTCTGCCATGACTGAAGTCGACGCTAACGCTGCGATCCCGAACATCATTTTTAGTTTCATCACTCTCTTCCTATTAAAATCTAGCTTAGCTTTACGCTGCCATATTTTTTATTGTAATTAGTTGCTTAAGCTAAGAATAAAGTGATAGTTACTTGGTTAAATTGAATTGGATCACGCAATGTTTTGAGCAGCAAAGTTATTCGTGAGCGAGATCGCGAATAAAGTTATCAGTGACGTATTTTTAGAGGTAAAGCGGCAGTCGAACTTATTCAGGCGAATGGTAAGGCTTACTGCTCGGGGGAGATGAGTGACGTGTAGCGTGTGGGATTAAGGACGGCTCTGATAAACAACCAGAGCCGATGAGTTATATTGGCAATATAAATTACATCTCTTTGAACCACGTTCTATGGCACTCAGAGCATAAAGGTGCTTTAACTTTATGTTCAGCATGACAAGCGATACAGCTAATTGCTTCACCATAATGTACTGACTTGTGAGGGTTTGCATGTGCGTTAACAAGACGACTGGTATCGATGTCTATAGTGCTAATTGTCCCATGGCACTCTACACAGGCTGCATCGTTAGTGTTTTTCTTGGCATTAACATGACACGTTTTACATGCGTCTTTTTCTTCATAAATAAATGAATGGTTATCACGACCTAAGGTTTTTCCTTTAGCCGTGATCAAATCACCAGCATAAACGGTGCTAGAAATAGATATGAGTAATGTTAAAGCGGCAATAAATGTCTTCATGACTAAACCTCCATATCTGTGTTAATTGTTTTGCTAACGATAAATCCGCCCGCTAAACCTTCTAAACAAGCGCAAGATGAGAGGCGGTTGACGCCATGGACACCGCCAGTCGCTTCACCAATCGCATATAGGTTTGGCAGTGGTGCTAGATTTTTAGATCCAATCACTCGGCCATCAACATCGGTTTTTAAACCGCCCATGCAGTAATGCACTTTTGGCCAGATACGGGAAACTACAAAAGGGGGAGTCAGGTGTTTTGCGGTATCCATTAATCGACCGAAAAGTGGGTCTTCACGATTTTCGACATGTTTATTGTGTAATGTGATTGATGCTTTTAGGGCGCTAGCATCCACATCAAACTTGGCCGCTAGCTCCTCAATGCTGTCAACTTTCCACGCCATTTCATCACGCAATGCGCGCACGACTCTGTCGTCGTTCGGGTAGTCGTTATAGTTAAAAAACGCGATTGGGTATGCGGGGGTGTTGTCAGGATTACGTTGGGCTAAAATACGGTCAGAGCAATATTTGCGATCTAAACGTTCATTCATAAAACGATTACCATCTAATACGCTTGCTATCATACCTTCATGGAACGTGATGGATAATAAGGCGTTAGACCAGCCAAAGCCGCCTTCGTCTGGTGAGCCCCAATGACCGGTCTGAATCATGTTCATATGAACTGGCATTGCGCCATGAGACATAGCGGTAAGGGTGACTTCACCAGTCGCGCCTTTTGCGTTTGTGCAATCCATCGTCGGATCAATAGAAGGGTCTAACAGATTACAAAGCTGTTTGTTCATTGCAAAGCCGCCTGTCGCAATGACCACTTTGTTGGTTTTAATGTGTGTAATTTCACCCGTGCTTAGATTTGGGTATCGAAATCCACTACGTACTTTAAGGCCGATAATTCTATTGCCGTCCATGACAAAGTCTTCAACATATTGTTGAAGTCGTAAATCACCCCCTTCGTTTTTAGCCACTTGATACAAGTTACGTGTAATTTCACCACCAGTGCCATCCACAGTGCGTATAGCACGCGCCTTGTTATGACCCCCTACCAGCATGTTGAACCCTTCGCGAAATTTAACGCCTGAGTCAACGCACAAGTGGTATGAATCTAAAGCATGATTTGCGATAGCTTGTAAGTGTTCTTTTGAGGCCATCCCTCGACCTGCAGTGACTTGGTCATTTACCAGTTCTTCGGGCGAATCATCAAGTATGCCTTGTGATAACTGGATTGGGTTTTTAGGCACGGCGAACCAGCCGCCATTAATGGCTGAGTTACCGCCAAACTGCATCATCTTCTCTAGGACTAATACAGATTTGATACCACTGCGTTTGAGGTTAATCGCGGCAGAGAGGCCAGCAAAGCCTGAGCCGATAATAATCACATCAAAGGTTTCATCCCAGTTAATCTCATGACAAGTGTTAGCTTGTACGGTACTGGGTAATGTTGCTGCTAAGCTACCAACGGCAGCGCCGGCACTGAGCTTTAAAAAGTTTCTTCTACCTTGCATTCTGTGACCCTCAATAATAGGAATAGGGTAAAGATAAGCGCAATGTCAGTGATTAAAGGTGAACTGAGTCACGTCATGTTTTCAGTGACAAACATATTCGTGAGTTAGCTCTCGAAGATCTTTTCTCTCAACATGACAATGATTTACGAACATAGAATGTGAACAGATTCTATATGGCGTCAAAGTTTGGGTATATTTGCGTGAAGTGAATCCCGATTAGATGAGATATCTCTAAGGGAAAATGATTAAAAGTGCATAATCGGTTTAATTACATAAACTGGCTTTTTATAGATGAAATGTCCTACTGAAACACTGCCAATGCTGCGTTGTAATCAAATACTTGATGCCGCAGAACAGTTGATCGAGACGCAAGGTATCGTGTCATTTAGGTTCTCGCAATTGGCGAAAGAGGTGGGGTGCTCAACGGGGACTTTATATAAGTTTTTTGAGCGTAAAGAAGACGTATTAGTCTGCCTATTTTTGCGCAGTGCGACCTCGAATCATCTACAGATATTCATCAACAAACACCCTGATTTAACCGCCCAAGAGAAAGTCCTGTTACCGATACTGTTTACCTTTGAGACGATAAAGCGCAGTAAAAGCTTTTTTACTCTGCGCTCGGTGTCGGTCAATACCATGGTGTGGCAGTTGGCCAGCGATGAAAAAGTCGATCGTTTTAAAAAACGCATTAATGCTTTTTGGAAATGGTTCACTGATTCTCTCTATGAGGCGATTGAACGTGGCGAGTTAGAGGCCACACCATTACAAGTGATGGAGTTAGTGCAAGGGATCACTTTTTATTTAACGGGGTCTTTAACTCAATTTGAGAGTCAATTGGTCGATGTAAAATATCTAAGTCACCGACGTGAAACATGCTATCGCCATCTGGCTAAGTTAATGGGCCAATATAAATGGCGTAAACCGCTTACGCATGATTTGTTTGATTCACTCGAGTCTCGCTCATCTGCTTTTTTTGATAAGCATTATCGTGATCATATGAGTTGCGCCGCTTGTAGAGCAATATCAAGCGCGCCGACAGAAGCTGAAACGAGCTGTTCAGGTTTACAGGCGACGGGTTGAAGTTTCTTAGGCTAACCCCCGTTTTACTTGACTTTATTGTGACCACTGAATAGGCTGCTCAGTCAGTATTTAAGGTGGTAAGCAATGCACATAAATTATAATTTAAAACCTGCGTTAGAACGCCGTACTGAGCAGTTCGAGCCTGAAACTAATGTGGGCTTCGGTAACCTCAGAACCGATCATATGTTTTTAATGGATTATCGCGACGGTGAGTGGTGTGATCCAAGAGTTGTCCCTTATGGGCCATTTCAAGTTGCACCGGGCGCTATCGCGCTACATTACGGTCAATCTGTGTTTGAAGGGGCTAAAGCCTTTAGGCATGATGATGGTGAGATCTATACCTTCCGATTAGATAAAAATGCCGAGCGACTCAATCGCTCTGCTGACATCTTATGCATTCCGGGCTTACCTGAATCAATGCAGCTTGCAGGCATTAATGCTTTGATCGATGTGGATAGACTTTGGTTCCCAATGCAGGAAGATGCTTGCCTCTATATCAGACCTTTTATCTTCGCGACTGAAGATAGACTGTCAGTGAGTCCAAGTCAGGAATACACTTTTTGTGTGATGCTTAGCCCGAGTGGACCTTATTATGCTGACGGATTTGATAAAGCGATTCGTCTGCTGATTAGCGAGCGTTTTCACCGTGCAGTTTCTGGTGGAACTGGTGCTTCAAAGGCTGCGGGCAACTATGCTGCGTCATTGAAGGCGGGTAAAGCGGCGGCTGAGTATGGCGCAGCTCAAGTGCTCTATCTTGATGCGAACAATAAGCAGATAGAAGAAGTGGGCGCGATGAACCACTTTCATATCTTAAAAGATGGCACAGTGATCATTCCTAGCTTTACTGACACGATTCTGAAATCTATCACCTCTCAATCTATATTAGATTTAGGTGGGATATTAGGTTGTGAAGTACGCCAAGAGACTGTGATGCTAGATAAATTCATCAGTGATATCGAATCCGGTGAAATTATTGAAGCAGGTGGTTTTGGTACTGCAGCAGTCGTCTCTCCAGTAGGTTCTTATATTTTCGAAGATAATCGAATCGTTACTGTTGGTGATGGTCAGGTTGGTGAACACACTCGTCGTTTATATAAGACATTGACTGATATCCAAAAGGGTAAGCTTCAAGGCCCTGATGGTTGGATACAGCATGTAGAACGTAACGCGTGATCAAGTTGCTATAGACCAAATTAAACAAGGCGCTTAGGCGCCTTTTTTATTGGCAGCTACAGTATTAAATAGCCTGCGCTGTTTTAAAGAACAAGTGATCACACTCATCTGGTGTTAACGGTTTATTAAACAGAAACCCTTGCACCTGATCGCATTGATAGTCGGTCAATAGCGACAGTTGTTTATGATTTTCAACGCCTTCAGCGACCACCTCTAATTGTAAGCTTTTTGCCAAGGCTATGATCGCAGTGGTGATGGTGGCGTCGGCCTTTTTACTATCAATATCGTGCACAAAACTTTTATCGATTTTTAAGGTGTCGACTGGAAAGTGTTTCAAATAACTCAAACTTGAATAGCCAGTTCCAAAATCATCAATGGCTAAGGAGATACCGAGCTCTTTAAGTTGAGTGAAGATGGTGACAGCATCCGTGGGGTTTTTCATGATACTCGATTCAGTGATCTCTAACTCCAATGCTGAAGCGGGAAGATTCGCAACCGCAAGCGCAGCTTGAACTATCGAGACCAGATCTGTTTTCAATTGTTTCGCCGATAGATTGACAGCAATAGTTAAGTCAGTGTGGCCTATTTGGTGCCAAACGGAGAGCTGCTGACAGGCTTGGTTTAATACCCAGTGACCTATCAGCTCAATCATGCCTATCTCTTCGGCAACAGGAATAAACTCCATGGGGGAGATGCTGCCAAGCGTGTTCGACTCCCAACGTAATAGGGTTTCAAATCCCGTTAACTTATGCTGAGGAAGGGTGTATTTAGGTTGATAAACCAGATACAGCTCATCGCGTTCAATCGCTTCTTTAAGGCCAGCCTCGAGCGACAATTGACGAGATGTCACTTCATTCATTGCCGGTAAGTAAAACTGGAAGTTATTTCGACCCTGTGACTTGGCATAGTACATGGCCGTGTCGGCAGATTTGACCAGTAGTTCACTGTTCGAAGCATCTGTGGGGCATAAACTAATCCCAATGGATGTGGAAACGACAAACTTTTTCCCATCCAAGATAAAGGGGGCTTTAAAGGTCTGAATCAGTTTTTCTGCGACGGACTCAGCTGCTGAGGTATTACTCAAATTTTCCAAAATAATGATAAATTCATCCCCGCCAAGTCTGGCGACAGTATCACCTTCTCTTATAATATCCTGAAGACGTTGGGCCACTAACTTAAGCAAAAGATCGCCAATATGATGTCCCATGGAATCATTGATGAATTTAAATCGATCAAGGTCGATAAATAACAGTGCGATTAAGCTGTGTGTTCTTTTGGCTTTGTCTATGGCGTGCTTTAATCTGTCATGGAATAAGCTACGATTGGGCAAGCCTGTTAACGTGTCGTAGTTGGCCAGCAACCTAAGATTTTCTTCCGCTTTTTTACGGGCACTAATATCGGTAAATATCGCAACAAAGTGATCCTTTTTACCATTCTCATCATAGATCTTATTGACCTCTAGCCAGGTTAAAATTTGGCTTCCATCACGGTGTGTTATGCAACTTTCCCCTGACCAGTAATGGTTAGTGCTCAACTCGAATAAGATCTTTTTATATTGCGATCTAGCTTGAGGGTTGAATGCAAACTCTAACAGATGCTTATCGACAATATGCTCAAAATTAAACCCAGTTATTTGACTAAAAGCTGGGTTTACGGAGATAACCTGATGGTTAATATCACCAATAATTACGGCTTCACTCATACTTTGCAGCACTTGTGCTGACAGCCATAACTTGTTTTCTATCTCTCTTCTTGCGGAAATATCTTTATGGATGCCAGCCATACGAATAGGGGTGTTTTGGCTATCCCGCTCTACCACTTTCCCCCTGTCTAATAGCCATATCCATTGATCTTGAGCTTGCTCTATTCTGTATTCAGCTTCGAAAAAAATGCTCTCACTATTAAGATGTTGCTTGAGCAGCTGCTCCACACGAGGTTTGTCCTGAGGGTGCATAATACTCAGTAAGGTCTGGTTATTTTTACCAAACAACTTAGGGTTAGCAATATGACTTCTAAAAACCGTATTGTTATGGATATCCCAATCCCACATGCCATCGCCAGATGCCCATAAGGCGAGTTTTAATCGCTCCTCTGATTCTCTGATCGTCTTCGCTGCTAAGACACTTTGTTTACGCTTTGCTTGCAGTCTAAGTAACAACAAAGTGAGTAAACCTAATAAGGTGATAGTCAAAAGGAGTTGCAGCAGGATTGTCAGTCTAGCGTTATAGAAGCTATATTTTGCGGTAAAAGCGCGGTTATTGGTGATTGCATTCAGCAATGGGAACATAATAAGTTGCGGTGGGATTTGTGCTTGTTCGACTTTATCGGTATCTATATTGGGTATGGAGCAGAATAGGGCAGGTTTTTTTTCATCAAGGCTCAATGGCTTTGATGACAATAAGGGTTCTGTTGAACCTGAACTGGAATACGCCAGAAGTAGGCAAAGGAGAATTAGTGTCGGTATTTTTGCGAACATTCTGCTAAAGGTTTCATCGATTTTAATTGTGGGTTATATATACAATAAATCACCAGCATATACAAGTGCGTATCTTTATGTGTCTTTTTAGGGGGAGCAATTCGATACTCATCTAAAGAGCCTATGAATAGAGTGCTAGTCATTGCAGCAATTAGGTAAGGTGCTGTGAGTCATTGGACACCGCCATTAGCGGTCAGTCTATTAAAGTTATGGCCTGATATTAATGGGGATAAGAGAGATATCGACTCAGATTAATGTTGGCTAATGGAAACGGTCAGTCTAACTGGCTGTTTATCAATGTTATTGACTGTAGGTGAGAACTTTTGTTTAGAGAGTTCAGCCAGTTGATGTTCACTGACATCAATTTCATTTCCGCCTCCTTGTAGCTCTACTCTTTCAATTATTCCTTCTGAATTTATGGTCAATGTGGCGGTGAGATTTTGCTGTGCTTCGGCACTTGAAAGCGATGACCAATCCAAGGAACCGTTTCTAACGAACCAGTAGTAGCCCAGTTCACTCACACTCACTTCATGGGGCGAAACTTGCTTTGTTGGTATTAAAGTAGAACAGCCAACGAGTATTGAGAAGGCAATGCTAAGAGTGAATATTTTACCGATGAACAGGCTTATCAATTGACACTTTTTCATAGTTATATTTTTTATTTATCTTAATGCTTAAAATGTAATCAATTCCAGCATTTTGCTTTGAGTTGGGTGGTTTTAGTGGTTGAACTGTCCGAAGTGCATTTTTGCGTGTTTTAGCTGGGGGAGGCGGATTGCGAGGAGTTCAGAGTCAAGAGGGGACACTAGATGTTGAAAGTGTAGGCTCTATCTCTGTCGCTTACACAAACTTAATACCAATCAGTATAAAGATTTGATCGCTCAGCGAGGGTTTAGCGGTCCTGAGGCAAGGTCATTAATTGCTCCTGCATTAATGACATTCACCACATCCATGTGGCTTGCAACGAGTGTTTTTGGCTGCCTACTTCTGTGTTGAATGAACTCATAAGGGAACAACCATTATGTCTTCCATTCGCCTTTAATTAGTTTGCCCAAAAACACTCTGAGTAGATCAACTTCTTATACTGATTGGTATAACACCTAGATTTTAAACATTATTGTGATGGTTTGTCTTCTTTGGCAACGCCGTGCTGCTTCATCACTTGATGTATCTGCTCATCTTTTTCTTCCCATAGTTGATTTAACCAACGCTGGAATTCGACGCGATAAGCGGGTTCTGAAAAGTAACGTTTATTATCGACTTCTGGGACGGGTAAGATTTCAATTTTAACGATAATTTTCTTAATTTTCCCATGCATCACCTCTGATAAAGGATCAGACTGAGCCTCAGGATAAACCAATGTGCAGTTGAGTAGGTGAGTGAACTGCTCGCCCATCGCAGAAAGCGTAAAGGCGATGCCACCGGCTTTAGGCCTAAGTAGATAACGATATGGCGAATCCTGACGGGTACGTTTCTCTTCGGTAAAACGGCTGCCCTCAACATAGTTGATGATTGAAGTCGGCATAGTTTTAAACTTCTGGCAGGCACGTCGAGTCGAAATTAAATCTTTGCCTTTTAGCTTTGGATTCTTCTTCAGCTTTGCTGGGCTGGTACGGCTCATAAATGGCATGTCCAGTGCCCAACATCCTAGGCCTAAAAAGGGGATATACATTAACTCACGTTTAAGGAAAAACTTGAGCATAGGGATATTGTTACGCAACACGTAAGTTTGCACTGCAATGTCGAAACCACTGAGGTGGTTGCTGATCAGCAAATACCAACTGCTCTTGTCTAAATTTTCTAACCCCTGAATATCCCACTCAATATCTGCAAGCAGATAGAGAATACCGCCATTACAGGTGGCCCATGCCCACATAAATCGATTCATGATCTTAGTGAGGAGGTTTCGGCCCGCCGTAAAAGGCACGAAGAGTTTGATAATGCCACCTAAGCTGATTAAGCCTGCCCATACCGTAGTATTAATGGCTAAGAGCAGTGAACTCATAAGGTATAGCAGTGAAGCGGGTAAAAAATTCAGCATCGTACAGTTACACCTTCTGGTCTACTTTGTTGTCTTTGGCTAACAGCTCCAGCATTTGGTCTTTTTCTTGCCAAATATGATTAAGCTGTTCTTGGAATGCGATCTTAAAGGCTCTATCTTTCATGTAATCCCCCCTCATCTCGGCTGGGATCTCCGTGACCGTGATATGAACATGCACCTCATTAACCTGACCACTAATATATTCCCAATAACTCGGCACCTTGTCTGGGTAATAAATAGAGACATCCACCAATTTATTAATATGTTCGCCCATGGCTGATAGTGCAAAGGCAAGTCCACCCGCTTTAGGTTTCAGTAGGCGTTTAAATTGAGAATTTTGTTGTTGATGTTTATTCGCTTGAAATCGGGTGCCTTCAACAAAGTTCATCACGCTAACGGGCTTAGATTTAAATTTTGCACACGCTTTACGTGTGATCTCAATATCTTTGCCCCTAAGCTTAGGGTTTTTTCTGAGTTGAGCCGAGCTATAACGGCGCATGAACGGGAAATCCAACGCCCACCAAGCTAGACCTAAAAATGGCACGAAGATAAGCTCCTTTTTAAGAAAGAACTTCAAAAAGGGGATCTTTCGATTTAAGACTCGCTGTAAAATTAAGATATCAACCCAAGACTGATGATTAGCAATAACCATGTACCACTCTTTGGGACTAAGCTCAGCATCGCTGTGCAGATGAATTTTTACCGGATGAAAAAAACGCTCGATAACCCCATTGATAGAGATCCAAGCAGTAGCGCAGTTATCAAGCAACGATGAGATCGCAGTTCGAATAAAAGGTACAGGAATCAATTTAATCGGGCTTAATAGGACGATCGGGAGCACCCAAAACACCGTATTAATGACCCAGCAGACAAAAGCCAGAGAGCCCTTGATTAAAGAACAAATTCCACCCACGTAACATCCCCTGATACAAATTGGAGACTTATACTACTCTCAGTAGGGCTTTTGCTCAATATTGATGTGCCAGATCAGTGAAATTTTCATTTTTATAGCGGATTAATAGACATTTATGTTAATAAGTGGTTTTTAAGCTGTTTAGTAGCCTGTCCATCGCGCGGTAACCGAGTGCTTGAGCGATGTGATTACGCTCTACGGTTGGACTCTGTTGAAGATCGGCAATGGTGCGAGATACCCGTTGAAGGCGATGAAAACTGCGTATCGAAAGATTTAATTTGTTGACGCTTTGCTCCAGAAAAAGCAGATCAGCTTGTTTAAATTGACCTACCTCTTTGAGTTGTTTTCCTGTCAGTTCACTGTTGAGGCATCCAGCACGGCTCAACTGTAACTCTCTGGCTTGTTTTACTCTTACCGCTATTTCTGCGCTGGTTTCAGATTTAGTGTCAGTTTTGGTTAATGCACCTTCAGGCAATCGAGGTACTTCGATGGTGAGATCAAATCGGTCGAGAAAAGGCCCTGATAGACGTGAAAGATAACGCTGGATTTGATCCGGTGTGGCTCTGGCATTGTCGATATCACCACAAGGGCTGGGGTTCATGGCTGCAATTAACTGAAAGCGACTTAAGAAGGTGAGTTTCGCCGCTGCGCGGGAGATCACCACCTCGCCACTTTCCATCGGCTCACGCAGACAATCGAGAACTTTTCTCGGAAACTCCACCACTTCATCTAAAAACAACACCCCACGATGGGCCAGTGATATCTCGCCAGGTTTGGGGATGCTTCCTCCACCCACCAGTGAGATAGCTGAGCTCGTATGGTGCGGGTTACGAAAGGGGCGGGTATAAAATTGTTTTGGTTTGATTTCGTGACCAGCGACTGAATGCAAGGTAGCGACTTCCAGTGCCTCATCGTAATCCAAAGGCGGTAAGAGCTGCATCATGCGACTGGCAAGCATGCTTTTACCGGTTCCAGGTGGCCCAAGTAATAAAATATTGTGGTTACCTGCTGCGGCTATCTCTAACCCATGCTTAGCATGGTATTGACCTATCACTTCACTGAAACAAGCATGCTCTGACACTGGGTCATTTGAAATCCACTCTAGGCCTGACTCAATACCGGGCAGCGGTGCCTGGCCGTGCAGGTATTCACTTAATCCTTGAAGATGGGAAGCAAAATGAACCTTGTTATATCCCACCAGCTCCGCATCGGCGCGGTTGTCCAGAGGGATAACAATTTTGGTGTCCTGTTTACGCGCCTCAACAATGACTGGCAAGAGTCCATGACTATGTCTGATATGGCCAGATAGCGCGAGTTCACCGACAAATTCATGATCGGCTAGCGCATTTTTAGGGATTTGTTCCGAGGCGGCTAATATGCCGATAGCGATGGGAAGATCGTAACGTCCTCCCTGTTTTGGTAGATCTGCAGGTGCCAAATTAACCGTGATTCGACGCATGGGAAATTCAAAACCAGCGTTGATAATGGCGCTACGGACTCGCTCTTTGGCTTCTTTAACTGAAGTTTCTGGTAGACCAACTAAATTAAATGCTGGCAGCCCATTACTTAAGTGAACTTCAACGGTGACGGGTGGTGCGTCGACGCCTTTGCTGGCTCTTGTGGCGACACAGGCGATGGCCATAAACAAATCCTTTTGCTTAATAGATCTGCTATGCATCTCTATTTATATCGCAATGCGATGTTATTAAAGTTATTTTTAATAAAGTTTCAAATATAAAGTGTAGCAGGGGAAAAGTGCTCTGGCTTAATACTGGTGGGTCTTTCTTAGCCTGAATCTTTGTGCTTGGTCATTGTTGTATTTTAGGTAAAATGGTTGGATAGATGACTTGGGCAAACCGAATGTTTGGCTTGTTAGTTTAAGCAACTGTGGAGTGAATCACTATGACACCTTTTCGTCCCCTCAACGCTTTACTGTTCATTGGCATTTTCACCGTGACGAATGCTGTGGCTGGTACTGAGTCACTTCCCTTAATGCCTGAGAACATTAAACAGCCTTATGCCGACGTTAATGATGAAATCACGCTAGCAAATGCTGCCCAGTTGACTAAAGTGTTTGCTCAATCTGGTTATGCCTTGAAAACAGTCAGACAAAACCATCATGTCCCTGAGTTGTATGTGATGAATTTGCCAGAGGATCTTAATGAGCAAACAGTCGATAATAAGATAAACGATTTTGTACGCCTGTTACTGCCGAATGTCTTAGCGGTAAATGAGCAGATCTTAAAAGTGAGGGCTAACTTAACCTTGATGGCAGAGAAACCAAGTGCAACCTGGAGTGCGAAGGAGCAAGCTTGGTTACACTCTTTAGCTAGCAATTATGGCCTTAAAAGCAGTGCTAAAAAAGATGAACCACAGCAAAGTGACGATAAACAATCCGTGAGTATTGAGCTGCTACTTCTTCATATAGATGTGATCCCAACGGGTATGGTGTTAGCCCAAGGGATAGATGAAAGTGGTTGGGGAACCAGTCATTTTGCAGTCCAAGGTAATGCCCTCTATGGTGAACACTTACCGCAAGGGGGTGGGAAATACCTCTCAACCCCTGGAGGGCATGTAAAAGTGGCAGCCTTTGATAACCTATATCAGGGAACTGCTGCCTATATTTATAATCTCAATTCCAGTCGTGCCTATCATGAGCTGTGGCAGTTGCGTCAGACACTGCAGGCTAAAGGCAAATCTGTCACTGGGTATGAGTTAGTTGCAGCGTTAGCCAACTATTCCGTGCGTGGTCAGGCTTATGTGGATAATCTGCGTAGCTTAATTCAGCATCATCATCTGGACAGTTACGACAAGGCTGAATTGGACTCATCAGGCGGACGTAAACGAATTAAGTTTGAACATTAATTTATCTAGCCATACTAATAAGAAATGATGACATTTTATTATGGTTGACTGACTGACCTAATAGTTGGTATTTATTTCGTTAAATATAAATGAATAATTAACTTAGGCACTTATCGTTATTATCAAAAAATTATGATAAGTGTCCTTATTCTTATTTTGATTAAGCAATTAACCTATTATATCCATCTTGCTATTTTAACTCACCGTCCCACTTAATATACAAACTTGAAAACTCCCCATAACTCCTTCCGTTTATTCATGATGAGTGGCACTATTTATTATTGCTTGAGCATAAAACGCACAGGTAATATGGCTTGATTCGGCCACTTTTAATATTGATAAGTCAGTGGGCTATCAAGAAGGATTAATTACAAGCAAGTCAAAAGTACTTCATAAGGTAATGTTATGGTTATGATTAATACTGGCGATACTGCATTTTTGCTGTTATGCACAGCACTGGTGTTATTAATGACCCCCGGGCTAGCGCTCTTTTATGGGGGAATGGTAAATGAAAAAAACATGCTAACTATTATGATGCAAAACTTTATTTGCATGGGAGTAATAGCCATTTTATGGGTGTTTGGTGGGTTTAGCCTAGCATTTGGTAGTGATGTAGGAGGTGTGATTGGTTCTTTGACTGAATTTATGGGGTTCTACCATATTGGCGCAGAGCCGAACGATACATACGCTAAGAGCGTGCCGTTTATTTTATTTTTTGCCTATCAAATGATGTTTGCCATTATTACTCCTGCATTGATGACCGGCGCTTTTGCCGGACGATTTAAGTTTCCCGCTTATCTCAAATTCATTATTTTATGGAGCTTACTGGTTTACATTCCTGTGGCGCATTGGGTCTGGGGCAATGGTTTTATGGCATCAATGGGCGTGGTTGATTTTGCTGGTGGGTTGGTGGTCCATACCACTGCAGGTGTTTCAGCCTTAACCGTTGCTATGTATGTGGGTAAGCGCAGAAGTACGAAAGAGGGTAAGAGAGAGGAGCCGGCAAATTTACCTCTAGTTGCAGTAGGCGCAGGGCTTTTATGGTTTGGCTGGTTTGGTTTTAATTCAGGCGGTGCTTATGCTGCTAATGAACTCGCCGCTTATGCGTTTACCAATACGACATTAGCGGGCTCTACTGCGATGCTGGTCTGGATGTTCTGGGATTGGCGTGAACATGGTAAACCCTCTTTTTCAGGTGTATTAGTTGGCGCTGTTGCCGGATTAGCCACAATCACTCCCGCTGCGGGTTATGTTGAACCCAGTTCTGCGCTCCTTATTGGTGCTATTGGTGCTACGGCTTGCTACTTTGCCAAGTACGTGCAACAAAAGCTGGATATTGATGATGCACTGGAAGTATGGCGTGCCCATGGCGTTGGCGGGATCACAGGCTCATTACTTATCGGCCTTTTTGCCAGTGACGCGATAGATAAAGTTGATGCTGGGATATCGCAATTTTTTGTGCAGTTGTTTGCGGTGATTTTTATCGTTTTATATTCTTGGCTACTGACGAAATGGATCCTTAAGCTTGTTGATGCTAACGGAGGGTTAAAGATATCTGATGATGAGCAAGATCAAGGTCTTGATTTTGCTGAGTTTGGTGAGGAAGCCTACCATCATGAAGATAACGCCAAAGATCAAGTTATGGATGATGAAAGCAAAAGCGATAAAGCAGATTAAGTGTGTGAGTCGGCCTAAGAAAAAACCGCTCAATGAGCGGTTTATAATTTGTTAATTCCAAACATTATCACTGTACGACGACTATTTATCGTGGCCGTGGTGACGATTATTGTGAGCAGGCTTTTGTACATTCTGCATAAAAGTCGCCCGGTTAGCTTCGATCACCTTGTCTGAAGGGAGTGGTACAATTTCAAATGCAGGATCAAACTCTGTGGTTACTTTGGCTAAAATCTCTAAGAAAGAAGCATCCCCTTTAATGGTAGCGGCCTTACTGTCTAGCAATGCTTTCATCGATGTTTGCTTAAGGTTTAACTTCACGATATCAGATTGATTAATATAGAAGGTTGCTGTTGCTCCAGGCTTTTCTGCCTCAATTTGCGCGCTACTTAAGTTACCGTTGGCCAATTCAACTACATAGATCTCTTTAGTGTCTAAGAGTACTAAATTAACTTCGAATTGATAGTTTTGCGCCTTTATTGAGTCCACTTGAATTGCAATAAAATCAAGTAATGAGCCGATAGGCATTTCAGCAATCACATCGGCAGACGCTGATTTGATGGCACCAGCTTGACGGCCAATACGCAATTCTTGAGCGCCAGATAAATAAATGTTTCTCCACCCCGCACCTTCTGATTGATAACCTAGCTGCTCATAGGTATCAGCGAGTAGATTACGAGCATCATTATTACTTGGATTATTGACGACCACTTTGTTCAGCGCTGTGGCAACAAAGTGATATTCACCTTTTGCAAAATCAGCATTAGCACGCTTTAATATCGCTTTATCACCTCCCATGTATTCGACAAATTTAGCGGCTTCGGCTTTAGTTGGTAGCGGATTAAGATTGGCTGGGTTCATGTCGAAAAACCCTAAATACATGTTATAAACAGCTCGAGCATTATGGGAATAAGTGCCGTGGTAACCATTGGTATGCCACGCATCTTTTATGGATTTAGGCAGCGCTTTTTCAATCTCCCAACCAATATCTTGTATAACAACACCATTGTTGGCTAAACGCAGTGACTGATTATGGACAAATCCATAGTTATCACGCTGTAGTTTAAGGAAATCATTGATGTTATCGTTTTTCCACACAGGTGAACTATGGGCGCCAAAGAGAAATTCAGCTTCACCACCCCACTGCTGAATCATGTTGTTGATCTCTTTTGACCACTTAAGTGCATTTCGTACTTTGGCACCACGCAATGTATACACATTGTGCATGCCTTTGTAGGTGACTTCTGCTGACCATATCGTCTTCATACTGGGAATATAGGCCACGGCTTCTGATACCGCTTCAGTACCTGACGCATCCATAAATATGACTTCTAACCCATCAATGATTACTGTTTCAAACTTACTGTCATGGTTGGTTTCATGGTGTGGTAACACATAGGTTATCTCTCCTTTGGCAATACCATTGGATAGCGCTGCATCGACGATAGTGGTTTCAGATGGCACCATGGTTGCCCCATATTGATATGAGGTTCGACGTGACATCGCATTACCAGCGAGTACGTTTTCATCAACCATCTCTTTCGTTATATTTGCTGAGCCATAAACCTTCACATCAGGGAACAGCTCCTGAACACCTCGAGAGCCACCAAAGTGATCGGCATGGGAGTGCGAATAGACCATTGCCACTACTGGGTCGTTGTTGCCAAAAGGTAGGTTCTTCAAGGCAAATTCAAGTGATGCTTTAGCAGCCTCTTTTGTTGTCAGTGGATCAAATACTATCCAACCATTGTCGGTGCGTACTAAGCTCATGTTGGCTAAGTCAGTACCGCGAATTTGGAAAATATTCTCATTCACTTGATACAAGCCATAAGCTTCATTGTTCATTTGTGCTTGACGATAAAGTGACGGGTTAATGGTATCTGGCGTCTCTTCACCGATGAATTCGAAGGCATCAGCTAAGAGTGCGGATGTTTTGCTATCGAGAGGCGCAATAAGGTTTGCTCGCCCTTCTTGGAAGGAGGTGGTGTCTTTGAAATTAAGGTCTTTAGCAAATGCTTTGTTGTACGCTTTAGTCGCTTCGCTGGCAGGCTTACCTTGATACATAAATGAGGTAGTTAATGCGTGTTCATCTTGACCTGCACCATGGTCATTAGTACCTGCAATAGAGCCAAAAGAAAGAGCCGGAAGGATAATAGACGCGAGTAGAGACTTTTTCATGCTTTGCAACCTAAATTAGAGTTCAATGAAACGATACTCACTTGTCTTTATTTAATGACACGTGAAATGTGATTGATAACAAGCAGGTTACGACCGTGATACTGGAAAGTAACAATTATCAGCTGCTAAGTTATACTAACTAATCAATTCAGGTGTCAATAAATATAGATAAAATTGTTTTAAAACATTGGGTTGAGTTGTTTTTGTTACTTGTACAGGTATGTTTACCTATCAATAACCTTAGTGTTAGCATAATTAGCTGCCACTAATACTGAACAAGCCTTTTTACCCTAATTGGGGTCAATAGACTCCCTTTGAAATCCCTTCAGAGGTCATCGAAGTGAAAAAGTTAGATGTTTACAATTTCAATCAACCTTTCGAATATTGGAACGAACTAGCACATTCCAAGGGTAATTGGAGGCAATGGGTTTTGTAACTGATGAAGTTTAATCACACTTAAAGCTGAACACCTGCTTCATCTTCAACAACTATCTCAGTTTCCTCAAGTGCTGCTGCGATCCAGCGTTGCATTTCAGGGCTTTCAGTCACGTATTTCATGTAGCGGCGCGAGTTGTCGGATACTGCAATGCCGTATGATTGAAAGCGCATCACAACGGGTGCAAACATCATGTCGCTGATGGACCAAGTGTCGAATAACCAGCTGCCAGAGTTGTCGGTGTCGAATGTGTCCATTTGGCTTGACCAAATATCATCGACGCGTTGAATATCCTTTTTGGCGGCATCGCTGAGCTGGATACAGCGGGTGGCGCGGACATTCATCGGCAGTTCATCACGCAGTGCGTTAAAGCCTGAATGCATCTCGCAGGCGATGGAGCGTGCTTTGGCTTTTTGGCTTGGATTCTTAGGCCAAGCAGTGCCAGACATATACGTTTCATTGATGTATTCGCAGATTGCTAACGAATCCCATACTCTGATGTCTCCGTCGACCAAGGCTGGTACTTTTAAGTTAGGTGATATGCCTTCTAGCTGGCGATAAAAGTCTGGAGTGAAGAGCTTTAGTTTTACTTCATTGAAGGGGATGCCTGATTTTTCAAGCATTAACCAAGCCCTCAATGACCAGCTAGAGTAATTCTTATTTCCGATATAAAGTTCCATTCTATCTCCCTAATCTTGTACTTAGTGTTGTGACTGTTTCGCTACTATATGAGCTTGCACTTATGTTGACTAACGAATAGATTTGATGTCATCTATCAATAATTCGAATGGGTTAACTTACCAGTGAGGGAACGATGGATATTGATGCACTAAGGAGTTTTATCGCTTTTGTGGAGACGGGCAGTTTTACCCGAGCAGCAAAACAAACCCATAAAACTCAATCTGCAGTGAGTATGCAGATGAAGCGGCTGGAAGAGGAGTTGGGTAAGGGCTTGTTTGAGAAGGAGGGAAGAAATTTAATCCTCTCAGTTCAAGGGCGACGTCTGGCTCTATATGCTAAGCCGATATTGCAGTTACATGATCAAACCGTGGCAGCGTTGAAGTCACCGGATATTAGGCCGCGTTTGCACCTTGGTTGCCCCGATGACTACGCCGACTCTATTTTGCCGTCCATTGTTAAGTTGCTGCATGGCTATTTACCTAAGCTAGATCTACAAGTGACTTGCGCCTCCAGTTACCTTATTCGAGTCATGCTCGATAGTGGGGAACTCAATGCTGCTATCGTGACGCGCTTACCGGACTCCGATGAAGGTTATCTATTGACGACCGATGTGGGTGTGTGGATTGGCAGTGAAAAGTTTGAACTTACGGTGCAAGATCCGCTGCCTATCATCCTGTTCCAAAAAGATTGTAAGTTCCACTTAGCCGCCATAGATGGCTTGATGAAACAGGGAAGGGGGTACCGTTTGATGGCTTCGAGTAGCAGTGCAACGGCAATTAAGGGCATGGTGAAGCAAGGGATCGGACTTGGAGTGATGGCAAAATTGAGTGCGGGTAGTGATAGCTTAATTATAGAGTCTGAACGGCTACCACCTTTGCCCAGTATTGGTATTGCGTTGGTGATATCCTCTCGTGCCCATTCGCCGTTCTCTGCTGAATTAGCTCAACAAGTGGTGCAGGGGTTTTCAGAGATGAAAATTGATCGGTAAAGCAGGGACCTAGGCGCTAGAAAGCTAGTACTAGCACCTAGGTTATTGAATCTATCAACATCTATTAGGGTTTAGTTTTATAGTCAAACCTCATGGGTAACCCTTTTCTCATCACCAATAGGGTGATCTCCTCTTGAGCCAGTGCATCCCAAAGCGGATTCGCGCCTTCGTGTACCCACTGATTATTTGCCTGTAACACCACATCACCGGATTGAAGTCCTAAGGTTTTGTAAAACTCACTTCTATCGATTTCGGTGAGTTTTAGCAGATGTACCCCTTCAATTTGATGTTCAGTAGCATGAAAATGTTGCGCCAGTTTCTCTTTGTTTTGCAGATGTTGTGATAGCCAGTGCTTGGATAGCTGCATTTTAGCTGTGGTGGGCAACTGCTTAAATCTTTCGGCTTGGGCGCTGGAGTCTGCTCCACGGTGTGGATGGTTTGACTTGTTTTCGGTACTTGGCGATCTCATCGAATCTGTTGATGCGACCCGCTGATTTTGAGTTTGTTTGAGTAATAAAAACTCCATCTGCCCGTTATTGTTCAACAGTACTCGCTCAGGCTCAATGGTCGCTAATGTCACCTGTTTAGCAATCGTGTCGCCATGCTTATACTCAGTGACCGCTTGGGTATTAAGGTCTTTAAGGTGTGCGTTTGAATCTTGTTTAGGTTGATTTATTGAGGTTGAAATTAACCCCAAAGGTAAGCTTGAAGGAATGGGCAGGCCTAAACGGATCAACTCTTGATTGATATAGTAACCATAGCCGTCGGCGGTATTCGCCCCTTTGGTATAGAGGCCGTTGACGAATAATACTGGCACGTTGCCAAGTCCTAGGCGCTGAGCAAGTTCACGATCTGCGTCTAGTTTGTCCTGATATTGGTTGAGATCGATGCAATGGGTAAAACTGCTTTTATCTAAGCCCAGCTGATTGGCAATGATAAGGTATCGTTCTCTATTTAGCTGATTGATATTGCTATATAACGCTGCTTGATAGGCCCACTGACTATCGGATTCCATGGCACAAAGGTTGGCATTAGCCGCGGCTTGTCCGTAGCGGTGGAAGGTTTGCGGAAGATCGTAAAAAACCAGATTGACGAGCTGACCATAGCGGGCTTCTAGCTCCCTGAGTTCTGGTTGAAGTCGTGCGCAGTGGGAGGATTGATAACTGCAAAATAGCGACAGTTTTATCTCTGCATCTGGGCTGCCTTTGATGGCTTTATCTGTCTGGGGTAGGTGAACTCTTGGCGCCGAAGGAGGCGTCAGAAGTATTTCAATGTCTGAGGGAGCTGAGACGTCTGTATCTGAGAGCCGTAGCTCTATTTTTGTGGTTAGAGTGGCGTCAAGGGCTGCTTTTCTCAGCTGGTATTTATGCCACTCGAGATCAAACAGTTTGAGTTGAATTTTGGCATCTATTTCAGTCATCGAAATCAACTCATTATCGAGTTTGGCAACGATATTAAGACCTTGGTTTTTTGAGCCTAACTCTGTGTGTACTGCAGTGGGTTTGTCATTGAGTTTAGCTTGCTCCGGATCGCTGCATCCAATCAAAAACAAGGGCAGTAAAAATCTGAGAGAGAAAAGGCCTATCTGCATGATGTTGAACCTAGTTAATCGTGAGATATCAGATAAAGCCATGGGCGCACACGTGCGTCCATGGCGTACATGCACTGCTTATTGTGGTTTATCTGTATTCGAGTTCCACATCAGTTCAGAGATTAAGCTCTGGGTTGCCACATTGGGGTGGAAACAATCACCGCCATTGATGTGTGATGCACCGAATTGGAAGGTGCCGCCAGAGGGGGTGCTTTCATCAACATACTCAGCCACAACTTCAATACCGTTAGGGTTGAGGCCGTTGCTATTTGCGTTGTAAGCGGTGGCTTCTTCAGCAAGAATGGCGTTATAGCGTTTTTGAGCAGCAGCAACACCGGCGATCCGCGATGCCATGGACTCGCCATTTAAGTTGCCAGACTTGGTGACGATTGAACACACATCGTAACTGGTCCAGATAGATTCACAGTTGATGTACGCATCACCCGCTTGTTTATCTATCCCCGCTTGGCGAATATCTTGCACTCTAGGGACACTACCGAGTAAGACACTGGCGCCTTCTGGCATGCCGGCAACTAAGGTGTTCAGACCTGTTCGTATCGCTTGGCGCCATTCATCATCGCTATAGATAGGATCGTTACAGTTTGCAGGATCGATACAATCACGGCTACACAGATCATTACCACCAAAAATCAATTCAACATGATCCGGCGTCGGTGTTTGGGCGACAATAGTGCTCGCTTGAGCGGCAAAGCTTGGCTCGGAACCATCTTCACGAATACCTGTCAATTCAGCTCCTGTGACTGCGCTATTGTTAGTGTTGATTGAGCTGTCGAGTACCTTGTAGCGGTCGTAGACACTGTTAACCGCTGAGCTTGAACCATCAAACCAAGAGTGCTCAGGCTGATCGCCACCAGCAAGGCATAATAGAGACCACCAAGAGCTGTTATAGGTACAGTCAGCACCAAATGCCCGGGTAATGCTGTCTCCGATTACGGCGATATTAGCCACGCCAGCCACGGGGCCAGGCGGAGGCGTGGTCACTTCATTATAATTTTCGACCAATGAAATACCGTTAAAGTTGGAGTAACCGTTCATCAGCAAATAGTAGGTACCTGCTTGTATGTTGGTGACGGTACAGGTTTCATTGTTACCGCTTTTATAGGGGCGGCAATCATAGGTGCTGGTGGTTGGTTCTGCGCCGAATCTAAGATAAAGATCAGCATCTCCACTGCCGCCGGACATGGCGATATTAAGATCTTGAGCTCCAGCGGGAACTTCAAAAGAGAACATGAGTTGCTGACCACTACTGCCAGTTAGGTTCGTCAACGCAACGCCATTTTCTAGCACCGTGGTGTTCGATGCCGGTGGCGTTGTGCCTAGTTCATCGTAACTTGCCGTGAGTGCTAATGCAGAATAGGCAGAGTAGCCCTTTAGCATGACATGATAGTCACCAGTTTGAATGTTGCTGATGTCGCAGGATTCATTGTTACCGCTATTGTATGGACGGCAATCGTAGACAGTGTCTGTAGGAGCACTGCCAAATTTCACATACAGATCCACATCTCCGCTACCGCCACTGGTATTAACGTTTAAATTGGTGGCTCCTTCAGGTACGGCTAAAGTGAAAAAGGTCTCACTTGCTGACGCCCCGCTTAATCCTGTGACTGTGGTACTGTTTTCTAATGCTGTTGCTGCTAATGCATGACCAGATAGCATTAAGATATTGATCGCTAATATGCTTTTGAACTTTTGACTATTAATTACATTTTTCATCATAGAGCCTCGTCCATTATTCCCCAGAGTATTAAGTTTTTTTATTATTAATCTTGTTTATTTAACAATATTTAACCTAGCAAGAATAAATAATGAACAGTATGTAATAGAGGATAAATGGCTCTAAAGGCGGCAAAAATATCCCTTGAGCTTACTTTGCAATTTCAATCTTGCATTGGATAAGAAGTTCTGTGATATTGGATGCAACAAAAAAACAACATATGTTTGTCATTTATTTAGATAGAGGTGTTAAGTGCAAAACCTCATCGTTTCTCATAACTATTTTTCCTTGATCTCCGGTTATTTAAATCAATTGAAACGACAGCATTCGGATATAGAGGAGCTGTCCGATGCTGGATCGGTAGATACTCAGTTAAATGAATTGAAATCGGTTTATTTTGTTGAAGATATTGAGTGGGTGATAAAGCAGATCACTTCATTTTCTAATGATCTCTCTTTTGGTTTAACAATAGGAGAGAATATTCATCCATCTGACTATGGTCTGGTGGGTTATGCATTAATGAACTGCTCTAATTTGAATACCGCTCTCACACTATCCTCAAAATACAAACCTGTGATGAATCAGGCATTCAAGTCCTGCTTTATTAGAGGGGAGGTGGACTCTAGCTATCAAGTTACGACGGATCTTGATGATAAATACCTTGCCGCATTAATTGAGTTAGATTTCGCATCAGGTATTCAGTTAGCTAAGTTGCTAGTGGATAAACAAGATCTGTCTCAGCTTAAATTACGGCAAGTCAATTTTCGACACGGCCCTTTGAGTTCCCTGTCTCATTATCAACGCGTGTTTAATTGTCCGGTTCACTTTTATCAGCATAAAAGCGAGATCATTATTGATAATAGTGTGCTGGCATTAGAGGTTCGTTCGGCAAACTCAGCGATATTAGATATGTTGATAAGGAAAATAGATCAAGCGGTAAAGTCTTATTCTTTAGGTCTGACATTCTGTCATCAAGTCATCAATTATGTGGCTAACAGTAGAGGAGAAATTCCTAGCGCAAAGCAGGCTGCTCGCCATTTTAATATTAGCTTGAGTACCCTTAAAAAGCGTTTGATGTCAGAAGGTAGAAACTATTCCGAAATTTGTGACTCCATGAGAAAAAGTCTGGCAATTAAAATGGTCGCAAACCCCATCGTCCAGATTAAAGTTGTGCATTGTTCTTTAAATTTCTCCAGTTCAAGTGCGTTTAATCGCGCCTTTAAACGTTGGACATCCATGACACCTACCGAGTATCGGCAAAGAGCTATCGCCAGTCAGCAACCTAAGGTCAAGGCTCTTGTCTCTGATAGTGTAAGCAATTAATAATTTAACTTCTTGATAATAAAATGAAATTATTTAAGAAAGCTTCTCCCCCAAACTTGTCATTTATTCCATTCATAAATACCTATTGCTTGCTAACTGCATGTTTTTAATCAATAGGTTAATTGAAGTGTCAGCTGGTTATCCATGGTTCACAGCATTGGGTATGAAAGCCATATTAATACAGAATAGATTGGTATCGACTCAAAACATATTTGACATGTTCAACATTTGTCGATAAATTGATTGTATCGACTCGAAACTATGTGTTGAAAGTTATTGATTCGAGTTATTTTGAAACTAGCAATGAGGTTGATATGGCAAATTTAAATCCGGTTGATATAGAGAATGCGTCTGATGCACAGAAGCAGTTATTTAATGAAGTGAAGGGAGCATTTGGCGCAGTGCCAAATATGTTCAAGACCATAGGTCATTCATCGGCAGCACTTGAGAGCATGTGGACCTCGTTTGGCGCACTTGGTAAAGGCAGTATTTCACCAGCACTTGGAGAGAAAATTGCTGTGTTAGTGGCGGATATTAATCGTTGTGAATACTGTCTTTCTGCCCACACCGTTCTAGGTAAAAATGCTGGTGTGACTGAGCAGGAAATGAGGTTGGCTCAGCTTGGTTCTTCGGATGATCCTAAGGTGCAAGCAGCTTTAGATTTTGCGAGAAAGCTTGTCACTCAACATGGTCAAATTAGTCGAAATGATTTTGGATTAGTGAAGCAAGCAGGCTTTTCTGATGCGGAAGTGGCTGAGATTTTGGCTCATGTTGCCCTTAACATCTTCACTAACTACACCAACGTAGCGTTTGATGTGGAAGTTGATTTTCCGATAGTGAATTTAAGCTGATAAAGAAATATTTCGTGGTTTTAATTAAAGCAACCTCCTTGCCTTAGTCGGCAAGGGGGTAAATAAAATAAGGAGCTTCTATGCAAGTGCATGTATTTGATACACACGTGACAACTTCAACTTCGCAATATGTTCATTTCGATGTGTTGGTGGATGATAAAAACAAAGATCGAGTAAAAGAGTTTGCTCAGGTTTATTTATCCTCATTAGGTATCGAGGTTGATAGTATTAATCAATCTCGGTGTGACTTTTGTCATTCTGAGATAGCAAACCCTGAGGTGATAACAGCAATAGAAAAACATGGCTATAGTATTATCCCTTTATAAATCAATTGAGGATATTTCGATGATAAAGTGTGACGTACATGATTATGTTGAAATAGCTTGTCTATACAAGATTGAGGTGCTGTTGACACTGCACTCCGGTGAAGAGATAACAGGAGTGGCGAGTACCACAAGTATTAATAGTGATAAGCAGGAGTTGCTGGTCATTATTCAAGGCGATGACACGACAGCAGTGGTGTTAGAGACGATCAAAAACATGCAAGCTTTGACGTCTAACCCTCACTTTTCCAGTGTTGATATCTACTGATATGCTAATTCGAGTGAAAATGAAGCTGTGACAGGAGCTCTCTTGTCACACTTGCAACTGCACATTTCTGTTTATAAAAGAAACTTATGTTATTCCATATAGCGAATTGCTCTGATAAGCGGATGCTTTATTTGTAGATTAGGTTAAGATCGGGAGTCTGCCATTTATGCCGTCACTAAAAGAGCTAAACACTATGCGTTATGAAGTTTGGGAACAGTTGAAAGTCGAGGCCGAAACCTTGGTTCGAAAAGAACCATTATTGGCCAGCCACGTGTATTCATCTGTATTAAACCATGAGTGTCTAGGCTCTGCACTGAGCTTTATAGTGGCCAATAAATTGTCAGACGGTGTGGTTTCGCCTTTCACTTTCCGTGAACTATTTGATAAGGCTTTCATCCATTGTGACCAGATGTTGACCAATGTCGCGACCGATATTAAGGCCGTGAAGGAGCGAGATCCTGCGGTGGGCAGTTACTTGATGGTCTTATTAAACCTGAAAGGATTTCAGGCGATTCAGGTGCACCGTTTAGCAAACTGTTTATGGCATCAAGACCGAACTGAATTGGCACAATTTATTCAGAGTCGAAACTCTGAAGTCTTCGGTGTCGATATTCATCCGGCGTGTAAAATGGGCACTGGCATTATGTTCGACCACGCAACCGGTATTGTTATCGGCGAAACTGCGGTTATCGAAAACAATGTTTCTCTGCTTCAGGGCGTGACCTTAGGTGGTACGGGTAACCAGCAAGGTGATCGTCACCCTAAGATCCGTGCAGGCGTCATGATAGGCGCGGGTGCTAAAGTGTTAGGTAATATCGAAGTGGGTGAAGGTGCCAAAATTGGAGCTGGATCTGTGGTATTAACCGATGTGGCTGCTCATACGACTGTGGTGGGAGTACCTGCAAAAGTTGTCGGCACACCAGTATCAGCGTGTCCGGCAGAAACTATGGATCAGATGTTTGAGTGTGACCGCTAGTATATAAATCATGGGCTAGTTATTAGCCCATGATTTTCCGCGTTATATTTCCTATTCATTAATCAATATCTCTTGAGTAAACCCGATAACCTCTGTCGGTTGCCTTGGCTTTATACATAGCAACATCAGCGTGCTTCATGATCGATTTTTTGTCTGGCCCATGTTTCGGATATTCGGCAATGCCAACGCTGATGCCTACGACTAAGGCGTGGTTCTCACATTGAATATCTTCTGACAGCGCTTGTTGGATTATTTTAGCCACCTCTACTGCTTCAGCTATTTTTGTGTCCGGAAGCACTACCGTAAACTCATCTCCACCAAGACGTGCGGCAATTCCTCCTTTAGGAAGGCTGCGACGAATTCGCTCTGCGACGACTTGAAGTACGTGGTCACCTTCGGCGTGCCCTAAAGTGTCGTTGACCATCTTAAAATCATTTAGATCCATCATTAAGCAGCTAAAAATATGGTGTTCGTCGTCAATTAACTTATCTAACTCATCATAGAATTGGTGACGGTTTGCTAGGTTGGTGAGGGGATCATGGTGAGCCTGATAATGTTTCTCGTGTACCGTCTGTTGTAGTTTGAATATGGTCTCTTTACTCATTCTAGAGATGACAAAAACAAAAGCGCCTCCGCCGCAAAATATGGTGGCAACAATAAGCTCTAGGCTGCCAATATCTCTGTCAATCAACATCCAAATGTAGCCTAAGTATCCAATAATAAACATAAAAATCATAGTCAGCAGTAAAACCCAACCATTATGCTGATGGTCAGGTATATTGCAGATTTGGCGGGTTGGGGAGAGTGCAGAGATGAGCCCCAACAAGCCTGTGGTTACTAGTGCAATAGCGATATTACTCATAAGTCTTATAGTGTTATTAAGTGTCAGAACTGGCAGAAAAGTGGCATTAGATAAATAAGTATAGATGAAGATTCTGACTCTGATAGCCCTTGGTTAAATGGGCTTTAAAGGTGGGGAACTTGCTGCTGATGCTTGATATAGTAAGGTTTTATCACTGTTAACGCTCAGCTCTAAGGTTTTTAAAATCGTTAATCATCGCTCGATGAAGTGAGTGCCAGCTTTGGGTTTAACGATTAAAAATCATATACCTAATGAGCTGCTTGATACCAACGCTTACTGTCGGTATCAAGTTTAGGGGCATGCTAAACATAGATTCCGCAATCATTGGAATACATAGCCCTGAGGTTTAACTTGAGCTTTGATTCGCTAAACAATTTTGAGGAAGGCGGAGATGATCGGATCATCTTGGCTTTTGGTTTTACAGCAGCACCCGAGCTCAAAAGGGGGGATGTCGATTGGTGAGGGGATCACCTGTATTCGATCTCTCACCGGACTATTGGTTATGACCACTTCAGGGGTGATACTGACGCCACAGCCTAAGGCAACCATAGAAGCGATCGCTTCTTGGCCTGACACTTGTGCATAGATATTGGGAGTCAACCCAAGCAGCTTAAACCAGTTATCAACTCTACGTCTGCCCGGTCCATGTTCAGGAACGATAAAAGGTAGCCGATCCCACGGAATATAGGACTCGCTGAGTAACTCTTGTACTTGGCAATGATAGGTCGGGGCAATAATGATCAATGGCACATCATCTATTTTGACAAAATGAAGGCTGTCGGGAAAAGGATCCGGCAGTGCTGCGATGGCGATATCGGCGCGATTATTTTTTACCTCATTAACCGCATTTGCTGCATCACCTGTGGTGAGCGCTATTTCGACCAGCGGGTGCTCGCGCCTAAACCTGTCCAGTAAGCCGGGTAAGTGGCTGTAGGCGGCAGTGACTGAGCAATAAAGGTTGAGCCGTCCACGTAGCAAGTCTTGTTTAGGGTCAATTTTTGTCTTTAACTTGGTCCAATGATCCAGTGTTTGCTCGGCAAAATGACGGTACTCGACGCCAGCATTGGTTAAGGACACGCTACGGTTATCCCGCTGAAACAGCTTAGCTCCCACCTCATCTTCTAACCGCTGCATGGTTCGACTTAGTGCCGATGGACTCACATGCATGGCTTGTGCTGTTCGAGAGAAGTGCAGGCTCTCCGATAGATGTAGGTAGAGCTTGATGGTTTTTATATCCACAGGACAGAGACCTTATAGCATATTTAGTGTTGCGTTTTTCGCAACATTACATCCCGAATATATCATTTTAAGCAACCTAAAGCATGGGTTATAGTGAATTCAATCGCTGCTCGACCACGTTGGTTTGAGCGACTCTCCTAAATTCGAATCGAAAGGTGGTATATCAGATGGCTAACTATTTTAACTCTCTGAATTTGCGTCAACAACTAGAACAACTGGCTCAGTGCCGCTTTATGGATCGTAATGAATTTAGTGACGGTTGTGACTTCATTAAGGGTTGGAACATTGTCATCTTGGGTTGTGGCGCACAGGGCCTAAACCAAGGTTTGAACATGCGTGACTCAGGTCTGAATATCGCATATGCACTTCGCGCTGAAGCGATCGCAGAGAAACGTGCGTCATTCCAAAAAGCGACAGGTAATGGCTTTCGTGTCGGTACCATCGAAGAGTTAATTCCTGATGCAGACTTAGTGCTTAACCTTACACCTGACAAGCAACACACCGATGCCGTTACTCGTGTGATGCCGTTGATGAAACAAGGCTCGACTCTTTCTTACTCCCATGGTTTCAATATCGTGGAAGAGGGCATGCAAGTACGTGAAGACATTACCGTTATCATGGTTGCTCCTAAGTGCCCAGGTACCGAAGTTCGTGAAGAATATAAGCGTGGATTTGGTGTACCAACACTTATCGCCGTTCACCCTGAAAATGACCCTAAGGGACAAGGTTTCGATATTGCTAAGGCTTACGCTAGTGCAACCGGTGGTGACCGTGCAGGCGTTCTGCATTCATCATTTATTGCTGAAGTTAAGTCTGACCTTATGGGTGAGCAAACGATTCTTTGTGGTATGTTGCAAACAGGCGCAATTCTTGGTTACGAGAAGATGGTTGCCGATGGTGTAGAGCCAGGTTATGCCGCTAAATTAATTCAGCAAGGCTGGGAAACAACGACAGAAGCGCTTAAGCATGGTGGTATTACCAACATGATGGACCGCTTGTCAAACCCAGCTAAAATCAAAGCATTTGAGATGGCAGAAGAGCTAAAAACTATTCTTAAGCCACTATTTGAAAAGCACATGGATGACATCATCGGTGGTGAGTTCTCTAAAACCATGATGGCTGATTGGGAAAATGATGATGCGAACCTACTTAAGTGGCGTCAAGAGACGGGTGAAACAGCCTTTGAAAATGCACCTCAAAGTGATGAGAGCATTGATGAGCAGACTTACTTCGATAAAGGTATTTTCCTTGTCGCTATGATTAAAGCGGGTGTTGAGCTTGCCTTCGATACAATGGTATCAGCGGGTATTATTCAAGAGTCAGCTTACTATGAATCTCTGCATGAAACGCCGCTTATCGCCAATACGATTGCACGTAAGCGCCTTTACGAAATGAACGTTGTTATCTCTGATACTGCAGAATACGGTTGTTATCTATTTAACCACGCAGCAGTGCCAATGTTGCGTGAGTATGTACAGAACATGTCTTCTGAGTTCTTGGGTCGTGGATTAAATGACAGCGGCAATGGTGTTGATAACCAGCGTTTGATTGAAGTTAACGCCGCTATTCGTGGAACAGGTGTTGAGAAAATCGGTGCTGAGCTTCGCGGTTACATGACAGCCATGCAAGTGATTGTTGAAGAGAAGTAATTAATTTCAGAAAAGACACAGGTCCAATATAAAAATTGGGCCTGCTAATAGAAATACACAAGAACATAAAGTTAGTCATTGAAGTAAAAGATAATTTCATGAAGAGGTTAGGACGTTACTTTAGTGTGAAAATGCCAAATTTTGATTTCCATCTGCGCATTTTCTCACTTGGGTAAAAAGGTTTTTGTTGTGTTTTTTGTTGGCTTTGTGTTATTGATTAATCACTCTTCTAAGGAAGAGACTGAATTTAAGCAAACTAATTAGGAAACAGGTAACTATGTTCAACCAAGCCGCCCTACTCATTATTGAGGTTATTACCGTCGTGATTATTACATCACAGCGGGGGCAAGGTATGGCATATCGACAAACCTAATTAAGGTAAAGATTGCAACCAACCCCCCGCTCCGAAAGGAACGGGGGGTTTTTCGTTTAAGGCCTGAATTTAAGGTTTTACCCTACAAATAATGATCCAACAATAGGGTCAGAAAATAGTGAGAGATGCAGATGGAACAAGAGCAGAATAAACAAGGTCAAATGATGCGCGGTGCAGATGCCGTGATCAAGGTATTAACTGCTCACGGTGTTACCAACATCTTTGGTTATCCTGGCGGCGCGATCATGCCCATCTACGATGCCCTTTACGGTGCACCTGTTGAGCATCTGCTAAGTCGTCATGAACAAGGTGCTGCTTTTGCTGCCTTAGGTTATGCCAGAGCCAGTGGTAAGACGGGCGTTTGCTTTGCAACATCAGGCCCCGGGGCGACAAACCTAGTGACCTCACTTGCCGATGCGCTACTTGATTCTGTTCCTGTTGTCGCCATTACTGGGCAGGTTTCTACCGCAGTGATTGGTACTGATGCATTCCAAGAGATCGATGTGCTAGGCATGTCGTTGTCATGCACTAAACACAGCTTCATGGTCACTGAGATGGATGAGCTGGTTCCTACCTTATACAAAGCATTTGAGATCGCAGCTTCTGGCCGACCAGGCCCTGTGCTGGTGGACATTCCTAAAGATATCCAGATCGGTATGCTTGAATACAAAACACCAGTTCAAGATCGTGTTGAAGAACCTTTGCTTGATAACAGATTAGTAGATGAAGCGACCACCTTATTGACTCAAGCCAAGCAGCCTATGTTGTACGTTGGTGGTGGAGTCGGCATGGCTGGCGCCGTTGAGCCACTGCGTAGATTCATCAAAGTCACTGGCGTTCCGTCGGTGGCAACACTAAAGGGCCTAGGTTCGATTGCTAAAGACACGCCTGGTTACCTTGGTATGTTAGGCATGCACGGCTCTAAGGCTGCAAATATCGCGGTACAGGAGTGTGACCTATTGATCGTTGTCGGTGCACGCTTCGATGACAGAGTTACCGGCCGCTTAGCCTCTTTTGCTGAACACGCCAAAGTGATCCATCTTGATATTGATGCCGCTGAACTCGGAAAACTTCGTTTACCTGAGGTTGCCATTGATGGTGATCTTCGTCAGGTGCTCCCAGCACTGGCTACATCGCTTGATATCGCTCCTTGGCAAGCTGAAGTTGCGCGACTTAAAGAGGAACATCAGTGGAACTATGACAGACCTGGCGAGTTAATATTCGCTCCTGCGATGCTGAAAAGTTTGGCCAATAAGCTACCAGAAGACAGTGTGGTGTGTTGCGATGTGGGTCAGCACCAAATGTGGGTGGCTCAACATATGTGGTTCCGTAAGCCTGAAGACCATCTATCCAGTGCCGGCCTTGGTACCATGGGCTTTGGTTTGCCAGCAGGAATTGGCGCGAAGGTTTCTCGCCCTGAAGCCACTGTGGTTGTCGTTTCTGGTGATGGCTCTTTTATGATGAATGTCCAAGAGCTAACGACCATTAAGCGTCGTAAACTAGCGGTTAAAATTCTGCTTATCGACAATCAAAAACTTGGCATGGTTAAGCAATGGCAACAGCTGTTTTTTGAAGAGCGCTACAGCGAAACGGATCTTTCCGACAATCCAGATTTTGTCACATTAGCTTCTGCATTTGATATTCCGGGCCGCACCATTACCAACACTGATGAAGTTGAAGCTGCGTTAGAACATCTCGTCAATTGCGACGGCCCATACCTGTTACATGTGAGGATTGACGAGGCCCATAACGTCTGGCCACTCGTACCTCCAGGAGCATCAAACAGAGACATGATGGAAGAGATGGATAAATCGACCTAGGTTAGCCGCTTGAAGCTATCAGATAGAAATAACAACAGTAAAAGAACAGCATGATGGAGATACAGAGATGAAACATACGGTGAATTTAATCTTAGAGCAGCGTCCAGAGGTGCTTGAACGAGTATTGAGAGTCGTACGCCATCGTGGGTTTAAAGTGACCAAGATGAACATGGCATTAGCGGACGGAAAAACCGCCGGTGTCGATATGACGGTCGAGAGTGACCGTGGTATTGAGTTACTCACTAAGCAGTTGGATAAACTTATCGATGTGATTGAGTGCAATGCATTAGCGCACTAAATATCGGCAAGGCTCGTTAGTCCCAGATTGATAAACATATAAGCCAGCTCAAAACTGGCACACAAGAGATTGAGGATAGGATATGACCGCGAAGAAAGCAGAATTTATATGGTTTAACGGTGAGATCATGCCTTGGGGTGATGCTAAGGTCCATGTGATGTCCCACGGCTTGCATTATGGTTCTTCTGTTTTCGAGGGGATACGTGTCTACGATACTCATCTCGGGCCTGCTGGCTTTCGTGTCACGCCTCACGTTGAGCGCTTGTATGATTCGGCTAAGATCTATCGCATGCCAATTCCATTTACGTTCGATGAGTTGATGAAAGCTTGCACCGACATCGTCCAGAAGAACAATTTAAAGAGTGCTTATATCCGCCCTTTGGCCTTTTATGGTGATGTGGGTATGGGTATTACCCCGCCAATCGATGCTGTGTGTGATGTTATGGTGGCAGCGTTTCCTTGGGGCGCTTATCTGGGTGAAGACAGCATGGAAGCGGGTGTCGATGTGGCGGTTAGCTCTTGGAATCGCTTAGCACCGAATACCATTCCGACGGGTGCCAAAGCGGGGGGTAATTATCTCTCTTCTATCCAAATCTCCACCGAAGCTAAGCGAAATGGTTTCCATGAGGGCATCGCTCTGGATGTAAATGGCCTCGTCAGCGAAGGTGCTGGTGCGAACTTATTTGTTGTTAAGAAAGGGAAAATTTATACTCCGCCCGCAACTGCTGCTATTTTAATGGGCCTGACCCGTGACTCGATTATGGTACTTGCCCGTGACTTAGGTTACGAAGTGGTAGAAGAAGCCATGTCACGTGAATTCCTCTATCTTGCCGATGAGATCTTCATGACAGGCACCGCTGCCGAAATCGTTCCTGTGCGCAGTGTCGATAGAATCGATATTGGCGTGGGTAAACGCGGCCCGGTGACTAAGCAGATCCAAGACAGTTTCTTTGGCCTGTTTACTGGTCAAACCGAAGACAAGTGGGGCTGGTTGGAAGTGCTATAAAAGAAGGTCCTAGGATTTAGGGATCGTACCTAGGTCCTAGGCTAAGCAAAGACAAAAAAGAATCATCAAACCTAAGACTCATGACTCTTGGGCTTAATAATTAAATTGAAGGTTAAATCGTTTGCTCTTCCTAGGATCTAGGACCTAGCATCTCAAACCTTATCAAAAGGATTAATCGCAATGCCAAAATTACGTTCAGCTACCAGTACCGAAGGTCGTAACATGGCTGGAGCCCGCGCTTTATGGCGTGCAACCGGTGTTAAAGATAATGATTTCGGTAAGCCGATTATTGCGATTTCTAACTCATTTACTCAGTTTGTTCCAGGCCATGTTCATCTTAAAGACATGGGTTCTCTGGTTGCTGGCGCTATCGAAGAAGCGGGCGGCATCGCCAAAGAGTTCAATACGATTGCTGTCGATGATGGCATCGCGATGGGCCATGGCGGCATGCTGTACAGCTTGCCATCTCGTGATCTTATCGCCGATAGCGTTGAATACATGGTCAATGCTCACTGCGCGGACGCACTCGTGTGTATCTCAAACTGTGACAAAATTACCCCAGGTATGTTGATGGCGGCACTTCGCCTTAATATCCCTGTGATCTTTGTTTCCGGTGGCCCAATGGAAGCGGGTAAAACCAAGCTTTCTGACAAGATCATCAAGCTGGACTTGGTTGATGCCATGGTAGCTGGTGCCGACAGCCGTGTGTCAGATGCTGACAGTGAACAAATCGAACGTAGTGCTTGCCCTACCTGCGGTTCGTGCTCTGGTATGTTTACTGCCAACTCAATGAACTGCTTAACTGAAGCTTTGGGCTTATCGCTGCCTGGTAACGGTTCTATGTTGGCGACTCACTCTGATCGACGTGAACTTTTCCTCGAAGCCGGTCGTCGCATCATGGATCTCGCGACCCGTTACTATAGAGATGACGATGAGTCTGCTTTGCCGCGTAATATCGCTAACTTCAATGCTTTCGAAAATGCGACTGTGTTAGATATCGCCATGGGCGGATCGAGTAACACGGTTTTGCATCTGATAGCAGCAGCGCACGAAGCTAAAGTCGATTTCACGATGGCCGACATCGACAGATTGTCACGTCTAGTGCCACATCTGTGCAAGGTTGCGCCGTCAACGCCTGAATACCATATGGAAGATGTGCATCGCGCTGGTGGCGTAATGGGTATCTTGGGCGAACTTGATAGAGCTGGCTTGCTTCATAACGATGCATATCACGTTGCAGGTAAGAATTTAAAAGACGTATTAGCCAAATGGGATATTGCCCAAAGCGATGATGCTGCGGTACATAAGTTTTACTCTGCAGGCCCAGCAGGTATTCCAACGACTAAGGCCTTTAGCCAATCGTGTCGTTGGGACAGTGTCGATAATGATCGCGTGGGTGGTTGTATCCGCAAGCGTGAGTTTGCCTTCAGTCAAGAAGGTGGTCTAGCGGTTCTTGCCGGTAATATCGCTATCGATGGCTGTATCGTTAAGACGGCTGGTGTCGATGAAGAAAATCATACATTTATCGGTTCAGCTCGAGTGTATGAAAGCCAAGATGATGCGGTTGCAGGCATCTTAAATGGTGAAGTGGTTGCTGGTGATGTGGTGGTTATTCGCTACGAAGGCCCTAAAGGTGGCCCAGGTATGCAAGAGATGTTGTACCCAACCAGTTACCTTAAATCTCGCGGCTTAGGTAAGGCGTGTGCATTGATCACCGACGGTCGTTTCTCTGGTGGTACTTCGGGTCTCTCTATTGGCCATGTTTCGCCAGAAGCTGCGGCAGGCGGCACCATTGGCTTAGTTGAAACTGGTGACAGAATAGAGATTGATATTCCAGTACGTTCAATCAAGTTAGCCATTAGTGATGTTGAGCTGGCTGCGCGTCGCAGTGCTATGGAAGCGCGCGGTAAGCAAGCGTGGAAACCTGTGGGTCGTGTAAGAGAAGTTTCATTAGCCCTTAAAGCCTATGCATTACTCGCGACCAGTGCCGACAAAGGTGCAGTTAGAGATGTCAGCATGCTGGAGGATTAACATGACCGAGTTAGCCACACACACACAAATAGATTTGGCCCATTATTATTTACAGAAAACTTTGCTGTCTTCTGTTTATGATGTCGCCAAAGTGACGCCACTTTCAAGCTTAAATAAGTTGTCGGCCCGTCTGGGCTGCCAAGTGTTTCTTAAGCGTGAAGATATGCAGCCGGTGCACTCATTTAAGCTACGTGGCGCTTATAACCGTATTTCACAGTTAACCTCTGCTGAACGAGAGTGTGGCGTGGTGACTGCTTCGGCAGGTAACCATGCTCAAGGTGTGGCGATGTCAGCCTCGGCACTTGGGCTTAGCGCCATCATTGTGATGCCTGAAACCACGCCAGAGATTAAAGTTGATGCTGTTAGACGTCTGGGTGGTGAGGTGGTACTTCACGGTCAGGCGTTCGATCAAGCCAGTGCTTATGCTCAAGAATTGTCAAAAACTGAAGGGCGCGTTTATATCGCTCCGTTTGATGATGAAGCGGTGATTGCCGGTCAAGGCACAGTGGCGCAGGAGATGTTGCAACAACAGCGCGATATCGAGATGGTATTTGTGCCTGTGGGTGGCGGCGGATTGATTGCTGGTATCGCCGCATTTTATAAAGCTGTAATGCCACAAGTTAAAATCATAGGTGTTGAACCGGAAGATTCCGCGTGTTTAAAAGCGGCGCTCGATGCGGGTGAGCGGGTGGTATTGCCGCAAGTGGGCTTATTTGCTGATGGTGTGGCGGTTAAGCAGATTGGCGCTGAGCCATTTAAAGTGGCGCGGCAGTATGTGGATGGCATGATAACAGTGACCTCTGATGAGATCTGCGCTGCGGTGAAAGATATTTTCGAAGATACCCGTGCGATTGCCGAGCCTGCTGGCGCGTTAGCACTTGCTGGGCTTAAAAAGTACATGGGCACTCAAGGTAAGGGCGAGAAAGTGGCTGCCATTTTGAGTGGTGCTAATGTGAACTTTCATAGTTTACGTTATGTCTCAGAGCGCTGTGAACTTGGCGAGAAGAAAGAGGCGATTCTGGCGGTTAAAGTGCCAGAGAGACCGGGAATATTTCTAAGGTTTTGTGAGTTACTCGAAAAGCGAGTGATGACTGAGTTCAACTATCGTTTCAGCAGTCGTGACAAAGCAGTAGTGTTCGCAGGTATTCGTTTGTCTGGTGGACAAGTTGAGTTAGATGAGATCATCGCACGGCTCGAAAATGATGGTTTTGAAGTGCAAGATCTCTCCCATGATGAGACCGCTAAACTGCATGTGCGCTATATGGTCGGTGGTCATCCACCGGAAGAGCTTGCTGAGCGCCTGTTTAGTTTCGAATTTCCTGAGCACCCCGGCGCACTATTCAAGTTTCTAACCACCTTGCAGAGTAAATGGAACATTAGTTTGTTCCATTACCGAAATCACGGTGCGGCTTACGGTCGAGTGTTAGCGGGCTTTGAAGTGCCAGAGTCTGATTATGCCGGATTTCAGCAGTTTCTAACTGAGTTAGGGTTTGTGTATCAGGAGGAGACGCAAAGTCCAGCCTATAAGCTCTTCCTCGATAATAGGGGTTAGGTAAGCTGAGAGATAAAAGGACGCAATCGCGTCCTTTTTTATATTCAAACAAGAGTTTGAATTAGATTGAATTCAAGGTTAGTCTTAAGTCCAGTTGTGAAAGACGTTCAGGTTAAATAAGATGCCAAAAGGCACACTGTAAATCGCTAAAATGATTCTAGATTTAACGATCTAATACGTAGGGAGCGAGTATTAAGTCTTTAGACTCGATGAAGTTTATAGACAAGGTACTCATTAAATAGTTAATCCTTTTCTGTTAGAGAAGGCTTTATTGAGGAAGTAAGATGTTAGTAGCACCGTATATCGACGCATTTAATCCCCCACGTAGAACCTTGATGGGTCCTGGTCCTTCCGATGTCTATCCTGAAGTGCTTGCCGCACAGGCGCGCCCAACCATCGGCCATCTCGATCCACTATTTGTTGGCATGATGGACGAGCTTAAATCGCTAATTCAGTATGCATTCCAGACTGAAAATGAGATGACACTCGCTGTTTCTGCGCCAGGTTCTGCCGGCATGGAAACCTGTTTCGTTAACTTGGTCGAAGCGGGCGAGAAAGTGATTGTCTGTCGTAATGGTGTATTTGGCGAACGTATGCGTCAAAACGTCGAGCGAGTCGGCGCTACTGCTATCGTGGTCGATAATGAATGGGGTGAGCCAGTCTCTGTTGCTGATGTTGAAGCGGCCTTGATTGCGAATCCGGATGCGAAGTTCCTCGCTTTTGTTCACGCAGAAACCTCAACTGGCGCGCTATCAGATGCAAAGAGTTTATGTGCACTTGCCAAACAACATGATTGTTTGTCGATTGTTGATGCTGTGACATCAGTAGGCGGCGTCGAACTTAGGGTAGACGAGTGGGGCATCGATGCCATCTATGCGGGCAGTCAAAAGTGTCTCTCTTGTGTGCCGGGTCTGTCACCAGTGTCGTTTTCCCCTGCCGCTGTTGCGAAACTAAAATCGCGCAAAACCCCAGTGCAGAGTTGGTTTTTAGATCAAACCTTAGTCATGGGTTACTGGAGTGGCACAGCCGATAATAGCGCTAAGCGAAGTTATCACCATACCGCCCCTGTGAACGCGCTTTATGCGCTGCATGAATCGCTTCGTTTACTTGCTAATGAAGGGCTGGAATCAGCATGGCAGCGACATGCCGATATGCATCAAGTGTTGCGTCAAGGTCTAGAAGGGCTAGGGCTTAAGTTTGTGGTTGATGAAGCTTCACGTTTGCCGCAACTCAATGCCGTCTATATCCCTGAGGGAGTGGATGATGCCGCAGTACGTAAGCAACTGTTAGAAAATTATAATTTGGAAATTGGTGCCGGACTTGGCGCCCTTGCAGGTAAAGCCTGGCGTATCGGTCTAATGGGTTATGGTGCTCGCCGCGAAAACGTCGCATTGTGCCTTAAAGCATTGGAAGATGTACTGAAGTAATTTTTTGATAAATGAAAGCCCCATTGAAGCAGTTCAATGGGGCTTTTTTAATACTTAATATTACCTTGTATTTTATCTATGTTAATTGGTATGACTACTGGTCTCGGACCAATCGAACAGATGCCGCAGTATTGCCTTTATGTGCATTGTTGGCCTGTCCGCTATAAAAGTAGACATACTCAGCCCTATTCTGATCACTTGGATTGGTGGTACTTGACCAATAAGAGGAATACAAAGGAGTATTAGGGAAGAAGGCACCATTAATCATAGGAGGGGCGTTATTGGTGTCTACCAAGCTTGCTAACTCCTCTATTGTGGGTAGTCGCCACCCAGTCGCTGAGCCACAAAAATCATTGGTGTTTACGCTATCTGTAAAGTGTTTGGTGTTACAGAAGGTGCTACTGTCATTTGCATCGTAGCCGAAACAAAAATTGGCTGATGTACTCACTCCTTCGAACCCACCATTGGTGTTAGGATTAGGGTCAAACCAAGAGTAAGCATCATCGGCGTCATGTAGATTTTCTTTACGTATCTCGTTACGATCACGTTTCACTTCCCAGATAAGGTTGGTCGCAACATCTTTAACACATGACCATTGGGTACCTTCACTTTCACTGCCGGTGTCGCTCCATGGAAGGGTTTGGTTAGCCAGTGGGTTGCCGATATCATTGAGCTTGATAAACGGCGCCGTCGTTTCTTGGATCACGGGGATATTTGACAATAGTTCATGTGTTGTTTCTATTGCCCCCACATTGATTGCGGGTCCAACGCCACCAACGGTACCTGTTCCACCAGAGTTATCGATCACATCTTGTGTAGTACAAGCGCCCAAATGACCTATAAACTCCAGTCGACCTTTAGTGCCACCACCGCTAGGGCCTGAGACATTTTGAACGCCAAATTCAAGGTTAAAGTCAACGCCATTACCGGTACCTGAAAACGTGCTATTGCCACTTTCGCTAGGGCCCCAAGATGCCATTGTCGATTGACTGTACTGGGTACGAGAAACTATTCGGTTAGCTGTTTGATTAGTCAGATTATTTAAATCAATGTAACCCATATTGTCTGACTTGAATTCATCGATAATGACCTTGCCGCCGCCACATGAGCAAAAATCTTGCTTCAATTTGTGGGTGACGTTGGATGCACTACCAAAATCAAACCATGATAAGGCGCCATCCCAAACAATGCCTTGGTATTGCGTACCGTCAAACACGTTATTTACCACTGGGTGGCTACCAGCACTGTTTACCCAAGAATTAGCAAGACTGAGATCCACTGTGACATATTCATTACAGCTTTCAGGTAATACGTCAGTGTAAATCACCTCATGACATTGTTCGGTTACACTAGGGTCATTAGGATCACAATCATCATCGTTCAATGCACCGTCACCGTCTAAATCGATAGGTGTCGAGTCTGGATTTGCAGGATCGCTACCCGCATCTTTCTCCTCTTCGTCACAATAGCCATCGCCATCAGTATCCACACAAGGTTGATCGCCAGCATTGAAACATAACTGCAGCAGTGTGGTATCGACTTCTGTGTTTTCAGATACGAGAATATCAAGCCCATCACCACTGGTATTGCTCGCGTTGAGCACCGTGATGAGGTTAGGTGTGTTTGGCAAACTCGGAATGTTAAATAAACCATCAATGATGTACGCCACTCCACCATTTAACGTGCCGTTAGGCCATTGATTGACGAGGGTGCCCGGCGCAGTGGTAGTAAAGCCAGTGACCATGTTGCTCATCGCGGTATGGGCCAGAAATACCTTATCGTTGGTTGCATTTGGACCACTCGCACGGGCATTAATCATGAACTGTGCTTTAGCGATACTGCTGCCATTGGGTAAGGCTAAGGTATCAATAAAGGTATTGTCCTTGTCGCCAATTTGATCATAAGTGACGAGGTTACCCGCTAATGCTAACAGAGCTGCACTAGGGCTGTTTTGATCAGAACCTGGCGTGAAATCATCGGGCTCACCACCCACGATTTCGTAGTAAGTCTCACCTTGATCAACATCACAGGTAAATTTCTCTTTTAGAACAGAAATCACCTCTTTAACTGGCGTACCTGTGGGTTTTTGCGGAGTTTTAACGCGACAAGCTGCAACGGCAACAAAATCGACATTAGTGGTCGGCATCATTACTACGTCTAGATCAGTTTGCCCAGTTTGCAGTTTGTCGAGCAGAGACTGAGAACCAGATTGATCTTGTATGTTTTGTAGATTTTTAAAATACACATGGGGCGATACACTCTGCCAAGTGGTGCGAATGTCGCTCACGTCACCACTGACATTGGCGCTTGAGCTTAGGTTGGTGGCATCGCCTATGGCAAATATATCGAAATAATTTGGCGTATCAGTAAGGGTAAATCCGCGCTCTTTTAATCCCATGACCAAAAGACCATTGGACAGATCACTCGGTAAGTTGGCTAAGGTATCGGCAAACACATTAGGGTTAGCTGGCGTTATGCTGGCATCGAAATCATATGGGTGAACTAAGTTATTCGGTACCGTGCCTAACCAAGTGGTTAATGCAGCAGATGGAGCCGTATTCTCAATGTTAGTCGAAGCGAAATCATCCGCGATGCCGTACATAAAGATTTGTTTCTCTTCGTCATCTTTACATGTTAATTGCTCAAAAGCTTTTTCATAGGGAAGCGGCTCTTTTTCGCCAGCTCTGATGTGGTAAGCGATGTTACTGGCTTCTTTTTGGCTCAGCCTAAACATCTCATCGGTGACTGGTGATTCAACTTGGAGTTTAGGCACTTCTGCAACACAAGATCCCCCATCATAGGCAGTAATACACGGCATTATGTTTGATAAATTAATCGGTGGGTACGGATCATCAGGATTGCCTTCACAATACTCAGGTACTCGGTCACAAATACTTTGAGAGTGCAGGGTGAGATCCACTAATGACTCGGCCATCGCTTTAATGTCAGCATCATAGGCTTGTTTCAACGATAATCCGTTGCCACCTAATCGCTCTAGGTTCGAGTTGAATGCTTGCAATATGGCTTCATTTTGCTGACCGCTGCCATCGAGTTTAAAGTTTTGCGCTAAATAGCTTTTGGCTTGTTTTAGATTGAGTGGGATAGCATGACCACAGCACCAATCTTCTCCTAGCTCTTGTGCGTATTGAACCACACCTAAGGCCAGTAGATTGAATGGCGACGCTTCCTCTTCTCCCACAGGGAACGACATAAATCGTTTACCCTCGAAAGCGATGAAACTTCCTATTCCTGTAGCTTCAGGTGGGGCAAGTTCAATCAACACCCGTGCATTTTCTTTTAGTTTTTCAATGTCGATCCCTTTGTAAACTTCAGTAATCGCGACGGGTGTTGCATCACAAATAAAATCTGCATCCTCGTCTATACAGGCCTTAACCTGAAATGAAGCAGGGATCCCTTTCAGTTCTGTTTTGGGTTCCACCACGGGATCGGGTTTATCTGGTTTTGGCGGTGCGGCTTCCTCATTACCTCCACACGCTCCCAGCCCCGTTATCATGATAAGTAAAATACTTAACCTTGTTAAAACTTTCATCTTCAACTCCTCATAGAGTGCTATTTATCTTGTTAGCCACTGACTGTTCTTCCTTGACTCTTTTTATATTTGCCTCAATTTTTCCGGCAAAATTACAATATCAGCGATGGGGAGCGACTCATTAAAATACGAGGGCCAAAAGGGGGGCTGTTGGGGATTTACCCAATTTTACCCATAAGTTATAAGTTCTTTAAAACAATGATTTATATGGTTTTGGCCAAAAATAGTGATGTTGTTGTGCTAATGGGGAACTCGGCTCAGCGACCTGCAAATATCACCGACATCAGTGTGAGTATTTACTCCCTTGTGGTGATAAGGCGCATCTCTAATCGCAGCATTAAGTTACTAGGGAGATCAATGAGGGGGAAGGAGAGCTGCATTTGGCAGGGGGACAATGCATTACAATCGATAGAGATAGAGCCTATTATTCTTTGGTATTTTTGATGGGTATTTATGATCAATCTTTAATCTAAAAAGCTTGCTTAAAAATGACAATATCACTAATCTCCACGCCCCTTTGGGATTAGTAAGAAGACACTCCGTTTTCTTCTCCTTCATATGAGTAAAACATGGCGCTACATACAGGGCTAGAGATAGATTCTAACGTGGATCAATACACCTCGTTATTTGAATCTATTGCACAGGACATTGCTGATAATGGTTACAGTATTAAACCTAATGCCTTACCGATTGAGTTGGCTAAAAAACTAAGTGCTCGATCTCAAGCGATATCTGATACTCACTTTAAAGCGGCAGGCATAGGCCGAAGCAGTGAGCTTATGCTGAATAATGAGATCCGAAGCGATGAGATATGTTGGATTGTTGGTGATAGTGATCTTGGTGCAAGTTGGTTTGACTGGGTTGAGGGACTAAAACAATATGTAAACCGGACTCTTTTTCTGGGACTGGACGAATTTGAAAGCCACTTCGCTCACTATAGCGAAGGCGATTTTTATCAAAAGCATAAAGACGCGTTCCATGGTGAATCAAACCGAATTTTAACTTTGGTGGCTTATCTGAATGAGGATTGGAGTGAAGACTGTGGCGGCGAGCTTCTTGTTTATCCCGATGACTCAGATGAAGTGATAGCTAAAGTCATTCCACACTTCGGCACCATTGTAGTTTTCATGAGTGAAGAGTTCCCTCATGAAGTATTACCCGCTAAGTGCGACAGATATTCTATCGCCACTTGGTTTAGGCGCAAGTCAGATCCGTTGAGTTAAGGCTAAGAAGGGCGGCACTTTGTGCCTGCGAGCCTAGAACGCTGCGCAGCGAGATCGCTTCGCTTCGAGGGCGTTCGCAGGCTCACTGCTAGGACGCTTTGCTGCGAGATCTTTCGTTGCTAGTGAATGATGGTTGTCCCATCATTTTATTCGTTACATTTTACTTTCTTAGTATCGGGTAAGCTACTGAAGGCCATACCTTCATTGTTGTTTATCGCTTCACAGCGTCTCGCAGAAGCATCTGCACATAAGCCCACGGCAGGTGATAAGTTAAATTGAGGCCATGGTTAACCACAAACCATCAAACACCAACTCAGTCCAACAACCCCTAATGAACCCAACTCCAAAAAATACTTCAAACTTGTTATTCAACAAGTTTTCGCAATTTGTTGTCTGGCAAGTTAATCAGTTTTGATTTCGCAGATAAAAAAGTGGCCCTATATCGCTATAGGGCCATTTATATTTATGGTTGTTTAGTCTTATTTATTAAACAACTGGATGATGATCAGGGTGATCAAAGCTGGGCAGATGTACTTTACATATAGCGGCCAGATGCGCCAGAACAGGCTGTTACTGTTAACGCCTTCTTGAGCCTGTATATCCTTAAGTAGGTCATTACGTTGCCATACCCAGCCTAGGTAGATTGCAATACCGAGTGCAATAAGGGGTTGGGCTCGCTCGGTGGTTAAGGTGATCATAAAGCTGAACAGTTGCTCGAAATTAAATACTACCGTCAGAGATAACACGGTGACTAAGGCGCCAATGAGATAGGTTGCCTTGTTACGGTGCATAGACTTTTTCTCCATCAGATAGCTGGTAGGCACTTCGACTATCGAGATGGCTGAGGTTAGGCCTGCTATGGTCATTAAGACGAAAAACACAAAAGCCAATATGTATTGCAGATGACCGCCTAAGGTATCAAACAGGGCGGGTAGCACAGTGAAGACTAAGGTATCAGAGTTGAGTAAACTGCCGTCAGCGGCAAATATCTGTACGCCGTTATGTTGTGCAACATACATGGCTGGAATGATCATCATGGCAGCTAAGAAAGCGACACTGGTGTCGGTTAATGTGACATAAGCGGTAAGTTTACCTAGGTCTTCATTTTTATTGAGGTAAGCGCCGTAGACCATCATGGCACCTGTGCCGATGGTCAATGAGAAGAAGGTTTGTCCTAATGCGCCAATAAGTACATCAGCATCCCATATCCGAGAGAAGTCAGGCACAAGAAGTGCTTCTAACCCTGTCATCGCACCTGGTTGATTGAGTATGTAGATAACGCCCATGACTAAGATAATGAGTAATAGCGGCATTAACCTTTTTGACCACAGCTCGATCCCTTTCTGTACGCCTTGGCGTATCACCAAGATCACCATTAGGATAAACAGCACGGTGAAAACGACATTACGCGAGAGGGAGAAGTTCATCAACCAATCGGAGACTTGATCAAAGCCAAACATTTCAGCTATCGGTGCTAAGGCGAAACTGACAAACCAGCCGGAAAGAATGGTGTAGAAGGTACAAATCAATGTGGCGGTAATGATTGAAATCAAGCCAATCGCTTTACCGATTTTTCTACTGATCACACCTGAGCCAAGTTTTGCCATGGCATCGGCGGGATTGGTTTGTCCGTGACGGCCGATCATGAGCTCGGCGACCAACATGGGGTAACCTAGAATGAGAATAAGCACCATGTACACAAGCAGGAAAGCGCCGCCGCCATGGGTTGCAGCTTGAGTGGGAAAGCCCCAGATATTACCGACACCAACAGCAGAACCTGCTGCTGCCATGATAAAACCTATTTTGGAACTGAAGTGGGTGGATTCTGCACTGCTCATGTTTATTTCTCGCTTACTTTCTCTCTTCAAGAGGGCGCATCATAGAGGTTTATATAAAATGGTCAATGCTGCGTTGTGGCGTAAAACTCTTTTATATTGAGATTTAATGTCGTCATTTTTTATTTTTGAGCTTTTTTTTGGTGAGCAAAGCCATTAATTTGAAATATATTCGCAAAGGGTTTTGTCTGAGACGTATCAGCGCAAGATTATTGCGTTGAAATTAATTTTATCATTGAGAGCTAACCCTTCTCCTTGTTGAGAAGAGTCGTCGAAAGAGCTGTTGAGAAAATCTGCCAAGAAGCGTTACCGATAAGAGAACCAGTAACGCTTGGGATTAAGAGGGAAGCGGGATACTGGTCTGGTTTTTTACGTGCTTAAGTACAAAGCTGGATTTAATGCCGCTGATATGTGGATGAGTGGTGAGCTTCTCAAGCAGGAAAACTTTAAACTCCTTCATATCAGCCACCAGAACTTTTAATTGGTAGTCAGAGTCACTGCCTGTTAACAGGCAGCATTCCTGCACTTCGTCATACCCTGCGATGGTATCTTCAAAGGACTCTAGAATAGCTTGAGAGTGCTTCTCTAATCGAACTTGGACATAGGCGGTGAGTGAGAGGTTAAAATGCTCTGGGGATAGCAAGGTGGCATATCCTGCAATATAGCCAGATTCCTCCATTGTTTTCACACGTCTGGAGCAGGGAGAGGCGGATAATCCCACTTTTTCTGCCAGCTCCTGATTTGATAATTTACCTTGGCTTTGAAGTAACTTTAAGATGGCCAGATCAATCTTGTCGAGTTGTAGCTCTGCCATAGCAGTGGATCTCTATTTACCTTAACCTGAGGTTAAGCATACGGTTAAAATGCAAAATGAAGAGCGTTGGCGCTTTCATATTACCGAGTGTTTTCCAGCTTCTTTCTGTTTTTCATTAAGGCTGAGTAGAAGTTATTCAAATAGGGGAAGGCTTGATTCACCACGAAGATGGATACGAGTCCAATCACGCCGCCAAGTGCTGTTGAGGCAAGCACATCCTGAGACCAATGCATGCCAAGTAGCATACGACTAAACCCCATCCCGATACTCCAGATAAATAGCATGCCAGGAATGAAAATATTACCCGCTAATAGCAGGTAGTAGCTGGTGATCATGGTTAAGGTCAGTGCAAATAACGTGTGCCCAGAAGGAAATGAAAAGCCCACTTCATGCTTCCAATGTTGTTTAACCAGAGGAGAGAGAGTCAGATCTGAATGAGCGTGTTCGAGTCTATCGAGTGCGCTGCTCATCTCTACTTTTCGTTGCGCTTTGGGCAGCGAGTAAAAGTTGTCAGTGTTAAGGAGGTACTGTGACTCTAACCAAACCGCATTGGGCCTAGGTTCATTAAAGTGAGGCTTGAGATAACTGTTTAAGGTCAGTGTGGTACACATACCTAATGAAATCGCGAGAAAAAGACTAATGAATTGCGGTTTAGACAAGCGCTGATAGCTCAGGAATAACACCAGCAGTACAGTGGCAACACCATAGGGAGCGGTGCCAGTTGATGTTAGCCAAAAAAGAGCGTTCGCCAGTGTCGAATCTAGGGCTATCAATGGAAAAAGTGATGTATTGAGCAGCAATAAAATGGCGGGAATGATAGCCAAAATTGTCCAGCCGAAGATCATTGGGGCAATAGGGGAACGAATAGTGGTTGAAGGTGCTTTCAAGGATAAGGCCCTTTGGTACAGTTTATGAATGCAGGATAAGCAGATTAGGCTAACGTGCAATAAACTCATTGCCAAGAGGATGGCCTGATAAACAAGCAAATCGAATGAATTAACATCAGGAGGTTAACCATCTTTTAACACTTGTGTAATGGATGAGAAAAATCCCGATGGCCAATGTTCGCCATCGGGGACTTCAAAACCGTGTTTTTAAAGATGGAGTGTTGCTTATGTTAGTGACTCCTTACATAAGCAAGATTGTGGCGGGGTATACACCATTTACGCTTCAGCACTTCGATGACGTGTAATGAACATGAGTGCTAAGAGGACTGTAAGCAGTAAGCCTGTGCCCATTAGGAGCGCGTAATCTTCAAGCTTGAGTATTGAATAAAGGACACCGTAAAGACTCACTAACATGGCGGCGATTATCCCTCCTTTCTTCACACTGGCAGTGGCACTGCCAACATAGGCTGATATTGATAAAATCGGAATGCTGGCGGCAATAGAGTAGGCATAGTTAAAAGCCAAATGCTCAGAGAGTGAGAGCAGCAGTAGATAAAATAGCGTGACAGCACAACCTACCAAAAGGTACTGAATTAAATTAAGGCGTGTGTTCTGACCCAATTCAAAGATCAACAGCACGATAAAGGTAAGGGCGATGAATAACATGCCGTATTTTACCGAGCGTTCAATTTTTCCATAGTGAGTGACAGGTTCAAACAGTTGACTGCTTGCCTGAACCTCGGTGAGATCGACATCTTGATCGCTACTGAACACTTGAGGGTAGTTTCGGGTCAGGTGACTGATTTGCCAATCTGCACTGAAGCCAGTATCGGAAATATCTCGGTTGGTGGGTAAAATTCCGTTGAAACTAGGGTGTGGCCAGTCTGTGGTGATCTTGATATCGGTATGCTCCCCCAAAGGCAGTGCGCTAATAGACTGTGACCCACGTAGTGCGATGGCAAAGTCGACTTCAAACTTCCCCTGTGTGAGCTCCACTGAGATGGGCTGCTGAAAACCGCGCTCTAACCCTTGTAGTCGCTCAAGTCCTGTCCCCGGCATTATGCCGTTATCGGCTAGAGTTGATAGCGTCTTACCCTCTGTGTTGAGTAAGCTAAATTGTTCAATTTTTTCAATCGCCTGATTGGCTGAAATACCGAAAACAAGACGGGCATTATCTATTTTAAACTCAACGAGGTTTTCGATGTCCAGCTTAGGTATGACAAATTTAGCTTTGCCAGTGACAGCCGCACTATAGACAAGGGATTGATATATGCCTCTGGAGCGAAAATCGTGTTTAAGATCCATCGCTAAGGTCAAATTTTTAGGAAGTATGACAAGCTCACTTTGATACTCTGACTTGAATTTTATCGGCTCCCCTGCATCATTTACCTTCTCTTTTATCACTTGATAACGGTAAGGGACGACAAGTGCAGGCCCTGAGACCCGTTGTTGTGGCCCCCAGGATTGGCCTATTTCGTTGATGACCTCGTGATAGAGATATTGGCGGTCAGAAGTCATGTTCATCACGATCCCTAAAGGGATGGCCGATAACAGTGATATGCCGACCAAGATGATTATTTTGTGGGTGATATTGCTGGCAGCTGTCGTGAATAAGTTGAGCATTGCTGATTACCTTTCCCTTTATTGAGTAATATTTCCTGTCGGTATTGAAACAGAATAGTGCGAGGGAAGGGGGGCAAGGCGATGATCAATAGTGGCAAAAAAGAGGCAATCTGTGATTAGTAAAACAAAAAAAAGCGCCTAAGCGCTCTTTTTCAATTGAGAGTGAGACGATGAATACCGTCTATTCTCGAATAGGGTTGAAGTTATTAGTCAGCCGACTCTTCACGCTCGTTAAGCTTCTTCTCAAGTGCATTGACTTGTGCTTGCAGTGCTTCAAGTTTTTCACGGGTTTTTAATAGTACGTGTTGTTGTACTTCAAACTCTTCGTGGGAAACCACATCTAGCTTCATTAGCTGGTTTTGCAGGATCTGTTTGCTCTTTTCTTCGAATTCACCAGCAAACTGCTTCAAGCCACTTGGCAGGTTTTCGCTCAGTTGCTTAGCAACTTCTTCGATTTTCTTTGGATTGAACATGGTCTATTTCCGCCATCGGCTAAATGTATATTAAGTAAGATTGTACCTGAGGGTGTCATTTTAAGAAACCAGCGAGATCACTAATCAGCAAGCTAGTGAGCTAAAAAAATGGCCAGTTCAGTAAATTGAGCTGGCCATTTTCAGATTAACTATCGCTGCTATGCAGTGATTTTTAGCTCTTCGTCAAATTCAGGAAGAGGCTCATGTCTTTCAGCTAGGTAGGTGTAGATCACAGGTAACACAAACAAGGTAAATACCGTGCCGATTGCTAACCCTGAGACGATCACCAGACCAATATTGAATCGAGCAACTGCGCCAGCGCCAACGGCGAACAAGAGTGGGATAAGACCCGCTATCATGGCTGCTGTTGTCATCAAGATAGGACGTAAACGAACCGTCGCTGCGAGCTTAATCGCATCAATCTTACTGAGGCCGTTATGGAGTTGCTCCTCTTTGGCGACTTCACACATCAAGATCCCGTGCTTAGTGATTAAGCCCACTAAGGTGATGAGACCGACCTGTGTGTAGATGTTCATCGACGAAAGACCAAAGACGTGTGTCCAAGCAAGCGCGATTAATGCACCACTAATAGCCAGAGGGACGGAGACCAGTATCACTAAGGGATCTCGAACACTCTCGAATTGACTCGCTAAGACTAAGAAGATGATCGCAAGTGCTAAACCAAAGGTCGCAAACAGCGCAGAGCCTTCGGTTACGTACTGACGAGCCTCGCCTAAAAAGTCATAGTCATACCCTTTAGGCAGGTCGTTATCACCAATATTCTTGAGGAAGTCGATGGCATCACCGATGGCAACGCCTGGTGTAGCAACTGCACCAACAGTCAACGCATTCATCTGGTTAAAGTGAGGCAGTGAACGTGGCTCAGCGATCATCTCTATGTCCACTAAGCTAGACAGCGGGATAGAGTTACCATCGGCAGCTTTAACGTAGAAACCGTTAAGTGCTTCTGGGTTGTCTCGGAACTGACGCTCAACTTGTGGGATCACTTCATAAGAGCGGCCATCAAGGTTGATTCGATTGACATAACCATCACTCATCATGGTGGTCAGTGTCACGCCGATATCTTGCATGGTAATGCCGTAACTGCCGGCAAGGTCACGTTTGATATGGATTTTCATGGTGCCAGAATCGAACTTGAGGTTGATTTCTGAGTAGACAAATAACGGGCTATTCTGCACCTTCTCAAGCACGTTACTGCCGATCTGAAATAGGCTTTCGAAAGAGTTCGAGGTGGTGATCACAAACTGGATCGGTAAGCCACCAGACGAACCGGGAAGCTCAGGCATTTGGAAGGTGGTTACCGCCATGCCTGGGATCTGTTTGAGTTCATCACCGAGAATCTTCTGCATATCTTTCTGGCTGTTATCGCGTTCACTCCAAGGAACTAATGGTGAGATACCAAAAGCTTGGTTCGAGCTTGGAATACCCACAAAGGCCAGTGAAGCCTCGCTTTCTGGGTGTGACTTGATGATATCGGTCACCAGCATCATATTCGATTGAATGTAATCTAAGTTGGCCGTTGACGGCGCTGTGCCCATCATCATGACCACACTCTTATCTTCATTCGGTGCCAACTCAGAGGGAATGAAACTGAACAATACCGGTAGAGTGCCAAATACGATGAGGGCAAAGGCGAGCACCACTGGTCGACGTTCCATCACAGCATTTAGCATGCGTTGGTAACGGTTGGTCATCCCAGAGAGGAACGTCTCTACACCGCGCTCAAAACGGTTAGGTGCTGAGTGTGGCTTGAGGATTTTCGAACACATCATTGGCGACAGCGTCAGTGCGACGATGCCGGAGATAAACACCGCCCCAGCCAAGGTGAGCGCAAATTCCTTAAAGAGTGACCCTGTGATCCCGCCCATCAAAGCAATGGGTGCATATACAGCAGCCAGAGTAATGGTCATCGAGATAACGGGCACCGCAATTTCACGGGTACCGATAATAGCGGCTCTAAAAGGGGTTTCACCTAACTTGATATGCCTGTCGACATTTTCCACCACCACAATGGCATCGTCCACCACTAAGCCGATGGCCAGTACCATTGCCAGCAGTGTCATGAGGTTTAATGTAAAACCAAACATCTGCATGATGACGGTGACACCGATCAGCGAGAGTGGGATTGTCACGATAGGAATAATTACCGCACGCAGTGAACCGAGGAAAAGCGTGATCACGATAATCACAATGATCGACGCTTCACCTATGGTCTTGATCACCTCTTGAATCGACTCATCGATAGCCAATGAGGAGTCATAAAGAATACGGGAGTTGATTGACACAGGTAGGTTACGTTGGATATCGGGCATAAGTGCACGTGCATCGGCAGCAACAACAAGCGGGTTTGCTGTCGGTGTTACATCGAGTGCAACAACAACGGCCTCTTGACCATCGGCCAGTGCGCGGTAAACATCGTGGCTTTTTTCAAGGCTCACCTCGGCAATATCGCCTAAGCGAACAACGAGTCCATCTTTACTGGCAATCACCAGCTTCTCTAGCTCTTCGACAGTGGCAACTTGCGTATCAGCAGTACCATTGAAGAGGGTAAATGCACCATTTGCTTGGCCCACAGCCGATTGATAGTTGTTTGCCTGTAGAACCTGCATCACGTCAGTTGAAGAGAGATTGAACGCGCCCATGCGAGCGGGATCGATCCATATTCTCATGGCGTATTTAATGCCACCATAAAGGTTCACTTTGGCAACACCGTTGACGGTGAAAAGTTGAGGTTTAACGACTCGCTCAAGATAATCGGTTATCTGGCTCGAGTTGATTTGGTCACTGGAGAAGGAGATGTAAAGCACCGATGTTTGCGATCCCGTTGACATATCAACAGTGGAGTCTTCGGCCTCTTTCGGCAGCTGAGAGCGGACTGAGTTAACCTTGGCAAGGATGTCTGCCAGAGCGCCATTAGGATCAGTATTGAGCTTCATGTAGACCGTGATCTTAGAAGTGCCCAATGAGCTGTCTGAGGTCATAAAGTCGACGTTGTCAGCCTGAGCTAACGCTTGTTCTAAGGGCTGAGTAATAAAGCCCTGAATGAGGTTTGCATCGGCACCATAATAGCTGGTGGATACTGTGACCACAGTGTTGGTCATCTCTGGGTATTCGCGAACCTGCATGCTACTTAGGGAGTTAAAACCTAGAAGTAGCAATAGGAAGCTTATCGAGGCGGCGAGTACCGGCCTGCGAATGAAAATATCAGTAAAGCGCATTGCCAGCTCCTATTATAGTTGTGGCATAGTGTCGGGAAGATTTAATGCATCATCCTCGGTCACTTTGACTTTGCTGTTGTTACTGAGTCGAACCTGACCTGAAGTCACGATAAGGTCATTGGCGGCAAGTTCTCCAGTGACGAGGGCGTTATTTCCGTTACGCTCCAGTACTTCAACATTGATCTGTTGTACACGCTGTACAGTCTCACCTTCCTCTTGGCTCTCATGGATTAGATAGATAGAGTTACCGTAAAGCGTGAAGTTAATTGCTGTTTGAGGCAGTACAAACTGTTGCGTCATTTCAGGTAATAACACTGAGACTCGGGCAAACATGCCACTGCGCAGTTTTGCATCGATGTTAGGGATGGTTGCTTGTATCTGGATCAAACCACTTTGGTAGAAAACGGCAGGTTCAATGGCTGAAATTTTACCTTCGAATGGATGAGTCGGATAAGCATCCACATAGACGTGAATGGTTTGTCCTTTAGAGATTCGTGGCAGTTGGGTTTGCGGCACGGTAAAACGGATCTGCATGGTGCTGATATCTTCTAAGCGAACAATATCGGTTCCCGTTTGAAGGTACTCACCTAAGTTCACGCTACGAATACCCACTAAGCCTGCAAAGGGGGCATCGATAGAACGACGATCTATGGTGGCCGTTAGGCTTTCAATGTCAGCCTTTAAGGTCAAATATTTAGATTCGCTGTTATCCAAATCTTGCTTAGATACTGAGTTGTTTTTATAAAGACGAGTGAGTCTTTGGTAGTCAGCTTCAGCGGCTGGTAACTGAACCATCTTGCTCTTTAGGTTTGCTTTCTCAACGGATGAATCAAGCAAAATAAGGTTTTGCCCTACTTTAACTTCAGTGCCATTTTCAAAGTTAATGCTATCAATCACACCTGCAAGTTCATTGGCTATCGTCACACCTTGGTTAGGTTCAACAAAACCGATGGCATCGATAGTCGGCTGCCAATTTTGTGGAATAAGCGTCATGGCTGTGACAGGGGACTGTGGCTCGGGCATATTGGCAATGGCATCGGCAATCTTGCCTTTAACCATGATGTTAAAACCAATAACTGAGCCGAATGTGACTAGTGCAATGATGAGCATTATCAGGGTCCATTTTTTCATTTTCCTGATCGTTCCTTTTTAAGTTGATTCTGGTTGTTTGAGTAGGGTTTTCCAGCAAAGATCGCAGACGGTAACCAATTCGTTTTTATCGTATTCAATTTGGCCACGACGTATGCTTCGACCTAGCGCCATTGCGGGTTCTAGTGAAATAGCAAACATGACCTTGTTTTGTAAATTATGAAACGTGCCATCGATTCTTCCGGCTTCGAAAATATGATGCAGTCCCAGAAAAGTGTCTTTCTCGAACGTTTGATGAGGATCTGAATCGACGCCTGGTAGATGTAAGTATTGTTCGTAACTTAGGTTTGCCGGAGTACGCTGTCGTCCAAATTCGATGATGTTGAACCAGATCCGTTTGAATCTCTGCTCTAAGTCACCCTCTTGGCAATTGACTAAAATATGACTCGCCACTTCACGGAGCACATGTTTTCTTAATTCAGAGACCAACTCCTCTTTATCTTTGAAATAACGATAAATCGTTCCAGCTGCCACACCGGCTTCATTGGCAATCTGTTGCATGGAAAGACCTTGCAACCCTTTGCTAGCGATGATCGTTTCGGTGGCTCTGAAGATGAGCTCGCGTTTATTATCCATATTTTTTCGGTATGATGCAGGGTGTGAATGAATGTTCATTCATTATTCTATGTCAGCTGTTTAAAGATGGCAATCATGAAATAGAGGATGTGAGTAAAATTCTGGTATGATCGTCAGTCATTCAATATTGTTTATATTCAATTCACCTCGAAATACAGGACTCTGTATTTGGAAGGGGAGTTGGGTACAGTGCTTTGGTAAAAGTTAAAAGATGAAGCTAAACCCCGGACAAAATGACGCCGTTCACTATGTTTCTGGCCCTTGCCTAGTATTGGCGGGTGCGGGTAGTGGAAAAACGCGCGTGATCATTAACAAAATCGCCTATCTGGTGCAGAAGTGCGGCTATAAGGCCAGAACGATTGCGGCGGTGACTTTTACCAATAAAGCGGCCCGTGAGATGAAAGAGCGTGTTGCTCAGTCTATGGGACGAAAAGAAGCACGTGGTTTATGGATCTCAACTTTCCACACCTTGGGGTTAGAGATCATTAAGCGTGAGCATAAGGTCATTGGTTTAAAGCCGGGCTTTTCCTTGTTTGATGATCAGGATTCTTTGGCGCTGTTAAAAGAGCTGACCGAAGATGAGTTTGACGGTGATAAGGATCTGTTAAAGAACCTCATGACGGCGATTTCGAACTGGAAAGGGGATCTCATCGTCCCAGATCAAGCCGTTAAGATAGCTGTTGATGAGCAAGCAAAATTGTTTGCCCATCTGTATCAGCGTTATGCCAAACACATGAAGGCGTATAACGCGCTGGATTTTGACGATCTCATCTTAATTCCGACTCTCTTGCTTAGGCACAATAAAGAGGTTCGGGATAAATGGCAGCAGCGTATTCAATATATGCTGGTGGATGAATATCAAGATACCAATACCAGTCAGTATGAGCTCGTTAAGCTGCTTGTGGGTCAGCGCGCGCGTTTTACCGTGGTAGGAGATGACGATCAATCTATCTACTCATGGCGTGGTGCAAAACCGCAAAATCTGGTGCTGCTTGGTAAGGATTTCCCAACCCTTAAATTGATTAAGCTTGAGCAAAATTATCGCTCGAGCCAACGTATTCTGCGAGCGGCCAATATACTGATCGCCAATAACCCTCACGTTTATGATAAAGCACTATTTAGCGAACTTGCTTATGGCGAGCCGTTAAGAGTCTTGATTGCGGCCAATGAGGAGCAGGAAGCAGAGCGAGTGATCGCCGAGATGATCCGCCATAAATTTATGGGGAAAACCAAATTTGGTGATTACGCCATATTGTATCGTGGTAACCATCAGTCTCGTCTGCTTGAACGTTCATTAATGACCAACAGAATCCCTTATAAGTTAAGTGGTGGTACGTCGTTTTTCGGTCGAGCAGAGATTAAAGACATCATGGCTTATTTAAGGTTGGTGGTGAATCCTGATGACGATAATGCATTTTTGCGTGTAGTGAACTTGCCTAAACGAGGCATTGGTCCATCCACGCTCGAACGGTTAGGTAATTACGCCAATGGGCGTCATATCTCTATGTTTGAAGCCATTTTCGAGGCGGAGTTGAATCATCATTTAACGCCTGCTGCGATGGGGGCTCTGTATAAGTTCGGTCAATTCGTTATTGATACTGGTGAAAAAGCGACTCGCGGCGATCCGGTTGATGCGGTTAAGCACCTTATTCGTAATATCAATTACGAAGATTATCTTTATGAGACCAGTACCAGCGCCAAAGCCGCAGAGATGAGAATGAAAAACATCTCAGAGCTTTATCGTTGGGTGACTGAGATGCTTCAGGGCGATGATTTGGATGAAGGGATGACCCTGCCTGAAGTGGTGACGCGCTTAACGCTCAGAGACATGATGGAGCGTAACAGCGAAGATGAAGGCGGGGATCAGGTTCAGCTGATGACCTTACATGCATCTAAAGGACTTGAGTTCCCTTATGTGTTTATGGTGGGGACTGAAGAGCGAATATTGCCCCATCAAAGCAGTATCGACGAAGGTAACGTCGAAGAGGAACGCCGCTTGGCTTATGTGGGGATCACCCGTGCCCAGAAGGAGCTTTGGTTTGTGTTGTGTCGTGAGCGCCGCCAGTTTGGTGAAACCATGCGTTGCGAGCCAAGTCGATTTTTGCTTGAGTTACCTCAAGATGATTTGATTTGGGAGAACCGTAAGCAAGTTCAAAGTGAAGATCAGCGCCAACAGACGGGTAAGTCGAACATCGCTAATCTCAGAGATATGTTTAAGAAGTAACGCTGATACTCTTCCATCACCATAATGGAAGAGTGTTTATTTAACCTGAACTCGGATTATTTAGGCACAAACGAGCTCTGACAATTCTCCAAGGCTAATGACGTCGCCTAAGCCTTGGCCTTGCCCCTGCTCAAATCCTATTTTTTGCATCGCAGCTTTCTGATTTGAAGTACTAATGCCGTCAACGAAGACGCTTAACTCAAGTGCCTGTGCAGCTAAGAAATGCGCGTTGAGTAACTTAGTGTGTTGCTCGCTATCAAGGTGACAGGCATAACTTGGGTCTAGCTTCAAACCTTGAAGAGGCAAGAAGGTGAGGCTGCTCAGCGCGCTATGAACACTTCCATATCCACTCAGGGCTAAATTAACATCCAGTTTAGTGAGTTGTTCAAAAGCATAGATGTGATTGTCGGTATCGAAGATAAAGCCTTGCTCATCGAAAAATAGCCATATTTGCTGACGATTAAAATGGCTCTGTTTAAGCTTATTCTTGAGCTGCCTTAATCCGTGCTTATGCTTTAAATGTTGCCCTGATATGTTGAGGTGCAAAGGCAAGTGTTCGAGTGTTTTTTCTCGTAACCCTGAATACTCATTATTTAGGCTTTCTAATAGAAAGATATCGAGTTCTTTGGTTAAGTTGCAGTGCTCGGCAATATTGAATAGTTTTGCTTGTTTAATTTTACCTAGGCTAGGGTGGTTCCAATAGAGCCGCGGTTCCAGTGCCAATGTTTCCCCAGTCGATAGGTTTTGAATTGGCAGGTAACTGATTAACAGCGAGTTATTTGAGATGGCGTTTCGAAGTTCTTGCTCTAACTCAATATCTTTATCGAGTTGCTTATGGGACTTATCATCGAAAATAACGTAACAACCTTTACCGTTTGCTTTTGCTTGATACATGGCGGCATCGGCATCTCGTAACAGGGATTCGCTGGTGTCTGACTTATGATGGTTAAACGCGATCCCGATACTCCCCCCGGATTTAAAATGCTGACTTGCGAGCTTATAGGGTTCTGACAGACCGAGGAGTACGCGTTCTGCAACTTCTTCTGCATCTTGCGTGCTATTGATTTTATCGAGAAGAATGACAAATTCATCGCCACCAATGCGGCCTAATGTATCATTTTCTCGGATACATAATTTGAGTCGCTTTGAGGTTTCGATTAAGAAGCGGTCGCCCTCAAGATGACCTAAAGTGTCATTGATGAGTTTAAACCTATCTAAATCGATAAACAGCAGGGCGAATCGGTCGAGTCTATGTCTGCGAGTGTGCTTAACGGCTTGAGAGAGTTTCTCCATAAACATCGCGCGATTAGAAAGACCTGTTAGTGTGTCGTGATTGGCATCATGAACCAGCTGTTGCTCCATCCTTCTTCTTTGGGCTATCTCTTTCTCTAAATCTTGATTGAGCAATGCCAGTGCTTGAGTTCGTTCAAGCACCTTATCTTCAAGTTGCTCATAACTTGAAATTAACGATTCTGCCGATAACTTACGTTCAATCGCATTGGCGATATGTTGAGAGACGAACGTGAGAAGATCGAGATCATTTTCCTGATATCTTCGTGTTTTACTGGTGCTATAGATAGTTAATGCACCACGGACTTGCTCATGGATGAACAGAGGTATGCCAATCCATTGATAGATATCTTTAGTGTTATTCAGCTCGGGAGTTTTCGAGTAGATCTCTCCTGAATCCACTAAGGATTGGATGTCACTATTTTGTAACAGTAATGGTCTACGATTCTTAATAACGTATTCAGTTAGCCCATCACAAATTTGTCTGCTGTTTGGTGTGGGGGTTTCGGCTTGGCTGACATAAAAGGGAAAACTGATCATAGAGCGCTGTTCATTTAGCAGGGCAATATAACAGTTGCTGACAGGGATTAAATGACTAATTACTCGGTGAAGTTCAGAGTAGAAGGTCTGCGTATCAATATTCGAGGTCGACAAGTCGGCGATTTCAAATAATGATTTCTGTAGTTGTTCAGCGCGACGCCTTTCATTAACCTCTTGTTTCAGTTTGTCATAGGCAACGCTAAGCTCTTTTGTTCTTTGTTTTATCGCTTGCTCGAGTTGTTCCTGATGCTGAAGTCTTTCCATAATATTGGAGATTTGATGGCTAACAAAGCTGAGTAACTCGATGTCCATGTCAGTGAAACTAATGTTTGTAGAGTAACTCTGAATAACAAGTACACCGACTACACTATGATTTATCTTAATTGGCGTACCAAGCCATTGGTGGCAAGGTGCACCAAGACTCTCTATCTGTTTATCTAAGATCAGTTGATCAAACTTTTCCTGATCGCACAGGAGGCTTTTACCCGTTTTGAGCACATAACCGGTAAGGCCGCTAAACAGTTTCTCTGAAATGAACTCTTTGGAAAATATTTCAATGGGGTGGTCGTCTTTCTCGTCGAGAAAAAAAGGCACCTCAAGCACATTGTGCTGTGGGTCCAGTAATGCGACAAAGAAATTATCAGCGGGAAGTAGAATGCTGAGAGATCGGTGCACCTGCGAATAAAATTCGCTTGGTGAGTTCACCTCTGCCGCTAAGTTGGATAACTCCAGCAGCATGTTTTGTGTGACTTCTGCACGCTTATACTTAAGAGCTAAGCTCTTTAAGCGTGCAATCCTTTTTTGCATAAGCTCAGATTCACGATGTGAGTCTCGAGTTGGTTCATCCCTAAACATAGTATCCGCCAATCGCTATTTTATTATTTTATGGAGCTAGGATTTGGACTACTTTTACATAAGTTGTATAAATAGCATGAAAAAGCATCACAGCCAAGGTATTTACTCGATAAGTATTGCGGGAAATTCAGGCAAATGAGCAAAAATAAGCATAATGAGTTAAAAGTTGAGCAAACGAACACGTTAATCGAATATATCTGTAGACGGCAGGGTAAATAATCCATATTATATGCCTCGCTAACAAGGCAGGCACCCATAGCTCAGCTGGATAGAGCGCACCCCTCCGGAGGGTGAGGCCGAGGGTTCGAATCCTTCTGGGTGCACCAAGCACTCCGATTGAATAGAACGCTAAGTTAGTAGTAAAATGTTATTGAAATAGTCAGTGGTGATTGTAGCTCAGTTGGTAGAGTCCCGGATTGTGATTCCGGTTGTCGTGGGTTCGAACCCCATCAGTCACCCCATTTCAATTTACAATGATGTACAGAAGGTGACTTCTATAAATATCAGTCTCGGTGATTAGCGCAGTTTGGGAGTGTATCCTGATTGTGATAAGAACGGACCAGAGGGTGACCTCTTTAAGTATCAGTTTCGGTGATTAGCGCAGCCCGGTAGCGCATCTGGTTTGGGACCAGAGGGTCAGAGGTTCGAATCCTCTATCACCGACCAAATTATATATGTATTGAATTTATTCGATGTTGTAAGAAGAAAGATTAACGGTGATTAGCGCAGCCCGGTAGCGCATCTGGTTTGGGACCAGAGGGTCAGAGGTTCGAATCCTCTATCACCGACCAAATTTACTAGAAGCCCTTAGAGAAATCTAAGGGCTTTTTAGTTTTCAACTGATAGAGTTAGAAGTTCGAATCCTGCTTTTTAAAAGTGCATCCGACCAAATTAAAAAATATTGAATTTATTCAGTGTTGTAAAATATAAGTCTCGGTGATTAGCGCAGCCCGGTAGCGCATCAACTCTTATTAATAGAGAAGTGAAACAAGAGCGGACCAGAGGGTCAGAGGTTCGAATCCTACTCTTTATAAAATCAGCCGACCAAATTTACTAGAAGCCCTTAGAGAAATCTAAGGGCTTTTTAGTTTATGGCGGAATAGAGAGTTAGAGGTTCGAATCCTGCTTTTTATAAAATCAGCCGACCAAATACGAAAAGCCTTCTGACTCTTATAAAACAAGAACAGAAGGCTTTTTTGATCCCGCATAAATAACTCAAGGTAGCAGGAAGTCCAGTAGAGGGGCTTTAGCTCTTTATCTGGGGAAATCACTTAGGGTATTAAGAAGTAAGGGTTAATACCAATCAGTATAAAGATTTGATCGCTCAGCGAGAATTTAGCGGTACTGAGGCAAGGTCATTATTTGCTCCTGCATTAATGACATTCACCACATCCATGTGGTTTGCAACGAGTGAAGAGCATAGTTATTCTACGGTCAAGTTCGTTAACACAGCATCAGCACCGCTAAAACTCGCCTGTAAGGAGTGTTTTTGGCTGCCTACTTCTGCGTTGAATGAACTCACAAGGGAACAACCATTTTGTCATCCATTCGCCTTGAATTAGTTTGCCAACAAACACTCTGAGTAGATCAACTTCTTATACTGATTGGTATAAGAGCTCTGTGCGTGCATAAAAAAGGCCTAGGGGGTTAATCCTAGGCCTTATATTGCAACATTGCTGTTAGCTTAGCTTTCAATATCAGTCGGCGGGAAGATGTAACCCATAAAGGCATTCGTTTTAAGTGGAATAAAACGGTCTAATTGAGGCATCTCTTCAATACCAGTAACGATCACTTTAATATCCAATCCTCTGGCGACATTAATAATGGCACGACAGAGTTCGCCACTGTGCTCACTTTCATCATAATAGGCGAAAGATTGATCTAGCTTCACATAGCTAGGTCTGAGTGATTGTAGGTAGGACATAGAGCCAAACTGGCGGCCGAAGTGATCAATACCAAAATGTGCACCGTTATCACGAATGATAGTACAGATTGAATGACAAGCATCAGGGTCGCTGTAGACAGCGGCTTCAGGAATATCAAAACAGATACGCTCTGGCAGTGATGTTGCTCGTAAGAAGGTGTTGAGCCATTCATGGAACTTAGGATCACTTAAACTTTGAAAAGTTAGGTTGATCGCAATGGGTTCATGATTCTTGTGGAGTAGCCCCTTCTCTTGCATGTCTTCAATTAAGCATCTATCCAGCAAAGTGCCTAAGGATAATAACTCCACATAGGGCATAAATTGACCTGCGTGAATGATCTTGTCTCCCATATTAAGCTGACAGTAAAGCTCTCGTTGTAAGATGTTATCACTGTCATTGAGGTGGACTGGTTGCCACTTAAAATTGAATTGACGCTTTTGAATAGCGGCACTTAAGTGTTCACGCCACTGTTCTCGAGTGAATAACTGTTTTTCATTGGTTTCAAACCAGTGGAAAACTTTATCATCTTTTATGGCTTTTTGAAGGGCATTATCTGTTTGGGCTAAAATATCTGAAACAGACATTTGTCCTATACGTTCGGCAACACCAATGGAAAAGTTCTCATTAGGCTTGCAGCCCGCTTTCGACATCTCTTGATTTATGGTTCGGATCAAGGTCTGTAAATATCGGCTCGTCTGGTCGTGCTCTGAACTGGTGATCAGAAAGGCAAATTCATAGGCTGCGATTCTGGCGATGACAGAGCTGGCAACATCATCTAGCTGCTCTTTCATTTTTTCTGCAAGTAATTTGATGGTTTCATCTCTTACTTGGTAGCCATACTTACTGTGCACTTCCTCTAGCCAGTCGAACTTTGCCATGACTAAGGCACCACCGGCTGGCTCATTTAGCCAACTGCTCAGACGGCCCATCATATATTGTCGGTTTGGCAGACCTGATACTTGATCGACTAAGTTCTTCTTACGCAGCTCACCAACTTCTTCATCGAGGGAGTTAAACAGTTGCTTTAACTGGTCAGACATACCGTTAAAAGCTAAAACAACAGACTTAAGTTCAGCTGTTTTAGGGATCTGCATGTCAGGTCCGAATTTACGTTGAGCTATCTCTTTCGCATGAACTGAGATTTCGTTGAGCGGTTTTAGTATCCAGGTAAGGCCTACCCGAGCAAATAGAATGGCGATGAGAAATAGGATTGAAAAGACAATAATGGCATTCGTTAAGGTTCGCCAGAGTTCATGGTAACCGAATCCTGGGTGAGCTGTGATTTCTAAATTTGCTAATTGGATCCAACCAGATGTTATCGTGCTCTCTTTTTTTATTGTTTTGAAAAAATCGAGTGCTATAAACCATTCAGGAACGCCGTCGACATGCACGGGGTTATCCCAAGTTTGTTGCTTACCATCTACTAACCAAGTTAATTTAACTTGTTGATAATAGCCACCTTCGAAGATGACATTGATCAGGGTCTCTGCACCAACAATGTCACCAGCTTCAAGATCTGGTACTAACATTATGCCCAGGGAGTTACTGGTGTTATTGAGGTCAGATTCCATCTGTTTGGTTAAAAAGCTTTGAGTCTCAGTGAATTGTACATAGCCTAGACTCGCCACAACCAGTAAGAATAGGCCGAACAGTAGTGAGTATATCTGTCGAAACAGTGTCATCTTTCTAGCTACTCCAATCTTAATTTGGGTTTTCTGAGTCTTTCGACACCCAATCTATGTTTGAGATCGTTCCATTTTGCAAGTTTCTTCGATGAACCTGCGAGAACCCCTCGTCCTTTTTCCTTGTTAAGCCAAAGCTGTCGACCATTAAAACTGTATACCGGCAGTAGATCTTTCCTCTGAGTAGCAGGTTTTATCTTACGATCTAAATTATCGAGAACTAAAGGGATAGACCCCGGAGTTTCGTAATAAGCTAGTACCATATGGTATTGGTTGACCGTTGTTGCTTTTACCATGGTAATTCGTAATTTATCTTCTGCTACACCGAGCTGGAGTAGTGTGAAGTACTTAGCAATTGAAAAGTCCTCACAATCACCACCGTTCACACCAATAAATTCCATTGGTGTGGCCCAGTAATTACTCTCTCCCCAGAGCTTAATATCGTCGACGAATCGAAATAAATTAAAAAAGCTATTAACCTTAGTTATTTTCTCTCTTTCACTTAGGTTTCTTGTTTCATCGAGTACTCGAAACCAAGCTTTTACTCGTTTCCCCGCACGTTCACCGTATCTAGCTTCAAGAGTTGAGGTGATATGACTCTTATTGAGCTTTTGTGTGGGGGAAGCATAAAGGCAAGAAGTGGCTAACATCACAGCGATTAACAAGAATCGGCAGACTTTGATATAAGTTAAATTATGATTAAGTCTGCCTTTCATGATGTTAGATTTAATTCCTTATTGCACTTCGTCGTCTACCGTATAGATGTTCCACTTCATATCAGCAGTTGTATCTTCACCTGTCACTTCAGCGATTACGCGTCTGTTTCGAGCTTGTGCTGCTGCTGTTTCGCTAAAATCTACTGGACGATCAAAACTGTAGCCGATAGCTGTTAATCTATCTGATTCTATTCCAAAGCGCTCACTAAGTGCTGCTGTGACCGCGTTAGCTCTATTTTGAGAGAGTGTTAAGTTATGTTCGTAAGACCCTGATTTACTCGTATGACCTTCGATAGTCACTTTAGTATTAGGGAACTGACGCATAAAAGTCGCGATGACTTCAACTTGATCATAGTACATAGGGTCAATGTAAAAAGAGTCATTTGGAAATAAAATTTTGAGCTCTTGACGTTCGTTAATGGGTTTTATCTTTCCACAGCCATAATTATCAATGGTTGCCCCAAGAACGGTATCTGTACAGAGCTCACGAGCAACAATAACGCCATCGGTATCATTATCGTTTAGATCGTGTAATTGGGTGGTCGCGCCATCCATCGTCACGATATCTCTCATGGAACAACCAGCTAATAAAACTATGCTTGATATCAGAATGAAGGTTTTCATTAGTATACCCCCCCCTCGTAGTTTCGCTCACCTTGCCATACCTCAGGAGGAGTGACTCTTAAAGACTCTAGTAGTCTTCCAGTTGAGTTTAAGACACGGTACTCAGAAATGACCTGGTCATATTCCGTTTCAATGTAATCTTTACGGGCTTCAAATAGCTCATTCTCAGTGTCGAGTAAATCGAGTAGTGTCCGCTGCCCTAAATTAAATTGCTGGTTATAAGCAACCTGTGTATCTTTGGCAGCGATAACATGCTCGCGAATATACAGTTTCTGAGGCTCAAGTAGCTCATAAGCATTCCAAGCAAGGCTGACGCCTTCTACAACTTGACGATAGGCTCGTTGGCGGATCTCTTTAGCTTCACCAATTTTGTAGGCAGCTTCTTTTTCTCGCGCTAGATCTTTACCACCAGAGAATAGGTTGTATTTTATTCTGACCATGGCGACGAGATCATTACTGTGACCCCCAACGTTAGAGCTAGAAATTCGGCTAAAGCCATCTTCACCGTTAAGGTTATTGTTCCAGTTTCCTGCCAAATCTAAAGATAGCTTTGGGTAATAATTGGATTGCGTCGATGATTTCTCATTTTTAGCCGCTTCAATATCACTGGTTGCTGATTTGATGATCGGATGGTTCTCTTGAGCGAGCAAAATACTGGTGTTCAGATCTTCTGGCAGCATCTCATCATCTGGTACGGGGATAATTAAATCTTGAGGCTCAGACGCAACCACTTTGATAAATTGCGCTTTAGCATCAAAAAAGTTGTTTTTAGCTGAGATTAGGTTGGCGTTTGCACGAGCTAAACGGCCTGTTATCTGAGACAAATCAGCGATTGAGCCTAAACCTGAATCGGTTCTTTGCTTGATTTGGTCATAGATATCCTGATGACTGAGTAAGTTTTTCTCAGCGAGCATCACGACTTGTTCAGTACGAATATAATTAATATATACTTTGGTTACATCGAGTGCCATATCTTCAGCAGCAGAGAAAAGTGCCCACTGGTCTGCGCTGGCTTCAAAGCTGAATCTATCGACTTCGCTGCTGGTATAGAATCCATCGAAAAGCATCTGTTTAATGCTAAAGCCAGCCTCACCACGTTCAAGCCCGATGACACCATCTTCATCGACCTCTCCTTGGTTTTTCTTTCTACGAGTAGAAGGGCTATTCGTTTGTTCCCAGCCATAACCGCCGGTTAAATCGACAGTAGGCATGTAGCCTGCAATAGCTTGGTTAACTTGTTCTTCACGCGCTTTAAATCGATTGAACGCGATACGGATCTCAGGATTCGTATCTAAAGTTTGTGCAACGGCTTGTTCCAGTGTCTGACTGTAGGCCGAAGCTGGAATAAACAAGGCGCTAAGGGCCAATGCCAACGCATTGTGTTTTAACTGCCGAATTGTACTGGTGTTCATTGTTAACCCTCCAGGTTGAACTTTAAGGCTTAAAAATCAACGCTCTCTAAGCGCGGTATCTTTAGCTCTTAAAATTGGATTAAGTATGTATTCTAGAATGGATCTCTGGCCAGTAATAACATCAACTGAAGTCAACATCCCTGGTATGATTGGCATCTCTATGCCGTCGTCCCTTGTTAAGCTTGAAAGCTCAGTCCGTACTTTTACAAGATAGAAGCTGTTCCCTTCCTCATCTTGCGATGTATCAGCACTTATGTGTTCTACCGTCCCATTAAGGCCTCCGTAGCGTGTAAAGTCATATGCTGTGACTTTTACAACTGCTGGCAGTCCAGGGTGTAAAAACGCAATATCTTTAGGGGTTATTTTCGTTTCAATGAGTAGTTGATCTTCTGATGGAACTATCTCAATGATATCAACACCAGGCTGAACAACTCCTCCTAATGTATTGATATGTATACTCTTGATCGTGCCGTTGACGGGAGATGTGATCTCTGCTTTATTCACTTTATCTTGAGCGCCTACTTGAGCTTCACTCATTCGTGACAACTTAGTTTGCAGATCACTCAGTTGAGTTCTCGTCTCGGCTGCGAAGGTAAAGACGGCTTCGCGTCTTTTTAAAATAGCTTCATCTTGTGAGGCTTTTACCTTAGGACGCAATAATCTTAGAGTGGCAAGTTCACCTTGAATGTCATTGACAGTACGCTCGAGCTTAAGTAACTCAACTTCAGGGACGATTCCTTTTTCAGCTAAAGGTCTTGTCAGTGATAGCTCGCGGGAGACTAACTGGAAGCTTTTGGTCAAGGTTTTAATCTTTGATGCTAATTCTTGTGTTTCCTGCTGTCTTTGCTGTATTTGACGAACTAATATTTCAAGCTGATTACTCAAACTGTCTAATCGACCCGAGTATTCCTCTTTTTGGCGCTTGATCAGTTCAGGTTCTAGTTCTGTTAGCTCATCAGAAAAGATCAGCGGCAATTTCGTTATTTTGACCTGCTCACGCCAGTTTGATGTCATATCAGTAATGACGATGCTGTTTAACTCGGTCTCTAATCGTTTTACATTGGCTTGCAGGCTATATACTTCTTGCTCTTGCTGTGCAAAATCGGAACGAAAACGAGTGGCATCAATACGAACAAGTGCCTGTCCTTTTTTGACTATCATGCCTTCTTGCACATACATATTTTGCATTATTCCGCCATCAAGACTTTGAATAACTTGTATTTGTGAAGATGGGATCACTTTTCCCAAGCCTGTCGTTACTTGGTCAAGTTCAGCAAAATATGCCCAAAGAAGAAAGCATGCAGCTAAGGATGTGAGGGTCCAGATAATTAATCGATGACTACTTGGCGCATCTGTCATCATAGCGCCATATACATCATCGACCATTTCTAAATCTTGGGTAGTTAAATGCTTACTCATTGGTTTGTCCTCCAGTGAGCAAGCCTTTACTTAGTTGATCGAGCACCTCTGCTTTTGGCCCATCAATGAGCACATGGCCTCTGTCTAATACGATAATTCTGTCCACGAGCTTTAATAGGTGCATCTTGTGAGTGATAAGCAGCAACGTCCGGTCACGGGTGACATTTTGCATTGCATTAATAAATTGTTTTTCCGCGCGAGCATCTAAACTTGCACTGGGCTCATCCATCATCAGAACTGGTGGATCATTCAATGTCGCTCTTGCTAGTGCAACGGTTTGTCTTTGTCCGCGAGACAGTGACTGACCGCCTTCACCTACTTGCTGATCTAAGCCTTCACTGTCAAGATCGGTAAATTGACTAATACCTGAAAGTTGCACAGCTCTAATTAGCTGGTGCTCAGTTACCTGACGGGTACCGAAGAGAATATTGTCTCTGATTGTGCCGTGAAAAAGTGTTATGTCTTGGGGTAAATAACCAAAGTTACGCCTTAGATCTGTGGGATGGATCTGAGCAGAATCGAGTCCATCGTAGCGCAAGCTGCCTTTGGTAGGTTGATAAAGTCCCACAAGCATTTTAGCTAATGTGCTCTTGCCTGAACCGTTACGACCTATGATGGCAATACGCTCACCGGGTTCAATGTTAATTGACATGGTATGCAAGATAGGTTTTTCTGAACCGGGGTAGCTGAAGCTAATATTATCGGCGTTAATCTTTCCTTCTAAGCGTTGTCTGCTAACCAGATGACCTTTATTTTCAAACTCATCTTCCTGAGTCATGATCTCGTTGAGTTGACGTAGCGCACTGGCTGTATGATTTCCTCGTGTCATCAAGCCCGCTAGTTGCGCCATTGGGGCGATTGCACGACTTGATAAAATGACTGCTGCAATAATGCCACCCATAGATATCTCATTATCTGCAACCCGGTAAACACCTAAAATCACCACGCACACGACAGAGAGTTGCACGATAAAGTTAGCCAGATTGGTCACTGCAGTGGAAATCTTTTTAGATTTTAATTGCCAGTTTGCGGTATGACCGATCATTTGTTGCCAGCTCTTTTGAACTAACCCTTCAGCTCCGCTGGATTTTATCGACTCTAATGACGCAAGAGATTCAATTAAGTGACCGTGTTTTAAACTAGAGAACTTATTACTCTCCTCAATTGCAGCTTTTAATTTTGGCTGCATGATTAAGGTGTAACCAATGATAATGATGCTTCCTATAAGAGGAATGACAGCAAGATCACCTGCTACTACATATATGATAATTAAAAAGAATAAAGCAAAAGGCAGATCGACCAAAGTGGTGATAGTTGCAGAGGTTAAAATCTCTCTAATACTATCAAACTCGCCAAGTTGTCTGGCCATTCCTCCTACACTAGGAGAGCGCTTTTCTAGTGGAATGCCAATAGCTTTAGCAAATAGCCTAGAGGACACGATGATATCGACTTTCTTTCCTGCCACATCGATAAGGTAGGATCGCAGTTGTCTTAATATTAGGTCGAATATGTAAGCCACACTCGCACCAATTGCCAATACCCACAATGATGAGAAAGCTAAATTTGGCACAACTTTATCATAAACATTCATGATAAAAAGTGGAGAGACTAAGGCAAACAGGTTGACTAGAACCGAAGCCAGAAGAGCATCTCGATAGATAGGTGCAGAATCTTTGAGGGTTTGTAGCAACCAATGGGTTTTGCTGTCATGAAGGTGAACATCAAAGCCCATGTCCCCACGGTACTGCTGTTTAACAAGAAATAGATAGCCTACGTAGATGGCCTCTAAATCCTCAAGTGTCAGTACTTGCTCGCCACCAGTCTCAGGCAGTTGGATTACCGCTCTATCTTTATCGACATCTAATTCGCGAAGAAGACAGGCTTTTTTATCTTTAAGAAGCAGTACACAAGGTAAAAAGATAGGTGATATCTGGTTTAGGCCTTTTTGGGTTAATTTGGCAGCTAAACCAGCGCGCGCAGCAGCTTGAGGAACCAAGTCAGGAGTAAGTACACTGCCGGACAACGGAAGGCCTGCCGCCATAGATTCACTAGAGCAGGGACTTCCGAAATATTCGGTTAATAGTACTAAACTGTCTAACAATGGATCGACAGTGACGCGTTGAGACGCCGACACTGTCCATTGCTCAGTTTTTTTAGGGGCTGCTGTTACGGACACCTAAAAGCTTATCCTTAAGGTTGTGTTATAAGTTAATTGCATCATCTTACACAATTATAAACAAAAAACTCTATTTTTTGATTTAAATCATCATTTTGCTTTACTTCCTTAAGGGATCAGGTGAGTAACTTGGTTCTCCTCTAATGTCGGATCCGAGCCCGGCCCTGTAGGTGATGGAGATGTCGCATCAGCGATAGTGTTGATAATTAATGGGCCATCGCCGTTAGAGCCTAGCAAGCCATTAATAATGTCACTTTCGGTGTCACCGAAGATGTCGCTGAGGTCCACTCCGTCCAGAACAATGTGTTGCTCAAAGGTTCCGTTATGGTCTGCATCGATATCAATGGTGGTTGTGCCTGTCGTATCATTGATGGTGAAGTGCAGGTACAACCCTAAGTTCTCTGCGGTTTCACCTTGCAATAAATCACTGAGATCAAGCTTATCTTCGTTTAAATCAAAGTCGATAATATGATCGGTACCTAGCTCATCCTTATTCCAGACAAAGGTGTCACTACCAGAGTCGCCTCTCAGTACATCATCGCCTAATCCACCGATAAGAGTATCGTCTCCAGCACCACCTCGAAGGGCGTCATTATGCTTACCACCGTCAAGAGTATCGTTTCCGGTATGACCATAAAGAATGTCGCTACCAGTTTGTCCGTAGACCATGTCGTTACCACTCCCCGCGTTGACTACGTCAGCTTTTTCGCTGGTTACGTCTGCAGATAACAGCAGTCCATCTCCATCGGTAATTTTATCTGAGCCAGTAAGTGACCCTGTCATGATGTGATGACTAAGCAGGGTTGCAGTACTTAACTCGATATCATTATCAGTGTTGCCACTGACTGAATCACCAGTTGAACCAGCGTAGATAATATCGTTACCACTGCCTGTTTCAACATGATCTTGACCCGCACCTGAACTGACATTTTGTGCCGAACTAGTGCTATAGGCGATACCGGATGTGACCAGAACATCATTGCCTGATTGGTCTGTAATTGTGCCCTGTAAACCGCCACCAAAACTGACATCCATCTGTTGAGGATTCGCTGCATTTTCACCGTTTCTGACAATGATTGAGTCATTACCGTCATTACCATCTACGGTAAGGTCGACATCGACAGGTACACCATTAAAGTCAGTTGGTGTGACACCAATAATCAGTTTAGTGGTTGATATATCACCATCAGCATCTCTGATTGTATAAACAAAGGTTTCAGTTGCATCATCTGGTATGACATTGGTACCAGCGGTTAGCTGGTATTCATATGTTCCGTCAGCATTGAGAACTAAATTACCGTAGGTACCTAGGATAACGGTACCTACGCCTGTGAAGACGTCCGTACCGTCATCATTGGTAAAGGCTACCCCCACAACAGTAAGACCATCAGAACCCAAGTCATTATTAAGTACGTTACCTTCCTTATTTGGTAGGTGATAACCCACTCCCTCAACGACTTTTGCTACTAATTGGTAAGTGTTACTTTGGCTTTCAAAGGTTCTAACAGTTGTAACTAAATCACCATTTTCATCTATAAAACCAAGCACCTTAATAGTATAGAACTCGCCTTCATACTCGAAGGTGACTTCAGGTTGACCGATATTGATAATATCTCTATTAAATTCGGCATCACCAGTGTTCGGTGTCTCATTGTGGTCAAAGTTAATGTCGATCTGTACGGTCGTCACCACACCAAACGAATCGGTAATGGTAAAGTTAACCGTTAGGGTTGCTTGTGTAATTGATGACGTCACAGGGAAGTTAAAGTGAGTGAAATCACCCAACACAATGTCTTGGTTGAGCTGAAGGACTCCATTCAAACCAGCATCATTATCAACAAAGCTATAACCAGAAGCGTTAGCGGTATTAGCACTTCCCCAACGCATCTGATCAAGACCAGCGTCATTATCATCTGAATCAAAACGAGTGAGATGTGGACCACCACCAGTCCAACTAGACCATTCACCAACAATACCGGAAGCGACAAATCCATCTGTTAATACGTCGACGCCATTGGTATCCAAGGTCGCTTCTGCATGATCATCCAGAATGCCAATTTCTAACGTTGTTGAGCTGCTATCGCCGTCGATGTCGTATGCCGTAACACCAAAGTTATCACTTATTTCGTCATCGTTTACGCCATGGGTTTGTGCAGCATTAAGGGTGTAACTGTATGTCACAGTGCCAGTGCTGGTATCGTAATCAGTGATTCTTAATGTACCGTGCTCTCCTTCAATCACTATCGCTGCGGCAGGCGTTACAGCAAGTAACATAGCAATCGTAATGGTTGTCGTTACACCACCATTGGTCATTTCTAACCTGTTCAACCCATCTGGGGCTGAAACAGTAAACTGCTGCGTCTGTACTACTGGGTCAACTTCAGTACCAGTACCGCCAGATAATTCGCTTTCATCTAAGGTTATTTTAGCTGGTGTTGTTATCGATACCGGATCATCTGTCGCTGTCACATTAATGGTTAATGTTGAGCTATCAGTGCTTGAACCATCTGTTAACGTATAAGTGATGATTGGGGCTATACCACTGAAGTTCGCCACAGGGGTAAAGGTGTAGTTACCACTTGTGTTGATTACTATGGTGCCAACACCATTGATGTTTACTGTTTGTCCTGCATTGTAAACAGTTCCGTCGCCTGCAATCGTAAAGCTTTGAACTGTAACAGGGCCATCAACACTTGTTGTACCACCGATAACATTTCCGGAAGTTGGACCAGTATCTTCAACAATAGTGACCACTTCATTTGGATCCGTGAAGTCATCATTAACGCTATTGACGGTGATATTTACAGTGCCTGTGTCGGTATCACCATCGATGTCAGTCGCGATATAGTTGAAGCTGACACTACCGTTATAGTTAGCCGTAGGTACAAATGTCATAGTGCCATTGGCTGCAATCACGACAGTACCGTTACTTACGGTAATGTTTTGAGCTCCACCAGTTAGCGTGACACCGTTAATGCTTACCAATGCTAGTCCGCCATCATTGGCCACATCATTGCCAAGCAAGTTAATAGCAATCGAGCCATCTTCATTGACTGTGTAGCTGTCATCGTTAGCCACAACAGGGTCATCGGTGCTGTTCACTGTGATAGTGACGCTACCGGTGTCAGTGTCGCCATCGGCATCAGTCGCCACATAATTAAAGTTGATAGTACCGTTAAAGTTTGCTGCTGGAACAAAGGTCATGGTGCCATTGGCGGCGATAACCACAGTGCCGTTACTTACTGTAATATTTTGAGCTCCGCCGGTTAGCGTCACACCGTTGATGCTTTTAACTGCTAGACCACCATCATTGGCCACATCATTGCCAAGCAAGTTAATCGCAATAGAGCCATCTTCGTTGACCGTGTAGCTGTCATCGTTAGCTACAACAGGGTCATCGGTGCTGTTCACTGTGATGGTGACAGTGCCAGTGTCTGTGTCGCCATCTACATCGGTCGCAACATAATTAAAGTTGATAGTACCGTTAAAGTTTGCAGCTGGAACAAAGGTCATGGCGCCATTGGCGGCGATAACCACAGTACCGTTACTCACGGTAATATTTTGAGCACCACCGGTTAGGGTGACACCGTTGATGCTCTGAATGGCTAGACCACCATCATTAGCGACGTCGTTGCCAAGCAAGTTAATCGCAATCGAGCCATCTTCGTTGACCGTGTAGCTGTCATCGTTAGCCACAACAGGGTCATCGACGCTGTTCACTGTGATAGTGACGCTACCGGTGTCAGTGTCGCCATCGGCATCAGTCGCGACATAATCAAAGTTAATAGTACCGTTGAAGTTTGCGGCTGGAACAAAGGTCATGGCACCATTGGCGGCGATAACCACAGTGCCGTTACTTACTGTAATATTTTGAGCTCCGCCGGTTAGCGTGACACCGTTGATGCTCTGAATGGCTAGACCACCATCATTAGCGACGTCGTTGCCAAGTAAGTTAATCGCAATCGAGCCATCTTCGTTGACCGTGTAGCTGTCATCGTTAGCCACAACAGGGTCATCGACGCTGTTCACTGTGATAGTGACGCTACCGGTGTCAGTGTCGCCATCGGCAT
>NZ_VKGK01000001.1 GCF_007197645.1 Shewanella hanedai
GGCCACCATCATTGGTCGTCAGGGCGGTTACCGTGCCGCCGACAACCGTGAGATCATCGAGGGTGAAGCCCATGACTTTTTCACTGAAGGTGAAGGTCACGTCGCTGGTCTCACCAACCGTTAATAACGTATCGACAATGTTGACGATAACGCTGGGTGCACTAGTATCAACTTTTGCCGTATCTGAGCCTTCCCCAGATGTATTTCCAGTTTCATCAGTTTGCGTCGCAATAACTGTAATACTCTGCTCTTCTCCTGGTTTGTTCTCTAACCAAGAGATCTGCCCTGTTTCTGAATCATAAAGGTAATCAGTTGCAGCAGTGCCGTCGGCAAATTGTAGTTCGCCATTAACTAATTGCAGCTCTACTGTGGTTACTTGACCTGAATTACTTATCTGAAGCGTGACGGAACCGCCAAGCTCAAAGAGTGCTTCATCGATATCCACGGATATTACGACTCCGTCTTGGCCCCACATTTCAGCTCGTGATAGAAGCTCATCATTATTTATATCGGTGTTAATTATGACCACTGGCTGATCGACAAGGAGGGTATCAATCACTACATTCTGCGTGGCTGAATCTGTATTGCCAGCGAGATCAGTAACGGTAGCCGTGACCAAGTAAGTGCCATCGGCCAACGTGGTGCCAGTGAGGTCGATGCTCCAGTTACCTTGTGCATCAATGACTAGGCCATTGGCGGTAGTGTAATCGGTGCCTGCAATGTTAACCATTAAGGTGCTGGCATCGCCTAAATCAACGGTGCCCGAGAATACTAAGGTGTTGTCGTTGGTAATGAAATCTGAGCTTGAGCTGCCGGTGTCATCAGTGATGCTGGTGATAGCGACAGTTTGTTCATCCCCATCTTCATCGATTTGGGTGTCGACAACGACATTCTGCGTGGCCGAATCTGTATTGCCAGCCACATCGGTAACAGTAGCTGTAACAACATAAGTGCCATCGGCCAAAGTGGTGCCTGTCAGGTCGACACTCCAGTTGCCATCGGCATCAATCACTAGGCCATTGGCGGTAGTGTAATCGGTGCCTGCGATGTTAACCATTAAGGTGCTGGCATCGCCTAAATCAACGGTACCCGAGAAGATTAAGGTGTTGTCGTTAGTGATGAAATCTGAGCTTGAGCTGCCAGTGTCGTCTGTAATATTAGTGATAGCGACAGTTTGCTCGTCCCCATCTTGATCTATTTGGGTGTCGACAACGACATTTTGTGTGGCTGAATCAGTATTGCCGGCGACATCGGTGACGGTAGCTGTGACGACATAAGTGCCATCGGCCAGTGTGGTGCCAGTGAGGTCGACACTCCAGTTGCCCTCAGCATCAATCAATAAACCGCTATCTGTGGTGTAATCAGTACCTGCGATATTGACGACGAGTGTGCTGGCATCGCCTAAATCGACGGTACCCGAGAAGACTAAGGTGTTGTCGTTAGTGATGAAATCAGAGCTTGAGCTGCCGGTGTCGTCAGTGATGCTGGTGATAGCGACAGTTTGTTCATCCCCATCTTGATCTATTTTTGTGTCGACAACGACATTTTGTGTGGCGGAATCGGTATTGCCGGCGACATCAGTGACGGTAGCTGTGACGACATAAGTGTCATCGACCAGAGTGGTGCCAGTGAGGTCGATGCTCCAGTTGCCCTCGGCATCAATCACTAGGCCATTGGCAGTGGTGTAATCGGTGCCTGCTATATTGACGACGAGTGTGCTGGTATCGCCTAAGTCGACAGTACCTGAGAAAACTAAGGTGTTGTCGTTGGTAATAAAATCTGAGCTTGAGCTGCCCGTGTCGTCAGTGATGCCCGTGATGGCAACATCTGGTGCCGTGGTATCTAGTGTTGCAGAGTCTGTTCCCGGTGGGGATACGTTACCGGCTGGATCCGTAATAGTGGCTTCAACAACAATATCTTCTCCTTCGCCTGGAGCTGGGAGGGTTATATCAACAGTTCCGGTATCTATATTTTCCTGCGTGAGTACTATTTCAGTACCGTTAACCGTTAACGTATCACCGACATTGGCTCCAGTGCCCTCTAACCCAATAGTGACAGATATCTCAGTGTCACCATTAAGCTCGGCATTACTGATAAGCTCATCATTATTGGTGTCCGTTGTGATAGTAACTTGTGGGGCGCCATCAGCGACTGGCGTGACCTCTAGAGTCAGTGTCGCGCTTGACCCGGTATTAGTGGTATAGGTGATAACAGGAACGCTGCCGTTCCAGTTGTCATTTGGGGTGAAGGTATAAGAGCCATCGGGCTCGATAACTAAAGTTCCACCATCTAGTGTGACTGTTGAACCAGCATCATAGCTCACATCTTCAACTTCGAAACTAATGACAATTAAGTCGCTGTCGATGTCAGAATCGTTGGCTAATACATTGCCTGAAGCTACGCCATCTTCATCGATCGTGTTGTTGTCATCTACCACAATGCTTGGGTCATCAACGGCATTGACTTCAATGGTTAATGTGGCAGTTGAGCCTGTGTTTGTGGTGTAAGTGATAACAGGAACAGCGCCGTTCCAGTTGTCATTTGGGGTGAAGGTGTAACTGCCATTTTCATTGATGACTAATGAGCCGCCTTCAAGTTCGACAGTCGTCCCAGCGGTAAAGGTTTCACCGTTCACTTCAAAGCTAGCAACGGTAAGTGCATTGTCGATATCTGAATCGTTTGCTAATACATTACCTATTGCTACGCCATCTTCTGTAATGGTTGTTGCATCATTTTCTAGGATTGATTCGATGTCATAACTTTCAGAGGTGGTTGCAGTGCCTTGCTCCCCATTATTGCCAAATCCATACACAACTGCTTCGATACTTGTATCCGAATCATTAACCAATTCAGCGCCATCAACTTGAATGGAGAAGCTGCCATCTGCGTTCATCTCTGTTTGGTAAGTTACGCCGTTAATGGTGATTGTAATGATCGCAAGCGTGATCGATGGATCTGCATCGACAGTTCCGGTAACGGTAATGAGTTGCAGGCCTTCAGCCGTTGTGATTATGTTGTCGCCAGTAATAGGTGCTAAGTCTATGCTAATGGCAGTATTTGAAGGGCTATCATTATCAAAGATACGAAGTGTACCTTGTGCATCAACTAAAACGGCATTAACAGGATCTGTGAGATTGATGAGTGCAAATTCTGGGCTGCCTTCAACGATTAAATCATCTACGATTGGAATGTTAATGTAAGCGGTTGTTTGCCCCGGTAGAAAGGTAACCGTTCCATTTGTTGCAATAAAGTCTTCACCAAAGAGTGCTGAAAGCTCGGCAGTACTGTAGTTAACCGTGATGATCTCTGTGCTAGGCTCGCTCAGTGTCAGCGTAAAGACAGCAAACTCCATTCCTTCGACAACAAGGGCATAATTGATATCGATAAGTGGTAGATTAGTACCATCTGCATCATTATCAAAAATCGCAAATTCTAAGGTTTCATCGTAAACATTTTCACCCGTTACGACTGCATGGAAAAACTCAGTGGGTTCAATGGCTGCATCATCAAAAATAGGGATACGAATTAATACGCTACTATTACCAGCCTCTAATACGAAACCAAATACTGGGCGGGGAATGCTGCCACTATAATCGATGGAAGTGACTGTCATTGTCTGCCAAGTGACGCCTCCATCATTAGAGTATTCAATTGGTATCAAGTAATCATCAGCATATTCAGCGACAGGAAAACCTAGCTGTTCACTTAATAGTTCACTGGTGAAGTTAATTTCCAGCAGCGAATCTTCGGTAAAGATTAATTCGCTGTTAAGGCTGAATTGATTAAAACCATCTTGTTCAAATACATCAGGAATATCAGCTGAAAGGTGAGATTTGTACTGATCTTGAGTGTTCGAGGTTATGTCACGAGAAACGGTCCAATCCTCTACACGGTAATCAATACTCAATCCTTCTAAGTCATATTGAGTAATACCTTCATTTAGAATTATCTCGTAATTACCATTACCTAAATCAACTAATGTCCCTATGCCTGCAAATTCTGCATTGAGTTGTACATTACTAACAATCAAATTCTCAGTGGTGACCTGATGGCCAGTAGCACCTACAAGTAAATCGTTGGCGGAAAAAGTGATTTTCCCTTCTAATTCATTATAGTTGTACGTTATTAAGCCACCCGGAACATCCAGAACATCTGCAGTACGATTGTCGTGCGAGATAGGTGTTCTATCTTCAGCTAGCGCATCAATCGTGTCAGTAACATGTTCCATTGCTAAGGTTTCGAAAACATTCTGACCATCATTAGATAGTTCGCTTTCTCGAGTAAAAACAATACCTAATTCAGCGAGAACAAGCGACAGCATCTCTTTACCAGCAGTAGCAAGATTTAAGGGCTCGCCAGTCGTTTGGTCGATGTAGTTACTGAGTAGCTCATGGATAGCAAAAACGATATTGATATTAGACGCATAGCTGGCATCTAAATTAAGAAGTGAGTTAGTTTGTAACGTTCCATCGTCGGTGCCATCGCTAAGATCGTTATCTAGAGCCTGAAGGAAGATGGCCATGTTTTCGACATAGTTCATGTTGGTATCAGATAAGGATGTCCCAGCGATATCTTGCAGGAACAATATCGTGCCCTGTATTGCATCAGCACTAAAGCTAGCAATAATCACGTTACCTATGCTGAACGTAATGATGTCGCCAGGATTATAGGCAAAGGAGCCATCACTCCCCATATCGCCAGTAAAGCCGTTTAAGCCTGAAGAGGTGCTATAGGCGATGCCGTTGACAAAGTTATCGCTAAATTGGGCGATGTTGAAGCTATTGCTTGATTCTGGTGCGAGCTCTCCCAAAGACAAGTTAGTTGTCAGTGGTGTTGAGTTTTCGAATGAAGTATTGAAGCCAGAATTTGCCAATGTTTCATCGCCGCTTCGCGCAACTGAAATATAGCCTGAGCCGCCTTCACTACCACTGGTTTCACCCGCTGCTGTTTCTGGGAGATCTAAGGTTGGATCGTCGCCCGAGGCGATTAAAGCTTGGAGTGCTTCAATTTCATCAAGTGCACTGGTATCAAATGGCACTTCAAAGTCTGTATTTGAATATGTGGAATCATCTTCATAAAGAATTTCTATCTGAGCACCGTTTTCAATAAACAGTGTTGTTGCACTGGGCAGTGCTTCGCCTGAAGAGATCGTTTTAGTGATGCCATCTAATGTTCTCGTGACCTTGCCGCTAACAAGTACAACCTGTCCATTTTGTGTCGTAACTAGTGATTCCATTCGAAAACTCCAAGAAATTGAGTGTTAAAGTTGTTGCCTTGTAAACATGAAATAGTGAAGGGTAGCAGCTAAGGCAAGTATAGATTTTTAGATGTTAACTTATGTAACATTCTCTATCAACTCATTGGTTTTAATTGAGTTTTATTTTTGACGCGGCGAGTAATGCAGTGAAGTTAGTAACACTGTTAAGGGGTGTTTCGTTAGTTTATTTCTCTGTTTATTAGTGCTAAATAGTGTTATATGTTGATTATTTGTTACTTTGCGGTGTTCTTATGAATGGCGTTTTTTTGACACTTATTTTTATCGATTAACAAAATACAACTTTAGTATGTAAAGACGCTGTACGGTAGTAAGCCCTTTTGAAAGTTGGGTGATAAACACAGAGATTGTAGAATGGAGTTTGAGATGACTAAGCCAGCAATAGCTGGCTTTTTGATATTACAAATTTAGATAAATATTAATTGGCTAAAGCTAGTGCTTTAGGGAAGAGAATGTTGTTCTCAAGATGGATATGTTGTTTTAGGTCAGCTTCAAACTCTGCCAATGTGGCGTAACAGACTCGCCATGTGGTGCAGGCATGTTCAGGTGGCTGAAAGTCGTTGGTTAACTCATGCAACTTCTCAAGTATTTTTCCTGCGTCATCATGTTCATGTTGCATCGCATTGATAGGGTTGCCGATATGGCCGAAGCAGCCGTTGACCACTTCACCCGCCGCCATGGTGCGAATAGCAGGAAACAAGATCTGTTCCTCTTTCATTAAGTGGGGCGTTAGATCATCAACTAATGCGCGGATCCAACCTGCGAATGGTTTGATCTCTGCATGGTGTTCGCCGTGTGCACGTACCATCTTTTGACTGTACTCAATCAACAGAGGTGCTTTCTCACGCACGTAGCTGTGGTGTTTAGCCTCTATATAATCAATGAGTTCAGAAACGGGTAGTAGATTGAGGGCATCCTCTTTTTGACCTTGTAGATCAAGCTTTGTTAGTTCACTTTCAACGCTCGATAGCTCAACGTTAGCTTTGTCGCAAGCGCTGGCTAACGTGCGTCCCCCACCGCAACAAAAATCAATACCAAACTGGCTAAATACGTGGGCATAGCGAAAGTCTGCGGCAACAAGACTGCCGACACGTTGCTCAGATAGGGAAACATTCAATTGATGGGTCAGGTTCATACACACTCCAAAGCTGCTAAATATTTGCATGTTTTAATGCATCATATTGGCAGCGCTGGTAAGGTGCAATCTATTCCCGACTAAAACACTAGGGTAATCACATTATTCTTGCGCTAGATCATTAATCGGCGTTGTTAAGACGGCATCGGAGACCAACTGCTGTTCCAGCATGCCGCCGACTCTTAATAGGTTCTTTTGATAAAGAATAAGGCCGCGATGATCCATACTGGATTGCTCTACATGTACAGGAGTCAGCCAAGTGTGATGTTTTAGATCAAAGCGATGGAGTGCATTTGATGGTGCGCTTGGTTGACCGTTGTAGCCAATACCACTGTAATTGTATGGATTGTTGCTACCAGCCATAAAGATGAGTTGCTGGTTAGGTGCATCGCCGATAGCTGCCATACGGTAGTGCGCTTCGGGAGCACGTTTAGCGGTTGAGTCTCGATCTTGTAAAGAAGATGAGATTAGTGAGTAGTGGGGCAGTGCTTGCCAGTCTATTTTAAGATGATTTGCGGCTTGGATCTTCCCATATAGGCAGACTGGTGATGAGGTAAAGCCTCTTGCTTGATTGAGTTTTGCTTCTACAGTGACGCCATCGCAGAGAACGAGTTCATTGTTCACGGCTGCTACAGACTGACCAAAAACAGCGGGTGCTGGAATAGGTGTTGCCTGAGACCAATGATTGGTCTGGGTGTCGTAGACCTGAACCAAATTTACATTGCCATGCTGATGCCAGCCGCCAAACAGATAGATGTACCTTTCTTGATAGTTGAAAGCCGCAGTGTCATCGACGGCAACAGGCATGTCGGCGATTCGAGTATAGGTGTTATCTTTGAGTGCGTAGCGGTAGTTGTCTGATGTAGATACTTCGTGATGATCTTTTGATACGGTATAGCCGCCAAAAATATACACACTGTCTTTAACACCAATTGCTATCGAGGCGAGTCGCCCTGGGAGCGTTTCGATATGGGGCACATTGGGTAACGTTTGCCATTGAGCCTTTGGATCACTTAGCTTAAACATCCAAGCTTTATTGTGTATGGCTTGATAGTCTTTACTTGAGCTAAGCCCCATAAAGCTAAACAGATAGTCATCTCCCTCACTCGTCGCCAACGCTATTGCATTATTGGTCACAGGCTCAGGCAGGTTTGGCAATGGTAACAGGAGAGTGTTAGCCGATGTCACGAGAGGGAGAAGCAATAAGAGTATGGCGGTAAGCTTGTTCATGTAATGAGTGTTCCACGGGCTAAATAGTAAACATAGCCATCATAGAATGTTTTCGCATTGACTCAAAATTAGTGTTTTAAAATAGACATAACAAAAACGGGCTTTCCATTGCTGGAAAACCCGTTTTCATACAACAACCTAAGACGTGAGTCTTAGTTCATGCCGTATTTCTTCAATTTTTTACGCAGAGTACCACGGTTGATACCTAGCATGTTTGCTGCACGAGTCTGGTTACCGCGAGTGTGCTGCATGATGATATCTAGCAGAGGCGCTTCAACTTCGCTTAACACCATTTCATATACTTCTTCAGCTTCTTGTCCGTCCATTTGGGCGAAAAAGTTAGTGACTGCGCGTTTTACTGCATCACGTAATAACTGAGGCTTGATAGTACCGTTAGCTGTTTCAATTTTGCCAACAGTAAGCTGATGAGTTTCTGTGTTAGTAGTCTGATCAAACATTCGTATTCTGCTCTTTAATTAATTCTGTGCAATTTCGTCAAAATAGCGTTCCACCATGGAACCTTGTTCTTCAACAGTTTCCAGCCGATTAAATTCGGCGCGGAATGGACGCTGTTCATCTTGGTCCAAATACCATCCAACATGTTTTCTAGCGAAACGGATCCCCTTATAATCACCGTAAAGCGAGTATAAGTTTTTAAGGTGTTCCAGCATCACACGACGCTTTTCATCCACCTCAACAGGCGCTAGCTTGTTACCCGTTTCCAGGTAATGTTGAATTTCTCGGAAAACCCAAGGCCGTCCTTGGGCGCCTCGTCCTATCATAAGAGCATCAACTCCCGTATGTTCGAGCACAAAAAGTGCCTTCTCTGGGGTGAGGATATCTCCGTTCGCTATAACAGGGATCGAGATATTCTTTTTAATAGCCTTAATCGTGTCGTATTCAGCATTACCTTTATACATGCACTGCCTAGTTCGGCCATGTACGGCTAACGCGGCGATACCACAATCTTCAGCTATCTGGGCGATTTGAACACCGTTCCTGTGTTCTGGAGCCCAACCAGTTCGAATTTTCAGTGTTACAGGTACATCCACTGCTGCGACCACGGCTTGTAAAATTGCTTTTACCTGCACAGGATCTTGTAGTAATGCTGAACCCGCTAGCTTTCTATTCACTTTCTTTGCAGGACACCCCATATTGATATCGATGATCTGTGCGCCTTGTTGTACGTTGACAACAGCGGCATTGGCCATCAATTCAGGATCGGCGCCTGCAATTTGTACTGATCGTATCCCATCTTCGCCAGCATGAAGCATGCGCTGACGGCTTTTCTCTGTGTCCCAAACATCGGGATTTGATGAAAGCATCTCTGATACCGCCATGGCAGCACCATATCGAAGACAAAGATTTCTAAAGGCTTGGTCTGTAACACCTGCCATTGGTGCCACGATCAGCTGATTTTTCAGGTGATAGGGTCCAATTTGCATTATCAACATACCTAGAGCTTCAAAGGGGCGCTATAGTACGACTTTTTTGCGCTGGTGAAAAGGTCAATAAATAACCTGAGAGAAACTTTTTTTCTTGACTTTTGGATGCCAAGAAGTCATTGGCAGCACAGGGTGTGCTGCCGTTACCGCTATTTACGTATTCCTGTCAAGCGGCTCCACTCGTCTTTGTGAGCAGGCTCATCCATATCAAACCATTGAGTATAGAACTCGGCAACTTCCAGTGCTTGCTCTTGCAAGAGGCCTGATAATGCCAGTAGACCGCCTGGTTTTACTTTCTCTGCAATAAGTGGGGCTAATTCTCTAAGTGGGCCTGCAAGTATGTTGGCAACTAAGATATCGGCTTTAAGATCGGCTGGTTGGTCTTCTGGAAGGTAGAGTGCGAGTTGATCTTCTACGCCATTTCGCTCTGCGTTGGCTTTAGATGCATCGATAGCTTGGTAATCGATATCAATACCTGTCACTTTGGTTGCGCCAAGTTTCAGTGCGGCAACCGCTAAAATTCCTGATCCACAACCAAAATCGATCACTTCTTTATTGTCGAAGTTCAAACCGTCTAACCATTCAAGACACAATGCGGTGGTTGGGTGGGTACCAGTACCGAATGCAAGACCAGGATCGAGAATGATATTGACGGCAGTAGGGTCTGGGATTTCGCGCCAGCTTGGGCAGATCCATAAGCGATCGCCAAACTTAATCGGGTGGAAGTTATCCATCCATTCGCGTTCCCAATCTTTATCTTCTACTTGCTCAATCTTATAGCTGAAATCATTGCCTAGGTATGGCAGTAACTTTAGCTCTTCTACGACTATGTTCAAATCACGATCGGCTTCGAATAGGGCGGTGAGAACAGTGTGGTTCCACAGTGGCGCTTCGCCCAAAGTCGGCTCATAAATTGGCGTGTCTTTACCATCTTCTAAGGTAATAGACAGTGATCCTACTTCCATCAGTAGATCGCTTAGCGTGTCGGCGTGTTCATTGTCGGTATCAATTTTTAACTGGATCCAAGGCATTGGGATCATCTCAAAGTAAGTGCTGCAATGTGTGTATTGTACCATGAGGCATTTAAAGAGTGAGACCAAATAAGGAGTAGGGTAATAAATTTGCATTTTTTCTCGTATGAGCCTGAATGATAAAACAATAAGGCTATCAAGATATTGTTTTAAATCTTCTCGTAACCACTTGAATTACACTGGTTAATTGGTATTACCTTTGTTTTGTTGTGTATCAATTCTTTGTGACGAAGTTCAAAAAAACACCGCTTAGCGAGTGAGCTTTATCACGATTTATAGAGGGGGTTTATTTCAGGGGAGATCTTCTTGCTAAGGTGTTTGGATTGTATATACCCAAGCTACCTCAAGATGCTCGTTTCAGAGCTCCCGTAGGATAGCTGAACAAGGCAGTGATTGAGGATAATGGTTATTCCCTTGTCGATATCACTAACGCAGTGCAGGGATTCTACGGGAACTCCCGAAGGGCATGGCGAGAAGCAACATTTTTCTGTGTTATGAAATATTGAATTAGAATAACTAGTCCTACAATTTCATACCTTGAACTCTGTCACTTCTCGACATGCTGAATCCTGCATCTTGAAGTTGTTTGGGTATAGTAGCCAACATTAGACGTGATAATAAAAATGACAATCAAAACCCTACTTCCTGCATCGAGTATTCCAGGCTTAGCTGGACACCCTTGGTCAGCAAGAGCCGATAAAATACAGAGTGCGACAGGATTATTACTGGGGTGTTTTTTATTGGCTCATCTGCATTTTGAATCGAGTATTTTACTTGGTAAAGAGGCTTTTTATCAGGTGGTACAGATTTTAGAGGGAGGGATGTTTAGCGAGTCTGGGCATGGTTTCCCTGTTCTTACACAGATTTTCTCTGTATTCATTCTCCTTGTCGTCATCCTGCATGCCGCAGTGGCATTGCGACGCTTTCCTGCTCAACTGGGCCAATGGCGCGCACTGCGACGCCATATGAATGGTATTAATCATAAAGATACTCATGCTTGGTTCTGGCAGCTGGTTACTGGTTTTATTTTATTCTTTTTAGCCCCTGTGCATATATTTACCATGATCACCAATCCGGAAATTGGGCCAAATCTCTCTGCTGAGCGAGTGTATCTAGACAATGCATGGTTACTCTATGCCCTTTTATTACCTGCGGTGGTTATCCACGCCATGATTGGCCTTTATCGTGTGGCGATTAAATGGGGGCTCACTGCCAACCGTTCAGGTTTACGTAAAGTGGCTAAATTTATGATCATCTACTTACTCACCATTGGTATGTTGAGCTTGGTGTCATACCTCTTTATCGGCGCTGATTTAACGATTCCAGTTGAGCCATACATACCCCATTAAATGTCTTCGCTATTGATTAATAAAAATAATAAAGACCTGAAATTTATGTCCCGGCACTTGAAAGTGCGGGGCGTAGAGGCCGTTAGCGTCTATTTTGGGTTTATAAAGGAGCAAGTGTGAAACTGATATATACGGATTCTTTGGTGGTCGGTGCGGGATTGGCAGGCCTCAGAGTGGCTATCGCGTCGAAAGAGCGTGGATTAGATACAGTAGTGCTGTCACTTATCCCAGCTAAGCGTTCGCACTCTGCAGCAGCTCAAGGCGGCATGCAGGCGAGCTTAGGCAATACCGTTAAGGGGATGGGGGATGATGAAGATATCCATTTTCAAGATACGGTTAAAGGCTCGGATTGGGGCTGCGATCAAGAGATCGCACGCATGTTTGCTCATTGCGCGCCAAAAGCGGTACGCGAGCTCACTAACTGGGGCGTACCTTGGACTCGCGTGACTAAGGGGCCGCGTCAGGTCGTGGTTAATGCCGAAAAAGTCACCATCGAAGAAGCCGAAGAAGCCCATGGCCTTATCAATGCACGCGATTTTGGTGGCACCAAAAAATGGCGAACCTGCTATACCGCCGACGGGACGGGTCACTCTCTTCTATACGCCGTCGACAATAAAGCCATCTCGTTAGGGATCCCAGTGCATGAACGTGTCGAAGCACTTTCATTAATCCACGATGGCAAGCGTTGCCAAGGTGTGGTTGCTCGTTGTCTGATAACGGGTGAGTTGAGGGCTTATATCGCCAAGTCGACCACCATCGCCACAGGAGGATATGGGCGTATTTATGAGGTCTCTACCAATGCCATTATCTGTGAGGGAATAGGCCAAGCATTGGCACTGGAAACCGGTGTGGCTAAGCTCGGTAATATGGAAGCGGTGCAGTTTCATCCGACTGCCATTGTGCCCGTGGGCATTTTGACTACAGAGGGCTGCCGTGGTGATGGCGGCCTGCTTAGAGATAAAGATGGCCATCGTTTTATGCCAGATTATGAGCCGGAAAAGAAAGAGCTAGCCTCCCGTGATGTGGTGTCACGCCGAATGACTGAGCATATGCGTAAAGGCAAAGGTGTTGATAGCCCTTACGGTCCGCATCTATGGCTGGATATTACGCTGTTGGGCCGTAAGCATGTGGAGACCAACCTGCGTGAAGTTAAAGAGATTTGTGAGAGCTTTTTAGGTATAGACCCTGCTAAAGATTGGATCCCCGTTCGTCCGACACAGCATTATTCTATGGGTGGCATACGCACCGATAAAACCGGACAGAATCCACAACTAAAAGGCTTGTTTAGCGTAGGTGAAGCGGCCTGTTGGGACATGCACGGGTTCAATCGATTAGGTGGTAACTCATTGGCCGAAACTGTGGTTGGTGGAATGATTATTGGCAAGTATGTGGCCGATTTCTGTGAGGAAAACAGCTTAGAAGTTAACACGGGCTTGATTGAGTCTTTTGTCGAGAAAGTGCGTGGTGAAATAGACGAGCTCATTGAGGGCGAGGGCAGCGAAAATCCCTTCGTATTAAGAAAAGAGATGGAACGGATCATGATGGCTTATGTGGGGATTTTCCGTAATGGCCCCGAGCTGGAAAAGGCCGTGTCTGAGCTACAAGCGTTACTCAAGCGTGCTAAATCTTTAGGGCTTAAATGTAAGAAACGCCATGCCAATCCTGAACTCGTCGAAGCGTTAAGGGTGAAGCGTATGCTTAAAGTGGCACTCACTGTCGCATGTGGCGCAGCCGCTCGTACAGAGAGCCGTGGTGCGCACGCTAGAGAAGATTTTCCCCAGCGTAATGATAAAGAGTGGCTCAACCGTACCTTAGCCAGTTGGCCAGATGAAAACTCGCTTTCACCTGAGTTGAGCTATGAGCAGCTTGATGTGATGAAGATGGAGTTGCCTCCAGGATACCGTGGTTATGGTATTAATAATGCGATAGCGCATCCTGATACTGATAAGCGTGAACATGAGATCACACAAATATTAAGTCAGCTTGGTGATGATGCAGACAGACATCAACGCCAGCATGCTTTGATGCCATTTAACGTCCCAGAATCATTAATGGCTAAAAATGAACGGTTAAATAGAACAGTGAGCAACGAAATGCCAGTTGGAGAACAAGGATGATGAGTCAAGGTCGCACATTAACGTTTAATATCTTTCGTTATGATCCGCAACAGAGCGGCGACAAGCCTAAGATGGTTAAGTATCAGATTGAAGAGACACCTGGAATGTCGGTGTTTATTGCGCTCAATCAATTGCGTGAACAACAAGATAGCTCGCTGCAGTTTGATTTTGTCTGCCGTGCTGGGATCTGTGGCAGTTGCGCCATGGTGATCAATGGCTTTCCAACCTTGGCGTGTCGCACATTGACCAGTAAATATCCTAAAGGTGAGATCACCTTGATGCCATTGCCCGGCTTTGAGTTGATTGGCGATCTGTCAGTGAACACGGGTAAGTTTATGCGTGAACTTGCTGAGCGGTTAAAGCTCTGGCTGCACCCGAATCTGGATGATGTGGATGTGCACCGTCTCGAAGCACCCATGGCACCGGAAGAGGCCGCTAAGCTCTATGAACTCGAGCGTTGTGTAGAATGCGGCGTGTGTGTGTCAGCGTGTGCGACTAAGCAGATGCGCGAGACCTTTGTAGGCGCTGTCGGTATGATGAAGCTGGCTCGTTTTGAGCTTGATAGTCGAGATCAGCGAGGTGTGGAGGATTTCTATCATGTTATTGGTAATCAAGATGGCGTATTTGGCTGCATGACCTTATTGGGTTGCCAAGATAACTGCCCTAAAGATCTGCCTCACATGCAACAAATCGCGTATCTACGCCGCAAGATGGCCGTTGCGCTGGTTTAATGAGCATGTCGTGTGAGATAGAAAGCCTGCTTTAATCGCAGGCTTTCTTTTTGGGCTAAGAGCCCATAGCATGGCTGTTAATTGATTCTTAGGTTTACAATATGCAGATAAATGATCTCAAACTTTTCGTTCGAGTCGCTGATTGCGGCAGTATTACCGCGGCTGCGACGGAATTGGACATCTCATCAGCGTCAGCCAGTGCGTCACTAAAACGCTTAGAGAAGCAGCTTGAGACGAGTCTATTTATCCGCAGTACTCGCAGCCTGAGACTCACTGACACCGGTGAGCGTTACCTTATTCATTGCCGCAAAGCGCTTACTGACTTGGCGCTAGGTCAGCAGGCCATTGATGATGTGAAGGAGAAAATCTCTGGGGTTGTTAAGCTTGCCCTGCCGTCGGATGTGGGACGAAATGTGTTACTTCCTTGGCTGGATAGTTTTATGGATGAGTATCCAGAGTTAAAGCTAAGGTTACATATTGGTGATACTTTATCGGACTTTTATCACGACAAGATAGATGTCGCCCTGCGCTCTGGAACCCCAAAAGACTCTTCGTTAGTCGCTTTTAAAGTTTGCTCTGCTAAACGTGTGCTGTGTGCGTCTCCTGAATATATCGCAAGGCGAGGAAGGGTTGAGTCAATCGAACAACTTGCTGAACATGATTGTCTTTTCTTTATGTTAGATGAGCGTACTCATGACCTGTGGAGTTTTACTCACAATGGGCGTGAACTCAAAGCGAGAGTGACAGGTAAACGAAGCTGTAATGATGCTGATATTGCGCGCCGTTGGGCTGTTGCTGGCAAGGGAGTTGTCTATAAATCTTCATTGGACTTAGGTGAAGATATCATCAGTGGCAGGCTGATACCCATGTTGACCGATCATGAGGGAGAGTCGGCTGATCTCTATTTAGTGTGCCCAGGAAGAGAGCATGTTACCCCTGTCATCTTGCTTTTAAGGGATATGTTGAGGGAGAGATGTGAGCTAAAGCTAAAGGAAGTATCAAAGGCTCTTGGTTAATTCCAATAGGGCTTTATTACAAGCTGTCCTGACATAACGAAGTTCTTATACCGTCCTTGGTAAAACTTCATAAGTGTTCTAGACACAAAAAAGCCGCAACGAGTGCGGCTTTTCTTTATGCTTTGCTAGAACCTAGAACCTAGAACCTAGAACCTAGAACCTAGAACCTAGAACCTATTAGCTCTTAGCGCGTTTCATCGCGGTGAAGAACTCTTCGTTAGTCTTGGTCATTGCCAATTTGTCGATAAGGAATTCCATACCTGTGACTTCATCCATTGGGTGTAAGATTTTACGCAAAATCCACATTTTCTGAAGTTCATCTGGTGTTGTAAGCTTCTCTTCGCGACGAGTACCAGAGCGGTTAAAGTCGATAGCAGGGAAGACACGCTTTTCAGCGGCTTTACGAGAAAGGTGTAACTCTTGGTTACCTGTACCTTTAAACTCTTCGTAGATGACTTCATCCATTTTTGAGCCTGTATCAACCAGTGCAGTAGCGATAATCGTTAAACTTCCGCCGTGCTCGATGTTACGAGCTGCACCGAAGAAACGCTTAGGACGGTGTAGTGCGTTAGCATCAACACCACCAGTAAGTACTTTACCAGATGACGGGATAACGGTGTTGTAAGCACGTGCTAGACGTGTGATTGAGTCGAGTAAGATAACAACATCTTTCTTGTGCTCTACAAGACGCTTAGCTTTTTCGATAACCATTTCGGCTACTTGTACGTGACGGCTTGCTGGCTCATCGAAGGTAGAAGCAATAACTTCACCTTTAACCATTCGTTGCATTTCGGTCACTTCTTCTGGGCGCTCATCGATAAGCAGAACCATCAACACAACATCTGGGTTGTTGTAGGCGATGCTTTGGGCGATGTTTTGCAGTAATAGTGTTTTACCCGCTTTAGGCGGTGCAACAATCAAACCACGCTGACCTTTACCAATTGGTGAGCATAGGTCGAGAATTCGTGAAGTAATATCTTCAGTCGAACCATTACCACGTTCCATTCTCATGCGTTCTTCAGCATGGAGTGGGGTAAGGTTTTCGAATAAGATTTTTGTGCGGGAGTTTTCTGGCTTGTCAAAGTTGACTTCAGATACTTTCAAAAGAGCGAAATAACGTTCGCCCTCTTTAGGTGGTCTAATTTTACCAAAAACGGAATCACCTGTTCGTAAGCTGAAGCGACGGATCTGGCTTGGAGAGACATAAATGTCATCTGGACCAGCTAGGTAAGAGGCGTCACCACTACGAAGGAAACCGAAACCATCCTGCAGAATTTCTAAGACACCACCACCGAAAATATCTTCACCGCTTTTGGCGTGGGCTTTAAGGATTGAAAATATAATGTCCTGTTTACGTGCTCGAGCAGGGTTCTCAACGTTCATTTCTTGAGCAAGTAAAACTAAGTCTGAAATCGGTGTGTCTTTTAGTTCTGATAAATTCATCTTGGAGGGTCTTTTTATGCGAGATAAGGCTATTTAGATTCAATTGTCATAAAACGATGGGATATTGAACGAATAGCGAGATGTGGTTAATTAGAAATAGGTCTGGTTATTAAAGTAGCACTATAGTGGCTGTGCGTCTAGGTTTTTAGCTAAAGCCGACACAATTTATTGAATAAGATGTGTCGGCGGTCACTTTCATATACTGAACTTGGATCCGCGGGCTATATTTCTAGATCGCAGAACCAATAAATAGCGTATTAAAGTTGAGCGTCGATAAACTCTTTAAGCTGAGTTTTAGAAAGAGCACCGACTTTAGTGCTGGCAAGCTCACCATTTTTGAATATAAGTAACGTCGGGATCCCACGAACACCATATTTAGCTGGTGAAATACTGTTACTGTCGACATTCATTTTAGCGATAGTCACTTTGCCTGCATACTCTTCAGCAACGTCATCTAAGATAGGTGCAATCATTTTACATGGTCCGCACCACTCAGCCCAAAAGTCGACGACTACAGGTAGTGTTGAGTTGATTACGTCATTTTCGAAGCTGTCGTCACTTAAATGTACTATTTTGTCGCTCATGATGTTCTCCAGTTAGGTTGCCATTGCTGGTTTGTTAATGGCTTAACCTGTATATTGGGACTGAAAAATAACTTTTCAAGGCATAATTTTTCGCCTTTAAAGCTAGTTTTTATTATTAGTCGCTATTTCAAACGATTGAGTTTCTTATTGCAACCCTAACTGGTATGCTGCCGCTATGAGCGAAACACATTTATCAAATCAAAAGTTTGCCGACTTTTCTCTTAATGAAGGGATAAAAACAGCACTAAACGAGAGCGGTTTTGAATTTTGTACGCCTATTCAAGCCCTATCTTTACCTATTCTATTACAGAAAAAAGATATTGCTGGCCAAGCCCAAACGGGAACAGGGAAAACATTAGCTTTTCTTGTGGCGACTTTTGAGCATCTTCTTTCTACTCCAGTTCCTGAAGGACGTCAGATTAATCAGCCTAGAGCGATGATTATGGCGCCTACTCGTGAATTGGCTATCCAAATCGCAAAAGATGCAACTTTACTCGCAAAACACACAGGCCTAAAAGTCGGTATTGTTTATGGCGGTGAAAGTTATGATGTTCAGCGCAAAGTGCTGGATAAAGGTATCGATATTCTCATCGGTACCACGGGTCGTATTATCGATTACGTACGTCAAGGCATCATCAATTTAAGTGCTATTCAAGCTGTTGTGTTAGATGAAGCCGATCGTATGTTCGATCTTGGTTTTATTAAAGATATCCGCTTCCTCTTTAGACGTATGCCAGACGCTAAATCGCGTTTGAATATGTTGTTTTCTGCGACTTTATCAATGAAAGTGCAGGAATTGGCTTACGATCACATGAACGAGCCAGAGAAAGTCGTTATCGCGCCTAACGAAAAAACCTCTAAAAATATCAGAGAAGAGATCTTCTATCCATCCACCGAAGATAAGATGAAGTTGTTGCTGTCGTTGCTAGAGGAAGATTGGCCAGAAAAGGCGATCATATTCTCAAATACTAAGCACAGCTGTGAAAATGTCTGGTCTTGGTTATCGGGTGACGGTCACCGTGTTGGTTTGCTAACAGGTGATGTACCGCAAAAGAAACGTATTCGTATTCTTGAGCAGTTTACTACAGGTGAATTAGACATCTTAGTGGCTACCGATGTGGCTGCACGTGGTTTGCATATCTCAGATGTGTCTCACGTGTATAACTATGACCTACCTGATGACTGTGAAGATTACGTTCACCGTATCGGCCGTACAGGTCGTGCTGGTAAAAAAGGTGTATCGGTCAGTTTTGCCTGTGAAGAGTATGCACTCAACCTACCTGCAATTGAGGAGTATATTACTCACTCGATTCCTGTAGTTAACTATGACAGTGAAGCCTTGTTGGAAGATATTCCAGCGCCTATTCGCATCCATAGAAAGCATAACACTCGTCCACAAGGGCGCTCAGGTTCAGGACGTCCACAAAGTGGAAATCGAAGTGGTAATCGTAATAACGCTCCGCGTCGTCACGACACAACCCGTAGACACTCTTAGAGCATAATTGATGTCGACAGCTCGCTATGCTGCTATTACGTTAGGTTCAAATAGCTTTAATATGCTGGTCGCTGAAACCTCGGCAGGCCAGCCAAAAGTTATTGCTAAATACAAACGTAAAGTACGTCTTGCCGAAGGGATCCAAACTGATGGGTCCCTAAGCGAAGAGGTGATATTACGTGGTCTCGACTGCTTAGCCATGTTTAGTGATATGCTCGATAAAGAGTCTGTGTCAGCAGGTAATATTGCGATTATTGCCACTGCAACGCTTAGAAATATAGCTAATTCTGATGATTTTTGCCGACGTGCACTCCCCATTATAGATCACCCCATAGACATCATTTCAGGTATGCGTGAAGCTGAACTTATCTATCAAGGCATGGTTGCTACTACAGAGGGAGAGGGGCGACGCTTAGTTATCGATATTGGCGGTGCGAGTACCGAATTTATTATCGGTGATGGTGATAAAGTCTTACTTAAAACCAGTTTAGCGGTTGGTTGTGTCACCTTTAACGACAAATTCTTTAGCTCTTTTCCTTTTCAGCAGTTAGATTTTGATGAAGCAAAAGCGGAAGTCAAAGCTGTGCTTGGTGATTATCTGAGCGAACTTAAATTGTTAGGTTGGCATTGTGTTGTAGGCGCCTCGGGCAGCGTACAATCAGTGGTTGAGTTACTCAATCACAGAAAGCAGTCAGCGACAATCACCTTGGATGTGCTTCTTACACTTCAACAAGAGGTGTTATCCCAAGCAGATCCTTCAATGTTAGCCATCTCAGGTCTTCATTTGGAAAGAGCGCCCACTTTTGCTGCTGGCGTTTCGATTCTACTGGCTCTGTTTGAATTACTGGATATTAAGAGTTTGAATTTATCCGGTGGAGCGCTCAGAGAAGGTGTGCTACAGATGTTATCTCAACAGCAATTAGACAATCTCTGAAACAGCAATATCATTTTTAGCTATTAGTTCCCTTCTATTTCTCAATATTTATATGATAAGTCTTTGTGTTCTATCTAACATGAATACTTTTCATCGCAATAATAGATTTAACCTATTCTCCATTCTTTTTAGCTGTCCTCAACTTACCGACTCATTCGTAGCTTTTTTGTCACTCTAATCTCTCTTTGTTTAGATAGTATACATATTTTTTGGATATTGAAGATTGTATATAATATGTGGTTCATGTTATGTTTTTGTTGCACTTGGTGTTTGGTACACCAAAATCAACTAATAATATTTTGCCAAGTGCTTACTTAGATAAAGTTTAAGGGAGACTAAATCATGTCTAGAAGTAATGCGCTTATACGATTTTCGCCGAAAAAGACGCTAGCGGCTCTTGCCGTAGGTTCAGTGTTATTTATATCTGCCCCAGCGGCTATGGCTGCCGATACGAGTATTGTAAAAGGTCATATTGTAAACGCTTCAGGTAGTAACCTATCTAATGCGACTATCACGCTTAAACATAAGACCAAGGGTCTTGTTTTTAAAGTAGAAACTAATGATAAAGGTGATTATCTTTTACGTAATGTGCCTATCGGTGATTACGATATTACGATTAGTAAAGATGGTTACGAGCAGAACCAAGAAAATGGTGTTCAAGTTAGTATCGGGCAATCAGTTATTCTTGATAGTCAGTTATATTCGGCTGGTGCCGACAATGTTGAACGCATTGCTGTAATGGGCAGCATGATCCGTCGTGTAGACATGGCATCATCGACCTCAGGCTTAACTTTTAGTCAAGATGAGCTACAAACTATGCCTGTTAATACAGGGTTCGAAAGCATTGCGTTGCTTGCACCGGGTACTGCAGCTCCTGGTGGTTCAAATTTTGATGGTGCATCTAGTTTTGGTGGTTCATCTGCGGCTGAAAATGCTTACTATTTTAATGGGCTGAATGTAACAAGCATTCGTACGGGGTTAGGCTCAATTCGTCTACCTTGGGAGGCGATATCCCAGACACAGATAAAAACAGGTGGTGTTAGTCCTGATTTCGGTGGCGCATTGGGCGGTATTGTAAACGCTGTTTCTAAATCGGGTGAAAATGAATTCAAATTTGGTGCTGAAGCACGATGGGATCCAAGTTCTTTACGTTCATCTCATAGTAATATTTATCAATCAAATGGTGAAGTCGATACTAATACTCAACAAGATGGCTATGACTTTAAAGAGCTACAGTTATGGGCAAGTGGTGCAATTATTGAAGATTCTCTATTTTTCTATGGTTTGTTTGCACCAAGACGAGAAGCTCAAGATTGGGCTGGACAAACAACTAAAGGCGGTCGAGATCGCGAAGAAGACCGCTGGTTTGCAAAGTTAGATTGGTACATGTCAGATGACCATTCAATTGGCTTCTCTGCAATGAATAACAAGCGTACATGGACAAATCAAACGTATGCTTATGATTGGGAAACCAATATTGTTGGTGAACAGCAAGGCGTAAATGCACCAGGTGAAGATGGTGGTAAAGTGTATAGCTTGAATTATAACGGTTATTTAACTGATGCTTTCTCAGTTTCAGCTGTTATTGGTCGAGTACAAGAAGATGTTGAAAATGTTGTGGCGTCAGCAAACCCTGGTGTTTGGGATTATCGTGATGGTTTTTCGACTTTGAGCCAACATACTAACTCGTCAGTATCAGAAGAGCATTACACTCGTGACCAAGCTAGAATTGATTTCAGCTTGGATTTAGAAGATCACTCAATTCAATTTGGTGTTGATTATACCAAGGTTAAAGTTGATTATTCTTCGTCTCAAAACGGTATTGGTGATGCACAAGGTTGGTGGTCAATCTACACGGCTGGTGCTGATGATAACTCTGGTCAAACTCAGGGTGAAGACTATGTTGAACGTCGTGTACGTGAACGTTTTACTGATTCGGATGTGACCTCTACTGCGTTTTATATTAATGATTCTTGGCAGGCAACTGATAACTTAGTGTTAAATCTTGGCTTACGCTATAGCGAGTTTGAAAACACAGTTTCTGATGGTCGTGCGTATGTGGAAATGGATAATCAATTTGCACCACGTATTCAAGCTATTTATGATGTATTTGGTGATGGTGAATCGAAAGTATTCGCAACCTATGGTCGTTATTTCCAGCCAGTTTCTGCGAATATGAACATTACACAGGGCTCCTCTTCTATTGAGTGGTTTGAGTATTCAGAACTTGATCAAGTCGATGCAGATGGACACCCCGTTATTAATACCGACGGTTCGCCAAGCCGTGGTGCTATGCTTCGTGATCGTTGGGATCGTCAAAAAGGTATTACTGAACCAGGCTTGATAGCATCATCATCTCTTAAATCAATGTACTCAGACGAGTTTACTCTAGGATATCAGCAAGAAGTTTTTGAAACGATGACTGCTGGTGTGCGTGGTATTTATCGTGATTTAGGACGTAGTGTTGAAGACACTGATATTGGTCCTGTTTTATCTAAGAAACTTGCTGAGTTAGGTATCGAAGATAATGTTGGCCAGAGCTCTTATTATGTACTGCTTAATCCAGGTGAAGATGTTGGTGTTTCATATGACTTCGATGGCGATGGCCAAGTAGATAACATTAACTTAACTGCACAAGAGATGGCATTGCCTGAAGCTGAACGTAAGTATGTTGCGTTAGAATTTACTTTGGATGGTTCTGTGACAGATGATTTACGTATTAACTCATCGTACACATGGTCAAATAGCTATGGTAATACAGAAGGTCTAGTTAAAACCGATAATAATCAGGCTGATCCAGGTTGGACGACATCATACGATTATGGCGACCTAATGGATCACTCAAGTGGTGATCTACCAAATGACCATACTCATGCATTTAAAGTGAGTGGTGCATATAACATTACTGAAGATTTAATCTTTGGTTTTGTTACTCGAGTCACTTCGGGTCGCCCTCAGAGTTATTTCTCACAGCATCCAGATGGTGTGGGTAGTTGTACAGCTGGGAGTCCTTGGGATGACTGTATAAGCCGCTACTACGACCAAGCTTCACACTATGATGAAAATGGTAATCCTGCACCACGTGGCACTGCGGGTAATCTACCTTGGGTTACTAATATCGATTTATCACTGACTTATATGACAGATATTCTTGATGGTGACTTTTCTATCAAAGGAACTGTTTACAATGTTTTAAATTCTGATTCTGCAATTAACGTGAATGAAGAGAGAGCACGTTATGCAGATACATCTTCAGGTTTAGAGCTTAACCCTGACTATGGTATGACAACGGATCGTCAGGAAGAGCGATTCTTCTCAGTGGTAGCGCGCTACGAATTCTAAATAGTTTATGCTAAGAGGTAATAAAGGCACTCATTGAGTGCCTTTTTGTTTATAACTGACCAACAATCAGTTCAGGATCTTGGCCAAGTCTATCTCCAGAGAAGTTTCTGGCCGTTCGATAATACGACCTAGTTCTTCACCATTTTGACTCACAATAATGGTTGGAATACGTGTGAACTCGTATTGCGCCGCGAGTCCTTCTGGATCCGACTTAGCTCTGTCGACCCCGATATAAGTCACCTTGATATTTGGGTTGTTAACCTCTTCGAGGATGCGGATTAAGCGTGGTGTCTCACGGTGACAGTCACCACACCATGTGCCGATAATCACCACAATCTCAGTTGCTTCTTTTAGATTCTTTAATGGTGTGATCGCGGCGGTATCGACTTGGTATTCTTTATAGCCTTTCGAGAAATCGTCCAATTCAAGCATGGTTTGTGTTGCTACAGTTCCAGTTAATATCACTTCCTGTATCTCCTCATTGCATGTGGCAATTAAGCCACCTTGATTATCTTCGAATGCACAACCACTGCTGGCAAGAGTCTGGCAGCTAAAAAAGAGGGCGGTAGTGGCAAGTAATGCTTTGATGTTGTTGGTCATGATAATACCTCAAACTGATGGAAATGACTCGTCTGGCTTTGTATCTGTATTTAATCATTTAGAGGTAGTAGGGAGAAGTAGGAGGCTTGGTAAAGGGAAGTTAGATCACGGTGCAATGTTGTATTTAGTTGTATAGGTCACACATTCTTGATGAAGACGACCTTTGATGACTGATACACTTGAAGCTACTGATTGCTATAAAAGGATTCGAAACAAGAAAGCCGCAATGAACGCGGCTCACTAAATTAGCTCAATGGTAGGGTAGATTATTTAAGCTGATCTTCTTTTAGCCATTGAGCGGCACGTTTAGCAAAGTAGGTCAGTACACCATTAGCGCCGGCACGTTTGAAACAAAGCAAAGATTCCATCACGATGGCTTTTTCAGATAACCAGCCATTTTCGATAGCAGCCATATGCATCGCATATTCACCACTGACTTGGTAAGCAAAAGTCGGCACACCGAGTTCACGCTTAACACGAGTAACGATATCAAGGTACGGCATGCCTGGCTTAACCATTACCATGTCGGCGCCTTCTTGAATATCGAGAGCAACTTCGTGTAAGGCTTCATCACTGTTCGCTGGGTCCATCTGGTAGCTATGCTTATTGCCACCTTTAAGGTTACCCGCTGAGCCAACCGCATCTCGGAATGGGCCATAGTAGTTTGATGAGTATTTTGCCGAATAAGCCATGATTTGTGTGTTAACGTGACCCGCTTCTTCTAACGCTTGGCGGATAGCGCCAATACGTCCGTCCATCATATCTGACGGCGCAACGATATCAGCACCCGCTTCGGCATGTGATAGGGCCTGCTTAACTAAGATCTCAGTGGTGATGTCATTAAGAATGTAGGCATCTTCATCGATGATGCCATCTTGGCCGTGAGTCGTGAAAGGATCCAATGCGACGTCAGTCATTACGCCTAACTCAGGAAACGCGTCTTTTAGAGCTCGAACGGCACGTTGTGCTAATGCATCAGCGTTATAGGCTTCTTCTGCTAACAACGTTTTCTTTTCCGCCGGCGTGACGGGGAACAGCGCGATGAGCGGTATGCCTAGTTTAACAATCTCTTCAGCTTCTTTAAGCAGTAGGTCAATTGAGTAGCGCTCAATACCTGGCATAGAAGCGATCTGTTCAGTTCGGTTGTTACCTTCTAGAACAAACATAGGGTAGATGAGGTCGTTTACCGAAAGTTGGTTTTCAGCCATTAAGCGACGGCTAAAATCATGTTTACGCATGCGACGCATTCTGCGCTGTGGAAAAGCACTGGTAATTATATTCACGTTCGACTCCTGCTTAACCCATAAAATGTCAACCTGGCCATATGCTGGCTGATACTCAGGCTGTGGGTGTTGTTTATCTCTTATTGAGACTCTGGGGTATAAACCATCACTCGGTTACGCCCATCATTTTTTGCACGATAAAGTGCTTTATCGGCTTGTTCTAATAATCTGGTTGGTTGAGCTTCAGACTGTATGATCTCTGAACTGACACCAATACTGATGGTTAAAGGGATATCGATATCTTTCCAGCTGATAGGTAAATCATCAATGGTTTTCCTAATCAGTTCTGCAACTCGTTCCGCACCAGGTTCATCTGTGTTTGGCAGTATAATAGCAAACTCTTCACCGCCAAAACGTGACACCAGATCCGCTGGTCGTTTTAATTTCTCTTTCAATGTCTGAGCGATAAGTCGCAGGGTTTGATCGCCTGCTAAATGGCCATAGCTATCATTGATCGATTTAAAACGGTCGATATCAAGCATTAAAACCGCCATAGGTGTCTGTTGTCGTCGACTTAATCTTCCTTCGGCCAACAGACGCTTATCGAAAGCTGCTCGGTTTTTTACCCCTGTTAAACTGTCGGTTGTTGCTTGCTCTGTGAGTTTTTGATTTGCATCGTTGAGTTCTCTCAGGGCTATTTCTAGTTCTAAAGTGCGTTCTTGCACCATCTGCTCAAGCTTTTCATTGCTATTGGCTTCGATGAGCAAGGCTTCTTCTTTGGTTTTACGGAGCTTTTGCGATTGTAATAAGGCTTCCTGCTGTGAGGATTGCTTGGCTTTTCGTTCATCGTTATACCGAATTGCGAGAATGCTAGCCATGAAGATAACCTCAAATGTGAGGCCAATCATAAACGGGGTGAGATGGGTTATTGGCAGAGTGATCCATCCGAGGTACAAGGTTCCAGTGATAAATGACCCAACCAGCATACCGCTCCACGCTAAGGTATAAAGTTTTGCTAACTTATGGCCTCTGAAGGCATGTATGGAAGCGATGACCATCAACATGGCGGTTACAAAGAGAACTGAAATAATGTTGATGTACAGTGCTAGCGAGTATTCCAATAGCGGGGTGATAAGCAGAAGCAATAATGCATAGAGCGCACTATATCGGCATAGTTTGAGCATGGTCATGCTGTGATATTTTAACAGCAGGACTTTTTCGGTGAACAGCAGCGCAAAAAACATGGTTAACGGCACGAGCGCAGTCATCATAAAGTTCTGCATCATTGGCCATTTAGGCCAAAGAAATTGAAATGCATAACCCTGCAAAGTCGCAACCAGTAAGGTCACCGATAACACATAACCTGCATAGTATGTATAGCTATATGAGCGAGAAGTAATCGCAATACAGAGGCTGAAAAAACCAATTGCGGCCAGCGCACCAAGTTGAAAACCACTAGAGAGTGAGTTTGACTCTGTGTATTGAGTAAATGCTTTCGGGGACCATAGGGTTAACGGTAAGTTGGAATTACCCTCAGAATTAATTTTAATGTAAAAGGTGTGCACTACATCCGGTGCCAGTTTAAATGGATAGACAAACAAGTTATTGATCAAAGGACGTTGAGTGAAGAGTAATCGATCCCCCATCTCCGTGTGATCGATTAATTGCCCGTGAATAAAATGATAGAGATCCAGCTTATCAATATGGGGGTTTCCCAGTGATAATAGCCTGTTGATAACAACAGGATCGGCATTATAGAGACTAAATTTAATCCAAAACGGATCTAAGTCTATTTGATTGTATTCATCACTAGGTAATCGCTGCCAACGTGTTGAGCTGAAGTTTTTGACTTGCTCTATCGTTTCGTCATCCGCTGCAAATGAATAATACAGCCAAGAGGATATTTCTAGTGGGGTCTCTGAACCTTCACTAAGGGCAAGTAAAGTTTCAGATTTAGCCTGAGTACATAAAACCAGAGTAAGGGTAAGTAAAACTAAATTAATCAGCTTCATTTATGATTCATAACCTAAAAAAATCAATACTGTTTCTGTAAGCTTTTTCAGCAAAATCAGCTGGGTCTTGATCTCTTAGTGTTGCAATATATTGCGCGATATAAGGCAGGTACTGAGGTTCATTTTTGCTGGATTTAGGCTTAGGTCTCATGCTTCTTGGTAATAGATATGGGCTATCGGTTTCAATCAGTATTCGATTATCAGGGATATCACAAACAAGTTCAGCCAGCTCAGCTCCTCTGCGTTCATCGCAAACCCAACCGGTGATCCCTAAATGCAGGTCGAGTTCGAGGTAAGCTTCCATACTTTCTCTATTGCCGGTGAAGCAATGCAGCAGCGCACCACATAGTTCGCTGCGCCTCTCTTTAACGATAGACAAGAAGTCGTCATGGGCATCACGCTCGTGCATTAAAACCGGGAGTTGCAGCTCAATCGCTAAGTCTAATTGGGCTTCAAATGCATCTCTTTGTTTTGGGCGAGGAGAAAAGTCGCGATTGTAATCTAGCCCACACTCGCCGATGGCGACCACTTTAGGCGACGCTGCGAGTAATCGCAGTTTATCAGTACTTGCCTGATCCCATTCACTGGCGTGATGTGGGTGTGTTCCGGCGGTACAATACAAATGTTGAGGGTATTCGACACTGCACGCTATTGCCAGCTCGCTTTCGGCTAAATTACTGCCAATAACAATAAGCGGTGAAACCCCTTGGGCCACCGCTCGTTGAATGATGTCATCTCTATTTTTTTCGAGGGCGCCGCCAATAAGGTTGACAGCGATGTCTATGTATTTAGACATTACTTTAGACGTTTAACTCGAATCGTTGTATTACGGTCATCAGAACCTAAGACGAAAGAGCCCAGTGCTGCTTTTTCGATAAAGACAGTTTGATCCACCTTTAGCTTGTAACGACGTCCGTCAGTTTGTTTCCAGATTTGGCCATTGGTAAAGGTGATTTTCAGTGCGCCATAGGGATCTTTAGTGATAGAAGCAATCTCTAGATAGATCTTGTCAATGGCGTCGGCCTTGGCTTTTCTTAGGTTGCCAAATTCCTCTTCTACGTTTGCGGAAACTGGCTTAGCGGCCACTGTCGCAGTAGCGACTACAGCCGGAGTGATTGGGGCTTGTGTTTTCACTGTTTGTGCTAAGGCATCAAAACAGGTAAGCCTATTGAGCTCGTCTGTTATCGATGCGCAAGCGGATAATTCTTGTGTTATGCCAGCGGTGGCATTAGCCGATATCAACATAGCGGCTGCAGTGATCCAAAGTTTGCGCATGAATATTTTCCTTTATGATATTGAGCGCGCCATGTTTAGCTAATTAATCGTGCTTATTTAGCTTCCTGGCCAGGTTCATCCTGTTTTTCTTGCTCATCGTCTTCTTCGTCATCCTTTTTACTGTAGAAACGAGCAGCAATCAATCCCCCTTCAAATAATATCAGCATAGGTACGGCTAACATTGTCTGAGAAATGATATCTGGTGGAGTGAGTAACATGCCTATTACGAACGCTCCAACGACAATGTACGGACGTTTAGCTTTCAGCTCTTCGGGGGTAGTCACGCCAGCCCAACAGAGTAAAACGACTGCAATCGGGATCTCAAAGGCTAAACCAAAGGCAAAGAACAACTTTAAAATGAAACTAAGGTAGCTCGTGATGTCGGTCGCAACCTGTACGCCTTCTGGGGCGACACTGGTAAAGAATCCAAATACGACAGGGAAGACAACATAGTAAGCAAATGCGATACCTAGATAAAACAACAACGTGCTACTCGCGAGCAGCGGCATCATGAGTCGCTTTTCATGCTTATATAGACCGGGTGCGATAAACGACCAGATTTGGTAAAGCACATAGGGAATCGCAATGAAAAATGCGAGAACCAGTGTCAGTTTAAATGGCGCGAAGAAAGGAGCGGCAACGTCGGTTGCGATCATGCTGCTGGCTTCGGGCATCACATCCATTAATGGTGTCGCCACATAGTGGTAAATATCATTTGCCCAATACGCTATGCAGGCAAAAACTAACAGTACACTCCCGACAGCGTGGAGTAATCTGGTGCGTAGTTCAAGTAAATGACTAATTAGAGGCTGCTGTTGAGACATGGACTACCTGTTCGATTTGTCTGAGTTAGCGTTAACCTCAGCAGTTGGAGCCTCTAAAGGAGTGCTATCCGTTGGCGCAGAATTGCTGGCCGGAGGCGTTTCTTCTACTTTATAAGGTCGATTGACAGACTGAGCTGCTTCTTTTAACTGATCAATTGAATCTTGCAATTCAGGTGATAGATTTTTAAGGCCAAGATTCTCAGCATTTTTTAAGTCTGAATGCAGTTGCTCAATTTTGAGTTCCTGTTCAAGCTCATCTTTTACTGAATTAGCCATACGTTTCATGGCTCGGATCCAACCTGTGATTGAGCGTACTGCAACCGGGAGTCTTTCAGGGCCTAGTACTACTAGCCCTAAAATACCGATCAACAGCAGTTCCATAAAGCCAATACCGTCGAACATAAGGAGTTATACCTGTTCTTTATCCTTGGACTCTGTTTTTTTCTCTGCGTTTGGAGCTGTCTTCTCTACGCTAGGAGCCGTTTTTTCAGCAGCAGTCTCTTCAAGTGCTTTCTTCTCTTCTTCAGAAGACATGGCGTTTTTGAAACCTTTTACTGCCCCACCTAAGTCACCACCAAGTGAACGTAACTTTTTGGTACCAAATAATAATATTACGATCACAGCGATGATCAGAAGTTGCCAAATGCCCATGTTACCCATGAATTTTTCCTCGTAAATATATAAGTAAATCAGTAAATAGTTCTATTATGAACTTATCGTTTATTAGTGCTAGCTAAAGTTTGCGGTTTTTTGGTCTAGATCGCCAACCAATAAACCAGATTACTGTGCCTGCAGCGATACTGCCATAAGACGCCCATAGTGTAGAGTCTTGGTTGAACAAAATCGTGCCACAGATCACTAAAATAGCTGCAGTAATTAAAAGATAGTTACTTTTATGGGCTTTCTGCTGCAATTTGATATAGCGATCTAGCATTTGATTCTGAGATTTGACGAAGTTTTTACCCATTTTTAGGTTGTCATAAACTAGCTCCGGAAGCTCTGGTAACTTATCAGCCCAGTAAGGAAACTCTTTTTTGATCTTGCTCGCCATCCCTTTTGGACCCACTTGTTGTGACATCCACTCCTCAAGGAAAGGTTTGGCTGTCTGCCACAGATCGAGTTGGGGGTATAGTTGACGACCTAACCCTTCGATGTAGAGTAAGGTTTTTTCTAATAGTACCAATTGTGGTTGTACGACCATATCGAAACGTCTGGCGGTGCGGAATAGTTCGAGTAGTACGTGTCCGAATGAAATCTCATCCAACGGCTTGTTGAACATGGGCTCGCAAACGACTTTGACTGCTTGCTCGAATGCTGCGACATCAGTATCTGGTGATACCCAACCTGATTCTATGTATAACTGAGCAATACGATGGTAGTCACGATTGAAAAAGGCGAGGAAATTTTCGGCTAAATAGCGTTTATCTTCATCGGTTAGCGTGCCCATAATGCCGCAATCTAAACCGATATAATGAGGATCCTCCGGGTGCTCTCGACTGACAAAAATGTTGCCAGGGTGCATATCCGCATGAAAAAAGTTATCTCTGAACACCTGAGTGAAAAATAGTTCTACGCCTCTTTCTGCCAATATCTTGAGGTTAGTGCCTTGTGCCTTTAAGGCTGCCATATCAGACACTGAAATACCGTAGATCCGCTCCATAACGATCAAGCGAGTAAAGCACAGCTCTTCATACATATAAGGGATGTAAAGTGAGCCTGAGTCTAAAAAGTTATTTCTCAACTTGACGGCGTTGAGGGCTTCGAGCTTAAGATTGAGTTCACCTTCAATGGTAGTGCGATAATCTTCAACCACTTCAGCAGGGCGCAGGCGATTACCGTGGCCTAGAATGGTTTCCATGAAGTTAGCCACTTGTGACATCAGCAGAATGTCGGCATTAACCTGAGCTTCAACATTGGGCCTCAGTACTTTAAGCACCACGGCTTTGCCATTGGATTTGAGTGTGGCGGTATGCACTTGTGAAATTGAAGCTGATGCGAGTGGAACTCTATCAAAGTCATCGAAATACGTATCGATAGAGGTTCCCAGCTCAGCCTCTATCATCTCTATGGCTACTTCTGAGTCAAAGGGAGGCACGCGATCTTGTAGCATGGCTAACTCTTCGGCCCACTCGTCATTGAGTAGATCACGACGCGTCGATAGCATTTGACCAAATTTAATGTATACAGGCCCCAGCTCTTGCATGGCAAGTTTTAGACGCTCGCCACCCACTTTATCTTTGTGTTTGTTTCTAATCCAAAATAGGCTGCAGCGTAGAAGTCTGAAGTACCATGGCGTGATTTTAGAGGGAATTAACTCATCTAACCCATAGTGAAGGGCGGTTCTGATAACCTGATAAGCACGCTTGATACTGGAGACGGTCATGTTTTAGCTTTAGTCCTAGTTTGTAAGTCATTAATTCGTTTTTCTATGGCGTCGATGTCAACCACAAGATCATCGATTCTATCACCTAAATAGATAAATTCTATTTGATGAGGCGCCAATTTATACTCTTCAGTGGTCAATTGCCCGATATGGCTGCGACTTTTACGAAATACGTTGCTGATATCTTTTTTCGCCTGCTCCATTCCTTTTACCAGCATATGGGTCGGCGCATCACCTAAATATTTGGAGATAGGCTCAGCGAAATCAAATTCGACTTTTTGCAGGAAATGGCTAAAGGTTTGGAGCAGATTGAGATCGCCCTCTAAACTGAGCTTATCGTGTTTAATGAGTTCAGTGAGATTGGCACCTTCGGTAAGTTGGTAGAGCGTAGTTATGTCGGCATTAACTTTCGTTGTTACTTCGCCTTCATATCGGCTTAATACTTGTATTTCTTGTGCAAATACAAGATAGATAGGCCAGCTGAGCTGACTCAACTGGATACAGAGCACTTTTCCATGAAGTGAACGCAGCTTTGCGTATTCATCGGGGGATTGGGCTAAAACTTGCCGTAAAGCCGTTTCCAGACCTGCACTGAGTAGCAAAGCTAATTCACGTTTCATGACTTTCTCAACTAAAATTTATAGCCCTTATGTAGCGCAACAATACCATCGGTCATATTGGTGTATTCTACTTGCTCAAAGCCTGCGTCGACCATCATACCTTTTAAAGTCTCTTGATCTGGATGCATACGAATCGACTCAGCTAAGTATTCATAGCTGTCAGCATCTTGGGTGATTAATGAACCCATTTTAGGCAATATCTTAAAGCTATATAGATCGTAGACTTTACGCATAATGTCGTGCTGTGGTTTGGAGAACTCAAGAATAAGCAGTTTTCCACCCGGCTTTAGTACTCGCAACATAGAACTAATAGCCGCATCTTTGTCGGTGACATTTCTTAAGCCAAAAGCGATAGTAATAATATCGAAATGATTGTCAGGAAATGGTAAAGCTTCAGCGTTTGCCTGTACGTAGTTAACGTTACCGACAATACCTTTATTTCTGAGCTTCTCACGACCCACTTTCAGCATAGAATCATTGATATCCGCAAGTGTTACTTGGCCTCTGTCACCGACTAGGTGAGAGAATTTTGCAGTCAAGTCACCTGTACCCCCGGCAAGATCCAGTACTTTCATGCCTGGACGAGCACCTGCACTTTCGATAGTGAAGCGTTTCCACATGCGGTGGATGCCGAAGGACATGACATCATTCATGATGTCATATTTGGCTGCGACAGAATGAAAAACATCAGCAACCAAATCGGCCTTTTGATCGCTTTCAACTGTTTTGTAACCGAAATGGGTACTGTTTGGTGTGCCCTCTGACATCTATGTCTTCCTATTTACTTAAAAAATAATAATGAGTTTAAGTCATTCAATCATGTTGCAATATCACTCATCAATTACAGTGTGAGCTAGGTGAGTTATCTGCACCTAGATTTGTTGAAAATGAGCGCTAGCGCAGAGTTTCGCATCGCAGCCTGAGCATTATACCCAAACTACTTTAATAAGCGAGTTTCAACGCTTACGTAGAATAGCCAAGTAAATCAGTCACGCTGAACAGGGTAACTAACCTGAACTCGGGATAAGCTGTGCCGCTCAATACCCCTATTATTGCCCCTATCTGTGTTGATCTTTCTAGTAATAGCCAGCTATTACGTACGAAACATCGCCTTGATATCGACAATAATTTTGGCATCGAGCAAAACTGTCAGATATATGAGAAATACAAAATGATTAAGCTAATGATTTAAGAAGATACTTCAGAACGTCTGAACACTCATTATCCCGAGTTCAGGTTAACTAATCTGCTGAGCTTGGTTTCTTCCTTGAATATATGCATAAATAAGTTCGCTGATACTTTGTCCTGTTTCGCGATAACCAGCACTAATTCCTGCTACATGGCAACTAGGTGCGGCTTCTGCAAGGTGCAGGTAAGTACAAGGGGTATTTTTCGCGATGGTGTGCACATAATGTAAAGCATCAAGCAGAGGGATCCCCGCAGCTGTTGACGCGCTACTTGGCATATTGGTGATCGAGTCGAGATCCAGTTCAAGGGCAACTGGCAACTGGCTGCTATTGAGCTTAGTCACGATGTCATCTAAGGCTGACGTTAAACTTATTTCACGGCGTACCCAGATAGATTGAAGGGTATGCCAATGACCCCCAAACGCGCTTAACTGAGACAGTGTTTCTTCACTGTTTTTCAGTTCATGCATCCCCAATACATGGTAGTAACCGAGTGCGCCGCTGGCAGCTGCATAGCTGAAGCCATTGCCACTGTGACGGCCTTCTCGAGGGCGAAAATCACTGTGCGGATCTAAATTAACCGCTGCTATCTGTTTATGATAAATCTGCTTTGCAGCCATCAACAGACCATAAGCATTATTGTGGCCGCCACCAATCACTATTGGCTCAAGGCCGGCCGCCATGACTTGTGCTGTAATTTCAATAACCCGCTTATCCAGAGTTTCAACATTGGCTCTTAAGGCATCAGCTGATGCGTCTTCTGGTAACTGAAGGTCATCGGTCTTAATTTGACCCAAAACTAAGCATTGCTTGCCGTTAAAAAAACGGTTTGATTGTAGGTTAAGAAACTGCGCCATGGCGGACTCGAATGCATCGGTTGCCCCACCACGACCTAAGTTAGCACGAGGGCCAATATCTTCACCAATCCCCATGATCACAAAACGAATCTGGTTATTTTTAGCGGTGTTAAGCGTCTCTTCTAAGCTGATGTTTGGGTTATGGGTCAATACGGTCTGAGCCAACTTGGTTTCGCCAGCTCTTGGGGTGACCAGTTGTTGACATCGTAGCTGGGTGAAGGGGAGTAAGTACTGCATATTGGTTTTGTTCTTATTCTGATGCGTATGCTTATATTGTGGCTTAATGTGTTAGCGGTTATCAATAAAATAGTGTTCTAGTCTACTTTGAGTTGCTAATTGTATGAGGCAAGGTGAGGTGCTAAGGTTTGTTTTGTATGATGATAAAGACCGTGTTGTGGATGTCTATCATAGCCGTGAAATGTTTGATGAACTTGAAGGTTTTGATAAGCAAGTAGAATACCTTGAGCTTGAAAATGGTAATCATTACTTAGAGATAGAGCAAAATAGACTTGATACTCTGAATGCTTTCGACAAGTTTTTGAGTCAACATCTTAAATAGAAATAGAAATAGAAATAGAAATAGAAATAGAAATAGAAATAGGGCGATGAGATGTTTATCTCTTCGCCCTTTTATTGAGCATTGTTTCAGATACTAATCGATATCTAATGGCTCTGGCGACAGGATGATGCCTGTGTTGTCAGCGTAAACATGATCCAGCGGTAAGAAAGTCACCCCACCAAAATTTACTGGGATCTCAAGTTCACCAACGGAATTACTGTCTGCTCCAACAGGAATGGACGCCATGGCTTGAATGCCAATATCAAGCTCTTCCAATGAATCAACGTCTCTTACAGAGCCGTACACAATGATCCCTTCCCATTTATTATCAACAGCTACCTGTGCAATAGATGCATCAATAAGGGCGCGTCGTAATGAGCCGCCACCATCGACAAGGAGTACTCTACCTTCACCAGGCAGTTGTAGTGCCTCGATAATTAGACCGTTGTCTTCAAAACACTTAATCGTGCTGATTGAGCCACCAAAAGAGTTACAACCACCATAGTTACTGAACATAGGTTCGACAACATCAACTTGGTCGATGTAGGTGTCACAAAGTTCTGAGGTGTTGTATTCCATAGTCATACTCCTGAAATCAATAATGTGCCGAATAAGGCACTATTAGGTAGTTGTAGCTAGTATATAAGGCTTTCTTAAAAAGAAAAGTGTTATCAATCACGCAATTGTCGATAGCCGCGCTTGTCGCTTATTATGTTGTTGTATTTCTTCATTAGCGTGATAATTGTACTTGAAATATAAGCAAGATCATTAAATGACGTACTTATATTACGCTTAGCAAGGTGATTTGTAATACATTAGTGGGATTTACTTCGTCGAACATGATGAAGAGAGCATTTTCATCTGTACTAATCTGCATGGTTTGATGAGCTTCAGAGTGATATTCAATGTCTCTCAGTTATTCCTGCGACGATGAATTTTTTGGGTAGTACTTTAAAAACAAACCAGAAAGAATCCCCTTAGTTAGCGCCCATTTTTAGCTTCATTTCATCATTAAAAATCTACGCGGAATATATTTGTCTTTAATGGTGACTCCTCAAGCTTCGAATTCCCCTTAAACTACATCGACATAAGTATTAAATCCTTATTTTTAATGTGGAATTAGTTTTTTATACTGGGTTTATTCGTTGACTTGGGTTGGTTATTTTATAGACTAGTTAGCCTTCGAGGAGTTGGGTTTATAGGGAGATAAGATGTTTTCTGTTGTGGAGTACGAGAATAAGCGGGTCTCAATACGTTTTACTGTGGTCAGCATTTTTATCTTTGCCACTGTGTTAACTTCAACTATTGCCATCAGCCTTCAATATTACTTCAGTCAATCCATGGCAACGGAATCCGCACTTAAACATTTTGACCTCGATGCAAAACATATGAGTCAGTATTTGTCTCAACTCGATACTGAAGCTGTGAATATCACTAAACTGCTTTCAGGTTTAGATCAGTTAATTGAAGATGATCATTTTAACCGTAAGGCACTATATACGTTTGCCGAACTCATGCGGAGTAATCCTATATATTTTGGCGTTAATGTGGGTTTACCTAACGGTGATTTCTATCAGTTAATCAATCTTGATGTTTTTCCTCCTTCGAGAGTAAAATCCTTTTCAATTCCCTCTGATCGATGGCTATTTTCATTTATTACTGGTAAAGGTGAACATCGAATAAGGCAATTTATCTACCTTAATGATGAGCTTCAAGAACGGATCGTCAAAGAGGAGGTCACTGTTTATGATCCTAGAGTAAGGCCTTGGTTTATTAATGCTGATATAGGGAATGTTTCCAGAACTCAGCCTTATTTATTTGACTCGATTCAATCACCTGGTAAGACCTACTCTATCCAACTGCCTGATGCTTCAGGTGCTGTTTTGGGAATGGATATTACCCTCGAGACTTTTTCTAAATACCTCAGTGCGGTTGGCCAGAATATCAGTGGGGGATCAGCAAATGAAGTGTACGTATATAAGCCTTCCGGTGAGATTATTTCGTCTAACCAGAAAAAGTCAGATCAGATCAAAATTCCTCAATCATCCCCACTGGCATTATCCCAAGCCCAGCATGCTTTTGTTGATAACTCATTGCTATTGAGGGTCTCAAATGAGACCGATTGGCCGCCAATAGATTTTGCAATATCAGGCCAACCCCACGGCTACGCGGTTGACGTGATGGAGCTTATCTCTCAGATGACAAATTTACATTTTTCCTATGTCAACGGCTTGAGTTGGAAGGGGCTGGTAGATGCCTATAAAACGGGAAAGATAGAGCTGCTGCAATCAGTCATTATGACTGACGAAAATCGAGATCTTGGCGTGTTTAGTGAGCCATTTCTTACCTTGTCCTATTCTGTGGTTACCGTAGAAGGATTACAACCGATTACACACATCTCAGAGCTTGAAGGACATAAGATTGCAGTGCCAGTTGATTGGCTGATTATTAAGTATATTAAACATTATTTCCCCGATATAGAGTTCGTTGAATATGCTTCTACTCATGAGTGCTTTAATGCAGTGAGGCGAGGGGAGGTGATGGCAGCATTAGATACTGGGATAAACTTACGCTATACAGCACGGCAATTCTTTATTGAAAATTTGATGTTCCATGATGACTTGTCCTTTTCCCCCTACAGCATCCCCAATGGGCTGAGAATCTTAGCGAAACATAAGCCGCTAATCGAGATCATTAATTTGGCATTAGCCAATATCACGCCTGAGCAGAAAAAGGCCTTAAAGTTGAAATGGATTGATAGCAGCTCACTTCGCCAACCGATGAAAACAATGGGAGTGGTTCCCTATAAAGCCCTAATCGATATCGGGGCAGACAGTCAGCAGCACAATAAATTACATAAGCTGATGATTAACGGAATTGAGCAATTTGTGTATGTCACAGCATTTGCGAGTGGCCAGTCTATGCTTGGGATTGTGGTGCCCAGCGAGATTATTTTAGCTCCCAGTACGCATAAAGTGTTGACCTCAATCTTTATCACCGCAGTGTGCATGTTGACGTTTTTGCCTATTGCTTGGGTATTTTCAAATCCTATCATCAAACCTATCAATCTATTGTGCCATGAGAATGTGAAGATAAAGCTTCGCGATTATGATTCAGTGATCAAAGTGAGTACCCGAATTAAAGAGTTGGATGAACTCTCTGACTCCATGTTGGAGATGGCAGAAGCTCATAAAGAGTATGAAGCATCTCAAAAGGCATTAATTGAGGCGATAATTAGGTTAATTGCACAGGCAGTGGATGATAAATCCCCCTATACGGCAGGGCACTGTAATCGCGTTCCTGAACTTGGCTTGATGCTGGCAAATGCGGCCCATAAAGCAAATAGTGGCCCTTTTAAATCGTTCAGTTTTAAGAATGAAGATGAACATAGAGAATTTAGAATCGCTGCTTGGCTACATGACTGTGGCAAAATTACTACCCCTGAGCATATTGTGGATAAGGGAACCAAGCTTGAAGCAAATTATAACCGTATCCATGAGATCCGCATGCGATTTGAGGTGTTGTGGCGCGATGCAGAGATCAGCTATTTAACCTTGTTAGCTGACTCGCCAGAAAGTGAAGATGTGTTACGTGAGCAATTGAACGCGAAGTATGTGCAGCTTAAACTGGATTTTGAGTTTATTGCCAATGCCAATATTGGTGGTGAGTTTATGAGTCAAGAGCATAAGGACCGTTTAGCTTTACTTGCTAATGTGACGTGGAAGCGTCATTTTGACGATAGACTCGGGCTATCACCCTTCGAGGAGCTTCGCTTTAACGAGCCAACGACGGAAGTCAGCTATCCGGTCACCGAACAGCTGTTACGAGACAAGCCTGAGCATATTGTCAAACGTCTCAAAAAGGTGGAGTTTGATCCTAAGTTTGGTATCAAGATGGAGATCCCAGAACATCAATACAATCTAGGTGAGCTGTATAACTTGTCGATATCCAGAGGCACGTTAACCGCTGAAGATAGGTATAAGATTAATGAGCACATCATCAGCACCATTAAAATGCTGGAGAGTTTGCCTTTTCCTCCCGAACTTGCGCGAGTTCCTCGATATGCATCGACTCACCATGAGACTCTTAAGGGAACTGGTTATCCTAGAAAACTCACCGGTGATGATCTTTCGATACCGGAGCGAATTCTTGTCATCGCTGATATTTTTGAAGCATTAACGGCAGTCGATAGACCCTATAAAAAGGCTAAACCTATCAGTGTTGCGGTGGATATTTTGCATAAGATGGCATTGGATGAACATCTCGATATTGAGCTGTTCAGGTTCTTCCTTTCAACCGGTATTTACCTTGAATATGCGAATAAGTTTCTTGATGCTTCTCAAATTGATGAGGTCGATATTAGTCAATATTTAAGTTGATACTAACTAATAAAAACGATGAAAAAGTATAAATTGATTTTTTAGATGAGGTGTTCCAATTATATGGCTGTGTTAACTCCGAGAGGTGGGATAGAAGGTATATATCTATATTAGCATGATTTAGTTAGTTATTTTTTAACTTTAGGCTATTGGTCTAGGTTGACTTGTTGCCAACCTGTTATAAAATGTTCCTTTCAGGGATTGAATGACAAAGTAGGGATGCTATGAGCGCTGCGACTAAAGTCAGTAATAAGCGATTTACTATTCGTTTCACTGTGGTGGGGATCTTTATTTTAGCCACCGTAGTGACCGCTTCCATCGCCATCGGTTTGCAATATTATTTTAGTACAGCCATGGCCACCGAATCAGCAGTAAAGCTTTACAACCTAACCGCTAAAAACACCAGCAACTACCTCACCCAAGTTGATAAGCGGGCTATTAATACCACTCAGCTGCTCTCAAACTTTGATGATCTCGTGGTTGATGGGGCTTTTAACTCTGAGGCACAACAAGCCTTTGCTCAAGTGATGCGAACCAATTCACTGTTCTACGCCATCTATATCGGTATGCCCAACGGTGATTTTTATGAATTGATTAACCTTGAGGCTCATCCAATTATCCGAACCCAGCTTGATGCATCCCATTTAGATCGCTGGGTGATCATCAGTATTAGTGGTGAAGGAGCGCTTCGACAGCGAGAGCAGTCTTATTTAGATGAGGACTTTAACCTGCGTGTCACACGCAGTGAACTCAGCGATTTTGATGCGCGTGTAAGGCCATGGTTTGTTAATTCAAATAGTGAGACCGTATCTAAAACAGAACCTTACTTATTCCAGCATCTGCAGTCCCCTGGTCAAACCTACTCGATAAAGTTGGCAGAATCTGGTGCTGTACTGGCATTGGATATCGCGCTTTCAACGGTATCTGATTTCCTCGTGATGCAGGGGGAAGATGAGAATGGCCTCGCAGAGAAGAAGATCTACCTTTATAAACAAAGTGGTGAGCTGATTGCATCGAATCAAGTGCAAACAAGCACCATTGAAATACCAGCCTCTAACAAGCTAGTGTTGAGTGCAAAACAGCGCGAGCTGGTGGCAATGACAGAACCACTGTCAGTGTCTAATGAAACGGATTGGGCGCCCATCGACTTTGCCATATCTGGAATGCCTCAAGGTTACAGTATCGATCTGCTTCATTTAGTCTCAGAGATGACCGGATTACGATTGCGCTATATCAATGGCTTTAGCTGGAGTGAATTGACGGAAAATTATAAAGCGAAAGAGTTAGACCTGCTTCACTCTGTGATTAAAACCGATGAAACAAGTCTATTAGGTGAATTTAGTCAGCCGTTTCTTGAGCTTCCTTTTGCAGTCGTTACCCAAGAAGGGACGCCGCAAATCGATCATATCAAGCAGTTGCAAGGCAAGCAGGTGGCGATCCCGACAGGCTGGTCCATCATCGAAGTGATTAGACAACACTACCCTCAGATAGAGATCGTTGAGTTGCCTTCGACCTATGCAATATTACATGCGGTGGAGCAGGGTGAGGTGTTTGCTGCTCTGGATAGCAGCATTATATTGCACTACACAGCAAAGCAATTTTTTGTTGAGGAGCTCCAATATCATGAGCAACTTGATTTTTCTCCTGTCGCAGTGGACACCGGTTTGCATATTGTTATGCCGAGTCAGGAGGCTGATATTATCGAGGTGTTCAACCTAGCACTCGCCAATATAAGCCCTGAGCAAACTCAAGCTTTAAGAGTGAAGTGGTTTGGTGAAGGGGAGAAGAAGATACTGTCGACTCAAGGAACGGTTCCCTTTGAGGTGTTGATCGACATGGCCAATGAGCCAAAAGATCAAAAAACATTAATTCGTCGTGAGTTAAATGGCGTTGAAGAGTTTATCTACGTCACTCCGTTTGGTGACACATTATCCGGAAACCAAGAGTACTTTGCCATTGTCGTCCCGATGGAGAAGTTACTGGCAACCAGCATCGATAAAGTGCAGCAATCTATTCTATTTACCAGTTTATGTTTGTTGTTTATTCTTCCCATTTCTTGGTTGTTCTCATCGCCAATTATCCGACCGATTAAGTTATTGGCGATTGAGAATGAAAAGATAAAAAATCGTCAATATGATGAGGTGAAAAATGTAGACTCCAATATCTCTGAGCTGGATGAATTGGCGAACTCTATGATGGATATGTCTCGCTCCATTCAACTCTATGAAGAGAATCAAAAGGCCTTGATGGAGTCATTCATCAAACTAATAGCCCAAGCCATTGATGATAAATCCCCTTATACCGCTGGACACTGTAATCGTGTGCCTGAACTTGGATTGATGCTAGCGGAGGCGGCTCAACAATCTGAACTGACTCCCTTTAAAGACTTTAAATTTAACTCAGATGATGAACATCGAGAGTTCAGAATTGCGGCTTGGTTGCACGATTGTGGCAAGATCACCACGCCAGAATACATTGTCGATAAAGGCACTAAACTCGAAGCGGTTTATAACCGTATTCACGAAGTTCGCATGCGTTTTGAAGTGTTATGGCGTGATGCCGAAATTGATCACCTAAAAAGAGCCGCTTCAGGATCAGAGCCGAGTGAGCTGCAGTTGGCGGAGTTGGTACATAAACAGAATCAATTGCGTCAGAACTTTGAATTTATCGCCAACGCGAATGTTGGCGGTGAGTTTATGGATCAGGCGGATAAGGAGCGACTCGCTGAGCTTGCCGCCATCACTTGGGAGCGTCATTTCGACGACAGACTAGGGCTTTCACCTGTCGAAGAACTCAACTTAAGTCAGCAAGATACTAAGGTAAGTTACCCTGTTACAGAAGCGCTACTAAGAGATAAAAGCGAGCATGTCATTAAGCGTGCTAACAAGGTGGAGTTTGACCCTAAATTTGGTATTAAGATGGATATCCCTGAGCATCAATATAACTTAGGTGAGCTTTATAACCTCTCGATCTCTAGGGGAACCCTGACAGCAGAAGACAGATTTAAAATTAATGAACATGTCACCAGCACGATAAAAATGCTGGAAAATCTTCCTTTTCCGCCAGAGTTAGCTCGCGTGCCTCGCTATGCTTCTACTCATCACGAGACCTTAAAAGGCACTGGTTACCCTCGAAAATTGAGCGCTAAAGATTTATCGATCCCAGAACGAATTCTTGTTGTGGCAGATATTTTTGAAGCCTTGACCGCAGCCGACAGACCCTACAAAAAGGCGAAGCCTCTCAGTGTGGCTATCGATATACTTTACAAGATGGCACTGGATGAACACTTAGATATGGACTTATTTAAGCTGTTTTTATCGAGCGGGATCTATCTCGAATATGCCCATAAATTCCTCGATGAAGCGCAGATAAATAATGTGGATGTGGCTAAATATCTAAATGGAGAACCAATGCGTAAAAGTGCTTAGGTGGCAAATTCTTCCACTACTCACTAAGTTTAATAAACCAAGGAATGCAACACTGTAGGGATACTATGAGAGTTAATTATTTACTGTTTGTACTCAGTACCAGTGCGTTATTGAGCGCGTGTTCGGATAACAATAACGATAGTCAGGCTGATGCCGCAGCAGAGCAAGCGGCTGTGACGAGTGCGCTAAGAGAAGAAATAACACAACAGTCACTGAGTGGCGATCCCAGTTTGAATAGAATTGTGCCAGATGCTAGTAGTCCGCTTGCTGTGCTAGGTATGCAGCTTTTTTACAGTCAGGCATTGAGTGGTGACATGGATACGGCTTGTGTCAGTTGTCACCATCCTGAGATGGGAGGCGGTGATAATCTAGCGCTCTCCATTGGGGTTGAAGCTGTTGCTCCCTTGCTATTAGGCCCAGGTCGAGAGCATAGCTCATCGGGACATGATTACGATGGTGGTCCCACGGTGCCAAGAAATGCGCCCACCACCTTTAATATTGCGCTGTGGGATAAAGCGATATTTCATGATGGCCGGCTTGAAAGCATGCAAGGCACTGAAAACATGAACGGTGAAGGCACCAGCATTGTGTCACCGGATTCGCCGGACAGAACCACGCCTGATGAGGGGACTATTAACCTTACCGCAACGCAAGCTATGTTTCCTGTGACCTCTAGTGAAGAGATGAAAGGCCATCACTTTCAGGAATATGATAATGAACAGATCCGTCAATATCTGGTTGAGCGTTTGCGAGGAGAAACCGATGAGCTTGTCACTAATGAGTGGCTAGCAGCGTTTCAGTTAGGGTTGCAGCAGCCTGATGGAACCGCAGAAAGTCTTATCACCCAAACTAATATGTTTACTGCGATTGGCGAGTATGAGCGCTCTCAGGTTTTTGTTAATAGTCCCTGGAAAGCATTTGTAGAGGGGGATGACAATGCCATTGATCTCGCCAGTAAACAGGGAGCCCTGTTATTCTTTAAATCTAAAGAGGAGGGCGGCGCAAATTGTGCGAGTTGTCACAAGGGGGATTTTTTCACCGATGAGCAGTACCACAATATCGCTATGGTACAGGTTGGTCGTGGTAAAGGAGATGGCGAGAGTGGCAGTAATGATTTTGGCCGCTTTAAAGTGACCCAGCTTGAAAGTGACAAATTTGCCTTTCGTACACCAAGCCTATTGAACATCGCCAAGATGGGGCCTTATGGCCATGCTGGTGGTTATCTCTCGCTGGAGGCGACTGTCAGGCATCATCTGAATGCCAGTGATGCCGTTTATAACTATGACATCGCAGCGAATATTGAGCAGGTTGGCGTGCAAACTCAAGAGATGTTGAATAATACCTTAGCGGCACTGCATAAGCTTAATGCCGACCGCAATGCTGGCGTAGAAGGGATTTTGCAGGATAAAGAACTTAATGATGAAGAGATTGGTCAATTAATCTCATTTCTACATAGTCTAACCGACAGCTGTATTGCTGATGCCGAGAATACTCAATGCCTTGCGCCCTGGGTACCTAGCGATGATATTGCCGATCCTGATGGTCTAAGACTAGAAGCGGTAATGAGGTAGTCACCTTTATCTAGATAGGGGGACCTCTTCCCCTATCTCTCCGCTTAGTTCTTAATTAATTCCCTTTCTGCCAAGTCCTACACATGCGTGTTTTTTACTAAATTAAACAAATTAATTGTTCATGATCGATGTCATGTTAAAATGCCCGCGGCAAGTCAAATGGCTGCTAGATAGACCGCTTAGCGTCTCCCTTATTCCTCATCATTGATTAGAGTCTTTATGAAACGGATTTTACTGTTAACTTTATGCGCTTTTTCTAACGCGGCTCTCGCTGTAGAACCTCTGTTTGAAACACCAGAAAATATGGAACCAACATGGGTTGATGACATTTTGTCAGTCTTTGGTGCCGATGGTGAGTTTGATGAAAGCAAAGCCATTGATATGAGTTATCTGCCAACCGCATATTACACACCAGAGAAAAAGTTTGGCGTGGGTCTTTTGATGGTAGGGTTATATAAAACCGACAATGCATCGAGTGAAGAGCAGCCATCATCATTAGTGTTAAATTCGTTTGTATCGATGAACAACTCCTATGGCGTTGAAGTTGAAAATATGACGTTTTTTAACCAAGGTAAGCAGCGATTATTGCTGGAGCTAGAGCTGCATAATGAAGCGTCGGTTTATTACGGCCAAGGCATAGCACAAGGCGATTTGGACAGTAATCACCATGAGTTTGAAGAGCAGTTATACAGCTTCAAGCCACGTTGGATGACAGAAGTTGCGGATAACTATTTCATTGGTGTCGGTGCTAACTTTATCTACGCCAGTGCAGACCAATTTCAGTTAGCAGAAACCGAAGTTCCTGTGGACTCAACCGATATCTTACCTAACAACGTGAGCTCAGGTGTCGTGGTGACCAGTATCTACGATTCACGAGATTACCGCTTGAATGCCACCAAAGGTTGGTTATTTCAAATTGATGCAGGTTTATATCAAAACAATGAATACTCATCATTTTCGACCTACGATGTTGAGCTTGCCAACTATATTGACCTGAGTTCTGTCTCTGGACTAAGTTCAGCGCCAGGACTTATTGCGTGGCAAGTACAAGGTCATTTTACCGATGGCGATGTGCCTTGGAATTTACTGCCTGATCTTGGTGGCTCTAATGCCATGCGCGGATACATCAAAGGGCGTTACCGTGATGAGCAGATGATGATGGGGCAAGTTGAGTATCGCTTACCTATATTCCAACGCTATGGCATGGTCTTTTGGGGCGCAGCAGGTAGCGTAGCGCCTAAGATAGGTGATCTGACGGAGGAGTTATTAACCTCTTATGGCACTGGATTTCGTTTTAAAATTAAAGACAATATCAATCTTCGCCTAGACGTTGGTGTGGGTGAAAATGAAACCAATTTCTACCTAAATGTGAATGAAGTTTTCTAGCATGACACCGACCTGCTTCAGTGCTAATGCGTTCACTTTCTTGCTGATGTTAGCGCCACTGGCATTTACTAATGTAGTTTCTGCAAGTGAACAAGAAGAGCATCAGCAAGAAAATGAGATAACACAGTGCAGCCGCACCTCGAATTATGCCATTTATCTCAGTGGCATAAATGTGGGCACCATGAACAGAACTGAGACATGGCAGGGAAAGACTGCGGTCGTCACCTCAACCAGTGAAGCCAGTATTTTAGGTATAGGTACTCATTATCAGCAGCGTGCAGAGTTATCTTGGTCAAATGCCCGCAATGAATGGCTAACCGACACCTTTCATCAAAAAGTGACCGGATTTCGCTCGAGAGACATGGAGGTGACTTTTGCCAATCATGGCCTCGAGTCACGGGTTGATATTGATGGTGATATCGACACTTACACATCGAAGCAGATCCCTTTGCGAGATGTGGACACTTTGGCAATTCAAATTCGTGAATACTTGCTGCAAGGACGCCAACAATTCGCCTTAATCAGGCAAGCGTCAGATGCGATAGAGCCTTATCAGTTCTACGTTGAAGATGTACAAACTGCAGTCATAGAGCCATGGGGCGAGTTAACCTTAATTCCTGTTGTACAAACAGGGGCTGAAGACGTCACTTACTATTTTGCCCCTGCCATGGATTACCAATTAATCAAAGCCAAGTATCACGGCATCATACTCCAAGGCCTGATTGAACTTGATAGTTACAGCTCATCTTGTGAGCCAAGTTTGGCTCAATATCCTTGATGCTCTTAAGCCCTCATAAAAGCTATCCACCACAGAGGACAAGGAGAACCACGGAGAAAATCAACGGCTAAAAGCCTTTGGAAATCTTCAGCTCTTCTGTGCTTACTTAGTAGGTTGGGCTTTAGCCCATCAATAACTTATATCGTATATACAAACCTGACGGCATAAATGCCGACCTACAATAGAATAAGGCTTGAATCGCATATACATCTCTGCTTGACCCGTAAGCAAAGCGTTCCTGTAGCCATAGGCTATCCCGTAAGCGAAGGGTTCCGTACTCAAGAGAGTAGTCCTAGCAGGGTGAAGCCCGTTCTATAAACTCTCCTTCTTGCCTAAAATCTTCTCCTCAAGATAATGTATCGACTGTCCACCCTCTGAAAATCCTTCATCTTTTAGTATCTGTTGTAACAGTGGGATATTGGTTGCTATGCCTTCGATGATGATTTCGTTGAGGGCAGTTTGCATGCGGGCGATGGCTGCATCTCGTGTCGTGCCCCAAGTGATCAGTTTGCCTATCATTGAGTCGTAATAGGGCGGGACTGTGTAACCAGCATAGAGGTGAGAGTCCCAACGTACGCCGATGCCGCCGGGGGCATGAAAGGTGGTGATAGTTCCGGGGGATGGGATGAAGGTATTGGGGTCTTCGGCATTGATGCGGCACTCTATGCTGTGGCCGCAAAGCTGAACATCTTGCTGCTTGATAGTGAGCGGTTTACCCGCTGCTATCTCAAGTTGGGCTTGAATAAGGTCGACGTTGGTGACCATCTCGGTGATGGGGTGCTCAACCTGAATACGAGTATTCATCTCGATAAAATAAAACTCACCCTCTTCAAAGAGAAATTCGAAAGTACCAGCGCCGCGATAACCTATCTCAACACAAGCGTCGGCGCACTGTGAGCCTATCTGGTTGCGGGTGAGGCTATCTATCCCTAATGCGGGTGCTTCCTCTACGACTTTTTGATGTCTGCGCTGCATCGAACAATCACGCTCTCCAAGGTGTATCGCATTTCCTTGTCCGTCAGAGAGTATTTGGATTTCGATATGGCGAGGCTTTTGAAGGTATTTCTCCATATATACATCGCCATTAGCAAACGCGGCTTTGGCTTCGGCTTGGGTGAGTTCGATAGCCGATAGCAGTTCATCTTCATGGTGTACGACTCGCATGCCTCGTCCACCGCCACCTGCGGTAGCCTTAATGATCACCGGGTAGCCGATACGCTCGGCTATTGCTTGATTCAGTTGATGATTTTGAGTCAGCATGCCATCAGATCCGGGAACGGTGGGCACGCCTGCTTTTTTCATTGCGCTTATGGCTGAGACCTTGTCTCCCATCAGGCGTATCACATCGGCATTGGGACCGATAAAGGTAAAGCCGCAACGCTTAACTTGTTCTGCAAAATCGGCATTTTCGGACAAAAAACCATAGCCTGGGTGGATGGCATCGACACCCGTTTGCGATGCCGCACTGATGATGGCAGGGATATTGAGATAGCTATCGTGAGGTGAATGTTTGCCAATGCAGACGGTTTTATCTGCGTATCTTAGATGAAGCAGCTCCCTATCCGCAGTGGAATGAACCGTGACCGTCTCGATGCCTAGCGAATGACAGGCGCGCATTATCCTTAAGGCTATCTCGCCGCGATTTGCAATCAAAATGCGCTTCAGAGGACGTATTACTGGCTGCTTCATCGATCTTAATTCCCTTTAAAAGTGGGCTAAACACGCTTATCTCTTTGACTCATCACAGGCTATCAAATCTTCAATCTTCGATAACAATCAGGGCTTGATCGAACTCAACACCATCACCGTTCTCAACAAGAATTTTGCTGATGATACCTGAGCGTACCGCTTCTATCTGGTTCATCATCTTCATGGCTTCGATAATGCAGACCACATCGCCTTGCTCGACTCGTTGGCCAACTTCACACAAGGGTTCAGCGTCAGGTGAGGGGGAGAGGTAGAAGGTACCCACCATTGGTGAGATAACCGTGTTCTCTTCGTCAAAGTCGGCAATATCGTCTGTCTTTAACGGACTGTCAGTCGCGTTTGTCGCCGTGTTCACCGCTTGAGAGGGAGACGCAGAATAGACTTGCTGACTTGGCTGCTCCGGGTTGTGATGGGGAGCGTACTGGCAAATTCTTACGGACTCTTCACCCTCGGTGACCTCTAGCTCAGCGATACCTGATTCTTGTACTAACTCGATCAGCTTTTTTATTTTTCTAATGTCCATGGTCATTCCAATTAGGCGTTGGCATTCATTGTTAGGTTAATCGTTACAACGAGCTATGTAGGCGTATCTTGTAAGCGATTGATGGCTGACTTGAGGGCAAATTGGTACCCATCGGCACCTAAGCCACAGATAACACCAATGGCTTTATCCGAGAAGTAGGAGTGATGACGAAAAGGCTCTCGGGCATGAACATTGGATAGATGAACTTCGATAAAGGGGATCGCCACACCTAAAATAGCATCTCTTAAGGCAACGCTAGTATGAGTAAAAGCAGCAGGATTGATAATGATAAAATTAGCATCTGTATTGTGAATGGCATCAATCAATTCATGCTCTGCATTGGATTGAATATGATCCAGTTCAACATTGGCACTATTGGCCACATTTTTCATACTCTGAACAATACTGTCTAACGTATGGTGCCCGTAATGTCCCGGTTCACGACGCCCTAAAAGGTTCAAGTTAGGGCCGTTGACCAATAGAATTTTTGCTTTGCTACTCATATCAAAATCCTTTGAGAGTATTGATGAATAGTGCATTAAGGCACTGATAAAAATAATAGTCTGATTTCACCAGAAGTTGACGAAGATGTCGACACTTGACTGCTTTTTCGACGAAATTAGATAAAAGATAGCAGAAGCTTCGCCCTGCTATTATGGCACTGCGTGCCTGCGAGAATGTTCGCAAACTTTCTACGAGGACGCTTCGCTACGAGTAAAAGCTTCAAGAGATGGAAAGGCTTTGATAGTGCAACTGAATGTTGCTAACTTGTTGGGTGTACTGTGGGTGGTGAATCAATAATCCCTGGTTCGATTTCATTAGTCGCTAAAATGAAATAAATCTAATAAGGAAATGATGATGAGTTTTAAGTTATTCACCGCTATTGTGCTTGGGGTTACAGTGAGTCCATTTGGCGGTCAAGTTCTTGCTACTGAAGTGTCTAAGCACCTTTCAAGTTACATTGAACCTGAGCCAATTAAACGTAACCAAGTGGCTTAAATTTATGTTATTTGATCAATCTCGTCACGAGCCTCTGACCAAGTGTTTATGGGATGATGCTTTTGTAGAAGCAGAAATATTAACAATTATTGATGATATTGAGCGTTCGCTGTTGCCCGAGTCCTGCTGGCCTACACATCCGCTTGATGCGGAAAGTTATCCTAATGCTGGCCCTAAATGGTCAGCATACGCAGGAGCTGCCGGAACTATTCACGTATTACAAATCTTAAGTCGCTACGGTTATAGGGTTACAGATTTATCAGACATATTAGAAACCGTTTACCAATCTTTTTTGAAAAGCCCTGATGTTTCAGTTGAACCCGGCTTACAAATTGGTGAGCTTGGGATATTAATGCCTGCTATGTTAGCTCAGTCTAATAACGAGGTGTTATCAAGGCGCGTAATACGTTGCATGGAAGCGACGTTAGAACTACCCCTGTATGAGATCACTTCTGGGCAAAGCGGCATGATGCATGGGGCGTTGGCGCTGTATCGTAAAACCGGTGAAAACCATTGGAAAGAGTTGTACGTTAAAGGCGCAAAGACATTATTGGATAATTGGAAGTTGGATACAAATACCGGAGAGTGGCTTTGGCAAAGCCAAGTATTCGGCCCTAAGCGCCATTATTATGGTGCGTGTCACGGTTTAACTGGTAATGCCAATATATTGCTACAAGGTGTCGACTTACTGCCAAATGACCCTAGGGCAATGATCCTGAAACGTACGATTTCTACACTGAATATCTCAGTGGAACAAGATGATAACTTAGCGAACTGGAAACTCTGCACCAAGCCAAATATTGAGAAGTTACTTGTGCAATGGTGTCACGGTGCGGCAGGAATTGTTACAGCGATGGCAAGGACACCGCAAGATGATTCTCAATACTCCAAATTACTGGATCGTTTACTGCAAAAAACTGGTGAACTCGTATGGCAAGCAGGCCCTTTGGTAAAAGGGGCTAATATCTGCCACGGGACATCAGGTAACGGTTACGCTTTGTTATATCTATACCGAAGGACAGGTGATTCAATGTGGCTTGAGAGAGCAAGACTATTCGCCATACACGCCATTGAGCAGTGTCAGAAAGCCCGTTTAGTTTATGGACAAGGTCGATACACCTTATGGACCGGCGATGCTGGCCTAGCGATATATTTGTACCATTGCCTGCATCCTAAAGAGGCTGCAATACCAGGGTTAGATCTTTTTTAATGCTCTGAGCTTTTGTTTGTTGCTTCTCTCCGTGGCCCTCCGTGTTCTCTGTGGTGAATAGCTTTTGTCTTGGCGCTCGGGATTGCTAGAACGGCACTTGGTGTCTGCGAGAACGTTCGCAAGCTCACTGCTAGAGGGCTTTGCTGCGAGTAAAAGCTGAGACGAACGTCGCGTGCGACTTATCATGAGTAGGGAACGCGTTGCTTACGGAATAGCCTATGGCTACAGGAACGCGTTGCTTACAGTAAAAGCAAAGCTGAGGATTTGCCATCGCCGTCATCCTTGGCTTGTTCCTGGATCCAGTTTGAAGGTAAACCCTTGCTAAAAAATCATCACAAAATATATCTAAGTGCAAAATTGAACAAAACGAGTAATTCTACAGGCTGTTTATATGTCTAGGAGTACCAATGTCAGTCATCGCTAATACACCTAAACCTCCATATTTTGCAGTGATCTTTACATCCACGAGAACCGAGGGGGATAACGGTTATGGGAAAATAGCAGATAGAATGGTCGAGCTAGCCGAACTGCAACCTGGATTTTTGGGTATAGAATCAGCAAGAGAAGATGTGGGTATAACTGTTTCTTACTGGGCAGATCTCGATTCAATTAAAAATTGGAAAGCGAACTCAGAGCACTTAGAAGCTCAAAAAACGGGTCGTAAGTCTTGGTATGAATCTTTTAAAGTTCGTATTTCAAAAGTAGAGCGAGATTACGGGATATAATAATTCGTGATTATTGATGGCCGCTTTACGGTTTCCAATAACCTCCCTGTTAAACGGCCAGTTCGCTAGCCCTAGCTCTCGCTTATTAGCCATGGCTTTACCCTGCGAGGGCTGCTCACTTGAGTACGGAACGCGTTGCTCACGAAATAGCCTATGGCTACAGGAACGCTTGGCTTACAGTAAAAGCAAAACTGAGCATTTACCATTGCCGTCATCCCGGGCTTGTTCCGGGATCCATTCTTTTGAACTTAAGCGATGAAGGGCGGGCTGCTATAAATTCAAGAGATAAAGGCTTTAGTTGTTGCTGTTGCACTTCTCCGCGGCCCTCCTTGGTGAATAGCTTTTATCTTGGTGGTATTAAGGAAGAAGCAAAGATCATTCTCACCACGGAGGCTGCGCTACACGGAGTTCACGGAGAAAAGATGGAGGTAAATCAAAGGAAGTTCGTGGTGTAAAAAGAAAAAAATATGGATGCCCTGTCTTTTTCTTTAGGATGGCAACCTCAATTAGTAGCCTCTAGAAAGTATTTAGGATGGTAGAACAAAGAGGCTTATTATCTCTTCTGCCGCAGAGCTGCTTCGTTCAACAAGTCACTCAAAAGGTCAAATAACAGTTGGTTTTTGTTCCTTCGTCGCTTATTTTAACCAACTAATATTGCCTCCTAGTGAGGCGTTATGCATCAGGATACTATGAAGAAACTTATCGGACTTATCGCTGGCTTAATATTTGGGGCAACTGCTGTGGCACATGAGCAAGTTGATTTCAGAGTGGCAATTCCAGATACATGGAAGCTTGTATCTTATTCCACTGAAGAAAATTTGTGGACATACGAGTCACATGATGGAAGCCATCGGCTGATGGTATCTGTGCTTTACTACTCTCAAGAAACAAACCATTCTCAACAAGGACAGTTTTTGAATGATTTCATCAAAACTAGACAGGAGCAGTCTTCAAAAATTGAAACTGATATTCAGTTTAGCGAAACAGAAATCAAAGAATATGAAGCCGCTTGGGTCGCTAAGTTCAAGGAGTCATCTTCTAAGGGGCGGTTTGCATCTACCAAAGTAATTTCTTCAAAAATTGGTATTGCCAATTTTTACTTTGAATCAGTTTCTAGTAGTACATTTCATGAAGAAGTTAGTGATGAAATCCTAGCCACGACAGGGTTTTCAAGCTGAATGCATAACAAAAACAAGCAAAGGACGCATAACGGCTGTCACCGTTTTTGCTAAGAGAAAAAGCCGGCAAAAAACAGCGCCAGCCTATGCGCCGCTGATTGCGGCGTTATCCCTTCAAAATCTGCCACGATATCCATGTAACAAGCTCATAAAACCATTCAGGTTAGCCTAAACTACAACCTCCACAAAAAAACTCATCGAAGAATCAAGCGAAGTGAAAAATTGAATTGCCGTAGAAACTTCGATAGTGTCGTTGTATTGTGTTAAAAATTAATCAAAAACGAGTAATTCTACAGGCTCGTCATGCAATACAGGTATCTATTAAAATGGAAATTGGTGTTGGAATTGAGGCTGATGCTAAATCAAATATTAAAGTTAAGCTAGTCTCCGACTTCATGGCTGACCTTTCGAAATTCCTTAAGCCAATTAACTATGGTCAGGGAGTACTAAGTATTACTATCGGCTTTATTTGTAATGAATTAGTGCCTGGCTACGAGAGTTGGCATAAGGAAAGGAAGCCTAGATTTACTAGAAATAGGAAAGTTAAATTACTTAGTGGCGATTCCATTACTAGTAATAATAACTTCTCATATGATATGAAATTTAGCGATGATGAATACGCTAGCTTTATCCAATCTACGGATGATGAATCAACTAGAGTGTTTGCAATTAAACTTATTGATTCGCTATCTACTTTTGACGACCTTCCAAGGTCTGTGTCAGACTTTAATGTAGGTCAATTCAAAGCTGATATTGAAAATTTTGTTAACTCAAAACTTGGAGTTGAAGTAAGTGCAAAACAATAAGCTTAAATTCGTTTCGACCAAAAATACGGCCTTCATTGGATGTGCTGACGCACACCCTTTAGCTAAGCGTTAACTTATATCTGATTACCTACGTTCTCTAATGGCAATCGCTGCTTTCAGAGCTTAAGCTCTGAAAGGTTTCTCTCTATAAATGAATCATAACGATAAAACCTAAATCGAAGAGATAAACACTTAGGTGTAGATAATGGAATGGACCCATCCTCTTTTAATCGGTCTTGCAATGGGCCACGATGTACCTAGCAATGGAGGCCCGATTTTTAGACATAAATAAGCAGTTCGTAAAGTAAGAGAGAGCGATATTTTTCAGGGTTTGGGGAAACATAAACTTAAGAGGGTTCGATAATGCATCTAGAGTATGACGAACTTTCTTTATGGGATGATGCTATACGTCTGGTGAGTGAAAGTAAGTACGATCAAGCTATATATTTGTTTAAAAGTATGGCTAAAAGTGGGATCGATGAGGCATTGGTTGAAATAGGTCGGCTGTATGAAATGCCAACATCAGAAACTATTGAACAAAACTTTGTACAAGCGGTAATTTATTATAAGAAAGCGATTGCTTTAAACGATGACATGTATGCCTATACTGCTCTAGGAAGGCTATATTTTTTCGGTGTTGGTGTTGAGCTAGACTATGCACAATCAAAGCAATTGTACTTAAAGGCTGCTAACAAGGGAGGGCTAGTTGCCACGTTGATGCTAGCACGTATATACCGTTATGGGTATGGTGTTCAGCCTGACATAGCTAAAGCAAAAGAGCATTATGATAAGTCCATTAAACTTGGTAGCTATGTAGCTTTAAAGGAGAGTGGTGGCTTCGATATATCTTGTGGTGATTTTATAAAAGGTATAGCTAAAGTCATAAAGGGAACGTGGAACATTTTCTTAGGGGTGCGAAAAGACATTTCTAATTATGGCGTTATTGTTAGTGAATGTGTAAAAGACCAATAAATAGGTCAACAAATGAGTCATAACGATAAAACTTAAATAGGAGAGATGAATAATCCGATGTAGATGCGGCTGTGCGCTTCGGTTTCAGGGATGAAACCGCAGAGCGTATAGGGATATATTTATAGCGTCTCACAGAAGTAACTACACATCAGGTCGCTCTTTGGCATCCTGCCACTGCGACATTGGTGCATCCCTGCACGGCACCTGCTGCAAGCAATAAATACGATTAAGGTTATGCTACCCAGCAGGCCAGCTAAATACCAAAACCCTAAATGAACCCAACCAAAAATACTCCCAAACTTGTTATTTCACAAGTGTCAAAAATCCTTGTTTTGGCGCAACACCTTTGTTGCCCCTTTCTGCTTTTTAGCATCTACCCTGCGGCGTTGGCTGCCCTTGGTGGGTTTCGTCGCGACACGCTTTCTTTGCACGATTCCCACACTGGCGACGAGCTCAATAAACTGGGCTAGCGCAGTTTGACGATTAAAGTCTTGGCTGCGACTGGCTTGGCACTTGATGATGACTTTACCGCTCTTGGTGATGCGGTGATCCGCCTTCTTAAGCAGGGCGCTTTTATAGAATTCAGGTAGTGACGAGGCGTTGATATCGAAGATGATCTGAGCGGCGGTGGAGACCTTATTAATATGCTGGCCACCGGCGCCACTTGAGCGGATAAATTGCCATTCAATTTCATTTTCTTGAAGGGAGACACTATTTGAAATTTTAATCATGGCAAACTACTTTAGCTTCGGGATGAGTTATCTTATACCAATATGTATTCGCATACTTAATTGGTTTTATTCATGATTGCTGTTTTATCGGCATTCTCTGATATCTGTCCCTGTTGTTTATATCTGTTATTTATCCCAAAGTTAGCGCAATATTCAGGTTTCAGACCTCCCGCAGGATAGCTGAATAGGGCTGTGGTAGAGGCTTTTGTGGTGGGAAGTGAGTATATGAGATTGAATCGTTTGGAGTATTTTTATGCTGTGTAAAATCCCTGATATTGCTGAGGGTGTAATAAGTCTTTTTGCTAGCGGACGGCTTTCAAGTTCTGACTATCAGCAAAAACTGAAACCTTTGATTGAACAGTATCACGGAGAGGCGGGGCAGGTCTTTCTTTATGTTGAAGCGGATGTTCTGCTCGAAGGTTGGGATGCTAATTCGTTAACTGGCAGTGGTGAAGTGCAATTGGAGAAATTCGAAGCACTAGTACTTGTCGGCGGTCCAGACTGGTTCGGTAATGCCGTGCGTCTGATGGGACCGTTTATGCAAAGTGATGTGGCGTGGTTTCCCCTTGAGGAGAAATCCCAGGCAATCACTTGGATAACCGCACGGCTAGAGAAGTAATATTGTATTCTTAACTGAATCGTTTACTCTATTTAGTTAACGAGTGGGATCATGATACTGATGAGCTTGCTGTGAATGTCTCACGTTATCAGTTAGGGAAATGCTGATAGCGACAATACTTTAAGGAAAATTCCATGTCTTTATCGACTAAGTTAACTAAAACGCTTTCTATGACGGCTTCTGTATTGATGGCTGGTGTGTTCGCGATCAGCTTAAGTGGTTGTGCCCCTGAAGTGGGCAGTGACAAGTGGTGTAAACAGATGAGCGAGAAAGACAAGGGTGATTGGTCTGGTAACGAAGCAGCTGATTACGCAAAACACTGCGTATTTAAGTAAGCTAATAAGTCCATCAGACACTTTTTGATTAAAGTGTACCGAGATCTAAATTTTAGATAATTTACACTTGGTAGTGAACAGAAATGATTGTGTCTGTTGAACTTTTGAATACAATGCCAGTCTGATTGTTAGAACCTAGAACCTAGAACCTAGAACCTAGAACCTAGAACCTAGAACCTAGAACCTAGAACCTAGAACCTAGAACCTAGATTTTATATTTAATAAGGGATTGTTTGCCACACTATTTTCGTCAACTCACCCATAAGATCGCCGTCATGTTGATCGCCGTTGTGTTACTGCAGTTTGCAGTCGCCAACTTAGGCGCGCATCAGTTGCATCTTGGGGATCATGAAGACGAAAGCGAAAACCATCCCCATCTTGAGTTTACTGCACAGGTCACCAGTTTAGCGGAATGCGTAGATTGCATCTGCAGCACCGAAACAGATTTTGACCTACCATCCGTGAGCGATGCAAGTACAGATCAAACCTTAGATATTCTGGGTGCTAAGCACAATCACCTTGTGAGTAAAACCGAGACCCAGACTTTTGATCTTTGCCTTGATTGCCAGTGTCATGGCGGTCATGTGACTGCGATGTCTATCACGACTGTGATGCCTTCCATTCCTAAGGGAGATGCGCTGATTGCCAGCGTTGCTCGTTACCTTCCTCCCGAAGGTGTTCTAAATCACCGCCCTCCAATCGTATAACCTTAGCTAATTTTTAGCATCTAAAAAGCATAATGGAACAGCATGAACCGACGTTAGTCGTTTAGCTGCGCCTCACTTTTTTACCCCCTATTTAGCCTAGCGTCTGAACCTGTATTTAAACACGGGTCTTAGCATGCATCGTCAGCTTTTGGGGAAAGGAAATACGATGAAAAAAACCATAATTGCCAGTTTACTGCTTGCCTATGTGGCGAGTGGATCACTGCATGTTCAAGCCGCAGACTTAAGCACGAGTGCGGATCTGAATGGATCTGCCTTAGTGGAGAACCAACAGGGCAACTTTAGCACCTGGTTACCGGGTCTAATGCAAGATTTCAATGCCCTCCCTGAAGTTAGAGCTCAAGAGGTTAGACGCAGCCAAGCACTGATGAAAATCAATGCCGCCGATCAAGCTGTGTATAACCCAGAGCTAGGTATCGGCTATCAAAATGCCTCCGAAGACACGTACTCACTGGATATTAGCCAGACCATTGATTGGGGTGATAAGCGTGGCGCAGCAACCCGTCAAGCTCAGTTGGAAGCGGAAATCTTGCTCTCTGATATCGCCTTAGAGCGTAGTCAGATGTTGGCTAACTCAGTGCAAGCTTTGGTGGAACAATCTCAGGCGAGCAAAGCATTACAGTTTCAAAAGCAGCAGCTTAAATCTGCGAAATCACAGTTCGATATTGCCCAGCAACAGATGCAAGTGGGTGAGTTATCAGCTGTTGAATTGCAGTTAATTCAGCTTGATGTTGCCAGTAAAGCGGCGGATTACGCGGTTGCCGAGTTGGCTTCTATTACCGCAGATGCTGAAGTGTTGATGCTGTTGGGCAGTAACGAACAGCCGTTTAGTGGCTTTTTAGATACCCTGACAGTCGCCACAATGTCTGCGCAAATAGACCCTGAACTCCCAGCTCTTAAAAGTGCTTATCAGCAGGTGTTATTAGCAAAAGTCGCCGCGAGCCAAGTGAAAGCCAATGCCGCAGCCGATCCAACCATCAGCCTGAGTGCTGAACGCGAGGGAGAGGAGAATAAGCTCGGTATTGGCTTGTCTATTCCATTGCAGTTTCGTAATAACTACAGCGATACGTTAGCGGTTGCCAGTCAAGAAATCGCGGTTGCTGAACAGACCTATTTGGCGCGGGAACGTGTGCTGATCCAACAACAGAAAAAATTCAATCTAAGTCTTCCAAGACTCACTGAGCGCTATCAAGAATGGCGTGAATTGGTATTTCATTCTGGGCAAGAAGCAGCATCGGCCTTAGGCCAGCAGTGGAAGGCGGGCGATATCAATACCAGTGATTATCTGCAAAGTCAGCGTCAGCTTTCGAGTAGTTTTTTAGCGGGGTTGTCACTCGAAACTGCACTGTACTCAAGTTGGCTTGAGTGGATGGGAGCAAGTGGGCAGTTAGAGGTTTTCCTCAGCGCACAGCTTCCGGTAGCCACTAACAATGGGTCTGCTAATCGCAGCACTCTTGCTCACTAATTAGATTGGAATTTATCAATATGAAACACAATACAAATTTGAACATCAGCGAGACTAACGTCATTACCAAGGCGATTGCTAAGGCAATGGGATTTGGATTACTGATCACACTCGCAACGGTTATTTCTATCCCAACCACTGCATTTGCTGGTGACGAGCATGAGCACACTGCCACAGAGCTACATGTCGAAGAGACAGCACATCTTGATGAAGATAAGCATGATCATGAAGGTGAGTCGACAGTGCAAACCGATGATGGACACGGTCACGGCACCGCTGAAGTTGAAGAGGAAGAGTCTCATCCAATCGTGTTATCAGATGCACAATTGACACTTGCAGATATCAAGGTAGAACAGCTTGCTGTCGCCTCGTTTAGTTTAGAAGCAGTGGCAACAGCGACCTTAGTGGTCGACCGTGACAGAACCATGACTTTAGCACCGCAACTTGATGTCAAAATTGAGCAGCGTCATGTGGTTCCAGGGCAAGAAGTGGCAGAAGGCCAGCCATTGCTGACATTAGGTGGCGTTGCGGTTGCGCAGGCTCAGGCTGATTACATTAATGCAGCTGCTGAGTGGAGCCGAGTTAGCCGTATGAGTAAGAGTGCGGTGAGTGCCAGTCGTTATCTTCAAGCGCAGGTCGATGCTGAATTAAAGCGTGCGATTTTAGAAGCGATGAAGATGACTTCAAAACAGATCTCAACGTTAGAGTCTAACCCTGCAACTATCGGTCGCTATCAATTATTAGCGCCAATCAAGGGACGCGTTCAGCAAGATTTGGCCAAGTTAGGTCAAATAGTGCCTGCGGGCACAGCGTTAATGCAGCTAACTGATGAGTCTCATCTGTGGGTTGAAGCTCAAGTGACGCCAACTCAGTCTGAAAAAGTCAGCGTCGGCAGTATGGCACTGGTACGTGTGGGTGATAAAAACATCGAAGCTAAAATTATCGGGCGTTCTCATGAGATAGACAGTGTGACGCGTACTGAGCAGATCTTAGTGAGTCTGGAAAATCCAGGCCATGTGATCCATGCGGGTCAGTTTGCTGAGCTCTATTTACCTGATTCTCAGGACACGGGTTTTGTTCTACCTGATGCAGCATTAACCCGTGGTGGAGATGGTGATTGGCAGGTTTTTATTCAAGGTGAAGAGGGGTTTGAAGCGTTTGAGGTTGAAGTGGTAGAAAGCCAGCGTGGCTTGAACCTGGTTCGTGGATTAGCGGTAGGGAGTAAGGTTGTGGTATCCGGCGCCTTTTTCCTCGCCTCTGAATTAGCGAAGTCTGGTTTTGATATTCATAACCACTAATGACTATTGCTAAATAGTTTTTACCCAAAAAATTCTTGAATAGAAAGAGGCTCTCTCATGTTACAGAGACTGATTGAGGTTGCGATCCGTAACCGTTTATTGGTGGTACTAGGATTAATCGCAATTGCGGTGGCCAGTATTGCCATGTTACCCAAATTAAATCTGGATGCCTTTCCAGATGTCACCAACGTTCAGGTGACGGTTAATACCGAAGCCGAAGGCTTAGCAGCCGAAGAAGTTGAAAAGCTGATTAGTTACCCAGTAGAGTCGGCAATGTACGCTTTACCTGCGGTAACAGAAGTTCGTTCACTGTCACGCACTGGCTTGTCTTTAGTGACTGTGGTGTTTGCAGAAGGAACGGATATCTACTTTGCTCGCCAGCAGGTGTTTGAGCAGTTACAAGCTGCGCGTGAAATGATCCCTGATGGGATTGGTGTGCCTGAAATTGGACCAAACACCTCAGGTTTAGGCCAGATCTATCAGTATATTCTACGTGCAAGCCCAGATTCTGGCATCAATGCCAGTGAGCTACGTAGTCTGAATGATTACTTAGTCAAACTTATCATGATGCCTGTGAGCGGTGTGACTGAAGTGCTCTCATTTGGTGGCGATGTTCGTCAATATCAGGTGCAGATCGATCCTAATAAGCTGCTCAGTTATGGTCTGTCGATGGCGCAAGTCACCACGGCACTTGAGAGTAATAATCGCAACGCGGGTGGCTGGTTTATGGACCAAGGCCAAGAGCAGTTAGTGGTGCGTGGTTATGGTCTATTACCCGCAGGTGATACGGGATTACAGGCGATTGCCCAGATCCCGTTAACTGAGTTTGGCGGTACACCTATTCGCGTGAGCGATATTGCGAATGTGGCTTATGGTAGCGAGATCCGTGTGGGTGCGGTGACCATGACGCGTCGTGATGAGGCGGGGAACGCACAGAACCTAGGTGAAGTGGTTGCCGGCGTGATTTTAAAGCGTATGGGCGCGAACACGAAAGCGACCATTGATGATATTAATGCCAGAACAGCCTTGGTTGAGCAGTCTCTGCCTGAAGGTGTGACTTTTGAGGTCTTCTACGATCAATCAGATCTAGTGACTCAAGCTGTGACAACAGTGCGTGATGCACTCTTAATGGCTTTTGTGTTCATTGTGGTTATCTTAGCGCTATTTTTGGTCAACGTACGTGCAACGCTGTTAGTACTGCTATCAATCCCTGTCTCTATCTGTCTTGCATTGATGGTGATGTCTTACTTTGGTATGTCGGCTAACTTGATGTCTCTCGGCGGCCTTGCCGTTGCCATCGGTATGCTGGTGGATGGTTCGGTGGTGATGGTTGAAAACATCTTCAAACACCTGACACAACCAGATAGACGTCATTTAAGTGATGCACAAGATCGAGCAGATGGTGAGTCAGATCCCCATCATGCGGGTGAAGTTGGCTTGGTTGCTGGCTCTGAAGAAGGCATCGTCATGCGAGTGATGTTGGCGGCGAAAGAGGTATGTAGCCCGATCTTCTTCGCCACTGCGATCATCGTTGTGGTGTTTGCTCCTTTGTTTGCGCTAGAGGGCGTCGAAGGTAAGCTGTTCCAACCCATGGCTGTGAGTATAATTTTAGCCATGCTATCTGCGTTAGTTGTGGCGTTGGTTGCTGTGCCTGCATTGGCAGTGCTGCTCTTTAAACGTGGAATAACGTTAAGAGAAAGCCCGGTACTGAAACCGATTGAAGTGGTTTATCGCCGTTTATTAACGATGACAATGGCCAGACCCAAAGCCGTAGCGGCAACCGCTGTGACCTTGTTTGTGCTGAGTATGGCGCTGTTACCCCGTTTAGGCACAGAGTTTGTCCCTGAGTTAGAAGAGGGCACGATAAACCTGCGAGTGACGTTAGCACCAACAGCAAGTCTAGGAACATCACTGAATGTGGCGCCTAAGCTTGAAAAAATGTTGCTAGAGTTTCCTGAAGTGGAATATGCCTTGAGCCGCATCGGCGCTGCTGAGTTAGGGGGAGATCCTGAGCCCGTTAACAACATCGAGATCTATATAGGTCTTAAACCTGTTGATGAGTGGCAGTCTGCCGAGAATCGTATTGAACTGCAAAAGTTGATGGAAGAGAAGCTGAATGTCTTCCCTGGACTGTTGTTTACCTTCTCTCAACCTATTGCGACTCGAGTGGATGAATTGCTATCAGGTGTGAAGGCACAGTTGGCGATTAAAATCTTCGGTCCTGATCTTGATGTGCTGTCACAAAGTGGTGAAAAGCTTACCGCATTAGTGGCTCAGATCCCCGGTGCCGTGGATGTTTCCCTTGAGCAAGTCAGTGGTGAAGCGCAATTAGTGGTTCGTCCTAATCGAGAGCTGCTTGCTCGTTACGGGATTAGTGTCGATGAGGTGATGAGTCTGGTGAGTCAGGGGGTTGGTGGTGTAAGTGCCGGCCAAGTGATTGACGGTAATGCCCGATACGATATCAATGTACGTTTAGCCGAGAAGTATCGTAGCGCACCTGATGCGCTGAGGGATCTTATTCTCAGTGGTGTTAGCGGTGCCAAAGTGCGTTTAGGCGAAGTGGCTAGCGTTGAAGTTGAGATGGCACCACCGAATATTCGTCGTGATGATGTTCAACGTCGAGTCGTAGTACAAGCAAACGTTTCTGGTCGTGACATGGGCTCTGTGGTGAATGACATTTATGCCATTATTCCTCAGGCTGAATTGCCGCCAGGCTATACCGTTGTTGTCGGTGGTCAATATGAGAACCAGCAGCGCGCCCAGCAAAAGTTAATGCTAGTGGTCCCTGTCTCTATTGGATTAATCGCCTTGTTACTCTTCTTCTCATTTGGTTCGATTAAACAAGTGGGCTTGATCATGGCGAACGTACCTTTGGCGTTAATTGGTGGTGTGGTTGCCCTATTTGTCAGCGGCACTTACCTGTCGGTGCCTAGCTCTATCGGCTTTATCACACTATTTGGTGTGGCGGTGCTCAACGGCGTAGTGCTGGTGGACTCGATTAATCAAAGGCGTCAGACGGCGTTAAAAGAGAAGCTTGGATCGAATGCTGGTGAAAACCTTTACACCAGTGTGTATGAAGGCACCGTTGGTCGTCTGCGTCCGGTATTGATGACGGCGTTGACCTCGGCTTTAGGTCTTATCCCTATCTTGGTATCAAGTGGTGTGGGCAGTGAGATCCAGCAGCCGCTAGCAGTGGTGATCATCGGTGGTCTGTTTAGCTCGACAGCTTTGACCTTACTCGTGCTGCCAACACTTTATCGTTGGATGTACCGCAAAGAGGAAAGTTAATCGATTTCAGCGGGTTGTATTTATGAACCGCTGAAATTTAACGACACCAAGGAAGGTCTTCTTCCTTGTGGAAGAGATGAGGTGCGTAGCGTTAGTCTGCCGTCGTACCTTTTATTGGTTACGGTCATTGTCTCATTAAGTGATTTAGTACGCGCAGCAGGACGCTGCGCTTTTTAATCTGTTAGCTTTACAGCGTTAGATATGGATGCTATCGACCAGCTAATCACTATCTCTCATTTCTAAACCTGAAATAAAGTAGGTTGTTTAAATAATAAGCTTAGACCCATGGTTAAGGTCTTGTTTTAGCGTTTCGCATTACCCAAAAGTTTATACTCCTAGTTCTTTTTTGTCCCTAAGATAGCCCTTTCATCTGATTGTACCCTCTACCTTTGGCTTATAGGATTGTTGTTTGTTTCAACTTGTATCAATTATTCAACATGATTGTTACTTGGTCGACGATGAAACGAACGATATTTGACCTCCTAAATTGTCAGTCTATGTTTTTGTTGTGTCTGTTTGAACGGGATGTCACCAGGTTAGCTGTAATTTCTTGCAGCAAACTCCCTAAATATAAATTTAATGGGTAACAGCATGATGCTAAATAATAAGATCTCATTGGTTTTCCTAGCTATTTCAGCAGCGTTAAGTTCTCAAGCGATGGCTGCTAATAGTGTAGATGTTTCAAAACTAAAAAGTATTCACTCTAGTAACAATATTAATAGTGCAATCTCACTTGAAAAAGGCAGCGATTTTAAAGTCGCAAAAGAGATTCAACTTGGAAAGAAAGGGACGAAGCAGCGCCTACAGCAATATTTTTATGGTGTCCCTGTATTTGGTTATTCGATCAGTTCAAATGTCTCTTCCATGGGTATTTACTCAGGATTGCAGGGAAAGATGTTGGACAACATTGCTCAAGCTGAAAGCTTCGTTAATCCTAAGCTTTCTGCAAAGCAAGCGTTAACAGCTTCAATGAAAGGTGAGAGTAAATTAGCTTCTCAACTTAAACGCCATAACGAGCAAGCTGATCTATGGGTATACCAAGATGATGCTAATCAGGCTCGTTTGGTCTACATCACATCATATGTTCAATATGGTGATAATCCGACTCGTCCTTTTACGATTGTTGATGCCAAAACTGGATCAGTCCTTAAGCGTTGGGAAGGTTTGACTCACGCTGAAGTAGGAACAGGCCCAGGCGGTAACGTTAAAACAGGGCAATATGAGTACGGAACTGATTTTGGCTACCTAGATGTCACTGAAGATGGTGACAATTGCACCATGGATTCAGCAAATGTAAAAACAGTTAACCTTAACCACGGTACAGGTGGCAGCACCGCTTTTGAATACGAGTGCCCGCGTAATACTGTTAAAGAAATCAACGGCGCTTATGCACCGCTGAACGATGCACATTTCTTCGGAAATGTTATCTATAACATGTATAGCGATTGGTACGACACTGCTCCACTGACTTTCCAGTTAACCATGCGTGTTCATTATGGTAATAGCTATGAGAACGCCTTCTGGGATGGCTCAGCAATGACATTTGGTGATGGTGCGACGACCTTTTACCCATTAGTGAGCTTAGATGTATCAGCTCATGAAGTGAGTCATGGCTTCACTCAACAAAACTCAAATCTAGTTTATGCAGCACGTTCTGGTGGTATGAACGAAGCCTTCTCAGATATGGCTGGTGAAGCTGCTGAGTTCTTTATGCAAGGAACTAACGATTGGCTAGTCGGTGCTGATATCTTCAAGGGCGAGGGTGCATTGCGCTATATGGAAGACCCTACGCTTGATGGTAATTCAATCGGTGATGCGGCTGATTACTATGATGGTATGGATGTCCACTATAGCTCAGGTGTGTTTAACAAAGCGTTCTACACATTAGCGCACATGGATGGCTGGAATACTCGAACAGCATTCCAAGTGATGGTGGTTGCTAACCAGGTTCACTGGACTGCAAATAGTAAGTTCTGGGATGGCGCTTGTGGCGTGAAAAATGCTGCGTCGGACCTAGGTTATAGCACTGCAGATGTTGAAGCAGCCTTCATGGCTGTAGGCGTTGAAGCCTGTGTTGAGCCGGAGCCGGAGCCAGTTCCTGAGCCGACGGTATTAGTTAATGGCGAGTCAGTTGATGTCAGTGGCGATACGGGGAGCAAAGCATACTATACATTGGCCGTTCCTGCCGATGCGACAGAGTTATCTTTTGATTTCTCAGGTGGTACTGGTGATGGCGACTTGTATGTGAGATATGGCGAAGCGCCAACAATGGATACCTATGATTGTCGTCCATATAGTGGTGGTAATGATGAGTCTTGTCCTGTAGACCCTGCACAAGAGGGAACCTACTGGGTCATGCTTCATGCATACTCTGCTTATGACGGAGCTGCACTTGTTGGTAGCTACGAAGGTACCGATATTCCAAATGAAGCGCCTGTTTCTGACTTTGATGCGAGCTTTACTTTAGGTATGGCAAGCTTTACGAGTACCAGTACTGATAGCGACGGAAGCATTACAGATTGGAGCTGGAACTTCGGTGATGGTTCTACTGGAACTGGTGAAACGACCTCTTATGAGTACACTGTATCTGGTTCTTATGATGTGAGCCTAACTGTGACGGATGATGATGGAGCTACAGCAGTATCGACTCAGACGTTCGATGTTCAAGTTGACGAAGTCACTGATTTTAACCTAACAGTTAAAAATTCTCATAAGTCACGTAGTGGAAGAGTTCGTGTAAGACTTGGTTGGGACAGCGTAGGCACCTTTACTATTTACCGTGATGGTGTTGAAGTTGGAACAACAACGAATAGTAGTCATACCGATCGCTTTAGAGATGCTGACGGAACAAGCTTTAGCTACAAAGTATGTGGCGCTGATGGCGGCTGTTCTGATGTTGAAGTTGTAAACTTTTAACGTTAGCTAGGTTATACCGATTGGTATAATCACAGGCTAAGCGTTTGGCAAAAGGCCATCGAATTTATCGATGGCCTTTTTCTTACTGAAGATTACTTTTCTAGTTGAGCTTTTGCTGCTTCAACTTTAGAGAAATCTAAGCCCAGCTCAGTTACGGCTTCTTTGATTAACGCTGGGTTTTGCATCACAAGTCCCATCAGTTGCTGTAGCTTTTCTGGTGGGATCCCTAACTGGCCAATCATGCCCATGGCCATCATTGGGTTTTCGGTCATCGCTTGGAACAACTCACTAATTTGTGTGTCACTGATGTTGTGTTCTTTTAAGATCGCAAGAATTGGGTTCATTGCACTGCCTAGTTGGGGGTTAACGTTAAGATAGGTACTGATTCTATCATTCATCAAACTAAATGATAGCAGTTGCATCAGAATTGCGTCAGTCATGGACTTACTCCTACTAACTCCTCTCCTAGACTAGGTTAACTGGACTTGATGCTAGAAAGCGCATAGCTTTAGATATCGTGTTGCGCATTTTCTGATACGGATTGGTATGAACCGCTATGGCTAAATGTTTATCGCTAACTTGTCTCCTTTATCTGCTGTTTATTGATTCTGTGGTTGCTGCTAATCCATGGGGGAAAGTGAGTGAACCTTTTCGCGGAGAACCCAGCGCAATAGGCAGCTATGCTAATGGCTGTTTGTCTGGTGGTGTGGCCTTGGCAAATGTTGGAGAGGGTTTTCAGGTTATTCGTACCACACGCAATCGATATTATGGCCATGCAGATCTGGTTAGCTTTATTGAGGACTACTCATTAAAAACGAAACAAGCCGGTTTAGGTGATCTTCTTATCGGCGATATGTCGATGCCAAGAGGTGGCCATTTTACTTTCGGTCACAGGAGTCATCAAATTGGTTTGGATGTCGATATCTGGCTACGTCAAGCCGATAAAATCTTATCTCCTCAAGAACGTGAAGCTCCCCAAAGGCAAGATGTCGTCAATCGAAAAGCCTTTAAGGTCAACGTAAATTGGTCTGATGCCCATCAGAACATGATATATCTCGCCGCCATCGATAAGCGTGTTGCCCGTATCTTCGTCAATCCAGTGATCAAACAGCAGCTTTGCGATAATCGTGACCCAAATTCTGACTGGTTACAGAAGGTGCGCCCTTGGTGGGGCCACTCTTCTCATATTCATGTCAGACTCAGTTGTCCCGAAGGGAATCAACTGTGTGAAGATCAAAAACAGCCACCTAAGGGGGATGGCTGTGATGAACTAAGCTGGTGGCAGGAGCAGATGACAGCACCGAAAAAAGTGAAGGACACAAGCCTTACGCCTGAGGCTAAATCTAAGCCACAACCCAAGCCTAAAGCAAAACCTAAGAAAATAAAGCCTGAGCAATGTATTCCTCTTCTCGGTTCAGGCCTAGTTCAAAACGGCTGATTTCATAAGTTAAGCGTTCTGCCTTTGCGGCTCATATCTTGGCTCATAGCGCGTATTTTTAGCGGCGATGTGACAGCTTCACCTGCTTGGTAAGGTCGCCACTCTCCGGACGTTTGCTGATATTCAACCGGGATTCCAGGAAAGAGTGTCTTGATGTCTAATATCCCTTGCTGAAGCTTGGCTCCCACAGTTGGAATACGGTAAAAGACCTTTGCCTTTTCCAGTTTCGCTAGCTCTTTGCGGCCTAATATCGAGGCAAATCGTTGCCAATCTTGCTCTCTTGCTCGTTCAGCTTCTTGGGTGAAGTGTCCTGATTGACTGAAGTAGACCTTGCCTGAGTGATCATATTCAAGTTCCCACTGGGCTTTGTGCCATGCGCGTTCTGCCAGTGCTAACAGGCGAGGGAAAAGCATGTATTGTGCTTGTCGATCACTGCGCAGCATCTCGCTCCAGAGGTGAGCCTGAATACCTTGGTATCTGACACCTTGGCGTAAAGGGTTTTTGGTGTCATCTGAGCGATAAGCCTGATTGTTGATATCTTTCCATAATTCAGCGTGGGCCGGTAAATTATCAGGCATAAACTCGAACACTTTTTTGCTGCTGATGTTTCTGGCTGCCCAGTGATTGCCAGGTTCTTTAGGGTGGGCCTCATAGGGGAAATCAAAGTAGGTGACCTCAGGTGTGGATATGATGGTATCCCAATCATAGTTAGCCTGTTGATGAGTGGCGACGTGCCCCTCACTGTAAAGTTGTGACCAAGAGTTTGTTTGTACGGCTTTCGGCATTCTCTCTTTTCGTGTCTCGCCCATGCCATCGTTCCAGCCTGCCACTTTTATCTGTTTTTTGGCCAACATGGCAGAGATACGTTCAATGAAGTACCCATTTAGGCTGTGTAAACCTGCGACTTGCTCACTTTTATGACTGCGTAATCGATCACATGCCGGAGAGTCCAGCCAGGCTCCGGCGGTTTCATCTGCGCCTATATGGTAGGTCGTTAGCGGTGTTCCAGCATCTTGGTGGAGTTGCTGAACTTCATCGATAACCTTATCAATAAACAGATAAGTGCTGTCTAAGCAGACGTTAAGGGTGTTGTCTTTGTAGTGCTGTATCGAGCTGTATTGGGTGTTATCTTCTGGCTCGACAAGCCGATAGGTGTCAGCTGTTACTTGATCGCCTTTGGCTAAATAGTGGCGATATCGAGCTTCCATCGAGTGAATAGCAGCGCGGCTATGCCCTGGCATATCCAAAGAGGGGATAACTTGTATATGACGGGCTTTGGCGTAGGCTAGAATCTCAGTGTAATCATCGACACTGTAATAGCCGTCACTCTGGCTACTGCCAGTAATATCACTGCCAAGCTGAGGCAGTAAACAGTTATCAGGATCATTAAAGCAGCGTTTTGCGCCCACGCTTGTGAGCTCGGGAAGGCCAGGGATTTCGAGTCGCCAACCCTCATCGTCGGCAAGGTGCAAATGAAGTTTATTCAGCTTATAGGCAGCCATCTGATCCAGCGTGCTTAAGATAAAGGCCTTCGATAAAAAGTTACGCGCGACATCAATGTGTAATCCTCTAAATGTGTACCTAGGTTGGTCATCAATTTTAAGGTAGGGGAGAGTCAGTTTTTCAGTGTCGATGAGCCCAGCTAAAGAGATGAGACCATAGAAAGCACCAATGTCACTGTGAGATGTTATCTCTATTCCTTGTGCATCAATCTTCAGTTGATAATACTCAAGGTTACTTGGTTTTGGATGACTCACGTTAGGTCGAGAATGCGTTGATTCGGCACTTTCATTGGGCAAGACGTTCACTGAAACAGGTAGACCTTTAGTTTTGGTCGACACACCAAGTAGATTAAGTCTATTGATTACTGGGGTGAGTGACCGCTTACTTACTCCGTTTATTGTTAATGTTATTCCCAATGATAGATCGACCGTAGAGTGACCCTCTGTCACCACCAATGAAGTGGGTTGAGGAATGAGTTGAGCGCTGATATCGATACTGTCTGGTACAGAGTTAATCTGCTGATAGAGGGAGTCCGAATTAGCCCATTGGGTGTTGTCGTTCTTGTTTACTCTGAACTGCTTATTTTTATCGGTAAAAGGAAGAAGATAAGGCTGAAGCTCTAGGCCTGTTTCAGGATCTATTTTGGTTCTGGTGCTGTCGATCACCTGAGCTTCACTTCCTTGAACGTGAACGAAGAAATTGGGCATGAATTCAGAACGGGTGATCTGGCTTCCTTGGCTGTAAAAAGTAAGTTCATACTCTGAGTTGGCGGTTAAGGTGGTGAACTTATCTGTTGGGGTAATTCGGTGTAGATCGCCATTAATATGTTGGATATCGAACAGTGAAGATTCATTGAGGATCACTGGCGTAAGCTGGCTGAAGTAGATACTCCAATCTTGTAGATTTAAGGTCTGAGGCGTCGTTAAACGAATTCGAGAGTAGTAGCACTTATCTTGATCTTGAGGACAATGCTGCGGTAAAGAGTTTACTAGCTCATAACTGACTTGAAGCTGCTGTGCAAAGTCCGTTACTTGGTGTTGTTGGCTCTGTGCTTGGGCACTGGCCGATAACATGGCCAGCAAACTGGTCACTATGATCTTTCTCATATTTGTCTTCCTCTTTTTATTGTTATGGACGTTTCAAGAGAACTGGCTCGATTTTAGATGCCTACTTTACTGCGCTCATCACCCACTCGTGTTTATGAGGATGGGCATTAAGGTGCAACTGGGCAGCACCTAGTAAAGCGCTGTCTTTATTATTCGAAGGTATAATGGTCAGGTTTTCAATAACCTTGCGGTAGGGAAAGCTCGCCAATCCCTGCCAAAGCCCCTCTTTAAAAAGATCAAATGAGTGAGCGACAGAGCCGCCAATGACGATGATTTGGGGATCGAGAATGAGAAGAAGGTGACTGATTGCATGAGCCAAGTGATGGCCAAATTGATGATAAGCTTGAACAGCGTTTGCTTCACCAGCTCTTGCTTGTGTGGCAAGTTCAGCCCCTGAAGCCCCTATGTGTATGTCGAAAAATCGCCCAGAGCAGTATTCATCTAATGTTGAGGTAAGGTAATTGATCTCACCAACTTCACCAGCACTGCAATTGTGCCCTTGATAAAGCGCGTTGTTGATAATAAAACCAGCGCCAACCCCAGTGCCTAAACACAAGCCTATTATGTCATTATAGCCTTGGCCAACACCGAATTTATGCTCTCCAGCGGTAAAGCAATTGACGTCATTATTGATATAAACATCGAGCGAGTATCGCCGTTCAAGGGCTTGTTTTAACGCAAACTCTTTCCATGCGGGAATATTAACTGCGTCATACACCACCCCTAGCTGAGTATCTACAATACAAGGTACGCCAACACAGATTGCTGTTGTACTTTGAATTAAAAAATAATCAATGCAGTCAATAATAAAAGATTCAATCTCACTCAAGCTTGCATCTGCACAAAACTCGAATGAATGTGAACACTCAATTATACCGTCAACGTAACGGCCTGCATTGATCTTAGTGCCACCAATATCGAGAGTGACAATAGAAGGAAAACTCATATTAAACCTAGACGTTATTCTGCTTTTAAATGGCAGATTAATTAAGATGGTTGCTCGTGTTTATAAACAACTCGTTAATTTTTATAAACTACTTGTTTGAGCCGTTTCTCGTTTGCTGTTCTTAAACAGGTTAATTGTTTTATTGTTAATCAGTGGCTTTGCCCAAAAACCCACGCTGAGTATATAAAACAGCGTGATATAAACGACGATCATGCCTAAACGGAGATCGCCGGATATGTCAGCGATGACGCCTATGATGGGGGAGGCGAGTCCGCCGCCAATAATCCCGGTACACAGAATGCCTGCCACCGAACCATGGTGCTTCGCTACTGAATTAAGCGCGAGTGAGAAGATCACTGACCACATAACTGAGAGGAAAAAGCCGACTAATGGGAATGCAATTAATGCGAGTTGGGTATTGCCAAATAGCGCCACTGTGAGCGAAATAATAGCGCTCATTGAGAAGATTTTTAATACAAGTCTGCTGTCTAGAAACTTAACCAATACCAGACCAAGCACACAGCCAAGGGTTAACATCAACCAAAACTGACTTAATACGCCAGCTCCCTCAGTGAGCGGATCTAAACCATGATAGCGTTGGAGAAATAACGAGATGAAATTGGCCACACCTTGCTCTGCTCCCACATAGGCAGCAATCGCAATAAAGAAAAGTAAGATTTTCTTATCTTTAAACAGCGTTATATACACTTTTACGGCGCCGACCGATTCGGTGTCTTTGCGGTTTACTTTAGGGAATTTAAGCAAGGTGATCAGCATGAGCATCATCAACGAGATGAGGGCGAATATCCAATACATGGATACCCAAGTCATATTGGCAGGAACAAGTGTCTGAAGCGTGCTGATTAACAGGTTGTCGCTCTCAGGTTGTTCAATGGCAAGCACGACTTTGCTGTAAACCAAAGGGCTAAGGGCACCGGCGGCACCAAAGAGAAGTTGACCACAAACTGAGTAGAAGGCGAAATGTTCCTCACCGCCAACCACCCGCAATAGAGGATTAATCGCAACTTGCAGCATGGCCATTCCGGTTCCTATTAAGAATAGTGAGAACATGGCCATGTAGAAATTTGGCGATATCGCGAATATAGATGAGCCTAAGGCAGCCATCATAAATGCCATAAAGAGTACTGGTTTTTCACTCAATCTATCGACTAGCATTCCCGAGGGGATAGACATAACCCCATAGGCCGCAAAAAATGAAAAAGGCAGAAAACCGGCTATCGCTAGGCTTAAATTAAAGTCAGCGACCAACGAGGGGAAAAGAGGGCCAAGTATATTAGTGATAAATGACACTACAAAGAATGTCAGTAACACTAAGGCCAAAATCAGCTTATTTCTATTCATCTTTCAGCATCCTTTGCTCATGTAATATAGAGAGTATTAATTAGGTGTTTGGTGTCGATCTATAACACCATATTAATAATTGGAGTGACGTGCCTGTTCTCAAAATTATATTTGTGGATATATATTGCCTGTCTTTAATGTGTGTTGAGATACTAAGCTATCAAATGTTGATACTATTCAATCTCTGTTAATTTTTACTGAATGGGTATTTTATTAATCATCGTTCTCTTAAATCTTCATCTTTTAAAAATAATTATTTGTTAAAAGGTAATAGATTAAAAAGGTCAGCAGTATGGCTGCTGACCTTTTATGCAAGTCTTACTTAATATGAATATATAAAGTGAGCTCAACAGTTCAAGCTTTTAAGGGGGAGATTAGTTTGCGATAAAAAGTGTATCGCTAACATTCGGTGTCCACAGTGCTTGTGAAACATGATCGGTAATGATGGTGTATTCCACTCCCATATACGTGACCGAATCACCAGCCTGATAGCTGACATTTTCAGTCCAAACAGAGCTTGGAGTGCTCTTTAACCAAAGGTTTGAATTGGCTGTTGGCGCCCAGTTATCTTGTGATGTATGCGCTGATACTGCTTTAAATACCGCATTGTTATAGGTGACATAATCACCCGCTTGATAGCTGTTTTCGCTTAACCATTGTGGTGCGTAGTTGTCCATCGTATCGAATTGGTAGCCAGCTTCATGTGCTAACTCGATAAACTTAGCAAGTTTTGGCAGGTTCAAGGTTGCCCCTTGTCCACGCTTAGCATCTTCGAACAAAAAGTCATGGGTCAAGATAATCACTTTGTCGGCGTGCAGCGAGTCGCCACATGGGAACGTTTGTGTCTTGGAGTTAACTGGATTTATCGAGATTGGCGCACAGGCATTCAGAGCAGAATCGACATAGGTTAAGAAGACATCAGCTTCGGTGAGGCTGTTCGCAGGGTATGCAATCCCCCAGTTTTCTGGAGCCCAATCAAGATCCCAACCGTGAATTAGGTACTGTTTGTCGGCGAGAATATTGGAGACTTCAATGCCTGCTTTTGAACTGTTTGATGGGTTATTAGCATCACATACATAGCCAGATTCCCAAGGCTTGAAATCGTCTGAGGTGGCACATAGACCATCACCTTTTAGCTCGCCGCTTGAACGCCAGCCGTTGGTGTAAGGGAGTCGAGCTAAACTGGCTGCCTTGTAGTTAGGGTAGCTTTGAATATTGGGAATATAAGATTCCAACACCGTCAGGTTTTTACTGAACATGGAGGCATCGAAAACCGGATCTTGGTATGAGTTAATTTGGTGATCGCCAGTTGCATTGCACTCCGCGCCACTTGTTGGGCCAAACTCATCGACACAGTTATGTACCATATGGTCGTAGCTGTGGTTACCGATGACATGTCCGCTTTTTAGGGCTTGAATTAATGAAGCGAGTGCAAGATCTTCATTTTCATCGGCTATTCCGTCCAGATGCCAAGCATTGATGTAGAAAGTGGCTTTAATGCCTGCGTTATCTAAGGTGTCAATGAGTGCTGGGGTGGCATTCATTGGGCCGTCATCGAAAGTTAAGTAAATGGTTTTATCATTCGCTTGTGCATATGAGATAGAAGCAAACGCCAATGTGAGTGCGCAGGTAAGTGATGTTAATTTCACAGTTATATCCTTGTGTTTATCAGAGTTAAATTGTATTTCGCTAATTATTTTTATAATCAGTCTTATATTTGTGTGAACAATCTAATCCTTGTTGTTCACCTCTGGTTATACGATTCTAATCTCTTGGGATATTATTCTATTCAATTGCATTTTTATCTATCATTCGAGATAGATAACTATTTATGAATATCTTGAATCAACAAATGTTTTACATCTGCTTTAAATTCCGACTAAAAATAACAATTTACGATAGATAAGTATTAGAATTTGATTGAAAGGTACCTAAACTCAATGGGATAGCAGTATAGATTAGTAATGGTTTTTAACATTAGATCTAAAGGGAACATAGGACTAACCATGAAAGTTAATAATAATTTACAACAATTCAAACGTTCGAGTTTGGCACTTTGTGTCGCAGGTGTCCTGATGGGGGCATCTACCCCTGTATTGGCTGAAGAGTCACAGGCGACGGATAACATTGAAGTTATTGAAGTTAAAGGTATGCGTCGTTCTTTAGAGCAATCCCTTAATACTAAGCGTTTTGCCAACTCTATTGTTGATGCTATTACGGCTGAAGATATTGGTAAGTTCCCCGATAAAAATGTCGGTGACGCGCTGCAACGTATCTCTGGTGTCACTGTTGACAGACAATACGGTGAAGTGAGTGGTGTGACGATCCGTGGCACCGCACCTGAGCAGTCGCGTATTTTACTTAATGGTCAGTCGGTAGCGAATACTTCTTGGTACGATTTAGGTCCTGCAACTCGTACTTTCAATATGGAGCTATTGGGTGCAGAACAGATCTCATCGGTAGAAGTATACAAAACACCTGAAGCGAGCATCGAAGAGGGGGCTTTAGGTGGTACGGTTAATCTACAGACCCGTAAGCCTCTGGATTTAGACGCCAATACTTTTATGATATCGGCAGAGGTGGCACGCAGTTCACTGTATGAAGAAAATGATCCTGGTGGCGCTTTTCTAGGAAGCTGGAAAGATGAAGATGAACGCTTTGGTATCTTAGCGGCATATTCTCTTGAAAAGCTGACCAGTGGTCGTCAGGTGCTGGAATCTCTCAGTGGATATTACCCCTACTTTGCCGAGAATGAAGCGACAGGTGAAGACGCGGCAGTGGGGGCTTGGGGCATAGGTTCACAGGCATTTAGAGCTGAGCGTGAGAGAACCAGTGCTCAGGTTACACTGCAGTTTATGCCTACAGATAACCTTGAGTTAACACTTGATTATTTCAACTTCGAATTCGATAACCCCCATGTAAACCATAACTTTTTGACCGTCAGTGCGCGTGGATCTGAAGCGACAAATGTGGTCAATAATGCTCAGGGTGGTACTGAATCAGCCACCATTCAACCTGCTTACGCTTCTATTATCTATAACCCTGTAGTGCGTCATGCGGTAAACATGAAAGCCGATGTATTGAACCTAACGGGTAAATACACGGGTGACAGTTATACCTTAAGTGGTGTGGTGGGTCAGTCTACTTCAGAAGGCGGAACACAAGGCGGTTCCTCGTCATGGTGGATCCCAGCCACAGATGAAGGCGGGAAGATTGGTGATCCAGCGTTTCCTGATGGGCAAGGCAGTGTTGATGGTGGCTTTAGCTATGATGCAACAGGTCCATATCAAGTTGAGCTGACATCACTGGATGCAACCGATGCATCGCAGTTTAAGCATGCTCAAGAAGCTAACTATGAAACTTCAGTTCAGGAGCATGATATTGCTTATGCTCAGTTTGATGCTGTTTTTGAGTTAGATAACGACTATATCGACAATATTGCTTCAGGCATTAAATACAATTCCAGTGATTTTTCTCGTCAAGCTTACAACCGTAACCCAAGTGAGATCTTAGGCTTTGTGCCTGACGGCAATCTGTCTAACTGGACTGGCGGCGTGCTTAATGATTTACACTCTCAATCTCCTGGTAACACACTTAACTCATATGCTTATTTAGATGAAAATAAGTGGTGGGATTTTATTAGTGAAAAGTATCAAAATGGCGAGCTTGAAGAGGTCGTAAACCAAGGGAATACTTTTTCTGTCGATGAGAAAATGTTAGCCCTGTATGCACAGGTTGATTTCTCCGGTGATGATTACCGCGGTAACTTTGGTGTTCGTTATGTGACTACTGAGCAAAAGTCGACAGGCTTTGCTGATGGTAAGGTATTCGAAGAAAGCATCGATTACGATAACTGGCTGCCGAGTCTGAACATTGCGTATAACCTGACGGATGATCTAATTGTACGTGGTGCGGCATCTCAAGTGATGGCGCGTAACAACTACAGTGATTTAAAACCAGGTTTGAATATTGCGGCTAATATCGGCAGCGCAAACGGTGGTAATCCAGATCTACAACCTTACAAGTCTAACCAAGCAGACTTAGGTATCGAATGGTACTTCTCGTCTTCTTCTCTGCTCTCTTCTGCTATTTTTGTTAAAGAAATTGACAACGTTGTCTTTAATACAGAAAGCGTCGAATTTGTTGAGAAATGTGGTCCAACAGAGGCGGATTGGAGTGAATGTCGAGTTACTCGTCCTCGCAATGGCGGCACCGGATCTGTACAGGGTATTGAGTTTCAACTACAGCACAGTTGGGATTCAGGATTTGGCGTCTTGAGTAACTACACCTATGTCGACAGTGAAACTACTCGTCCAGATGGTGAAAAAGAGATGGTTCCTGGTGTATCAGAGAACTCTTTCAATGGCTCCGTTTTCTTTGAGAATGACTATATCACCACACGTATTGCTTATAACTGGCGTACTGAGTGGGTTGGTGTTGGTGCCACTCAAGCAGTGTTGAACGATGCTTATAGTCAATGGGATGCGTCTATTACTTGGCATGCGATGGAGAACCTTAACTTGACCCTTGAAGGGGTTAACCTGACCAATGAGGTTATTCAGTCACAAGATACCGAATTTGATTTGACTCAAAACACCATTGAGTTCGGTTCACGTTACTACTTGAGCGCAAGCTATCAGTTCTAAGAGCTTGTCGTATTAAAAAAAGGAAAGTCTGTTTACAGGCTTTCCTTTTGTTCGTTAAGGGGATTGGATGAAAAAAATTAACCGAATCGTCATCGTGGGTGGTGGTACTTCTGGCTGGATGGCGGCAGCAGCACTGAGTAACAAGCTAAGTGTGGATCAGTTTGAAATCACATTGATTGAATCTAGTCGGATTGGCACCATAGGAGTTGGTGAAGGTTCAACGCCATACCTTAAACACTTTATGCACTCGCTGGGTTTTCAGGAGTCTGACTGGATGTCGAGATGCGATGCCAGTTATAAGAACGGTATCTACTTCGATAATTGGAACGGGGATAAAAACCGCTATTTTCATCCTTTCTATTTCTCTTTGGACGTTAAACCGGCTGAGGTCTTCTTTAATTGTGCCAATGCGCGTAGACGTGGTATTGGGCCACATATTAATGGCGATAATTTCTTTATTTCAGGCCATTTAGCCCAACAGCATCTCTCTCCAATAGCTGATAAAACACTGCCAGCTCAGGCCGAGTATGGCTATCATTTTGATGCAGCAAAGCTTGCTGGAGTGCTCAGTGATCTATCCTGCTCTCGTGGGGTTAAGCATATTAGTGCGGATGTGATTGATGTTAATCAGGATGATGGCGGCGATGTCATCTCTTTAGTATTAGATGATGGCGGTGAGATTCAGGGAGACCATTTTATCGATGCCAGTGGTTTTAATGCCCTGTTGATCGGTAAGACATTGCAGGTTCCTTTTGAGCCATTTGGTGATGAGTTACTTAACGATGCGGCAGTGACGGTGAGCACACCAAGAGAGACGAGAGAAAAACTGGCGACTTACACGCAGTCTAAAGCGATGTCAGCTGGGTGGATGTGGAGGATCCCATTAACTTCACGTACCGGTAATGGCTATGTCTACAGCAGTCAATATCTCTCTAAAGAACAAGCTGAGGACGAGTTAGCAGCAGAACTGAATCTTGATGCTAGTACCGTCAATTTCAGACACATTAACATGAAGGTTGGCATGCGCAGTAAGCCTTGGAGCCGGAATGTGGTGGCAATTGGCTTGTCACACGGATTTATCGAACCGTTAGAGGCGACGGCCTTGATGATTACCCAGTGGAGCATTGAGTATTTCATTCAACTGTTAATGGAGGTAGAAACGCCAAACGAGCAGTGTAGAGATAAGTTCAACACTGAAATGACTCGATTAATGTTAGGGGTGAAAGAGTATGTTCATGGTCATTATGTCACGAGTAAGCGACGGGATAGTGATTACTGGCGCAAGGCAACCTCGGAGGAAAGTATCTCACTGCGTTTATCTGCTCTGTTAGCTAAATGGAAAAGTGGCGAAGATTTTGATGAGTTTCTGCATTGTAATGAGAGAGACATGGCGTATTTTAGGCCATCTTGGTATGCCTTATTAGCTGGCATGGATTATCGAGATGAGTCATTGGTTATGGTGCATCAAATGTTAGATCCAAACTTGATCGAACAGGCACAAGGTTATAGTAAAACGGTGGCTGAAAAGTATTTCAATGAATAAGTTAATCTTTGTTTTATAAGCGTTAAATGTATATAAATATATCAAAAGGATATATGAGAAATAGGTCTAATACACTTTGATCATAAGCCAGATAGACTCTAATGGAATTTCGCAGTAATAAATAAACGGACTTATTTAAATGAAACCTATGTGCGAGAAAGTGATCCCCTCGAGTAACAGCTCATGGCGCTTTGTTAAGTACCAACGGCCAAACATAGATTTTAGTTGGCATTACCATCCTGAATACGAAATCTGTTTGACCTTAAATAGCAAAGGACTGAGGTATATTGGCGATCATATTGAGGAGTATTCTAAGCCTGATCTGGTCTTTGTCGGCCCGTATATGCCCCACACTTGGCATTCTGCTATCAATGAAGATGAATCGTCGCAAGTGGTCTATGTTGCTCAGATCCCAAAAGCCTGGCTCGATGAATTGGTTACTGAACATCCGGAGATGCAGGGTGTAGAAGATATGTTACAGCGATCTTCAAGGGGGATCCTTTACAGTTCAGAGTGTACGAAAAAAGCCATTGTTCTGTTTCAGCAGATGGAGATCGCCGATCCTTTTAGTCGCTATATTTTGTTGATGAACTTGCTGAATGTCATGCTTCAAGATCAACTGTCTATTCTGCTATCTAGTCGCTTTTTTACTTATAGTGATAAAACGGACTCAGGGGTAGACAAGCTAGATAGGGTGATTGAGTTCATCTATGGCAATTTTGACCGATCACTTTATGCCGATGAGTTAGCGGCTATTGCGCATATGAGCACCAACCATTTTCACCGTTTCTTTAAGAAACGTACTGAACGCACGTTGACAGTATTTATTAATCAACTAAGAGTAGGCAAAGCCTGTAAGTTACTCATTAACTCTAACCATCCTATTTCGGTTATCAGCGATCAATGTGGCTTCAATAATATCTCAAATTTTAACCGTCAGTTCCTCTCAATTAAAGGCAGCACACCAAGCGGTTTTAGAAAAAGCATCAGATTAAAGCATGCGCAGTAATCCACCTTCCAAACATGAACAAGACAAGCCCTAGGCTTGTCTATTAATTACATGAGGCTGTCTGTATTAACTGCTTAATGCATAGCCGCCTTTGAGGTGAGCCACGTTGGCAAATCCAAGGCGGTGCATCGCTTGGGCTGCAACCATAGAGCGGCTGCCACTTCGGCAAACAAGTACCCATTCAGATTCTTTATCACTTTGATGCTCTTGAATAAATTGCACTAAGCGTGTCATCGGAATATTGATCCCAGTATTGAGGACATTATCGATATCACTTGGCTCGCTGGTGGTGTCTAAATTATGTTGCAGGGCATACTCATGAGGTTCGCGAATATCGAGAATTTTCACGTTTGTAGATGTCGACAGTCGCAGCTTGAGTCCTGCGCTGTTGTATTCCTTAATTTGGGCTTTATCACAGTCGGTGTTATAAGCACCACATAGAATTTCGCTGCCCACTTCATCATTCAAGTTCGCGTCTAAATCGGCTTTTCTCGCTGCAAATTGTGATTCGCTGAGCACACCAGATAGTACGGCTTGTAACAGAGGATTACGTATCACTTCGGCGGACAAGCTGGTAGTAAATTCATTATTGTAGTCGTGACTGGCGCATATTAGTGTCTGTTGTCCTATGAGGCGGTTTATCTGTTTCAGGCTGTGGTACATCAGAAAAGCGCTGCTGGTGGCGAAATTAGTTCTTCCTAGTGTGCCCATTAGAACCGTATCGCCACAGAAAGCATAGCGTGTATGGGTGGTGAGTTTGTGGGGATCTGAGGTCAGCAATAAGCTGATACTGTCATCGGTATGTCCCGGAGTGGGGAGCTTTATTAAGGTCAGTTCCCCGAGTGCCAGTGAATGATATGTTTCATCGGCGAGGGTCAGAATATCTGTTTCAGTAGGCCAGCCTAACTCATCTGTTTTCTGAGTCGCGAGGTATTTTTGTGCTAATCCGACACGCCCAGAAATATGATCGGCATGGCCATGGGTATCTAAAATCGCAATAGGGGTGAGCTGTTGGCATTGGAGCAAAGTATCGATACGCTTCTCAAGCTCAGGAAGAGGATCAATGACTAGGGCTTGCTTGCTCTTTAGATCGGCATAGATCCAAGTGCAGCTAGAACCGGATCTCAATTGAACTAATCCATCTAAAGGGGCTCTATCTTGCAGAACTTGAGAGTCATCTAACATTAGGCAGCTATTGGTCAATGCCTTTGCTGCTGAGCGGATCCTCAAGCAAGCTGTATCAATTTCAGCTTGGGTCATCGCAGGTCCAAATGAGAGGCGAATCGCGGATTCACTTTGCCATGCGGGCAGACCCATAGCATCGAGTACAAAGCTTCGTGTCACCTTGGAACTACAGGCGGAACCTGAGCTAACACGGATATTGGCCGCATCAAACAGATCCATCAACTCTTTGCTGCTAAAGCCTGGGACGGCGAAGTTGAGTGTGGTGGGGACACTATTTTTAAACTTGTGATTAAATACAATATCGGGAAATGCTTGTGACAGACTATGACTCAATTGACGACGGTAATCTGTGAGGGTGTCTACATCGTAAAAACTGCTGTTATCTTTGTCGAGCAGCATCTCAAATATCACATTCAGCGCTGCTAAACCGGGGAGGTTCTCAGTGCCCGAACGCAGTCCGCTCTCTTGCCCGCCACCCGCAATAAAGGGGGTAAATGGTGCACTATCACGTATGTAAATAAAGCCAATTCCCTTCGGGGCATAGAGCTTATGGCCGCTAAATGGGGCGTAGTCTATGCTGGTTGTGGCTAAGTTTATTGGGCGCTTACCCAGAGCTTGTACGCAGTCAACTAACCAAAAAACCTCTTTGTTCTGCTCGCGTATACAGTGCTCAAGCTGTTGTAGATCTTGATACACACCGGTTTCATTATTAACGGCCATGGTGCATATCATTAAGGCGTTACCCACCTCATTTTTGATAAACTCGAGATCCAATTCACCAGTATGATCGACTGGAATGGACTTGATCTCAGCGTGGATCCCTAAGATCTCATTCCAATGGGCCAGCGAGTTTGGTACGGCTTTATGTTCAGTTGCCCCGTATAAGAGAGTGTATTTTTTACCTGCTTGAATCTGAGTTTTCGCCTTAATAAGACCCGATATGATACCGGTTTGAATCCCCTCTGTAGCGCCACTGGTGAAGATGAGTTTGCCACTACCAGTGCCTAATAATGTCTTCGCACGCAGACGAGTCTGCTCCATTAAGTTTTTTGCTTTAAGGCCGGTAATATGACTACTGCTTGGATTGCCGAAGAGATCTTGCATGGCATCCATAGCCGCTTGGGCAGCCTGCGGAAGTACAGGTGTGGTGGCGTTCGCATCAAGATATATCTGACTTAAGTTAGCTGTTTGGCTCATAGGGGACTCATATTATTATCATTAGCCCTTATATATCTTAAGGGAATAAGTAATTACTTTGAGTTATATTAACAGCTCTAAATGAATGATCAAGATCACATTCGACGACAACACTACCAAGGCGTGTTGTCGTGATGATGAGGAGTAGTAATACCAATCAGTATAAAGATTTGATCGCTCAGCGAGAGTTTAGCGGTCCTGAGGCAAGGTCATTAATTGCTCCTCGGCTCTAGCATCCTGCTTCGCCCTACCTCCTATATCCATATAGTCGTGCATTAATGACATTCACCACATCTAACCTCCAGGGATGGAGGAAATGTCTTAAGTATGTCGGGAACATACTAGACCATGTGGCTTGCAACGAGTGAAGAGCATAGTGAAACTAGGGTTAAGCTCCCTTTTGTTTCTTAAGAGTCACAGGATCAGAACCGCTAAAACTCGCCTGTAAGGAGTGTTTTTGGCTGCCTACTTCTGCGTTGAATGAACTCATAAGGGAACAACCATTATGTCATCCATTCGCCTTGAATTAGTTTGCCAAAAGACACTCTGAGTAGATCAACTTCTTATACTGATTGGTATAAGTAGGGGCATAGGAATAACTATGCCCGCTAAGTTTAATGAGCAGTTGGTTGAGGGGGCGGTTGGTAATGTCTCAAGGTTTCGATTCTGTCATCCAGTGCTGGATGAGTACTGGCCCAGCCGGGAAGATCGACGGGTTGCTGTTTATGTAATTTTTCAAATAGAGTCGCCAATGGCTCTGTACTCTGATGCCATGAATAGAGTTGCTGTGCGGCAAAATCATCGGCTTCACTTTCATGTATTCTTGAGTAGGTTAAGCCACCACCAATGACGGCGATACTGGTAAGGGTGTCGGATATACCACTACTGTCGCCCACGACCATTGCTGCGGTAATAGAGAGTATGGCTGTCTGCACTAGGTTGGTCATCACATGCTCTTTGTGAACATGTCCTAGTTCGTGGAGTATGACGCCCTCTAGTTGGAGTTTCTCGTTTGCTAGCTTTACCATCGCATCGGTTAATACAACCGTTCCGTCAGCTAGTGCAAAAGCATTCGCGCCATCGCTAGCGAATCTAAGTGTCATTTTTGGGGGATGTGTGAACTCGACTCCTTGCTCTTTGAGTTTGTTGATTAGATCGTCAAACCTCAATTGCAATTTATCTTGCTCCTTTTGTTCTAGTTTGGATGCCTCAAAACCCATCTCATCGAGCATAGTGAGCCCTTGTTCACCTAACTCCCTAGAGAGTTCAACAGGAAGGTGACTGGCAACCCATTTAGCGGCTTTAGGGACAGCGTAAACATAGAGTCCATATGCGGTAAGCGCGGTGACCACAGTGGCAAGGCAGATGAGTAGCAGATTACGTTCAAGCCTGACTAAAAGTGGCGTTTTACTGTGTCGATTTATCCAAGTATTGAGTTTATTACCATCACTACTGATAAAGACCCAACCACTTGCGAAGGTCATATTTCTTGGCATAGAGCCAAGAGCATCCGACAGGGTAACTGCATCTAGCTGGCATTGATATTGGTGTGCTTCACTTTTAAGAATAATAAAGCCATTGCTGCCGAGTGTTAGCTCAGCAGCGTGTTTTGTTGAATTTTGGGGCGCTATTAGGTGCCCCTTTACAGTTTCGGTCATCGTGGGAAGTTAGACGATATTGAGGTTGATGTCGAAGGCATCAACCATCTCATCGGCAATCGCATTACAGGCTTCAAGATTATGATCTTGTACAGCCATTAAGGCGAGATCGCCATCCAGTTGGGTAGCGCTTGCCATATATTGGGCGTGTCTTATGTCTGCCCAAGCGCGCCCTAATCCTAAGGTGAAAATCGTAAGCAGTAGGTTAGTGATGATCAGTGCGAGATAGCCACCTAATGTCATGTTCGATACCAGTTGCAGCGTGTTATCGATCTGAGTTTTACTAAACAAATAGTTACGAATTCTGGTTTTGACAAAAGCAGCGATAACAAAGCCAATAAAGAACATGTATAGATAGCCAGCTAAGAGAGCGAAAACCGATGTCATCTGTGTTTCGGGATCGATAACGTCACCAGTGAAAAGGGCTTGGAGAACATCGAACATCCCCAGACCAATGATCAGGAGGAAACCTAGGATAAATGAGCCAAGAAATAGTGCACCACCCAAGGCTGCAATTTTTGCGTATTCAACCATATTTAGCTCTGCACTAAAGGGTTTGCCGCCATATCGATAGCCGTTAACCACATAACTCGCCATACCGACCATGACCCAGGCATAACCGAAAACTGCTGTTAAGGTAAATAGCAGTATTCCGCCAATAATGGCGACAACAGGATGACTTTCCATGAGCAGAGCACTAAATCCAAATGAGGAGGCAATGATGAGTGCATAAGCTGCTAGAGGTTTGACTAATATGTTGAGGTAGGCGTTGGAGTAGCTGCCCTCAAAATTAAATCGTACATTTCTGTAGCGTGTGATTCTAGCGTCGAAACGCATGTTTCTGACTGATAGATAGGGAAGCGCTAAAGCGAGTAGCAGACCACATACAATGGCTGCAATAGGGTTAATTCCCGATAAAATAGTCCAGGCGATCAATGCGACTACGGCAATGATACGTCCGATTAATATCTGCATAGGTTTAGCAAGATACTCAAAGCGGTCGCCATCTAACTCAGTATTACCGTAGAAATAGGTGTTGGTTCTTACTTTTGCCCAGGCTGAATAGATGCCGAAGGTGACGATGGTCAGTAAGATATTAACGATCCAGATGCCGAAAAACTCACTGGCGTTACCGTGAAAGTTAAAGGAGTGCTGTTTAGTGGATAGATCTGTGCTGTGCTCAGTCATTATATTTCCTTCCGTTGGAATAGCTCTATATTAGAGACGATATGGATCCATATATCAATTAACTAGGAGTACTTTTGTATTAAATTTGTTCTAAACCCAAGACTGGGAGTGAGTGCTTGGATTTAGATTTCGGTTTTTACGAGTTTCTACAGGGTTTCTTTAACCTCTTCGATCAGTTTCTGCCACTGAGGATACTCAGTGAAGCTGGATGAAAGATCGCCCCAAGGACGCAATGTGGACTGTTGTATTGCTTCGCCATCTTTTACACCTGATTTGAGTTGGTATAGATATATACCCAAACCACTTCAAAATGCAGGATTCAGCATGTCGAGAAGTGACGGAGTTCAAGGCATGAAATAGTTGGACTAGTTATTCTAATTCACTTTTTCATAACGAAGAAACACGTTGCTTCACGCCGTGCCCTTCGGGAGTTCCCGTAGAATATCTGCACTGTGTTAGTGATATCAATAAGGGAATAACCATTATCCTCAATCACTGCCTTGTTCAGCTATCCTACGGGAGCTCTGAAACGAGCATCTTGAGGTAGCTTGGGTATAGAAGGCGGAAGCACGATAGTTTGCAGCGCAATGGATAAGGATATCTTTACCTTGATTGGCATCCATTATCTTAAAAAATTGCTCTACATCTTCGCGTGTAGGCTTGTTCCAATCGACGCCAATGTGAACATATTCCATGTTCGCACCTGTGACTAAACTTGCCTCATCTTGATGACCACTGGGGTTGCCTGCCGGAATTAGGTTGATGACCAGATCGACACCAGCTTGCTGTAGCTTAGCGAATTCAACGTCACTGGGTAAGCCTGCAGTGATAATGTTGTCGCCATTAAACTCAACGGCTTTAATCTCTTCGAGTGTAGCGGGGGAGATAGCAGCCTGAGTCGAGCTTATTGAAAGCAAGTTGCTGAGTATCACTGCAACGAATATTGATCTGTTCATATTTTAGTTAACTCCGTTATTTAGCGAGGTAATCCGTTATATTTTCACCTTGATGACCACTTTACGCACTGGTGTTGAATGAGCACTGACTCCCGGCATATGCATGTCTTCAGGAAAGAAAATAGCAAACATCCCTGCTTTAAAAGGGATGAAGGCGGCATCTGACTTGTTGCTCTCGTAATCGAATTCAGCATAATCATGCTCGGCAAAGTAGGGGCGTGACGGTGTCTGTTCTGCAAGTGGCAGATAACCAAATTCCTCTTCACCACTGACAACATATTGGACGTCGATATATTGCTGGTGGACTTCAAAAGGTTCACTCTCTTTTGGCTTCGTCTGGTAATCGTTGACGATTACAAAAATATCTTTGCCATCGAGCTCATAATTGCCCACTTCAAGCTTGGTAAAGTCTGTCTTGGCGAGGTGGACTAACGCTTGGGTGAGTTTAGGGCTTAGGTGAGAGTATAATTTTGCATTACTTAAGGTATCGACGATCATAGTGGGCTTAATATGGAGTGAGATATATAGGTCGAGTTTAACCTTGTCTCTGTTTGCCGTAAATATGAATTAAAGTACTGATTTGCTATATTGCGATCTCATTCATCTCAATAGGAATACTTGTCTTGCCTGCACTACGTTTCCTCGCTGGTCCAACCGCGTTTAAAAACATTGCCGAGAATGGTCTTAAGCCTGAATTGTTTACTCAGTTATTGGCCGCTTCTGGTGGGCCTAAATGGATAGGCATTGCTGGATTGGATAGGTATCTGTTTGGCGAGTTTTTTAAAGGAAGAACGGCGCCGCTTCATACTTTAGGGGCCTCGTCTGGTGCTTGGCGTTTAGCGTGTTTTGGCCAAGCCGATCCGCTTAACGCATATTCACGTTTAGAAGCGCTGTATATCGGTCAAAAATACGAGACTAAACCGACGCCAATTCAAGTATCTACTCAAGTTAAAGGCATTATTTCAGGAGTGCTGGGCCAGAGCGGTGCAGAGGAGTTAGTGTCGAACTCAGTGATAAAGACTCATCTGTTAGCGTGTCGGGGACGACACTTAAATCGTATTTCGGGCCGGCTTCCGTTGGGTTTAGGCTTAGCGGCCACGGCGGCGAGTAACCTAATTAGTCGACGCAGTTTAGGTTTACATTTTGAGCGTATGGTTTTCAGCGCTGGAGATGCGCAATCCCCTTTTAATCAATTTGAAGATCTACCCAGTCACATCATTAATCTGACCAGAAGTAACCTTGAACAAGTGTTGTTAGCGACAGGTTCGATCCCTTGGGTACTAGCCCCTGTGACTCACATTGATGGCGCACCTAAAGGGCATTACTATGATGGCGGGATCACAGATTATCATTTTGATCTGCCTTTATCCCATGCCAAAGGTTTGACCCTTTATCCTCATTTCTACCCTCATATGACTCCAGGTTGGTTCGACAAAGCCTTGCCTTGGCGCAAAGCGAGTGATCACTATCATAATGCGCTCATCTTAGCCCCAACAGCAGAATTTCTTGCTTCTTTACCATTGGGGAAATTGCCAGACCGAAGCGATTTTAAGTATCTCAGCAGTGAGGAAAGGATAAAGTATTGGCAGCAGGCGCTTGCTATGAGTCACCGTCTTGGTGATGAATTAAATAATGTCGTAGCAAAAGGCAATGTGATGGATCACCTCGAAGCTTTTTAAAATTCGTGGTCATCATTGCAACAAAAAGCTGACGTAACCTGTCTAATTAATAACCGCTCTTCTTGGAAGTACATTCTCAGGTAGTTTGGGTTTAAGTCAGAGGTTCTCAGCCTTTAGTGCTGTTTATACTGTTTAGAACACATGGTTGCTGCAGATAATAATTAAACTGCTACACTTTAAATTTGTTGGTTTTATGTTTCACTTAATTGGTTAAAGCTAGCACTTTCTGTTGGTTACCTACCCCAAGGGGAGGAGGTTACTATGAAAACACAGGAGATGGCGTTAATTACACGGGATGCATTGTTGCTGCCCGATGGAAGACTTGAGCTAAATATTATCACTCCACATCATCTAAGGATGATTGCAGATGTATGCAAAGGCAAATATCCATTAGCCTTTGGTATGTTGAAAGCCAACGGTACACCTCCTTGTTATCCGAGTGTCACTCAATGTGAGATCATCGATTTTAATCAACTAAACGACACCAGTCTGAGTATTGTGCTTGAGGGCAAACAGAGGGTGAAGATTTTATCTGCCGCCCGCCAGAGAAATGGGATCTGGATGGCGAGAACGATCCCTTCAAGTAATTGGCATGAAGAGCCGATAAGGGGGGAGTTCGAATTGATAAGCGCGGCGTTAGAGCAGTTTTTCGAGGTCAATCCTAATCTGTTTGAACTTTACTCTAAGATCCACCTAGAAGATGCTTCTTGGGTGAGCCAGCGTTGGCTTGAAGTGCTCCCGCTTTACAATAAAGATAAGTTAACTCTGATTAACCAGCCTGATTGCCATCAGACCATGGAATTTGTGTTAGAGCTTATAAAATCACACGCGGATTAACCAAACTAAGCTAGTCATCAAACCATGGAATTTGTGTTGGAGTTCATAAAGCCCACGCGGGTTAACCATTGCCATGTTAGAGCGGGCATCGTCATCCTGAACCTGTGTCAGAATACCGCATTAGGTTTTCATTCTTGTCTCTACCAGCTTTCTCTCCTTTCGATAATTCTGTTAAAATGACGCTTCTTATCTTCTGAGCCATTTGATCACCATGTCCTCTTCTGTTCTTGCAAGCCAAGCCTCCTACGTTGTTCTGCCTGAACATATTACCGACAAGCCTACTGTGTTGAGTTTTCTTGTTGAACGATTTGAACAGATTGGCGCTGATGTATGGTTTGCCAGAATAAGTGCAGGCAAAGTGCATTGGCAGGATGGCAGCTTAATTGAGATTGATACCCCTTACAGACCAAGAGCTCGAGTCTATTATTATCGAGAGGTGGTGAACGAAACTAAAGTGCCTTTCGATGAAGAGGTAATCTATCGTGATGATCAGATTATCGTCGCATTTAAGCCTCATTTTCTTGCACTGCACCCAAGCGGGAATGTGATCAATGAGTGCTTAGTTAATCGACTTAGAATTAAGACTGGTATAGAGACAATCGTGCCTGCGCACAGGTTAGATCGGGCGACAGCCGGGCTGGTTTTGCTCTGTCTTCAGCCTGAGCATCGTCAGCTGTATCATGACCTATTTAAATTTGGCCAGATCCGCAAAGAATATCAAGCATTAGCCAAGTTAACGCCTGAATTGATGGCGAAACATCAGAGGGCTGAATTAACTCTGCCTATTCACTGGACTGTAAAAAATCGCATGGTAAAAGGAGATCCAACATTTACTATGCGAGTGGCAGAAGGTGAGGCCAATACCCATTCAGAGATCTCTCTTATCGAAGTGAGAGGTGAGGTGGGTGTATTTAATCTATCGCCGATCACTGGGCGAACTCATCAGCTTAGGGTGCATATGCAAAGTTTAGGCATGTCGATATTAAATGATAGATGTTATCCGCAGCTGCAAGATAAAGCTCAAGATGACTATAGTAAGCCCCTTAAGCTACTGGCTAGGCGTCTTAAATTTACCGATCCTGTCACCCATAAATTGATCGCGTTGGAATGCGATGGCATTGAAGCTTAACAGCTCTTTGAATATTGTATACTTTCGTTGTGTTTTTACTGGCTTAGCCTTATGCTTGAGGTTAATTAAGTATTCTCATTAATCGTGGAAACCTCAGAAAGTGGTCGGGGTTGGTCAGCTTATCGGATAAGGAAAATAAGAATGAATAAAACGACCCTCACTTTAGGTTTAGTCAGTTTGGCTATCGTCGCTTCATTGGGTTATCAGAATCTTTCTGGCGAGAGTACAGCGACAATATCTAACGCTGGATCTGATACGGAACCAAGCAACGAGCAACATATAGCGGTACTGGAGCAGGATAGTCCAGCTGTTGCCGAGCTTACTGCAAGTGCTTCATCTCGTTCGGCTATTGCATCTCCATCGAGTGATGCTGCAAACGACGCAGTCATCACAGCTGTGTCGACGGGGCAAAACTTAGCTGATTCAATACCGACTCGAGAATCAGATCGTGACATGCAAAGAATGCCGCGTCAGGTATCCGATTCGATGCGATCCCCTGGAACAGGGCCTAGAGCCGGAGAAGATTACTCTCATCATCCTAGACCGGGTAGTGAGCAGTCAATTACGGCCCCAGTAAGCAGGCCCGCACCAGAGCCAACTCCAACGAAGTAAATTGAACCTACTCGTCTCGTTGATATTTCGCTTTTAGTCGTCAGCTTCTCTGGTTGTCGATCGTGCTCCATGTTTATCACTAGAGGGTCTCTCGAAAAGGGTTTCGCTCATATCCGCATGAAGCACTGCTATCTTTGTTGGGGCGCCATTTGGGGCGAAACTCACCATACCGATGCCACTTTTATTGAATAATCGCTGGCTTCGAGCGCCATTGGGCCGACGGCCTCGTATCGACATACGTTTACGTTTAGTGAAGAAGTTTAGCGGGGAGAAGTGCCCGTATAGCCAACCATTAACCCTATCGAAAATAGGTAACAGCTTCTCAGGAAATTGATTTTTAATGCCGCTGCAGGTGATCTGATATATTTTTGGTCCTCCTTTACGAAAACGAATACGGATATCGTACGCAAAGGAGTAGTGCACATCCCCCGATAGGATCACAAATTGCTCAGGGGTTTTCCTGTGCTGAAAAATACTTAGTAGAGTGTTGGCAGTGCCTGGGTGTGCCATCCAGTTTTCAGCATCCACTAACAAAGAGCCGCCAAATATGGTTGCCGTTCTCTGTATGGTCTCAATTAATTTTACGCCGAACATAGGTGCGGCGGAAATGATGATGACTTTCTCCTGTCCCACTAATTCATGTTGAAACTCCATTAATGCTTCCCAGTCCATCAAGCCGGAAGGTTTTGCTAAATTAGATTCACTGCGCCATCGCTGAGTCCGAGTATCAAGTACTACTATTTTGGGGCTGGTATTAAGGTTGTAATGCCAATGGTTAAATTGCAGTAAATTATCGATAAGTTCATCATGACTAAGCTCATCGTGAGTAAAGTCATTAGGCTGATTTAAAAAGGCTTTTAATTTTGGAGTGATTTCCGCTTTAAATTTATCAGGTGCATTTCCTATCCCTTGAAATAGGGCGTACGCGATGAGTGCATTGCCGATAATGCGTTTTGAAAAGGCATGGCCATAGGCTGCTTGCTCCCATTTGGCCGTTAGATTCCAATCATCGGTGACATCATGATCGTCGAAGATCATATAAGTCGGCAAGTGAGCCATAAGCCGTCTGACTTGCTTAAGTCCGGCTTTAAACTCGAGAATATGAGTCCATTCGTGTTGCCATCTGTTTGTGTTTACGGCCGATAAGCCAACAACATCTTTAGGAATATCGATGCGCTCCCACAGTTCTGGAGACCAAGTCAGTAGATAAAAAGCGATGATCTCACCAAGACTTACTAGATGATTTTCAGCTTGTGAAGAGGTAAAAATAGGGTGGTTTCGATACCAGCTTCCTAACGCTGTTTTCGCTGGGTAATTAGTTTTAGGCAGTAAGTTTTTATGCCGCTGATACATAGCAGCAGGATGATAACTAATCGCGTCACTGTTATGAATTTGAGCATCGTTGAACTGTTCATGGGGTAAACCCAAGAGTTTGATCACTTCGCCTATCGCGTAGAGCATAGGTCCGGCGACATTATCGACATAGACTTGATCACCACTGAGCATCAAGAGTGCGGGTCTTGCCTGTGTGCTTATATCCCCTTCAAGTTGGCAGTCTGCCGCCACTAAAGCATCACCACTGTGATGATGGGCATTGCGGCATGAGCCATGAAGCATGTGATCAATTTCAGATTTGATGACAAAATTTGGCGCTAATCGTGTGCCGTAGTTCAGGCCATCGACGCCGCTGAAAATAGCACCTTGTTGTATATCTTCTAAAAAATAATTTACTTGTACATTAATTGGCAGCAGTTCTGGCTCACTAAGGTGAATCATATATTGATAAGCTTGGTTGCCTAATTTGATGCAATCCAGTTGCTTGGCATCTAAGCCCTCATTGAAAAGTACTTGCTCTTCTCCTTCATCATTCAGAAGACAACTAAGTGTCAAGGTGAGTGATTCCATTGGTTTGCTCGCAACAAACCAAAGCGTGAAATTGTCGCGATCACAGTGGCGAAGCATAGGACCTGCAATTAACAGGGGAAGAGGGGACACTGGCATCATTAACTCATTATTCCAAACTTATCTCATTACTGACCAGACTAAACAAGTGGATATGAATTGAAAAGGGAATTCAATGAAAAGTGGTGCTTAATAGGGTGGAAATAAGTAGGCATCAAAATGCGGAGGAGTGTCGCCTTTTGGTCATTCTTGTTTCGTGATAAAAGGATCCGCATAGATGTGTTTGATCTCTGCTCCTGCCAAATAGGCCCGCTTTTTCATTTTAGCGACCATTGCAGGGTGTCCGCATAGATATACCTGCCAACCCAGTAAACTCTTATGATTTTTCATTGCTAGATCGTCAGCGTGTATACGTTGATTTTCTTCCATTTCAACACCAGAAATTGCACCACAGTAATGGAAGTTGTCGAACTGCTTGGCGAGAAGCGTCATGTGGTTTTGGCCGTATAAGCCATTCTTGGTTCGACTGCCATGATAAAGATAGATGTCACCTTGATGATTATTATCTAGCGCATCGCGGACAATTCCCATCAAGGGAGCGAGTCCACTGCCTGTTCCAACTAGCAGTATTGGCATTGGTTTCGTCACTTTTTGATAGTAACAATGACCGAAAGAACCACAAATATCGAGTTTATCTCCTACTGATAGATCATGATGGATCCATTGGCTCATTTCACCATTGTCCATCTGCTGCACATGAATTTCGAGCATACTGTCTTGTGTCGGCAAGCTGGCGAGTGAGTAGCTTCGCTTCAGGCCATCGGCGCGTCTGAGGTTGATAAACTGCCCAGCGTGATAATCAAATGGTGTCGCGGGATCGAGTGTGACACGACAGATACGTTCACTTACGTGTTCGATGGCATGCACAAGGACAGGAGTGAATAACTCATTCTGGGCTATGACAGATAGGGTTAGCTCACCGCTAGGCTGACAAATACAAGGGAGAAAATATCCTGATTCTTTCCAACTGGCGCGAATATCGGGTTGGGAATCGGTGACATCGCCCTTTTCAGCTTGCAACATACAAGTATGGCAGTGACCACTTTTACAGGAGTAGGGTAGGTCAATGTCCTGCCTAAGCAGGGCATCGAGTACGGTTTCTTGCTCATTTAATGTTATGGCTTGCCCTTGCCAGTAAATCTTAGTCATTGACTATAAACCCAGTACATCATCATGAGTGCTGCCAACGATTGCCATGACTTGATCTATCAACTCGTTAGGTACGCTGAGTTCTTGCAGTGTCGCTTGTAAGTGTCCTGCAACAGCTGAAAAATGGCGAGTATTGACTCCCTGTTTAAGCAACGGAGCATGAGCTTCGCGTAATGAAGCTCCTGTGTAACTATTGGGTCCACCAAATGCCATGGTTAAAAAGCTTTTTTGCATCGCTCTCATACGATCCATATCGACATCATCAAAAAATTGGCTAATGCTGTCATCGGTTAACACTTTACGATAAAAAATATCCACTGCGGCATCAACAGAAGCATCGCCACCGAGTTGTTCAAAAAGAGTTGTCATTTTTATCATCCTATTTATTGATTAACATTCAGTTTTTTTGTTTGATAGAATCTGTAAAGATAAGTGCTCTCTTGAGGTTAGAATACTTGTAGCTTGCGTCAAGTTAGCAAGCCTGTTTGGCTCTTATCTTTTATTAAGATACTTAGGTAATAAGGTGCTGCGTCTGATTATTATGAATACGGCTAATATCATGAGTAGTATGAGGTTGAGAGCGCCTGATTTTGTGCCGCGGATCTCTAGCTGAATATTTGCTTGTAGGCTGTCATTAATACCATCTCGATTAGTATCTGTATTTTCGTTTATGTCTAAGATCCCATCATTATCGGAATCGGTATCGAGATAATTCGGCAAACTATCTTGATCGGTATCAATCACTCCTTCCACTATATCTAAGATTTCATCGTTATCACTGTCTAAGTCTATGAAGTTGGGTATACCATCCTTATCAGTATCTATATCCCCTTCAATATTATCGGGAATATTATCGTTATCGCTGTCTGTATCGATAAAGTTCGGGATTTGGTCATTGTCGCTGTAGCTTTGGATTAAGCGGCTATCATCTATACCGTCTAAGTTTTCATCTACACCCATGGTTATTTCTACATCTATGGCGTCATCAATTCCATTTTGGTTACTATCAACTCCTATTAGTTTGGTAAGTAGCTCCTCCTTGCTATCTGAAATTGAGTCATTATCACTGTCTAAGTCCAGATAATTAGCTTGGCCATCGAGATCAGAATCAAGCACAAGAAAGTGATCGGCAATGCCGTCATTATTTATATCAACACCACCCGTTATATCTATGTCCCATGAGTTATCAATGCCATCCTTATCGTGGTCTTCTCCCATTGGTGCAGGACGGTTATTTTCGAAGGCGTCGGATAAGCCGTCATTGTCACTGTCACGGTCCAAGTAGTCGGCAATATTGTCATTATCATGATCTCCTAGGCCTTCGGTAACATCCGAGATGCCATCGTTGTCATTGTCTTTATCTAACGCTAAGGGGACGCCATCTTGATCCGGATCGACAGCGGCTGATGTTCCAAACCAGTTGGGCATGTTGTCATAGGAGTTATCAATACCATCACCATCAGAATCGTCTGTTTGATCGATACGTCCATCGCCGTTTTTATCCAATACCACAGCGGGTGTGTTGGTGATATCCATCTGACCATTGTTGTTACTGTCCAGATCGATAAAATTTGGAGTACCATCTGAGTCTGTGTCAGTTGGAGTTAAGATAAGCACGCTGTTGGCATCAGATTGACCATCATGGTTGATATCAGCCCCTCCAGACTCAGTGGTATCGAGTAAGCCATCGTTATCACTGTCTAAATCATGCATGTCAAAAATGTTGTCTGAGTCATTATCGGAAAGCTGGATGTTGTCGATTATTCCGTCATTGTTACTGTCATTTCCAGGGGTGAAATCTGGGTCAAATATATCTGTAATACCGTCATTATCTTGATCGAATGCCTGCACGACGGTTTCAGCGGTATCACCTATGCCATCGTTGTCCGAATCTGTGTCTAGATGATCTTCTATCCCGTCGTGGTCATGATCATTTTCTAGTAATTTAGCATCATTGATTCCATCGTTATCGGCATCAAAGTGACCGCTTTCGTCGATGTCGAATCTATCATCTATACCATCAGAATCGGTATCTTCTCCCTGTGTCATGTCTATGTCGTAGAGATCGGTAATATTATCGCCATCGAGATCGATACGGGCAAATGTTGCTTCGATGGCATCAGGGAGCCAGTCATTATCTGAGTCAGGATCTAGGTAGTTAGGTTTACCGTCATGATCTGTGTCAATAAGGCTTACATCATCGTCTATACCATCATTATTACTGTCTCGTCCTTTAGTCTGGTCAATATCGAAAATATCATCTATCCCGTCACTGTCTGAATCTTCTCCAGAGATCCCAGCTTCATAACCGTCTACTAAACCATCATTATCACTGTCAATATCAAGGTAATTAAGCTGACCATCGAGATCACTGTCAAAGCTACCTTCAATAATATCGGGAATACCATCTTTGTCTTCATCTTGGCTAGAGTCGAGATAATCAGGTTGCCCATCACCATCAGTGTCTATGACCCCCTCTTCGCTATCTGGTATGCCATCGTTATCTGAATCAGTATCCCGACTGTTTGGTATACCGTCTCCGTCACTGTCTATATCGCCTTCAATGAGGTCTAAAATGCCATCACCGTCATCATCAAGGTCGTCATCGTCGGAAATACCATCGCTATCTAAATCTGCTAAAACGATAATGGTGACGAGAGCAATATTTGAATCTGATTCATTATCATTGACTTTGAATGTGAAACTATCATTCCCAGAGAACGCTTCCGATGGCGTGTAAATTAAGCTGGAACCGGTTCCAATCAACATACCGTTTAAGGGAAATGTCTCTATTAAATAATCCAAGGTTGAATCTTCAGCATCTGTTGCCGTTAGAATAATTTCAATAGAGCTAGCTTGTACCATATCTAGGCTTTGATCATTGGCTATTGGCGCATCATTGGTGGCAGTGATATTGAGTGAAACAGTGGCTGTATTAGAGTCAGAGGCTCCGTCATTGACCTTAAATGTGAAGGCGTCAGTCCCGGTTTCGTTAAGGCTTGGTGTATAGGTTAAATTGGGAAGAGTGCCCGTTAATGTTCCCTTGCTGGGTGAGCTCATTAAGCTGAAAGTGAGCGCGTCTGCCTCAATATCAGAGGCGGTGAGAGTGACCGTTTTAAGAGTGTCTTCAGTCACAGTGATACTTTGGTTCGTCGAGATTGGCGCATCATTAGTGGCAGTGATATTGAGTGTGACTGTGGCTGTATTAGAGTCAGCTATTCCATCATTAACTTTAAAAGTGAAGACGTCAGTCCCGGTTTCGTTAAGGCTTGGTGTATAGGTTAAGTTGGGAATAGTGCCCGTTAACGTTCCCTTGCTGGGTGAGCTCATTAAGCTGAAAGTGAGCGCGTCTGCCTCAATATCAGAGGCGGTGAGAGTGACCGTTTTAGGAGTGTCTTCAATCACAGTGATACTTTGATTGATAGAGATTGGCGCATCATTAGTGGCAGTGATATTGAGTGAAACAGTGGCTGTATTAGAGTCTGAGATTCCATCATTAACTTTAAAAGTGAAGGCGTCAGTCCCGGTTTCATTAAGGTTTGGTGTATAGGTTAAGTTGGGAATAGTGCCTGTTAATGTTCCCTTGCTGGGTGAGCTCATTAAGCTGAAAGTGAGCGCGTCGGCCTCAATATCAGAGGCGGTGAGAGTGACCGTTTTAGGGGTGTCCTCAACCACAGTGATGCTTTGATTCATAGAGGTTGGCGCATCATTAGTGGCAGTAATATTGAGTGAAACAGTGGCTGTATTAGAGTCAGAGACTCCATCATTGACCTTAAAAGTGAAGGTATCAGTCCCGGTTTCGTTAAGGCTTGGTGTATAGGTTAAGTTGGGAATAGTGCCCGTTAATGTCCCCTTGTTTGGGGAGCTTATTAAGTTAAAAGTCAGCGTGTCGGCCTCAATATCTGATGCCGTGAGGGTGATTGTTTTTGGGGTGTCTTCAATCACCGTGATGCTTTGATTAATCGATGTTGGCGCATCATTAGTGGCAGTAATATTGAGTGAAACAGTGGCTGTATTTGAGTCAGCTATTCCATCATTGACTTTAAAAGTGAAGGCGTCAGTCCCGGTTTCGTTAAGGCTTGGCGTATAGGTTAAGTTGGGAATAGTGCCCGTTAATGTCCCCTTGTTGGGTGAGCTCATTAAGTTAAAAGTCAGCGTGTCGGCCTCAATATCCGCTGCCGTGAGGGTGATTGTTTTTGGGGTGTCTTCAATCACCGTGATGCTTTGATTACTGGATGTTGGCGCATCATTTATTCCGGAAACCGTAATGGTGATGCTACCAGTATTAGAGATAAGGTTTCCGTCATGGGCAATAAAGGTAAAACTGTCTCCACCAACATAATTAAGCGTCGGCGTATAAACCAGACTTGGTAAGGATCCGCTTAAGGTTCCATTCACTGGGGAGGACAGTAGACTATAACTTAAGGCGTCGAGATCTATATCTGTTGCCGTTAGTGTTATGTTGACAGGGATATCCTCTGTTACTGGAATATTTTGATTGTTAGTGTTTGGTGCATCATTAATAGGGTTGACGCTAATTGAGACCGTTGCTGTATTAGAGTTGGTAAATCCATCATTAACGTTAAAGGTGAAGGAGTCAGTGCCTGTATAATTAAGTGTAGGTGAGTAGGTTAAGTTAGGTATAGTGCCGCTTAATATCCCATTGTTAGGTGAGTTGATTAGGCTGTAGGTTAATGTATCGAGATCAATATCAATCGCAGTGAGGGAGATTAATTTAGGGGTGTCCTCTGTGACCGCTACATTTTGGGTATCTGAGACGGGGATGTTGTTAACAGAAATGGTTAACTCTTGATGAATATATTCTAAGGTACCACCACCATCTACGCGGACAAACAGCAGGTAATTATTATCAGTATCAGCATCTAAAGGGATGTCATAATTTGGGGCTGATAGAAAAGTAATCTGCCCGCTGGCATCTATGTTAAATAGCGCTGAATCTCCCCCAAGTATTGAATAGGTATATGAGCCGGATCCTCCCGTTGCGACAACGTTTGTGACTAAGGTATTGCCCTCATTTATTTCGATAGCAGCTTCATGATCACCTCCATTTGAGGTGATTGTCGGGGCACTGGCATTGATATTGATAGCTTCAGTGGTAAAGTCGCTTGAGAGACCATAAACATAGGTGTCCATATAATTCATATTGCCAATGCTGGTGGAGGTAAAGTCTCCCCATGTATGACGGTGTAGGCCAATCGGAGCAAGAGTGGATAGGCTGCCAGTAGGAAGATTAGTACTTCCTCCAATCGAGGTGTCATCCCAATAGATCTGTGTGCCCATCAGAGTGGTTTTATCGGTTGCTTGTAAAATTGTCATGCCATTATTTGATCCCCCACCACTGGTTTCGACATCTTTAACAACAAAGTGAGATTCACCTAGTTTTAGGGTTAATTTGACGTCATATTTTGCCGGAAGCATGGCATTACCATCTGCATCTTTTCCATCCCAAACTTTATTTACGCTGACATTTTGCAGCATTTTTCCTTGTAAGATAACCTCATAGTTTCCCCCTAGCGCTGCCACACTGATATCATAAGTTCCTGTTGCATCAGGGGTAAATGAGAATGTGCCAGTGTCTTCAATGGTGTCAGCATTCGGGGATATCTCATTATCGTTTCCCGCACTATCGAGAAAACTGAGAGTGTCGGTTAACTGAGCTGCAACACTTGGCGCAGGAGAGGGGTTTGCGCCTGTAGGATAGCTAAGATAGGTCGGGAACTTCTCATTAATACTTAAATACAGATAGTTACTTGTCCCTGAGTAGGGGGGATTTAAGCCTATGTCGTTTGAGAGTATCTTATGGATATCTCCGGCAAAACCTTGCAGATCGACAGCCCATACATAGTTAGTGTTAGTAAACCCACCTGGCGCCAGAATATACATTCTAGTGTCTGCCGCATAGGTTGATGTGTAGCTGGGAGTATCGAACCGCCATAAGTAGGAGAAAAGATTACCATCATTAGCCATTGGATCAACGCTGTCTCCTATGTTATCGACAACTGAGATGTCCCACCTCTCGTAATTATCATCTAGTTCACTTAAATCGACTGCATACACCCCAGCACTTGATACCTGATAATGCATGACTTCACCACTGCTCGGTGTTGCTGGAAGTGGGCTTGTCATGGGGTCAGAACAGCTAATATTACCAACTGTGGAGGTCAGGTCGGCTAACTTGGTGTTTTTCACATACTTGCCGGAAACGACATTTGTGGAGTAAATATCGGCATAAACCTGACCGCTTTGATTGAACTGTCGGCATAGATGCAATCGAATATATTTATTAGGTGCGTCGACATGGATAAACATTAAAGCGTCGGTTTCGAGATACTGTGGGTGTGCGGAATCCATCTGATAGGTGCCCTCTGCATGGAGGTTATGACAGTATACGCAGAGGAGTAATAGACAGATAAAACTATTCGGTAATGGTTTCAACATCGAGTTGATCATAAGCTTCTTTCCTGTTTAAGGTAAAGATGGGATCAATTAATGAACTGGATTTAGGGCTGTACACTGCAGTTCGATTGATCTGATTCTTACGAAAATTCCATTTTCTATTTCATTAAATATAGAATAGATGTTGTTTTTTGGCTTATTACAGTTAACCGATACTCCTCATATATTTGCCTTATTCCTTTTTTAGATACATTACCCCTTATGTATAGTCTTGAATTATTGACTCATTATGTAATCATGAGTCAAGAGAATGCTCATAGAATATAGATTGGAGCTTTAAAGATTATGGATGATATTCAGACTAAGTGGCGTAAGCTAAAGGCCTGTATTGCTCTACCTATGGTGCTAATGAGTACTTCGGTTTTTGCTGATATCGGCGACACGCCTGTTATCGGCGGCGTGTTCAATGCTAGTGAGATAATGAGGGATCAAATTGTCTCTTCCCTGAGTGCTTCTACTAAGCTGACTCGTGATATCCACTGTTTACCGTTGCGGGTGTCTCTCTTGATGTTTATATCCTCTCACTTCCTCTGGACAGTAAGGTTAAAGCCAGAGTTATCGCTCAGCTGAGCGATCCGACTTATGCCATCCCCTTGGGTCATTTCCTCTACAGTTTTTACGATCAATACTCTGGCTTGAGTGTTGATGATGAGTTTAAGCAGTATCTGAATGGTGTTTACTCTTCTGAGCAACTTAAAGCTTTTGAGCACAGTTTGTATCAGCACGGAGATAAGCCAATTCCTGAGGATAAACAAGCATCTGGTAAACAGGGTAATAGCGAAGGGATAAAAACGGATAGCCAGTTTATTGCCTCTATGGTGACTATCTATGACGCCTTAGTGGAGATTGGTGAGTGGCAGGATATGGACGCATTGCCGCATCATTACACCTACCTTACTCAGAGTCCAAAAGATCTCGCTCTGGTGAATAAAATACAGCCCATTATTGTCGACTTAATGACTCAAGCTGCTACTGGAATGGAAGCGGGAGAGATGAAAGCAGCGCTACAGGGCATGATAGAAGATGGTAAGCCTGAGCATAAAAATCGGGTGGATAATAAGGCCCAAGCATTAACCATTACATTAATCGATTTCGTTCGCCTCAATGTACTTAAAGCCTATCGCCAGTTTGTATTTAAGCAAGAACGGGAAACGGCATTAAATGCTTGGATGCAGGATACCTTTGATGAAAATTCCGAGAATTTAATTCAGTTTCTAACCTCACAGCAGGCGCGACGTTATGGCGTACAAGTCGCCGTTGATGGTTTGCAACAGGGTTTGCTCGAAGGTCTAGTTGACCCATCAACACCTTTTATCAAACATGCTAATCAGATCCATGAATCTCGCACACGTTTTAAACCTCAAGATGTGGAGACCAAGCAGCCTGAGCATGAGCAGCAGGTAAAGTTTATGGCAATGCTGGCAAAGACTCAGTATGACGATCCTCATTACCTACCTTTTTTTAAGCAATTATATAAAACTAATCGGGACTCAATCGCTCAGGTGGGGATCTCATCCACGCCAACCATTAGTGTGCGCAACCTGCCGATCATAAAAACCGGCGCCAAGGTATCTGGAGAGCGAGGCACTGGGATCCCCAATTTTCACTTTGTGGACAGAGAAGAAGACAGGGCTTATTACTTCTTTGGTAACGATGCTCTACAGCTTGACAGATTAATGGAAAGCTCAGGCGTACAGACCATGTTTGATCGATTGAATTACCTCATCACCCTTAACTGTAATGCTCAATATGATTGGAATGCTCACACCAGTTTCGACGGATTAGTGAATCTTGGATTGGGCGAAGTGCAGCGAGATTATGGGGAGAAACGGTGCTTAAGAGAGTTGAAAAATCGCGCTAAAGTTGAAGTGGAGTTACGCCAATTTCGTCAGGATTTGATTGAGGATATACAGGGTTATCAGGGGATCTCTTTTCTCGATATTTTTACTAAATTAACTAAAAAATGGAAGATAGAGCAAAGGATCACTGAACTGGCAAAACTCGATGGTCAAGGGATGCCAGATTTCACTTTGATCTATAACCCTTGGCCGGATCATTTTGCACATTTTACCGGCCCCTTTAGCGACGAGGTCATCATGCCAACGGGAGAGCTCAATCGATTGGATTATTGGCTATCTCAAACTGAGCAGGTTTATAAAGAAGCTGGGATCTATGATCAAACCTTGTGGGGAATGGCGGGAGATCATGGTTTAACACCTGTTTTTTATGCGCTCAATCCAGAAAAGTTAGTGTTTGAAGCGCTGTCCAAGGAGCTAGGTTACCCCATTATAGTGAAAAAAATATCCTCTGATGAGGGCGAAGGCCCTAAGATCACCAATGCACTGAATTACTCAAGCAACAAAGGGGTCGATATCGTTGTTGCATCGACAGCGGGTGGCAACATGATGATGGATCTGTTTAATTCGGCATCTGGATGGGAAGTGCAACCCACGTATGAAGAGTTAATTCGTTGGACGCCAATCAATGCCAAGGAGCCATCTCAGACGATTGATATCGTAGCTGAGACAGTGAACAGACTGGCAGATAGCCTGGATTACATGGTGCTGCGGGAACAGCAATGCAGCCTGAATCAATGCCAAATTCGCCTGATTGGATATCGCGACGGTGTTCGCCTCGATGAGCTGGTGGAGTTAAGAGGAGATAAGCTGTTCTATACCAGTGTACCCGTTACTGAGCCAGGCATAGATCCCCGTATTGAGCCAAAATTGCTCGATATCCAGACTCTCAACCCGTATCGAGAGAAGCCAACAGCAGCAGAGTTGAGCAGGTACTCCGTTTTGAAAGCCCAATGCTTGCATCAAGCCAAAGAGCAGGAGCCAGAGTCATGGTGCAGTGTTCAGCAATGGCGTGAGCTGAGCCTGTTTACTTCAAGACCTGATGCTCTGAATCAATTGGCAAGGCTGTATGAAGAGGACAGAGCGGGTACGGTTAACCTGTTTCCCAAGGCGGGGGTCGGCTTCAACACTAAAGTCCCTGGTCGTCATGCCGGTGAAGATTACCTTGAAAAAGACGCCTTTATTGGTTTCTGGGGAGTACCAATAGGTGACGATCTCATCCCATTAACTATCGAAGAAAATGGTTCACTGGCGCCAACCCTATACGAGTTTCTAACGGGAGAGCCCATTACTGTGGGTGAGAATGGTTGGGGCTATCCCTCTTTGCTTGAAAAATTGGATGTTCAATAACTCAAATATTAGTCAGGGAATATGTTAATTCTAAAGGCTGTTTGAGCAGCTGTTTTACATGTTAACTAAACGCGCTTTTTTCGTGACCTTTCTGTGATATTTAAAGCCTATAGTCAATATTCGAATTCAATATATTGACGTTAAATATAGATTTAATCCTTTTAATTACAGTGAGATCTATGACATGGAACATATTAAAAAATTAAGTTTGATGCTTTTTGCGATTTGCTTATCCCCGAGTTTGTTTGCCGAAAGTTATGGTAGTCACCATCGCGAAGCTGTTTATGAAGTGACGGTGACTAATTTGACTAAAGGAATCGCGTTTACACCTTTGTTAGCTGCGACTCACAGACCAGAGATGCAGTTGTTTACGCTAGGTGAACCATCGAGTGATAATATCGCGAACGTCGCTGAAGGCGGTGATATTAGTGGTTTGAAAGATGAGTTAGACAGTTCATCTAGAGTCGCCAATACAACAAGCACAGATGGATTGCTAACAAATGGCCAAAGTGTCACTTTCGAAATCAGTTCGAGTCGTCGATTTAGCCGCATCAGTTTGATTTCGATGTTATTGCCAACCAATGACACTATGGTTTCGTTAAGAGCAAAGAAACTGCCTAGAAGACGTGGTCAAACAGTTCACTACAATATGCGTGCCTATGATGCAGGCTCAGAAGCAAATGATGAGTTATGTGTGAATATTCCAGGCCCTGTTTGTGGCGGTAACCCTTTCTCTGCGCCTGATGACAGTGATGAAGGTTACTCATACCCAAGTCCAGGCATTCACGGTGAAGCCGATTTAGCTCAGTCACTCTACGATTGGAATGGCCCCGTTGCTAAAGTTAAAATTAAGCGTATTTACTAACTTACATTATTCGATAGATGTAGATGTTTAATCATTTTTGCGAGTCATAAGACTCGCTTTTTTTGCCTGACGATTCCATTTTACTCATCAACTTGGTGAGACTGACGTCGCCTCAAGATTAAGGTAAATATCACTAGGCTGATGGTACCAATGACTGTGATTATCAACCAAAAAAGGTGTTGGTGGTGATGGTAAAAGGCGAGTATGGGAGTGAGTTCATCACGGATAAGCACTGGTCCTAAGCCAAAGAGTGTGAGCCAAAGCCCTGTGGCAAGCGTGTTACCAAGCAGAAACTTGTTAAGTGACATCTTGGCCATACCGCAACCAATAAAAATGGTTTGTTTAAGCCCTTCAATAAAGCGACTGAGTAACAGCGCGGCTAAACCATACTTACCAATAAAACCATGGAGCTTGGCTTCTGTACTCTCTTTTACCCAACCTTTCTTAATCAAAACATCCCCGAATTTGATCCCTAAAAAGTAACCTAAGCTATTGCCGATAAAAGCACTGCTACCCGCGACGATAAGCACAAGCGGGAGTGACATTTGTCCTGCTGCAGCAAGAAGGCTGGCGACGATTAATAAGGATTGGCCGGGAGCGGGGATGCCTACGCCTTCGATGGCGATGGCGAGCGCTAGAATGAAATAGCCGTATTGCTGTAGCCAAGGTGTCATTTCGGCCATGATATGTTGTAAAGCTTCAGGCATAAGCTGTCAGTTACTGTGACGATTAACTTCTGTCCATAATAACGCGTGTTTATAGGATGAAGGCAAATGTTTCCGAAATTTAATCTACACCTGCTCCACTGCTTTGATATTTAGCTTCCAGGTGATGAGTGAAGCCAATTGTGCCAAGGCCAATAAGCTTAAAATGTGTAAGCTGGTATTGGTATCTGAGCTTGTTAGCCAGAGTACACAGGCGCCGAGCACATAACCTATAGTTTGATATTTAGAGACCAGTCCAGTGGCGATCGCCTTGCTTCCTTTGCCGACTAAGTGACACAACAAGGTGGTGATCTGCAGTTGTAAGATGGCAAATGCTCCGCTGAGTAGAGGCACGGCGATGAATAGAATGTGTGGGATCGCCAGCTGCATCAAAGTCAGAGACAGCAGTAACATAATATTGGCCAGCAACATCATTTTAAAGTGATCGACGTTGTTTAATCGGGATGTCAGACCATGGCTGAATACCATGGTTATCGCGGCTAGTGTCATTAATAGAGAGAGATACTGACTGGTCTCTTCACTGGAGTAGTGCAGCGAGGCTTGCACCATAGGAGTCAGTAAAAAGGTCACACTGCTATAGGTGATACAGATTAAGGTGATACTGATAAGCAGACTATGGGCGAGCTTACTGTCGAGCTGATTCTGTCCGAGTTCTGTATTGATCGCTTTCAGTTCTTTGTTGGTGTGTGTCGCAGTAGTGCGGCTAAATCTGAACACACTGAATAGACACATTAGCGGAGCAAAACAAAGGAAGAGTACGGGCGTTAGCCAGCCAAGCCAGATCAGCGACATGGCGAGTAGCGGGCCTAACAGTCTGCCAACTGCCATGGTTGCCGACAGTTGTGCCAATTTTTTCATTGTCTGTGTCGCAGGGCTTAATTCGGTCAACCAAGCTTGGCAATTCGGGACTATTGCTGAGGCTGTCATGCCGTAAATTAGCCTAGAGATGATGAGGGTAAATACCACCCATAATAGCGGCCATTGCCAAGTCACACTTCCCCACAGCGCCAGTAGCATCACGGTGAAACTCACACTAAACCCCAGAATCCCCCTCATTAACACTTGTGCATATCCTAAACGCAGCGACAGTTTGGCCCACATAGGAGTACTGAATAGAAATAGCATTGAACCTAGGCTCATCAGCATGGCAAGGCTTTCGATTGAGAGACTGGTTTTATCGATAAAAATGGGGGTGAACACAACTAAAATACTTTGACTTAATCCTAATAGCGGCGCCGATACAAACAGAGGCCAGGGACGTTTTTCCATCTTAACTATTCGTGTGTGTAAACCTTGTTGACATGCTAATGGTAATGATTATCATTTGCAACTTGTTATATTCTTAATTAGATACGGGTGTTATAGGGATGTTGAATAACGAACAGAGTGAGCATGTCGATTTGGCCGCTCAATGTTTTTTTAATGGATTACTGAAAGAGTTCCATGGCTGGCAACAGGACACTAATCATGAATTCGTATCCATAAACTTGCCTGAATGTGGCGTTGAGTTACAGCTTTCGTATGCCCATTTTTCCCATTGCGGGCCCCATCGATTTATTTTCCCAATTCGTTACATTGAGGGAAGCCACAGAGGTTCATTGAGCTTTGAGCGGGCGTTGACCTTAATTCTCCATGAACCTTCGATTGTCGGTGATTTGTCTGAAGAAACCAGAGACTTATTTAAAAACCGAGTGATACTAAGCGCCGCGAATACTGCCAATGCAATCAGCACCAGATTTGATGATCTTAACCATCTCTACAAGGATAAATTGAATTTTATTGAGGCAGAACAAGCCTTGCTGGTGGGACATAACATGCATCCGGCACCAAAAAGTCGCAGTGAATTTAGTGGTGCGGATATTTGTTATGCCCCCGAAAGTGGTGAAAGTTTTGGACTTCATTGGTTTGCTGTTCATCAAACAGCTTGGCAGGGAGAAGTTTACGGCAGTGATGTACAGAAGAGTATTGCTGCAATAACCGAAGATCTTAAATTGGATTTTGGCATTCTACCTGCTGATTTTCAGCTTATGCCGATGCACCCTTGGCAGGTTGCCGTGCTGAAAGAGCGAGATGATATCGCTCATCTATTCGCATCTGAGCTGATTTTAGATCTCGGTATTCACGGTGAGGGCTGGCGTGCGACCACATCACTGCGTGCCATCTATCATCCTGATTGCCGGTTTATGATCAAGTACTCATTGAGTGTGAAGCTCACCAATTCAGTGCGCCATCTTTCGTTGAAAGAGGTGCGCCGAGGCATGCTGCTTGAACAGATCTTAGATGCGGATAAAGGGCTTGAGCTTCTGCAGCGCTATCCGAAATTGACCATCATGCGCGAGCCTGGTTTTGCTGCGCTGCAAACACTGGAAGGTGAGGCCATAGAGGAGAGTTTATTTGCCTTTAGGGTCAATAGCTTCTGGAAGCAGCCTGAACGTGAATCTTTGGTGCTGGCGACCTTGACTCAAGCTGATCCCTTAGGAGGAAACAGTGCATTAGCTAATATGGTGCTTGGCCGCGCCGAGGAGCGGGGAGAGTCGACATCAAGGGTTGCACAGCAATGGTTCCAAGGCTATTTGGAGCAAGTATTGGAACCTTTAGTGACGGCTCGAAGTGATTACGGGGTGATCTTTCTAGCCCACCAGCAAAATATTGTGGTGGATATTGAAGATAGCCTGCCTGTTGGACTCTTCTATCGGGACTGTCAGGGAACAGGTTTCACCTGCGCGGCTCAGGAATGCTTTGCTGAACAATTAGGTGATGTGGCTCCTGAAAACTTTATGCCCCATCAGTTTGTCGATCCTTTTATCAGCTATTACCTGATATTTAACAGCAGCTTTAGTGTTATCAGCTCAATGGCCTCAGCAGGCTTGGTGAAAGAGTCGGTACTGCTGACTCAGTTGAGATTGTTTATGGGACATCTGCAACAGAAGGGATATAAAGATCCCGGATTTGTTGATTACCTTCTCAATTCAGACTCGTTAATATTTAAAGGTAATTTCTTTGTTTACTTGAGTAATATTAATGAAAACAGTATCGAAGATCCAAGTGAGATCTATCAAGAGATCCCCAATCCACTCTACCTAAGACCGGATGGAAAGCGCTTAGTAAAACGCTTACCAGACAGCAGTCTGATGGGATTTACCGAAGGTAACAGTATCAGCATTGAAACTGCTGAGTGTTCACTCGATGTTTACCTGACTGAACATGACGGCTTGAGGATCTTGTTACCTGCTAGCCCAAATTATAATCAGTCACGGCTCTCCTATCTACAGATGTTGTCGCTGCTTGAACACAGTATCTTTTGTGGCGTGGCCAAAGGCGTCAGTTTGTCGTTATCCCACTGGGATCAGCTTTGCTATGACAAGCCTGCACGCTGGATGTGTGTCGATGATAATGCGCTGTTCATTGGTATCTCTCAATTTGAACAAAACCCAGATCTGTGGCTACTTACCGCTAATCAGTCTCTACCCGAGACCCTAATCGAGGAGGAAGTTACCCATCCTTTAAGGCCTCGTCACCCCCAAGGAGTTTTCTATCGCCGCTATAGCTATGAATTTGGTCAGGAACTGAGTTTACGGCTTGTTGATCCTCAGGCTGATCTTGCTCTCTTCCATCAATGGATGAATCAGCCACGAGTTGCGGAATTTTGGGAGCTTGATAAGCCTAAAGAGGAGCTACTGGCGTATTTACAAAAAGGCGTGGCGCTGAAGCATCAGTTTCCCGTTATCGCCATGTTGAATGGCAATGCATTTGGCTACTTTGAATATTACTGGGCTAAGGAGGACCGACTGGGTCCTTACTATGATGCCGACAATTACGATCGTGGTATTCATCTCTTGATCGGTAATGAAAATTATCTTGGCAGCCAATACTGGAAGGTATGGGGTCACTATCTTATTCAATATAGTTTTCTTGCTGATAGCCGGACAAAACACCTTGTTGGCGAGCCCAGAATTGACAATAAAAATGTGATTAAGTTATGGCAATACTTTGATTTTGAAAAAGTGAAGGAGTTCCATTTCCCCCATAAACATGCAGCTTTAGTTGTGGGTAAACGTGAGCGCTTTTTCGAGCAGATGACACGTCACTATCAGGATAATTAATCATGAGTAAAGATATGAAGCATTTCGATCTTTTTGGCATCGGCATTGGTCCCTTTAATTTGAGCATTGCTGCGTTATCTCAAGGCATAAAAGGGTTAAATACGGCGTTTGCTGACGCCCATCAGTCGATGACATGGCACCCTGGTTTACTGCTTAATGATGCAAGAATGCAGACCAGTCCCCTAAAAGATATGGTGACGGCTGTTGAGCCGACGAACCCGCTGTCTTTCCTCTCGTATCTGGTGAATAAACGTAAAATCTACGCTTACATGGCGGCGCAGATGGACACCATAAGTCGCATCGAATTTGCGGACTATCTAGCTTGGGTCGCAGGTAGAGTGGATAATCTCATGTTCGATAATCCTGTCGATGCTGTGGAGTTTGCCGGCGACAAATTCCTTATTCACAGTAAGCAGGGGAGCTATACCAGTCAGCACATCTGTCTCGGAACGGGCAAAGTTGCTCATTTACCACAGTGTGTTAAGCCCCATATGGGACCTAAATGTCTCCATGCCAGCCGTTTAGCGTTGAGAGAGCGTAATTATCAGGGCAAAACCTTGGCAGTGATTGGTGGCGGTCAAACCGGCGCCGATGTCTTTCTTAATCTTCTGCAGCGTCAATGGGGCGAGCCGACTCGGGTTATCTGGATCTCAAGACGGCCTAATTTTCAGGCGTTGGATGAAGGGGTATTTACCGATCAATATTATACGCCGGGCTATGGACAGATTTTTTATGGCCTGAGTGACGGAGTTAAACATCAAGAAGTAAAACACCAGAAGCTTTCTAGCGATGGCATCACCAGTGCTTCATTGAATGAGATCTATCAGCACCTTTATCAGGAACGGTTTATCAATGGCGAAAGAGACAGTGGCAAATGGAGTTTGCGCCCCCACAGAACCTTAACTCAGATGCGTCAACGTAATGATAAATATGAGCTCACATTAGTTAATGGCATCACCGGAAATAATGAATTGCTCGAGGTTGATGAGTTGATTCTATGCACGGGTTTTGAGTCACAAATCCCAAGTTATCTATCGCCGATTAAACAGAAGTTGGACATCGATCAATATGGCCAATTTAACCTCAATCGTGAGTTTTCTGTGGCTTGGGATGGGCCTAAAACCAACAAGGTCTATGCGGTTAATGCTGGCGTTCATAGTCACGGTATTTTAGAGCCACAATTAAGCCTTACTGCTTGGCGTAGCGCCACCATCATCAACGACATGCTTGGCCATGCTCACTTTGACCTCTCATTGGAGGAATCAATTATAGATTGGGGCGAGGGAAAGCCAGTCTCAGAAACAAAAAATATTATTAATCATCAGGGAATATAATCGTGTCAAAGTTCAAATTAGCCCCAATATCGACTGCCATTCTGCTCGCCACTTTTGGGGGAGCTGCATGGGCTGAGAGTGACCAACTTAGTTCGGATAACGGGGAGATGGAGATCATTCATGTTACGGCGAAACCTTTCGATACACCGGTGTCTTCATTGCCGGGCACAGTTCAAATCATTGATCAGGAGGCAATTCAGGCGCAGATTAGTCTGAGCGCTGATCTTTCTAGCTTGCTGGCAAGTCTGGTGCCGAGTTATGGCCCAGAAACTCAGATGATGTCGAGTACATATCAGGGGTTTCGTGGCCGTAAAGCGATTGTGATGATCGACGGTGTGGTTGTGTCGAATACCTTACGAGATACCAGCCGAGTACTCTCCTCCATTTCGGTAGAGAATATCGCGCGCATTGAGGTGATTCAAGGCGCCAGTGCTGTTTACGGCAATGGCGAGTCTGCTGGAGTCATCAACCTGATCACTCATCAGGCAAGTAGTGAGGGGATTGCATTTTGGAGTGAGGCTAAAATAGCAGGTTCAATCCATGATGCTGACTCAATTGGCTATCAACTAAGTCAGCGTATCTCTGGCACTCAAGGCCAGTTTAACTATCTGGCTCAGCTTAACTGGCGTGACTCGGGCACCCTATTCGATGGTGAAGGCACTCAAATTCCTTCCGATCCTGCAGGACGTGGCGGTCAGGGTGAGCTTGAAGATTTCGATGCTTTAGTCAAATTGGGTTATCTGTTCGATGATGACTCGACCATGGCGCTCAATCTTCACAGCAGAAAGCTTGAAAATCAGCTCAGTTTTGCACGTAAAACCGTGTTTGATGAAACCGTTGTTGTCGATACCTCAAAACCTTTTACTGGCGATGCGCCCTACAGTGAAAACAAGTATGTTCAGTTTACTTATAACGCACCTTCGATGGGGGGCCATCAGGTCAATATCGAGTTAAGTGCTAGCGAGAGTGAGAACACACAGGCAAATAAGGTACTGACTCAATCTAAGAAACAGGCGCTCCGCATTGCTGCGCAGCCTCTTGTGTTGCCGAGAGAGCAAGATAAGCTGACCTATGGTATTGATTATCAGGTCGATAAAACAAAACAGATTAGTGCTAAAGGTGTGTGCGAGATCTGTAATGTTGAGCAGACAAATCTGGCTCCCTTTGCCGAATATGAGTTTAATCAAGATAGCTTCATGCTGCAGTTTGGGCTGCGTTACGAGAACTTTGACCTTGATGTACCAGACTACTTGGCAACAGGACGGTATGGTTATACGCCCTTTAGTGGCAAAACGATTGAGGGAGGCAGTTTAAGTTACCGCAAACCGGTATTTAATTTAGGTGGGGTTTATCGTTTTGAAACAACTGAAATATATGCCTCATTTTCCCAAGGTTATGGTTTAGGCGATCTGCGCCGTCTTCGCTCAATTGATGTGGCAAAGGTTGAGCAATATGATGACAAGATGACACCAACTGAAGCGAATAATTTCGATTTAGGCTATCGAGGACAATTCGACAATCTTAGTTTTGATATTGGCTTGTTTTACACTCAGTCTGAGCGTGCTCAAAGCTATGTCGATATTCTGGACCAAGTGATTTATAGCACCTTAGCCTCTTTAGATCCGCGTCTGGTGTACGATCAATCAAAGACGCTAAATCCTGATGCAATCGATGCAGTGGTGAGCCGTGATGAGAAGACCTATGGTGTTGAGTTACTCTCCTCTTATGCCATCAATGACACTTTCACCCTTGGCGGAAACTTTAGTTATACCCAAGGTGAATATCGTCATCCAACAAATGGTTGGGTGAAGATGAACAACGCCCGCATTAGCCCGATGAAGGCAAATATCTTCCTTGATATGAACTTGAATGATGAGTTTGGTGGCTTGTTACAGGTTAATTATGTTGGCTCACGTGACGAAGGTTCTGAGATCGATTTGGCGTTGCCACAAAATGGCATGTGGGGAACTTTTAAAGGGTACAGTTACTACAATGCGCCGACTGAGAGTTATACCACTGTCGACTTGAGTCTATTTTATCGCAGTGACTTCGGTCAGTTTACCTTAGGTATCAAAAACTTGTTCGATAAGGTTTATCGTCCAACCTATGCACAGATGGGCAGTGGCAGTGTGTATGGCGGCATCGATCTTCCAAGCGATCCAACGTTAGATCAACTTGAAGGTTTAGTCCGTGATTATGCATTTAAAGACAGCTACAACGCCCAAGGCACTACCTTTACTTTAGGTTATCAGGTTAACTACTAATACCGAATAGCATAATATGAACAGCAGTAGGTGCTACTTTGGGCCTACTGCTTTTTAGTGCCCAGAATCTATACCAATCAGTATAAAGATTTGATCGCTCAGCGAGAGTTTAGCGGTGCTGAGGCAAGGCAACGAGTGAAGAGCATAGTTGTTCTACGGTCAAGCTCGTTAACACAGTATCAGCACCGCTAAAACTCGCCAGTAAGGAGTGTTTTTGGCTGTCTACTTCTACGTTGAATGAACTCACAAGGGAACAACCATTCTATTATCCATTCGCCTTGAATTAGTTTGCCAAAAGACACTCTGAGTAGATCAACTTCTTATACTGATTGGTATTATATCGATAGACTGTTCATATTGTTGTGCAGATAATGTGAAAATCATAGACTATACCCAAACCACTTCAAGATGCAGGATTCAGCATATTGAGGTAGCTTGGGTATATGTAACTGTTGAGACAATCAAATTTGGAGTTGAAGTGGCAAAAATTATGATCACTGGGGCAACAGGCCTCTTAGGCAGAGCTGTGGTTAAGCAGCTGACATTAACGGGTGAGCATGAGCTGATTGCTACCGGTTTTAGCCGAGCTCAAGCTGGTATATACAAGTTAGATCTGACCGATGATAACGCAGTCGATCAGTTTATCGCTTCCCAACAGCCTGATGTGATTGTTCATTGCGCAGCGGAGCGCAGACCAGATGTTTCAGAGCAATCCCCTGAAGCTGCACTGGCACTGAACCTCGGCGCGACAGCCGCGTTAGCTAAAGCGGCTACGCAGCAAGGCACTTGGGTTATCTACATCTCTACCGACTATGTGTTTGATGGTACAACGCCAAGCTACATTGAAAGCGATGCACCAAACCCGGTGAATTTTTATGGCGAATCTAAACTGCGTGGTGAGCAATTGCTACTTGAAACATCCGATGATTTTACCGTACTCAGGCTGCCCATTATTTATGGTCAAGTGGAGCGAGTAGAGGAGTCCGCAGTGTTAGTTTTGCTGAATCAGCTATTGGATAAAAAACCACAGAATGTCGATCATTGGGCGATACGCAGCCCCACATCAACACTGGATATCGCCATGGCCATCGAGAAGATGATTACTCGTAAACTCGATAATGAGGCGCTAAATGGGATTTATCATTTCAGTGGTAAGGAGATCATGAGTAAGTACCAGATGTTACTTGTACTTGGTGAACTATTTGGGCTGACTACTCAACATTTAACCCCAGTTTCAGAACCAACAGACAGCGCTAAACGGCCACATGATTGCACCTTAAGCTGTCAACGGTTGGAAAGTCTGGGGATCGTTTCTCAAGTGAGTTTTATGCAAGGGGCGCGTGATAGTTTAATCAGTTCACCAACAGCCTTATCTTTAAAAAGTTTAAGTTTGAAATAATGGTTATATTTGGGGCTATTGAAAATAGAGTAGGCGATATTGATGCTAAAAGGTGATTCACCACAAGGCTTTCCGAATCTAAACGCCTCGGAGCAACTGGTTGCTTTGCGTACTCTAGGTCTTGCTCTGAAGCTAGTGCTGACTTTTTTAGCTGCACAAACCTTCGGGCTTTCAGTGCATAGCCCTGCGATAAATTATGCGTTAATGCTAGAAGCCCTTTATCTAGTGGTGACGTTTAGCGTGCGTAAGCCACTGCAGTTGAGCGATAGCGGGCTATTTATCGCGCTCTTGCTCGACACCGCTTTTTGGATCACTTGGCTCTACTTTACCGGTGGTGCGACAAACGCATTTATCTCGCTGCTGTTACTGCCTATTGCGATAGCGGCTGTGATCTTACCCCGTTGGGCGCCATGGACTTTGACCTTTATCTCGACGCTGGCTTATAGCTTAATGCTTTACAGTATTCCGTCAGATCAAATGCAGCACCACGGCATGGACATGGGTTCCCATTATTTGGGGATGTGGCTTAACTTCGTGATCTCATCTCTAGTGTTAACCACGAGCGTCGCTTTTATTGCTAAGCGGATGCGCAGGCAAGCGGACGAGCTTGCTTACATGCGTGAAGCCCAGTTAAGACAGGAACAATTGCTGGCTTTAGGTACCGCTTCAGCTCAGATGGCGCACCAACTCGCGACGCCGTTATCTAGCCTGAGGTTGTTGGTTGAGGAGGTGGCTGAGGAGTCCGATGCCAACGCACCTGCGGTAAAAGAGATGAATGTGGCGTTAGGCCGTTGCGAGAAAACTTTGGCGGATTTAAGGCTAGCGACAGAGTTGATTCGGGAGCAGAAAAAGTTTGAAATTCGCGTCGACGAACTATTAAACCAGCTGGAACAACAAGTCAGCCTGTTTATGCCGCAGGTGTTACTTGAGATTGCGTTGGATAAAAAGGCTGAATGCGCCTTAATTGAAACCGACACGAGTCTGCTGCCTGCCATTTTATCTTTAATCGAAAATGCTGCTAGGGCGAGTACAGATCATATGGGACTGCAAAAGGTGAGTATTAAGTTTAATGTCGATGATATCCATGCTTGCTTGAGGTTAAGGGTCAGAGATTATGGCAGCGGGATCCCCAGTAAACTGGTGTCGCAATTGGGTCATAAACTGGTGGACAGTCCGACCGGCATGGGTGTTGCGCTTATGCTGAGTCATGCCAGCTTTGAGCGCTTAGGAGGACAATTAATCTTAGGCGCACATCTAGAGGGAGGGACCGTGGCGGAAGTGACATTACCTTTATATGGAACAGTATAGATGACGACACGTCGACTATTGATTATAGAGGATGACCTAGCACTTGCTAACGTGCTCGACAGGCGAATGTCGCGCCATGGATTCGACTGTCTGCAGGCACATAATGCCAGTGAAGCGCTATTGGAAGCTAGGCAGTTTAAGCCCAGCCACATACTGCTTGATATGAAGCTTGAAGAGGACAATGGCCTGCGCTTGATCTCTCCTTTACGTCAAAGCTTACCTGATGTGGTGATGGTGTTGCTGACTGGGTACGCCAGTATTGCCACCGCCGTTGAAGCTATTCGATTAGGGGCTGATAACTATTTGGCTAAACCCGTTGATACGACAACGCTATTGAGCGCGTTAACGGAGAGCACGATGAAAGGGGATAAGGTTGATATTCAAGAGTTGGATGAGCAACCATTAAGCCCTAAAAGATTAGAGTGGGAGCATATTCAACAAGTGTTAAATATGAACAAGGGCAATGTGTCGGTGACGGCGCGCCAACTTGGTATGCATCGACGGACCTTGCAGCGAAAACTCCTCAAAAAACCCACTTTAGATAACCGTAAGTTAGAGAAATAAAGCATAAAAAACCAATAATATTGAGAGACAGTGTTTGTTGGTTTTTGTCTCTGGCCGCTAGATTCTGACGCAAGGCCATCATTTATCTACTGAATCTATTCCCCACTCTTCCGTATCCCAATGAGTCGATCACTTTCTGTTCCCCATTGGTATCGAGAGTGGGTATTTCTGCTGAAATCGCTGAACTTTATCTATCAGCAGATCGATAGTACTGCGGACTTTATATTTAGGATAATCAGTTTGCAGGTAGACCAACTGTAGAGGAACGCTATTGGCTATTTGATCGGCGAAAAGCAACTTAAGCTTGCCTTGATGCACATCAACCGCGACATCGAGCCAACTCTTGTAAGCGATGCCCATGCCCGCTAGCGCCCACTCTCTGATCACCGCGCCATCATTGCACTGCCTGCTTCCGCGCACTTCAATATCAAACTCCTCGCCTTTATTGCTAAAGCGCCACTTGTGCCAAGGCTCTCCGCCACGGTTAAGAATAAGGAGCTTATGCTGACCCAACTCATGGGGATGTGTTGGCGTTCCATAGCGAGCCAGATAGTCAGGAGATGCGACAGCAACTCTGGGGGTGATGGCCAGTTGTCGTCGCATTAAGCTGGAATCTTCTAAGTGACCATAACGCAGCGCTAAATCGACATTTTGATCGATAAGATCGGTCATCTGGTCGCCAAAGTAGAGGGTGAGCATTAATTGAGGATGCTCTGCTGCAAATTCATCAAGCCAAGGCCGAATTAAGCTTCTGCCGATATCAGAAGGCAGGGCTATCCGTATTTCACCTTTTAATTCCCCTCGGTTATCTGCCAGCGCATTGCTTGCACCTTCAAGTAGAGCCAGTGCCTGACGTCCAGTTTCAATGAAATGTCGTCCCTCTTCGGTCAACTTCATCCTACGGGTAGAGCGGGCAAAGAGTTGGCACTCGAGCTTTTTTTCCAGTCTTTGAAGGGCAGCACTTGCCGCAGCTGGAGTCATACCCAGTTCGCGTCCTGCTGCTGAGATGCTGGCAAGCTCTGCGATTCTAATCGCGAGTTGTAGATCATTAAGGTGATACATATCAAAATTTTTTTGAAAATGATTTTAATATTAGCCCAATTATCAAAATTAGTTAACGGATTTACACTAGACCACTCTTTTCAATAGGCGAGTTTGTTTATGACGATGACATTTAATCATCTTAATTTGTTGGCATCAGCTGATAGCCAAGAGCTTAAGGTATTTGTGGATATCTTAGGGCTTAAAGAGGGAGAACGACCCTGTTTCCCATTTAAGGGAAGTTGGCTATATCAAGTTCCCATTTTTACTCAACACGAGGAGTTACTATGAGCCTTTTTACCCCTTATCAAAAGTCACATTTATCATTGAACAATCGCATGGTCATGGCACCTATGACTCGTTCGCGCACCACACAACCGGGAAATATTCCTAATGAGATGATGGCTCAATATTATGCCCAGCGGGCATCTACTGGACTTATTATCACTGAAGCCACTCAGATTTCAGATGAGAGCCAAGGTTACTCGTTTACGCCGGGTGTTTATACACCAGAGCAGATAGCAGGGTGGCAAATGGTGACGTCTGCGGTTCATCATTCTGGTGGCAAAATCTTTAATCAACTCTGGCATGTTGGTCGGGTTTCTCATTCGGTATTTCAACAGGGACTTGCCCCGATAGCCCCTTCAGCGATCAAGCCTACAGAGACCAAAGTTTGGATTGTTGATGCCAATCATCCCGATGGCCAGATGGTTGATTGTCCCGTGCCCAGAGAGATGAGCCATAAGGATATTAAGCGTGTGGTTAATGACTTTGCAGATGCTGCAGAAAATGCGATTGAAGCTGGATTTGACGGGATCGAGATCCATGGCGGTAACGGTTACTTGATCGATCAGTTTTTGAGAACCAACTCCAATCAGAGAGTCGACAGTTATGGTGGGAGTCGTGAAAATCGAATTCGTTTCTTGATGGAGGTGGTGCTTGGTGTTAGCCAAAGGATTGGGGCGGATAAAGTGGGCGTCAGGCTAGCCCCATTCGTCACCTTTAAAGATATGGATTGCCCGGATATCGTCAATGCTATTTTACTGGCCGCAGAGGAACTGTCGAAACTCGATATCGCATATTTGCATCTTTCAGAAGCTGATTGGGATGATGCACCGCAGATCCCCGATAATTTTAGAGCTAAATTTAGGGAGGCGTTTAAAGGTACCATCATTGTAGCTGGCCGCTACGATGTTGAGCGAGCCAGTGACATTATCGACAGTGGTTATGCAGATTTGGTTGCGTTTGGTCGCTCATTTATTGCTAATCCAGATTTACCTTTTCGTTTACAGGCAGGTAAACCTTTAGCAGCCTTCGATAAAGGCCCGTTATTTGGTGGTGGGGCTGCGGGCTATATTGATTATCCTAGTTATCAAGCAAGTTAAGAGGGGGATGATGAGGATACAAGGAACAGTCATCTTGTTAGTTACTGAAACGTAAGCTTCTCAAAAAAAATCCCAGAGTGTTCCGGTTAGAAGGAAGCACTCGGGGTGGGGAAACGCAGTGAATCAATCCCAAAATAACGCGCTAAATTTACTGACTTAAATAGGATCCCGAAACCTGTTCAGGATCCCGTTTTATGCAGAGTTCAGGTTGATTAGAATCGGTATTCTCCGGTCACCCAAGCGCTCATTCCCATGCCTGGCCTGCGTTCGCCTGGGGCGATATCAGCCCCCATGACTCGGTTATATCCTGCTAAATGGTCCTCGTATTCGGTGTCGAACAGGTTATTGACTCCGGCCTTGACCAACCAGCTATCGGCGTCATAACCCACAGAGATATTCATTAGGGCGTAACCCGCAGTGGTCTGTTCCTGTTGAGTCTCAGAAACCTTGTTTTGGGCTGATACTGCCACGCCTTCAATGCGTCCTTGCCAGTGACCACTTTGGTAATTAAGTCCAAGGTTGACCTTAGGCGGCGCGATTCGATAGAGGTTATCTTGGATATCACGTCGCTCACCGCTTATATAGCTGGCATTCATATCTAGCTTCCAGTTGTCAGCCAGCTGATAGATGGCAGTGACATCCATTCCAAGCAGTTGAGCGTCGACATTGGCAAACTGCATCGGGTTACTATCCCCCATCATTTGTGCCGCCATGACCACCGCTGGGTCGGTCGCTTTAACCCCTTGAATATAATTATTGATACGGTTGAGGAAGATACGTGGACTGATAGACAAAGTGTCGGTGGCAAAGTCAGCACCGAGCTCTAACTGATAGGCGGTTTCAAGCTCAAGATCCACCTGACCCACATAGGTGCGGCCATCGGCGAGTCCGCCGGTAGATTGCATGGGGACCCACAAATATCTTTGCTGATAACTAGCGCTGTCCTGTTTGCGCGCCAAGCCTAAGATCCAACTGAGTTCGTCATTGACCTGATAACGACCATTGAGAACAAGATCTAAGCCTGTTTGTGATTGAGAGCGATCGGCGTCATTGAATCTGTCCATCAATATTTTTATAGCAGGCATGCTGCCAGACATAGAGTGCTCAACTTCATCGGCATCGGTTTGGTAATGCTTAACCCGTGCGCCCAGTTGCCAGTTCCACTGGTCGATATCTTGTTGCCATTGCGCAAAGGCACTGTAGGTATTGTCTGTCACACCATTGAAATTATCGACGTGAAACATAGGTTTGGTTGGATCGGATATCACAGAGTTATGCTCACTCAGCTGTGTATTCAAACCAAACAGCCACGCGTCTTTACCTATCGATAATGTGCCATCAAAACCTGTGCTGTCAGCATTGTTATATCGAGCATTCATACTGGGCATCTTCATGCGTTCGCTGAAGTTATCCATTCCATGTTTGGCATCGCTGTAGGCTAAGTGCCAATTCATATCCCAATCCTTGATGTCATGCTGACCTTCAATTTTGATGCGATCGCTGCGAATAAAATCAATATCCATTGGCAGGGCGGGGGTGCCCGCATCTTTGGTCTCTAGGTGCTGATAGCCGATAGCAATAGACTCATCTGCGCCGTTATCATCACTTAAATTAAAACGATATTGACCGCCCACCATGTTTTTATCATAGGTGGTAGGTTTAACCTCTTTGTTGTCACCTGTGGTGATATTGTCCTGACCTTTTAAGATGTCAGCGTAGACAAGAAGCGCATGGTCCTGCCCGCCTAAGTTGGCTTTAGCACCCAAATGACTACGCTGGCCATTATCTTGATATTGACCCGCAAGTTTTCCGCTGGTTTCATCAAAGCTGGCCTGTGACTCTATCACCTTGATACTGCCGCCGAGGGTGTCAGTGCCAGCGGATACTGGCGCGATACCCCGTGTAACCTCAAGACGTTCTGAATTCACTAAGCTGGCGTAGCTAAGAGGCGTGTCCATGGCGTTGGGGCCTGCGCCAGCAAGTGAGATCCCGTTGATCTGTGTATTGACGCGATCGCCAAACAAACCACGGTATTGTGCGATGCCAGTGAGGGGGCCATTACCATTGACTGCCGCGCCGGGGATACTGTCAAGTAGACCACTGATGTCTGTTTGGGGTGAGCTTGATTCTGTGTTTACGGCACTGTAACTGCCTTCATGATGGCCTGTGACTTCAATGATCTCAAAGCCACTGTCATCGGCAAGGGCTGATGATACTGGCAGTAGCGCTGCTAGTATTGAGAGTGAAACTATCGAAAGTGGAAAAAGGGATAAGGGCATTTTCATCATAATATAATCGACTGTCGTTATTTTAGTAGTGGCGCCGATGGTGACAGCGGAAGGTAAAAGTGACAAAGGCTAATGCACTAACTGCGACACCTTGTCGCAGCCAGTTTTACTTTCTACTAGAATCGCTTAGGTGATTATACCCAAACCACTTCAAGATGCAGGATTCAGCATGTCGAGAAGTGACGGAGTTCAAGGTAGTTAATTGCTCCTGCATTAACGACATTCCCGCCATCCATGGCGGTCTTCATGAAATAGTTGGACTAGTTATTCTAATTCACTTTTTCATAACGAAGAAACACGTTGCTTCACGCCGTGCCCTTCGGGAGTTCCCGTAGAATATCTGCACTGTGTTAGTGATATCAATAAGGGAATAACCATTATCCTCATCACTGCCTTGTTCAGCTATCCTACGGGAGCTCTGAAACGACCATCTTGAGGTAGCTTGGGTATATAATGGGAGGAGACTTGATAAAAGCTGAGATGCAAAGCAAAGGATGGTTAAATATTTTGAAACATCACCTCGACTCTAAAGGTGATGACGACTTGATCTAGCCTCTCTTCATCGACCTCTTTGGTCCAGCTGTATTCAGGGGTTATCTCGAAAAATAACCATTCACGAGCAATGTTCTGTCGATAGGTGACCGCTATTCTGGCATTTTCTACGTAATGATAAGGGGCATCGACACCATAAATACTGGCAATATAGTTGAGCGCCTGTTTACTACTGATGTAATGGTAGAGATTCACACTGCTACCAAACTCCCAACCATTATCACGGTTTTCATATTGAGCAACGGCGCTCCAGCGCAATAAAAAATCTTCATCGAAAGAGTGTTCAATATCAAATTCGGTCGACTCCCCAGTCACTTTTTTCTCTTGGTACACTTTCTGAGTCAATCGCGCGATAGTGCTTTGTGAAATCGGGTAAGCATAGCGCCACCTTGCTTCTAACTTAGGTTTGAAATTGGCTTTAATATTAAAACTGACCCGATCTTTAGCATACCAGTCATACCTGAGTCCGATATCCCGCTCCCCATCATTATTTGGGCCTTTGAGGAAAGCGAAGGGATCATCTTCACCTTGTGAATCAATGATGACTTTCACTTTTTTGTTTACACCTGGAAGGTTGAATCGAGCATTGAGGTTTATTTTATATTTGAAGCCTTCCTTTTGATAATTGGAAAAATCATTAGTCCAACGCACTAGCGTACCCGCCCGTGCATCATCTTGAGTTCGCTCATCAACAAAGAAGCTATCAAACCACAGCGCGGGCTGACAAAACTTAGTATTGAGATAATCAAAAGCGTTGTCGAAAGCGGTATCGTTAGCAGACTGAGTTAAGCAGGGATCTTCCTCCTCGCCAACTTGCTTGTCGAGATGGGCATCGAAGGCCGCTGGCTCTGTTTGTCCAGCAGACGTTGGCTCCGTTTTTATGACCTCAATAGGCTGCCCAACCTCTTTGGCTTGGACTGAGACAAGCGTCATAAAGAAGATAGAGGTCGAAAAAATAAGTGAGCTTATAACCTGCAACAGCTAACATCCAATGTCATTGCAATATTGAGAGCTAAGATAGTAACACTAGTAAGGTAATCTTGTTAACTATCAGAGTATTGAATCTAAATAGCATTGAAGGGATAACTTAGGTTTAGGGGAAAGGGGATCACTTTAAACCTTCAAATGAAGGCTGATTACATTTTCTTAGTGTTAGCTTCTGGCAGGATGGTATTGGGGGATGTGTTTGAAGGTCTCACCTTATTGCTGTTTAATGCTTGCCGCAGGCTTATGTGCAGCTACTTCTGCGAGACGCCTTAAACACATCCGTGTGGGCTCTACGATTTCCAATAACCTCCCTGTTAAACGGCCAGTTCGGTGTCCTTACCTCCCGCTCAAAGAGTTTCACTGTGTGAAACTTCGCCCTGAAGTCGAAGCCGCACCTACACCTGTTCAAAAGTCTCTTCGATTTAGCCTTACTTGGATTTCGAAACTCATTTCTGCCCCAAAATTGGCTAGCCTTCAAATGAAGGCTGATTACATTTGCTATCCATTAGCTGTCATCCTGAACTAGTTTCAGGATCCAGCTTGTTAGCCTTTGAATGAAGACTGATTACATTTTTTATTTTAGCTTCTGGCAGGATGGTATTGGGGGATGAGTTTGAAGGTCATCCTTCATGGCTGTTTATTGCCTCCAGCAGGGTATGTGCAGCTACTTCAGTGACACGACACGAGTATATCCCTATAGTCTCGGCCGTGACGTCCATGTCACGGACGGTCACTGCCGCATCTACACCTGATCATCTATCTCTTCGATTTAGCTTTACTTGTTGGGATTTGAAACTGATTTTTGCCCCAAAACGACCTAGAAGCCATTTTTAGCCATGCGCACACCCTATCCATTTCCCCTATTTTTTCTTATCCGTTACATCTCGATTTATCAGATGCTGAGTGTAAGTTAATCAAAATAAAATCACACTCAGCTTACCACCAGTATAGTTACCTGTATAATTGGCGCCGATAGGAGTTACATTTGCATTGAAGTATTGCGTATCTAAATGATTGTCAAAGGAGTATGAGGTAGTTATGCCAGAAATTACAGGTATGTTTGGGTGGAAACAATTCGACCGAAATCGTAAAGACATTCTTGCCGAATTTGACCGAGCAATCGAGCTAATTGAGGATCGCCCGGTAAAAACAGAACATGGTGATGCTCTTGAAGCTATTGTCCGAAAATGGCTTCAAGAGTTTCTTCCTGAAAAATATGCAGTTACTTCAGGGTTTGTTATTCCTAATATATACAATCCAGGAATGAAACTTTATCACTCAGACATCATTATTTATAATCGTTTAGAAGCTCCAGTACTTTGGACTCAAGATAATGCTGATCAAAGTGAACAAGGTAAATATCGAGCTATACCCGCTAAGCATATTGTTGCCCTGTATGAAGTTAAAGCACAAATTACGGAAAGATCTATAGGTGATGCGATAGATAAATTATGTGAAATAAATGATTTTTCTAGCGAATTTCCTAGCAATTTTCATAGTGGTATTATTTTCGGGTACTTGAAGTACGAAAACCGTTATAAGCATAAATTTCTAGAAAAACTAGCGGGTACCAATAATGCCTTCGGTTTTAAAAATGGCATGATTCTACGTTATGAAGGTGATGAAAGTATTTGTGGTCATATTTCTATTCGGCGAGACATTCCAGAAGATAGTCGTACCAACTATTCAACTAGACCTATTGTTTGCCCTATGAATGAGCTCGGTGAAATAATGCAAAATGAAGATGGTAGCGTAACTATTCAAAACACCGATGAGAACAAAATTGCATCAGCCAGTATTGTTAGCCTCGGCGATGGAGGTTATGGTGTCACGCGTAATTACTCTCGATTTTTTAATGTAGATGACTATGGATTAAATTTAACTTGGACGATTGATAATTTTTCAGAATTTGCTATTAAACTGCTTATTAATCTAGACGGCAATGATCAACCAGTACAGAACTTTTCTTTTGGAAAAATGTTTGAAAAAACTGTTTAGATTAGGTGAAAGGTAAGTGCTACCTTGATGGTGTTCTTACCTAGTTATCAGCCACCAACATAACAAGCTGCTAAATTCAGGTTTACCAAGGCTGTCATGCCATTTGCTGAGCAAATCGCCCGCCAGCACAGGTTCACTTATTAGCAGGGCGTTAGGCTACAAGGAGTATGCAGTGCCATTTGAGAAGCCTCAGAAAGGTAATCCCCACCAATTCGTAATCCAGCAACACTTTCATACAGCACACTGTATTGGTAAATTTAATGATGCTGATGAAAAAGTAGAAGTTAAATTTGTAGAAACTGGTGATATTGAAAAGAAAGGGAAAAGATCAAAAATATTTTGCGCTAAAAGAAACTGGGATGAAAAAGCAGAAAGAGGACTAATGGGCGACATTGAGGATGACTTCCACGAAGAAATTAATAATATGAAGTCCTTTGAAAATCGTAATCATAGTGCCATATCAGAGTATTTTTTACTATGGCGTATAAGACATCAATTTTATAAATCCCCTATGCAAGATATTACTCTAAATGGTATTTCTGGCTCTGGTGTAACGACAGAGGAAGAAGAAATATTAGAAAGCAAGGGGGCTATGTTCGTTAGAGATGGTGGTAAAGTGCCATCTCGCTTTATGACTGGAATGCAGGTTTTGATGCAATTAGATCAGCAAAGATCTGGAGTAAAGGATTTAAAATGGGGACTGCTAGAAGCAAAAGAAGGTGAGTTTATTGTTGCTGATTGCTATCAGGATTTAACACTTATGCCTATATCACCCAAACTAGCTTTTTGTGCAGATTATAAAGACTCAACCATTAGCAAGGCTGATGTTTCAGAAATAAACAAGCAAAGTATCAGTAAGGCAACAGACTACTATTTTGCTAAAAATATGGCTTTGTGCCCAGTAGCCTAATCGGGTAGCCGAGGGTATCTAACCCTCTGCCCCCACACCACCCTGCATGCGGCTCCGCACAGGGCGGTTCATTTAGAACGCCTAACCTAGACTTTCTGGTTAGTTTCTTTATTTTGAGAGAGAACTGCGATCCATCTCTTAGTGAACATAAACCCGCTTTCTTAAGATAATCATTACTAAAGTTAATGCGAGCCGCGCACTTTAAAGTTTTAGCTCTAAAACGTTTCTGTCCAAAAATGAGCTAGCTACTAGAAAAACCTAAATCGAAGAAATAAAGAATCAGGTGTGAATGCGGCTGAGGGCGTTGGTGGCAAGGCCGTTCTATGACATCCATGTCACCACGGCATTTCCTATATCCATATAGGTCAGATGCCACCGTCGAGCGTATAGGGACATATTTATAGCGTCCCGCAGAAGTATTTACACATTGGGTCGCTCCTTGGCATCCTGCCACTGCGACATTGGTGCATCCCTGCACGGCACATTCTGCAAGCAATAGACATCAATGAAGTCATGCTCACCTAAAAATAATTAAGCACCAAACCTGCCCAATGAACCAAACCCCAAAAAATATTTGAAACTTGTTATTCGACAAGTCAATCAAACTTGTTGTCCGACAAGTTCAATCCATTCTAGTGTCTCAAATGTGTGACCTGTTTCCACTGTCGACGGCCCATCTCTAATATCACCCCAACGGCTAATCCTGCTGCGGTGTTGACGATTAAGCAGATGGCGGCGGTTGAGAGAATGACGAAGATACAAAAAGGTTTGCCGTCGATAAAGCGCTTCGACCAAGCCAGTTGAGTCCCCGCGATGGCTAACAAGCTACCGAGCAGGGCAAGTGGTATCAGTGAGAGTATGCTGGCAATCCCGTCGCCCCAGAGTAATGCAATCAACAGACAAGCGGTGCCGAAGATGGTGGTGGCGACCCAGGTTCTGGCACCGAAGTGATATTGCACGGCGAGCCCGCCTGCTCCGTGACACATGGCGGTTGCGCCAAAAGGCGCTAACAGTAAGTTGGCTAATCCTGAGCTGGTGGCCAGACGTTTTGGAGTGAACTTTTCCTTATCTTCTGGGAATTTTTCAGAGGCCATGGCTGAAATGGCGATCACCGCGTTAGTTAAGGTGAGCGCGAGTTGAGGCAGTACCAGTAGGCCTGCCGCAGAGGTCCATTCATCGATGCTTGGCCAGCTTAGGTGCCAGCTGGTGTCACCACTGAGATCAAAACTTGGAGCCATGCCGCTGTTTATTTGCCAAACAATACCAAGGGCTAATACCAGTGGCATAGCCAGATACCTTAAGGGAAGAAAGTTGCTGGCAAAGAGGATAATGAAAGCACTTATGCCGATGAGCCACGTTTCACTCATCATCTGTCCACCCATCCAGATCAGCTGTAAACCAATAGCCAGCTGGATACCGATACTGACTGCGGGAGAGAGCTGTTTTGCCATCCAAGTAATGGCGCCACTATAGGCGAGGACGAGCAAGATAATGCCCATCATCATGCCGCTGGCCTGAAGCATCCCAGGTGTTAAACCTTGGGCGATAACCAGTGCCGCGATGACTTTCATGGGTTGAATAGGGATGGGTCTGCGATAATAAAAAGCAGTGAATAGCGCAAATAGACCGAAACCTAAAAAGATCCCTTGAGGGGAAAAATGGTTGAGCGCAATGAGGCCCAGTACTAAAGGCAAAAACGTACCAAGATCTGCGAATGCTCCACTGAGTTCGCCAGAGAGTTGATCACATCTGTTTAGAAATGTGCTTTTACATGTCATATAACTTGCCGTGGGAAATAACCATCAGGACTAATACAAGTTTAGTGCCAATTTGTAGGGTTATTTTTATTGGCTTGAGGGAGTAATTTACCGCTATTTTAACAAGTGAACAGACAAGTTGGCTAGATTACCGCGCAGTGTAAGGCAAAATGTAACTTATTAGAAATTCGAATATTAGCAGCTTGAATTTAAGGGGTGCGTATGAGCACCCCTTAATTATATATTAATTAAGGCTGTTGACGAGTTGCTGCAAGTACGATTTCACGTACACAAACGCTTTGTGGCTGTTCATAAGCAAACAGTGCCGCTTCAGCGATGGTTTCTGGTGCAACAACACCGCCCATGTGCTCTTTCCAGTCAGCATAACCCGCTTTTATTTCGTCACTGGTGGTATGGCTGAGCAGTTCTGTTTCTACTGCGCCTGGTGCGATAGTGACTAAGCGTACATCATCCATGGCAACTTCTTCACGGATGTTTTCAGTCAATGCATGCACGGCAAATTTAGTGGCACAGTAAGCAGCGTGATTTGGGAAAGTCTTACGACCAGCGACAGAGCTGACGTTGATGATCGTCCCTGTTTTACGTGCTTTCATGTCGGCAAGTACTGCATGAATACCGTTAAGAACACCCATCACATTGATATTGAGCATGCTTGCCCATTCAGCTGGATCTTGCACGTCAGCCTGACCCAGTAGCATGACACCTGCGTTATTGATGAGTCCGCCAACAGGACCAAACTGCTCTACAGCCACTGCGATAGCGCTCTTGATCGCTTCGCCATTTGTGACATCAACACTTATGCAGAGGCAATTTTCTAATGCTAATGCTTGCATCGGTTCTACACGACGAGCCAGTAACAATAGTGGGTGGCCTTTGGCGCTAAATGCTTTCGCCATTGCAGCGCCAATTCCTGAAGATGCACCTGTTATTACGATAAGTTCTTTCATGATTTTTCCTCTGTCATCAAGCTAACACTTAGCTGAATGAGATAATTAAATGAATCAATTCGTATCTGTTGCGGCCATTATAGTGGTGGGTTCATTGTTGATATATAATCTATAGAGAACATAATTGTTTACGTATGGCGTATAATATTGGCAGTGAACTAACACTCTACATACGTGATTGAAAGCGGGTAAAAAATGAATAAAGATCTAAATTTGGCTGATATCCGAGCCTTTACAGTGATTGCAGAACAGGGCAGTTTTACCTTGGCGGCTGAAGTGTTGGGTTGTTCCCGCTCACACCTTTCAAAACAGTTGCTACAACTCGAAGTTTTGCTTGGGGTGACCTTGATTGCCCGTACAACTCGAGCTCAAAGGTTAACTGAGCAAGGAGCGGCATTTTTTAACTCCTGTCAGAGTGCGCTTGAAAGCATAGATCAAGCGGTTGCTATGACGGTAGACAGTGCTCAGCGATTACAAGGCAATATCAACATCAACTGTGTCGGCGGCATTATAGGTGAAGAGATCGTCACTGCATTGGTGAATGATTTCATCACTGAATACCCGGATATCAGTGTTAATTTGGACTTTAGTAGTTCGAGAGTCGATCTTGTGGTCGATGAGTTTGATCTGGTGTTTCGCATGGGAGAGCTGGAAGATTCGAGCATTGTCGCGCGTAAGCTAATGAGTATTGAGAACATGACGATGGCCTCGCCAATTTATCTTGAACGACACGGTTACCCAGTGAACCCTAAAGAGCTTAAGGAACATTTGTGTATAACGGGTTCCATCGACCGTTGGTTATTTGAGAGCAAAGAGGATGCAAAGCATAAAGTCGAAGTTGATATTAAAGGCAGCTTTAAATGTAAAAATGGTCGAGTGATGAAGAGTGCGGCTATTGCAGGTAACGGAATCGTTAGGTTGCCTAAGCTATATTGCCCTAATGAGCTCGCCAGTGGTGAATTGGTTTCTGTTTTTGAACATTGGAGAGTGGCCGATACACCTTTTTATCTACTCTATTGTAAAGACAGATTCCAACCTGCAAGACTCAGAGCTTTTGTCTCATTTACCACTCAGAATTTTATGAAATATGTCACTGGAATAAGAATAATATAAATATCCCCATATACAAAAGAACTTATATTTAACATTTGCGGTACTGTTTGAATCATTTTTCGCTACATGTGGTCTGTTATCCGTCGTAGATAATATTCCCTCGTAGCTCTTATCATTGAGTGTGTTTTATTTTAAGTGGCTATCTTTGTTTGTGATACATCTTGTTAACTAATGATGTTTGTTATTAATTAATAGCATTCTAAAAGTATTGCCATTGATACAATATGACACAAATGTTTGGTTGTGTAGTTAATGTTTACGCAGTTATTCTTCGCGGCAATATAATATATGGGAATATGTTATTTGCGATTTGAGAATGTTCGTCTAATTCAGTCTAGACCTCATAAATACTCGGTTTTACGCTGACTTTATACATTTTTAAACAAAATCACTGGCATGGAAGTTAACAGTAACCCCACGACTTCAAAAAAAAAATTATTAGTCATGAAAATTCAACTCGAAAGCCTTAGCTCCTTTATTGCTGCAGCTGATACAGGCTCCTTTAGTGCAGCGGGTAGAAAGTTAAAAAAGTCTCAGGCCGCCATCAGTTTATCGATTCAAAATCTAGAGATAGATTTAGGTTTTTCATTATTTGACAGGGACGGTAAATATCCGCAGCTGACTCAACAAGGAGAGCTATTTTTGAAGGATACGAGGCAGCTTATGTCTCAATATACTGCCTTTATCGAACGTTCTAAATCGATCTCAAATGTGGAGCAAATTAAACTGTGCATTGGTATCGACCCTTTGGTGTGTTGCCATAAGATAAATAAAATTATCCTAGATTTTTCAATTGCTTTCCCGTTAGTTGAGTTGAAGATAGTTCAACAGAATAGCGAGTCATTAGCACAAAAACTTACTGATAAAACGTTAGATTTTGCACTCGGAGTATTCAGTCAAAATGTTAAGAAGCATTTTGAACATATCGCAGCATTTCATCTTATTGGAAGCTGGATTGTGTCGCCAAGCTATGTTGAAAGTAACAATTTGCATCTCGACAATGGAGTGGTAAAGATCGAAAAGTCACTGTTCAATCAATCGCGGATTTTACTGTCTTCAGAGATCCCTTTAACCGATATGGATGAGTCAACTCTGACTAAGCAGATTTGGTATGTTGAAGATATTCATACCCTGCTATCTTTTTGTCGTAATGGATTGGGCATTGCTTATCTGCCAAATTTTGTCGTTGCTCATGATCTGGAGAAAGGCAGTTTAAATAAATTGGTATTTGACTTAGAACAAGTTGAATCCAGTTCCAGTCGAGTGTCATTAATATATAACCTTGGTTATCAAAAATCCCCCGCTGTAGAGTGGTTAACGAACAATTTTTCAAACTTTAAGTTATGTGACCCCATGAGCGTGTAATGCTAATGTTGTGTTTTTGTTTTAAACTATACCGATTTAAGTGTTATTTGAGTTGTTTTTAAGCTTTATTTAATGACCTATAACATAACCTCATAGAACCTATTTTTATTTAATTTATTGTTGCGATTAGAATCCGCTCGCTGATTATTCAACTCTCTGGATTTTCTGTAATTTAAATAAAATAGGATTCTATTATGAATAAGTTCTACTGCAATACTATAGCCTTTCTAGCGACCTACAAAAAAGATGAGCGCGGTGTGACAGCGATTGAATATGGTTTGATCGGTGTTGCTATGGCCGTTGCTTTGACAGCAGCTTTCGCATCAGACGGTAGCTTGATGACAGCATTAAATTTAGCATTCACAAAAATCACAGATAGCTTAACTAAGATCACTACAGGCTAAGCGACTTTTAAGCACATCTTTTATGCTGGCGATCATCTCCCTATTACTCGTTTTAGTGACTATTTCTATTAGTGACATACGTAAACGACGCATCTCGAATGTAGGGTGTTTCGCCGCATTGATTATTTGTGTGTGGCTGGCCGCTAGTCAGCAACGGATCATTGAAGGTCTTATTAACGGATGTTCAATCTTCTTGCTTAGTCTAGTACTTTTCAGATTTAGGTGGCTTGGCGCCGGAGATGGAAAGTTAGCCAGTGCCCTAGCCGTTGCTTTGCCGTTATCGCAATTGCCTTTGGCATTAATGCTTACGTTAATGTGTGGTGGCGTGCTTGCTGTGGTTTACCTGATTAAATATAGAGTAATACAGAGGCTCTCCCGTGGTGAAGACGCAGGTTTACCCTATGGCATTGCTATCTCTCTGGGGTTTTACATCCCTATTCTTGCTTTTTATTTGGGTGAATTAGAGGGCGCGAGTAGCACCTCACTTTTCGCTATCGCAGCCGTCAATCGGCTCTAACAGAACAGTTGAATAATGCTTAATTCAAAATTGATTTTCATTATCGCATTTATTGCGGTATTGACCGGCTTGTATGGGGTGGCAGATAAACTGCTCTCTACTCCAGAGTCAGTGACTAAGCCTGTTAAAGATGATGGCATAGCTGAAACGTTTACTCTGTGGCAGGCCAAAGTGCCTCTGCTGCAAGGAAATCATCTGACCTTGGCGGATCTCAAAAGGGTTCAGCTAGGTAGAGACGCTTCTTTGGCATTGGGAATAAACGCAGATGTTGAGCTTAAGCTTGACCCACAAACTTTGCTTAATTCATCTGTAGAAGAGGGTCAGTATCTGTTTCCTGAACAGCTTTCTCATCCGGGAGAAGCGGGTTACCTGAATTTAATCACCCATGAGGGGATGACCCTTTATCCTCTGACGGTGGCTACGAACAATATGATCCAAGATTATATTCTTCCCGGCGATGAAATAGACATTATGACCGTCAGTTCACCGCAACATAATTTAGCGAATGATATCAGCCGCATTGACGATTTCATTGGCATACGGGCATCACTCTTGATGAAGAAAGTAAGAGTGATCTCTATAGCTGAACCTGATGCTGACAGTCAAACAGGCAAGATCACCCCAAGCGTAAAAAGTTCAGATAAAGCACTGACGCGCATTGTTATCGAGGTGCACCCCGAGGATCTTCCCCGTCTAACCTTGGCCCAGAGAACCATGCATATTGAGGTGTTTCACAGTCAAGACTATAACGCTAAATCCGAGGCTGATGTGAGTGATGTTATTAAGAATTACACCGGTGTGGTTGAGTTACGTGGCGCATCTGAAAATACTGTCGGTGGAATATTCTAATCATGAAAAGTCGAATTAATCTCTGGGTTATCGTGTTATTTGTGAACGTGTTTTTCTGTGGTGGTGTCATCGCAGACGATAGGTTTGTCACCCTCAATGATGCATCGAGTATTGAGCTAGCACAGGCGATAGGCACCGTTTTTATCAGCCAACCAGAGATCGTGGATTATAAAATCACCGGCAGTAATAAGTTGGTTATTTATGGGCGTCAATTAGGCCAGTCGAGATTGTTTGTTTATAACAAGGCTAATGAGGTGATTTTATCTCAGTTGCTTCATGTGGATATTAATCTATCTCAGATCCGCCGTCAGCTAACACTTTTCTATCCCGATCTTGAGCTTACGCTTACCTCTGTGGGCGATAAGGTGGCTGTTCGTGGGATCGTCTATAGCGAGGAGCAACGTAATGATATCTATCGCCTGGTGGCTAAGTTTTTAGGACGTGAAAAAGTAGAGCGCTTTGACGAATCGGAACTGGTGGAATTTAAGGACTCCTTTACTGAAGCAAACTGGCTGGCATATGAGCGTAATTTTAGCTGGCAAGGGATTATCGAAGGGCTGACCCTATCTCAAACTCAGCAGGTAAATGTCAAAATCTCTGTTGCTCAGGTCACTAAGGAGTTCAATGAAACCTTAGGGGTTAACTGGTCGACAATGGGTCGTAGTGTTGGAGAGTTCTCTTTTCTCGATTTTAAAGCCAATGATTTAACGACTGTTATTAATGCCTTGGGCAACGACAGTATTGCTGAAGTGTTGGCTGAACCAAATCTCTCTGTGATGTCTGGTGAGTCGGCAAGTTTTCTGGTTGGGGGGGAGATCCCAGTGATATTCACCAACAATAACACCACCAATATTACGTACAAAGAGTTTGGTATTCGATTAGATTTGTCTGCAAAAGTTCAGAATAACAACAAGATAAAATTGCAGATGATGCCAGAGGTGAGTGCGATTGAAGGTTTTGTTGAGGCTGCGGGGATTAAGATCCCTCAACTGACCACCAGAAGGGCGATGACCACCATAGAGTTGGGTGACGGTGAAAGCTTTTTGCTGGGTGGTTTGATGAGCAGTGATGAGCTTGAGAATGTAAGTAAGATCCCGCTATTAGGTGATATTCCGGTTTTTGGTGCGCTGTTTAGGCAAGCAGGAACGACCCGTAAAAAAACAGAGTTGGTGATTGTGGCAACGGTGAACTTGGTGAAGCCAATCTCCCCCACAGAGGTTCGCCTGCCTAAGATCACCCCAACTAAGTCACTGGCACGCTTCTTTAATGTTGTGCCTGAAGCGGGGGAAGATAAAAACGTCAATGTGTTACAGATGCTCAATCAGGGAGGGTTTATTCAGTGAGAATCTTAATCACCATTAGCCTATTCGTGTTGAGTTTAACGGGCTGCGCCGATAGGGCTCTCACGCAAATGGGCAGTGAGGCCATTGTTTATCAAGAGCTACATCATTTCGTTATCGAGCCTAAAAAGGCAGGAGATAAGGCGGAGATAGAGGCTCAGCTTGATCGCATTATTGACCGTTTTACTCATGGACTTGAGCAGACTCTTTGGACATTAAGTTATCGCACCGAAATCGATAAATCATGGGTTACTTTAACTAAGAGAAAGTTACTCAGTTTAGGGCTTAGCCCAGACAGAGTCAGTGTTGAACCCTTGCCATTAGGTCACAGTGTGATTGATATTCGTGTCGGGCAATACAAGCTTAAAACCCAAGAGTGTCAACGCGGTATCTATGGAAAGATGGGCAGTGATATCGGTTGTTATGTCGACTCTATGAGACTGAAACAGGTACGAGATCCGCAAACCTTAACCGTAAAGGGAGGCGTGTAAGATGTTTGATCTGGCCAAAGCGATCACTAAAAACAGTGAACAGACTAGAGAGCAAGCGGGACCTGCTAGCTGCTCTTTTTATTATCAAACTTCTGTATGCCTCGAATTAATAGAGCAAGTCTTTCGTTTCGAAGGCTGGAATATCCCTGATTGCGTTAAAAATACAAATCCTGGTGAGCTGCAGCTCAATGCGCTGAGAGATATCGTGATCTTAGAGCTTAATGAGTCTAAGAATGTGGTCAAAGATGCGCGGGAATTTGCGGCTAAGTTGCCTAATCAGAAGGGCGTTATTGTCATTGGGAAAGAGGATACCATCACGACTCTTCGCGAGCTTAAAGATATGGGGATTTACTATCTTTTCTGGCCGCTGAATCAGGAAGAGTTAAGTGAGTTTCTGCGTCATGTGCATAATAACTTGCAACAACTTTCAGGCGTCAATAAAAACCGAAAGGCGAAGCGAGTCGCGGTCGTGGGCACTAAAGGTGGGATTGGTAACACGATGATCACCTGTGAACTGGCGGCGACCTTGGCGTATCAGGGCGTTGAAACCATTCAGGTCGATCATCAGTATTTCAACAGCAACACAGATATCCTGTTAGGGCTTAAGAAATTTGAGCGTCAAGATACAGATAATCTGTCGCTGCAGCTTCGTGATATGGATGAGGTCAGTGCAAGTAACTACTTGAGTAAGGTTGATGAGCATTGGCGATTGCTGGCATTTGGTGGTTCGCAATCGGCAGACGCTCTTTATAACGACAGCCAGAATATTGCTGATTTACTCAGTCGTCAGGCTAACTTCATCATTGAAGATTTCTCCAGCTCTAACGATTTTGTGATGGATCCAGCGTTATTGTCAGATCGAGTGGATCTGTTTGTCGTCGTCCTCGATGCCACAGTCTCTTCGGTGCGTAACGCGTCTCAGATAATTGAAAAAATAGAGTTGCATAATCTGTCGGGAACGGCAGATATCCGTATCTTAACCTTCTTGAATATCCATCGTCCTGAAGGCGGTTTTCCACTTAAAAAAGATGAGGTTGAACGATATCTGGCTAGGCCAATTGATGTTCATCTGGGTTATGCCGTTAATTTTTCAGCTCTGATGTTGTCAGGTAAGCGTCTGCACCGTTTGGAGAAGCAAAATGGTGCCTTCAATAAACTCGCGCAGCTCATTCAGGGTAAACAGCCTGATGCTATTCATTCTCCTTTGAATCGAATTATGGCGTTGGTTAAGCGATGAATAATAAAGAGATCTACCTTAGTTTTCGCTCTCAAATCTTTGAAGCCCTTGATGCTCAGATGATTGCCAATATGCCGCGAGAGGAGCTGTTGAGACAGATCCAAAGTGCGGTTGAGGTATTGGCCAGTAACTTCAATCAACCTATCTCTACTGCTGTACGCAGCATGACGGTAAAGAATTTAGTTGATGAACTGCTGGGGTTAGGACCACTACAGCCCTTGCTAGAAGATGACAGTATTAATGACATTATGGTCAATGGACCCGATCAGATCTTCTATGAGCGTCATGGCAAAATTCACAGTTCAGAAGTAGTGTTTGTTAACGAAGCACAACTGCTTGAGATAGCACAGCGTATCGCGGCCAGAGTAGGACGTCGTGTGGATGAGTCCTCGCCAATGGTCGATGCGCGCCTCAATGACGGTAGCCGAGTGAATATTGTCATTAAACCTATCGCAATTGATGGCACAACGATCTCTATTCGTAAGTTCAGAGAGCAGAAGATTGGTTTGGAGGAGTTAGTTGGCTTTGGCTCCCTTTCGGCTGAGATGGCAAGGGTGTTAATGATTGCGGCCCGTTGTCGCTTGAATATTCTTATCTCTGGTGGCACAGGATCGGGTAAGACTACGTTGCTAAATGCACTCTCTAGTTATATTGCCGAAGATGAGCGGATCATCACCATTGAGGATGCGGCAGAGTTGAACTTGCAACAGCCTCATGTGGTTAGGCTTGAAACCCGTCCTGCCAGTATCGAAAACAGCGGTAAGGTGGATCAAAGGGATCTGATCATTAACTCTCTGCGTATGCGGCCGGATCGGATCATCCTTGGTGAGTGTCGTGGCGCCGAAGCATTTGAGATGTTGCAGGCAATGAACACTGGTCATGATGGCTCCATGTCAACGCTACACGCCAATACCCCAAGAGATGCGATTTCACGGGTTGAATCTATGGTGATGATGGCATCGCTTAATCAACCTTTAGACGCGATTCGCAGAACCATAGTGGGTGCGGTGCACCTTGTGGTTCAAGTAAATCGACAAAGAGATGGTTCCCGTAAGATAACCAGTATCTCAGAGGTGGTGGGTCTTGAGGGAGAAAATGTGGTGATGGAGGAGCTATTTAAGTTTCAACCTGCTGAGGGGCAGAGTATGGAGAAAGTGTTGGGTGAATATATCTCTCCTGGGATCATGCAACGCTCTATCTTGATGCAGCGAGCGGCCTATTTTGGTTTGCAGGATGAGTTGATGTTGGCTTTCAGAGGATTGAAATGATCTTGCCGATTTCCTTAATATTGCTCGGCATTGCAGCCCTATTGTGGGGAATGAGAAGCCAAGACATTAAGCGTCAGTTTTTGGTTGATAAAGTGGAGATGGCTGAAGCGGATGAGATCCGTTCGGCGGTGAAGCTGGACTCGCTACAACATAGAGTTTGGCTGGTTAAAATTAAGATGTTGCTTCGGCCCGCTTTTGTCGCTCTGGGTGATAAGGCTTGGTTAAAGTTAACGGTTTTTTTGGTGCTGCTGAGCAGTGCGGGCATCTATATCAATGGCTTTCTACAGCTTAATAGCATTTGGTTACCGATAATGTTGCCCATACTTGGCTTTTTTTGGGGCTGGAATTGGTTGATGCGAAAGCGGAAAAAAGTCTTTGATGAGACCTTCCCTGATGCCCTGAATATTATGATGAGTGCGGTCTCCTCCGGTGAAAGTATCATGCAAGCGATCTCCTATGTGGGTAAATCCTTGGATAATCAAATTGGATCAGAGTTCAGAGACATGGGGGATCGCCTCAAGTTAGGTGAGCCTCCAGAGCAAGTATTTAAACGTGCATGTAAACGTTTTCCCTACCCAACTTTTCTATTTTTTATTGTGACGATTCGCGCCAACATGGCCAGAGGTGGTCAGCTGAAATCAGTGATGGCTCGGTTAATCCGGGTATTGATGGACGCGAGGACGTTAGACAAGAAGAAAGCTGCGATGACATCTGAGGCGCGATTGTCGGCAAAAATCGTCGCGTCCCTGCCTTTCTTCTTTATGATTTTGCTGAGTTATCTCAGCCCCCAGAACCTAGATTTTGTCTTAACGGATGAATCTGGGAGGTACATTTTGTACTACGTAGTCGGAAGTGAAGCGCTGGGGATGTTTATTATTTGGTTACTTATCAGAGGGGTGCGTTAGTGGTTGTATTAGTTTTATTGGTCATCTCCTCAATAGCCCTGTTTATCTCGGGTTGTTTCCTCTGGTCATGTATTCGAGAGAACGGATGATGTTTGTTTTAATATCGGTACTTGTCGTGATCAGTGGATTAGTGGCGCTTGGCTTGGCTTTATGGCATCAGGAGAAGCAACGCCAATGGCATATTCAGCGTTATCTTGAGACCTCCCAAGAGTCGGGAATGGAGAAGTTAAGCAAGCTAGTTGTGCGTATTGGTCAGGAAAAACGAGAAGAGTTGGAGCAGCAATTTATTGAAGCAGGTTTCTATGACACTCGATTTGCCCGCTTCTATGTGCCGGCGAAAATAGCGTTAGCCTTGATGATTATTTTGCTGATTGTCATCTCAGATATGGCTCTGTCAAATAAGGTCATGATTGGGGCTATTGCTATGGTGATGACCTTGATATTGCCGGACGCTATTTTAGCTATGCGTAAAAAGATGCTAGTGAACAAAACATCACGTCAGCTTCCCTACATGCTCGATATGATGTCTGTCTGTGTGCAAACCGGAATGACCGTTGAAGCTGCACTGGCCTATCTTGCTGAGGAGCTAAAAGCGTTCGATAAGGATCTCTGTTTCCATATAAAAAAAACCGCAGACACTTCGCGAGTCACGGGCTTAGAGAAGGCATTGTTAGAGTTGAGTGAGCGGATCCCGACTCCTGAAGTTCGCAGTTTTTCGCTCACCCTGATCCAGAATATTCAGTACGGAACCTCGATTGCGAATGTACTGGCGGATTTGGCCGAAGATATGCGCCAGATGCAGGTACTGACCATGGAGGAAAGTATCGGTAAATTGGCTGCGAAAATGAGTGTTCCTCTGATCCTTTTTATCATGTTTCCCATCGTAGTGCTGATTTTAGCGCCCGGATTTATGCAACTCTCCATAGGGTAAACCATGCACAGATTTTACTTCGTTTTACCACTGCTATTGTGCTCATTAGCAGGTTGCAGCACTGCGCCGCTTTCTCAAGAGGTAACCGCAAAAGATCTATTAACTGTCGGCAATCATGCGGGATTGGTTGCCCACTATAAGCTTGAGCTTGCCAAGCAACCTGATTCAACTGAAGTGATGCTCAGTTTAGCCCAATCCTATTATGATTATGGTGATGTTGAGTCTGCTGATTTTTACGTTAAGCAGCTTAAGTCACTGGTGGCGAAGCAACCCGAACTTTACTTTCTTTCCGGCAATATTGCGTCGGACTCCGGCCTATTCGAACTGGCTGTGTCTGAGTATAAATCAGCGATATCAAAAGGCTATAAGGGTTCAGAGCTGTATATCAATTCAGGGATCGCTTTGACCAATGCTGGCCATTATCAAGCCGCATTAGAGGCTTTCAATCAAGCTCGCTTAATGGGTCATGATGATATTACGGTTAAGAATAATTTGGCGGTGTTGTATCTGGCTCAGGGAGAGTTCCTACAAGCGGTTGAGTTGCTGACTCCGGTTTATCGCCAACATCCTGATGAGAAAAGGTTGGGCTTTAATCTTGCGATTTCGTTATTCAAAGTGGGGGACTATCGCGAGGCTCACCGTTTATTAAGCGAAGACTATTCAGATGAGCAGATCTCTGCACTGTTTTATAGTTTACGTGAAGAAGAGGAGAGCTAGTGGCATTTAAAGGTCTTAAGCGGCGACAGCGAGGTGCTTTCTCTGTTGAGTTTGCGATCGGCGCCATCGTGATGTTCTTTGTTACATTCGGAATTGTTGAAGTCAGTCGGCTTATCTATGTGATTAATTTAGCTGAATCTTCACTGCGCGAATCATCCAGAGATACTCGGGTGTGGGAAGCTCAGAGAAATGGCGATCTGTATGATCAGAGGTTAACGCAAGTGTTTGAGAAAAAAGGAGAGATCTGGCACCTCTTAGTCGACCCTAAACGCTACCAGCTCTCAATCTCTTATTTTGAAAACCTGCCAAACCTCATTGGTAACAAGCCGAGCTTATCTCAAGCGAGACAACAGAGGTGTCCATTGGCTATCTATGAGATCTCCTATCGCTATACGCCGATGTTTTTCTTGGCTGGTGTGTTTGAAAAGAAAATAAGTAGACGGATTTTAGTGACCATGGAGCATGAGGGGTGGCCAATTGATGAAGAGTAAACAAGGTGGCGTGTTTACGATAGAGCTGGCTTTTGTACTCTTGTTTACGTCTGCTCTGCTGGTTTTTACGGGAGATATCGCTTTTCAGTTACTTAGTCGGGTGAGCCTGGACAGGGTGAGCTATTCGCTCGTGAATGTATTAAAAGAGCGTACTCGTTTCTATGATGATCATTTATCGATGACATCTGCAGAAGTCGATGAGCTGGATACATTAGCTGCCAGATTACTCGGTTATGCACAGACATCTGAAACCGCCCCCTATGGAATGCGTGTTGAGTGGATGGTGGATGAACGTTACTCATTTTTCGATAGAGGGATTGAGGGTGGTGCGCCCTGTATTCCCGATGACTCGCTTAAAAATAGGGCTCATTTAGCGCCGAAAACTTCATCAGATAAGCGATTTCCTCTCTATCAAGTGACCCTCTGTTTAAAGGCGGATTCCTGGTTTAATCAATTTTTGGGTAAAGGTGCTCAGCACTATATCCATTCAAGTTCAGTGATGCCGGGAAGGTAGCGATGATAAACAATGAGAGCGTGACGTTTATTCGTCAGCGAGGCGCGGCTGCCATCTATTTAGTTTTATTATTGATTCCGCTCTTTGGCATGGTGTTTTTGGCGTTAGAAGGAACGCGTTATATTCAGAAGAAAAACCGCCTTGGGGATGCCACTGAAGCGGCGAGTTTGGCAGTCTCAATGGCTAATCGGAATGACAAGGGATATGAAACTCAACTTGCCAAAGATTATATCTCCAGCTATTTGCGGAATATAAAAGAGATTAGTCAGGTAAGAATTGAGCGAAAAGAGGATATTGATCATTATCCTATGGCGGATGGTTCGTTTGAGGATAGGGAGTATACCCAGTATCGGGTGACGGCTAATACGGAGCATACCTCTTGGCTACATAGCGATTTGATCCCTAGTTTTAAAGCGACTGAAACCCTTGGAAACCGAGCCTTAGCCCGTGCTTATCCTGAATATTTGGGAGACCGTGATGTCGATATCGTGTTTGTCTCAGATTTTTCCGGTTCGATGGACGGCTACAGAATTAACAGCCTTAAAAATGCCATTACTCAAATATCGAATGAGATCCTCATTCCTAGGGAAGGAGAGACTGAGATCCGTAATCGTATCGCGTTAGTGCCTTACAACATGCGGGTGGTGGAGGGCGGTGATGATAGAAATACCTGCATGACTCAGCTGAAGTATCGAAATCCAAGTGGTAAAACCGGCAGCAACTATACCAATTATGAATCGATCAATTGGCGAGAGTGGGCCAACAAAAGCTATAACCAAGTTTCTAGTTGTGTGAGTAACAGCCGTAAATGCAATGGATTACCGGGACCAAGAGCGGATGCGCGCACGATTAAATCCGTAGTGAATGATAGCTCTCAAAGATGGCCGGATAGTAGTAACTGGATAGATTACAGCCGCAGTGTCGAACAGGTCTTTAGTGAGAGCCCCACTAATGTTCAACATCATCCCAGTTATCAAAGGCTTTATAATAGCTCAATGTGTAATGGCAGTTTCTGGACCATTCCTCTCACTAACCAAAAGTCTGAGATCATGAGGGTGAATCAAATGTCACCTAATGGGGGGACTTCTGTGTATCAAGGCCTGTTAAGAGGAGCACAGATCTTAGATAAAGGACGACCAACTAATCCCGATGAAGAGGAGACAAAAGAGTATAACAAGCGCCTTAAAATGATCTTAATCATCAGTGACGGTAAGGAAGACCCTTATCGAAATACCTTTTCGAATCTGGTTAATGCTGGGGTGTGTAACAAGATTAGGTCGGGGTTTAACGATGGCGATCTCCCCCTGCACATGGGAGTGATAGGTGTTCAGTTCAGTGCGTCAGGGCAAAATGCGTTTAAAAAGTGTGTTGGAGAAGAGAATATTATTGATGTGGGTAATTTAGATGATTTGATTGAGGATATTTTAGATTTGATTAAAAAGGGAGCCAAGAGTGATGGCATCTCTAAACTTTATTACCGGCATACTGAGAACTAAATAATGATAAAAAAAATATGTATTACCTTCGTCAGCATCCTAATCCTGAGCTGGTTTTTAAGCGGATGCGCACAAGATTTACCGTCAGCGCAAACGGAGCATCAAGTGGCAGAACAACGTCAATACGAATTAGAGTCATATTGCTCAACTAAGGGGTATAACATCAGTCAGCAGGTGACAATTTCTGATGTTACTGGAGTGGCAAATCATCGAGATGGTCAGTTGATGATTAGACAAGATTCAGAACAATCAGAGATGAGGGAAGCGTTATTAACGTTGGCGAACAACCGTGATGTTTCGTTAACTTGTATGGAGTATTTGTCTAGCAATGGATTGATTGAGTTTGATTCTGGAAAAGAGATGCTCGCGCGGATCTACTTTGATTTCGACAGTAACACCTTGACGCCAGAGTCTCGTTTAATTTTAGATAAAGTGGCAAAAAGGCTAATTCAAACTCCGGAGTTGATTAAGCTAGTTGGCCATACTGATGCGAAGGGGAGTGAAGCTTATAATGATCATCTGGGCTTGCGTCGAGCAGTGAATACCCAAACATATTTAAATGAGCAGGGGATGGCTGCTACTCAGATAAAGAGCCAAGGCGAAACAAGACCTATTGCCACTAATGAAACCTTTGATGGCAGAGCATTGAATCGAAGAGTTGAACTGCTACAAGTTATGCCTTATTAGCCACAAGCTGCTTATAAGTAACCGAGCAAGCTTAACTTGTTGAGAGGGGAGTCTTGCTCTCCTTATACTGGTTATTCTGTGGTCAGAAACTCTTCGACACCAGTGATCCCAAAGTATTGTACTGAGCATTTTATTGTTATTCTTTTGGCGATTAACCCTCCATCTTTAAAGATCTTAACCACTTTCTTCCCACCTCTGTCATTAGTGGAATATTCATGTTCATCGTTAAGCCTAAGGTTGTCGAATTGAGTTTTCATTATTAGGTGCATAAATTCTCCATCGATTGTTTGAATTCAGTCTCTATCTAACTATTCTCTATACCTATTTAACTTTAGCACCGACAATAATCTGGTGCCACATCAAATAAGAAAAGTTAATGGATCTTTAGATTTTCCCCCTTTATTTTTTCATCGATTATGCTCAAATTCTCACAGAAAACTAATAGCTACACTTGGCTTGGTTTAGAGATTTATTCTTAAAACCGACTACTATTTAATCTGAGAAGATAATTTGTGTCATTTCATCAAAGCGTTTTATGACGGGAGATCTAATCGCTTCAGTAGACGAGTGATGAGTTAACCTTTTAACGGTATTGAATATGAGCGATCTACCTATATTGTCCGAAGAGAAGTTTAAAGAGCAGTTTCCTGACATTCATCAGCAGGTATGTAAAGAGTTAGGAATGGGGTTTGTGCCCGCTATATTTCGCTGTGTGGTCGTTTTAAATCAAGATTTAGCAATGTCTTCTTGGAATATGGTACGCAAGAATCTGTGTTCAGGTGATCTACCAAGAATTACGAAGGAGTTAATGTTCTCCTATATTGCCAATAAAAAAGAGTGTAGTTACTGCATGATTGCACATCATGCATTAGCTTTACATCATGGATTTACTGGTGATGACATGAGCATTATTCTTAATGATATTGAACAGATTAAAAATCCCGCATTAAAATTGGTGATCAAGTTAGCTGATGCGTCAGTGGATAATAACTTTGAATTAGTGGCGAGTGTAGATAAAGAGTTATGTGAGCTAGGCTTTGCCAGAGATGAGATTACTGAGCTTATTGGTATGATCTGCTGCGCACTCTATATGGTCAATCTTGCCGATAGTATTGGTGTTGGTATTGATCAAGAGTTTATTAATACCATCGCTGAGGCCAGTTAGTTCTATGTCCAAAAACAATAATTTAAAGAGCAATAACATCAGTAAAGTAAGTGGAGAACAGAAGATTGAGACATCACTTTTCTATAGTGACTCAACATCGATTAAACAAACTCTTGAAGCCTCTTTAAGGTCGGCAAGCTTACTGGAGTTAAGTAGTACTATCAGTGTCGATTCCAATTTCATTCGAGATTTAAAAAGTATCTATCAGAAGACACGTTTCTCAGTCGATATTGATACTTGCGTGCTATTTCGTTTTGTTAATGGCTTATGGTGGGAGGTTATGCCCGTCATTGAAGCGCATAAGTTCATTGATGATTGTCGTTGGACGAAAGTGCCTAAAAACCAAGTTAACTCCATAGAACCCTTGTTCGAAATTCGTGATGAAGTGGTGAGTCATAGAGAGTCAATGGGGTCTAATTCCGATATTTATCACCTGCTTTCTCAGGGAAATGTTCACTTTGAACGCTTTAAAACAGAGCATGGCGGGGTGGCTTTTAAACCTTCTGATAGTAAGGTTTTCTCCCAGTATGACAGTGCTTTTTTAGCTTATATCGCAGCAATAATTTCTTTATGTGTCGATAAAGATGTTTCGAGCCACTATTTAAAAGATGTTTATGATTCCTTGCAAAATATTGCAGATAAACTGAATGATGATAACCAAGATGAAAATACCATTTCAGCCATACTTTTGGATCCTGTGACAGGTCTACATAATAAGCTAGGTTTTTTAAGGGTTATTCAGTTCCTTGTGGACAAAAAACAAAGTAACAGTTTTGTAATTGTTCTATCACTTGAGATGTCAGGTGGTTCAATAAACCTATTAGATGAAGAGGTCAAAAGTGTTTTCTTAAAAATGGCGATAGTGCGCCTAAAAGGAATTATTCCCGACAATAATACTCTTTCGATTTTAAACAGCAGTGAATTTGCGTTTATTATGATCGACTCTACTCAGGAGGAGGTGATTCAAACCCTCTCTGATGTTATGGACTCATTTCTTAACTATTTACTGGTCGACGGTCATCCCATGGCCTGTGAGTTAAGAGCGGGTTATAGCTGTTATCCCAGTTGTGAGTCGGAGCCAAATGAGCTGTTGAGAATGGCATATATCGCTCTTTATCAAGCTAAAAATACTCCCTCGAGAAGGGCGGTTGGCTATCAAGATGAAATCGTACAGGAGTTAAGGCTGCACTTGGAGTTGGCACATTGCCTGCCTAGAGCCATTGAGGATCAAGAGTTTATTCTCTATTTTCAACCTATCGTTAAAACAACAAAACTAGATGAAGAGATCCATCACTACGAAGCTTTGATCCGCTGGAAACATCCTATTAAAGGGATGATCCCGCCAGATCGCTTTATTGAAATTGCTGAAAAGAGTGGCGATATAATCGCAATCGGTTATTGGGTTATCCATGAGGTGTGTCGCTGCTTGTCTCTACCCACGGTATCTGATGATGTCGGTGTATCAATCAACTTATCTCCGGTTCAGTTTAAAGAGGAGCGATTGGTGCAAAATATTACCAGTATCGTCAATGAGTATGGTATTTCGCCGGAAAGAATCACCATTGAAATTACCGAAACTTCAGCGATGCAAGACAATGAGTTAACAAAAGAGAAGTTCTCTGAATTCCATGAAGAGGGCTTTAAATTATCCATGGATGATTTTGGTACTGGTTACTCATCCTTAAGTTACCTGCTGAACTTTCACTTTGATATTATCAAAATAGATAAAAGCTTTATCGACAATACGTTAGTGGATGTTCAATATGAGATTATTGCTCAGACTGTTGTGAAGCTTGCCCATGATTTATCGCTGGTTGTTGTTTGTGAAGGAATTGAAACGGATGAACAATTTAAAATGGTCAGTGAATGGAAAACGGATATGATTCAAGGTTACTTAATCAGTAAGCCAAAACCATGGAGTGAGTTTTACAGTAACTAGCCTAATACTGTTTAGGCCGTGCTATACAACAACGTCATGATAACCCTTATCTGCGTGGATTTTTTGTTAATGCATTCCCATTAAGTCATCGATATTCAGTATGGAATTGCTCCAGCCCTATTTTCACCTCTTTTCTTATTTAGCTTTTGACGAGTTAAATCACTATTTAGTCATGAACAAATTGAGCATGACGACTTGATGAGCTTTAAAAACAATAGCTAACCATGCGGGCAAAAATTTACTGCGACAATAACTAATTGTTAGGCTGTATTTTATCTATTTTTGAGAGGATATTGATCTAATAAATTACGTCATATTGACTGAATTTATCGTCCAAGTGTGTCTAGTTTGAACTATCTTTTAATCTCACGATAAGAAGTACAAAATAAGAATGATATAAAAGGGGCTGAATGGATGAAGTTGCTTAAAACAGCGTTATGCAGTGTTGTATTTCTCTCCTCCTCAGTATGTGCTGGGCAAGCGTATTACGAGGCGCGCAGTGATGCAATGGGCGGCGCTGGTGTGGCATCTTCTAACCGAGAGGGAGCCGCTTTTATTAATCCCGCTCTTCTGGCTTTACATGCGCCTAAATTCAATGATTTTGCTCTTTTGCTGCCTGTACTAGGTGCTGATGGATCTGATAAAGATCAGATGGCCGATAAGTTTGATGCGCTGGAAGGTTCATATGATGGCCTAGAGGCAGCAATCAATGCATCAGATGCAGTAGAAATCGAGCGCTTTCGTGTTGATCTGATTGCTGATCTCGAGTCCTTAAAAGGTAACACTGCCTATGTCAGTGCAGGTATTGGTTTCTCACTTGTGATCCCAAGCGACAAGATGGCAATGGCTGTGTTCTATAAGAGTTATATCGATGCTGTCGGCGTCACTGCGATTGAGCAATCTGACATCGATGATTTAACCGCTCTGAACCCGAATAGTCCTCCTGAAGTTTCAGATCTTGATTCGCAAGGTGCAGTTGTCGCTGGCGCAGTTTCTGATTTTGGAGTGGCAATAAGCTTGCCTTTATCAATCGTTAATATGCCCATTTCTGTGGGGATATCGCCTAAGTTTCAACGTATAGATACTTACAACTATGTGGTTAGCGCGAACAATTTTGATTCCAGTGATGCTAATGATGCCAAGTACCGTAATGATGAGGCGACATTTAATCTGGATGTCGGTGTGGCGATGGAGCCTATTGGTGGGCTTGTTGTGGGAGTTTCTGGTCGTAACTTAATCAGCAAAGATGTGGAGACGGTTGAAACTCAAGGGCGCAAGTTTACCTATCAAGTAGAGCCATTATATACCGCAGGTGTTGCCTATGATTGGGATAGTCTCACACTGACATCGGATATTGATCTTAACGCTCATCAGCGTTTCGATGAGATTGACGGCACTCAGTACTGGCGCTTAGGTGGTGAAGTGAGGGCGACAGATTGGTTGGCTCTGCGTCTGGGTTATCGACATGACATGAAAAATAGCACTTCTGATATCTATTCGTTAGGCACTGGCTTGGCATTTGGGCAAGCATTTTATCTGGATTTTACCGGTATGCTGGGCAGCGATGATGCCATCGGCGGTGTGCTGCAAACTTCCTATCATTTTTAATGACGTTTCGAGAGTGTTCGCGAACTCGCTTCGAGATAGGCTGACAGGTGCCTACGAGAGCACCTGACAACGTCTGCTGTTTAGGACGCCATTACATGGCTACGAGAACAAGCGATACTTCATCGGTCTGTGTCACTTCTCTTTCTCGAAGACCGAAGGTCGCTCTCGAAGCATCGTAGATGCGTACTCGCAGTGGCGAAGTCACGTTCTCGGAGCGAAGCACCTCGCTTTTACAATTCTATTAACGATTTAATCGTCAGTACCAGTGCACTGAATGAACATAAAATCAGTGTCATGCTTCTGGTTTTATTCTTATCAACTTTTCCCACTAGCCTACCAGCGACTATATACCCTAATAGTACCGATGGGAGTAACATCAGTGATAGCCACAGATGTTTAAGCTCTAATAATCCTGTTATGGCTAAAATGGCTAATGCGATGGTGGAGCTAAAGATAAAGAAGGCTGAAAGCGCCGCTCTAAACTGGCGTGCATCTTTACCCGATAACAAAATCGCCAGTGGTGGGCCACCTATGGCTGCTATGTTGCCAAAAACCCCTGATATCACGCCTGCTGCAAACAAACTCTTGCGATTAACTGCTAAATTGAATTTAAGTAAACTCAGGATCACTGCTGCAGCGACGATTCCAGCTATGGCCAATCCAAGAATGGGCTGAGGGGCAAATATTAACAGAGCAGCACCGAGAAACCCGCCGGGAATTCGACCGAGTAATGCATACTGCAGACCATTAAACTCCAGCGCTCCTCGTTCTCGATAGAGAGTCAGCAGAGAAATGAAGAAGCCCATAACAATGACGGGTGCCGGAACCAGATCAGGATCAACAAGGTAAAGAAGTGGAGAGGCAACCACCGCAAGACCGAAACCTATCAAGCTTTGAGTGATGGCACCAAAGAAGATAATAACGGATGCCAACAGTAAGGTGGTCGGTGCGATCAACTCAAACACATTCATGTCCATAAATAGTATACCCAAGTGAGCTGGATATATGCGGCAATAAAGAACAATAAAAACAAACAGGGATCGCATAGCGATCCCTGGAGCAGAGTAATTTCTATACCTAACGCCATTTGGGAATGCAGGATCCAGTGGCAATAGAATATGCCTAGAATGACACTCGCATGAAGCCGCTGAAACGAGCCTTTTTAGACCGTTTAGGTATTAAATAAGATTACTCGACGTCTTCCCACTCAATGCCCATCTCATCCATCAGGCGTTTTACTTCTACTGGAATACTGTCAGGTTTATCTTTCGACAGATCGCCATCATTAGGCAGTGGTTGGCCAGTATAGGCATGCAAAAAAGCTTCACAAAGCAGTTCGCTGTTGGTGGCGTGGCGTAGGTTATTTACCTGACGGCGTGTACGCTCGTCAGTCAGTACCTTAAGCACTTTTAAGGGAATAGAAACAGTAATTTTCTTTACTTGTTCATTCTTCTTGCCGTGTTCAGCATATGGGCTGATGTAATCGCCATTCCACTCAGTCATTGACTCACCTGTAAATTCAAAATTCGGGGCAGATTTTAACCCTTTAATTTGTACAGTCAAATTATTGCCTCTTATTTCCCTCAAATGCAAATAGATTTCTATATGTTCAGACGTCTAAACGTCTAATCGGTTGACTAGGGGGTAACTCTTAGGTACATTTAGACGTCCAGACATCTATTTGTTAGAAACGATATAAAGTATGATGTCAGTAATTGGTATGATGTTCAGTAGTGAATCTTAGGAGCTGTAGATGACCGAACGTAAGTTAGCCACGATTGCCGTGCGTCAGGGGATTGAGTCCGATACCCAACATGGTGCCGTTGTGCCGCCGATCTATCTTTCCACTAATTATTCCTTTGATGGACATAAAAATCCAAGAGATTTTGATTACAGCCGCTCGGGCAATCCTACGCGCTCTATTCTTGGTGATGCTATTGCAGGCCTTGAGAAAGGAGCCACTGGTGTGGTGACGTGTACGGGAATGGCTGCCATTACCTTAATCACGAGCTTGCTAGGCCCTGATGACCTTTTACTGGTTCCCCACGATTGCTATGGCGGCAGTTATCGCCTATTCACCAACTTGGCCAAAAAGGGTCAGTTTAAGTTGGTAGTAGTCGATCAAACCGACAGCCAAGCCTTAAGTGAGGCAATTGCATTAAAACCTAAGATGGTGTGGCTTGAAACCCCATCAAACCCATTGCTTAGAGTTGTCGATATTGCGGCTATTTCAGCTGCAAGCCATGACGTTGATGCGCTCGTGGTCGTCGACAATACCTTTTTGACCCCATTTTTACAGCAGCCACTTTTATTAGGCGCTGATATTGTGATGCATTCAACGACTAAGTACATCAACGGTCACAGTGATGTTGTTGGTGGTGCCGTGGTTGCGAAAGATCCTGAATTGGGTGAGTTACTGCATTGGTGGTCAAACACGTTAGGACTGACCGGATCTGCATTTGATAGTTATTTAGCGCTACGTGGCCTTCGAACTCTGCCTATTCGTATCAGGGAGCATCAAGCTAATGCTCAGCGAGTATTAGAAGTGCTGACTAATAGTAGCGCGGTAGATAAAGTTTATTACCCAGGGCTTAAAAATCATCCTGGACATGACATCGCCGCTAAACAGCAAAAAGGCTTCGGTGCGATGCTAAGTTTCGAGCTAAAGGGTGGCGAAGCGGAGTTAGTTGCCTTTTTAGCGAAACTTTCTGTGTTTTCTATCGCAGAAAGTTTAGGTGGGGTAGAGAGTTTAGTCGCCGTTCCTGCGACAATGACCCATAGAGCGATGGAACCTGAGGCGCGAGCCGAAGCTGGGGTTAAAGAGACCTTAATTCGCCTTTCTGTTGGTATTGAAGATGCTGAAGATTTAGTTGCTGATATTAAAGCCGGACTTGCAGCAGCATCTGCTATTAGCAGTTAACTGGTTTATAAGAGTTAAAAATGACGCGTGGTCATTTAGTCGTAGATAGTCAAGCTGGCCTCACTGCACCGTAGTACGTGCAGCCAGCTGTTAATTGGTTTATAGGAGTTAGAGATGGCGCGTGGTCATTTACATAAATTTGGTGGTTCTAGTCTAGCGGATGCAGATTGTTATCGCCGTGTGGCTCATATCCTTCTCACTCATGGCAATAGCGACGATCTTGTCGTTGTCTCTGCCGCAGGTAAGAGCACCAATTTTCTTTATAAGTTACTAGCGTTAAAAGATTCGTCTCAGCTGTGGCAAGAAGAACTACAAGTACTGATTAGTTTTCAGCAGAATTTGATTGAGCAATTGCTATCAAATGAGCAAGCCAGAAGCTTGCGCGAGCGGCTATCTATCGACAAGTATCAATTGATCAGTTTGTTTTCTCTTGATGAACTCAATGAATATAAGCGCAGCGAAGTCGTGAGCTTTGGTGAGCGTTGGTCTGCCCGTTTGCTGGCGGCTCTTTTAAGGGAGTCTGGCGTGGCGGCGAGTGATGTCGATGCCAGAAGCCTGCTGATTGCCGATGAGGGAGCGATTCCTCAGATCAGGCTTGATGAATCACGTACTCGTGTGCAGAAGCGTGTTGAAGATAGCCCTAATGAGCGTTTGATTATTACTGGTTTTATCTGCGCGAACAGCCAAGGTGAAACCCTATTGCTTGGGCGCAATGGCTCTGATTACAGCGCCACGCTAATTGCCAGCCTTGCAGATATCGGTCGTGTGACAATTTGGACCGATGTTGAGGGGGTGTTTAATGCCGACCCTAACAAAATTAACGATGCTAAGTTGCTCAAGAGCCTCTCTTTAGATGAAGCGAATCGTCTTGCTCATCTAGGTTCTCCAGTGCTGCATAATCGCTCGTTACAGCCACTGTTTGATACTGATGTGAGCTTGGCTGTGCGTTCAAGCTACGCCTCTCACACAGACTTTACCTTGATTGCGCCTAAGAGTTCATCAGCCAGTGCGCCGGTTGTGACTAACCTTGCTTCGGTTTCACTGTTTAATTTAAGGTTAACAGCAGGTTTGCATAGCGTCCTAGCACTGTTAGCTGAGTCTGGACTTATTCCGCTAGCTCATTGGAAATTAGCGCAAAACCGAGTTGAGTTAGCTTTTACCAATGAAAACAGTAAACAGGTTCATGCTCTGCTTGAACTTGAAGCTGAGTCATTGGGGATCGCTGATATTAAAGTGCGCGAAGATCTTGGTTTAGTCGCGCTAGTCAGTGCTGATTCAAGTCTTTATCGCCGTGGTTTCGCCCGCTTGTTAAGCCGCGACGCCAGACCCTTGTTTAACGACGGTTTAAGTTTAGTGACTTTGGTTCCCTATGGACAGGTCAACCTACTGACTCAAAAGGTGCATCGTCGATGTGCTGGACCTCGTAAACGTATTGGTGTGTTGCTACTTGGTGTTGGCAATATCGGTGAAGCTTGGATAGAGCTATTTACCCGAGCGCGTGCGTCATTGAATAAAGAGTTAGAAGCTAGTGTAGAGCTGGTGGGTCTGTTGAGTTCAAAGAAAGCCTTGCTAAAAGAGGAGGGCATTAGCCTCGCTTCATGGAAAGAGGAGTTTGAACAGCAAGCTACACCTTGGTTGTATGACCACCTGTTTGAGCAGCTTCAGGCGCTAGAATGTGATGAGATCATTGCCTTAGATATTAGTGCCAGTGCAGATTTGACCTTACAATACCCAGAGTTCTTTGCGCGTGGTATTCATGTCGTGAGTGCTAACAAACTAGCGGGTTCTGGTCCATTAGCTTTCTATAATGAGCTCAAGCAGCAGTTGGATAATCGCAGATTGTTTTGGCGATACAATGCCAGCTGTGGTGCTGGATTACCGGTACAACATGCACTGAACGATCTCCACAACAGTGGCGATATTATTGAAGCGGTAGGCGGCATTTTCTCCGGCACGCTGTGTTGGTTATTCGAGAACTATGATGCTGAAAAACCGTTTTCACAACTGGTACTAGAAGCGAGAGGCTTAGGGATCACAGAGCCCGATCCTCGTGACGATCTTTCCGGCCGTGATATGCAGCGTAAGCTGTTAATCCTAGCTCGTGAGATTGGTCATGATATTGAGCTAGAGGACATTACATTAAACTCGCTTGTTCCTGCGACGTTAGCGGATATATCACTTGAGCAATTTTTAGTGAGAATTGCAGAGCTTGATGATGGGATGTTGCAGCAATTTAGTGCGGCAGCAGAACAGAATAAGGTTTTGCGGTATGTCGCAGGCTTAGATTTAGTTGATGGCAGCTTGAAGGCTGAAGTGGGCATAGAGTGGGTCGACAGAGACCATGCTTATGCTAATTTAACTCCTGGTGACAATGTGTTTGTTATCCGTAGCTCGTTCTATCAAGACAACCCATTAATTATTCGTGGACCTGGTGCTGGCCGCGAAGTTACCGCCGCCGCTGTTCAATCAGATCTCGCACAGATTTGTCGAGATTTGGTTCAAGAATAAATATCGCAAAGAAGGGCGCTTCGCGTCGAGAGCGCCTTCGCTACGAGAACGGGAACAAGTTCCCTTCGAGTTCGCCAACAAGTTGGCTTCGAGTAAGAGCAAAAGCTTTTCATCTTCTGGCTTTTTTGTCTCGAAGGCGCTTTCTAGCCGCTCTCGCAGTGACGAAGTCACGTTCTCGTTGCACCCCGTTATATCTTATTTGAAATTACTCCTCTTTTAGCTATTGACTTCAATCTCAGCTTCTTTAATATGGATGTATAGACGTCCAAACGTCTAAATGAGTTCTGCAACTTAAACAGGTTATGAAAACAGGTTAAGAAAACAGATTATAGATAGTCGAGCAGTAGAGGGAATTGAAATGAGTTTTAATCATGCACAACATTCAACATCACTAAACCAGAGCTTAGCTGAGCTGAATGGCGATATTAACGTTTCTTTTGAATTTTTCCCTCCCGCATCACCAGAGATGGAACAGATCCTCTGGAATTCAATTCGTCGTCTAGAGCCATTGAATCCTAAATTTGTATCTGTGACCTATGGCGCTAACTCAGGTGTTCGTGACCGTACCCATGGTGTGATTGAGCGTATTCAAAAAGAGACTAACCTTGTTGCAGCACCGCACTTGACCTTAGTTGACGCCAGTGACGAAGAACTTAAAGAGTTGGCTAAGCACTACTGGAACTCAGGCATTAAAGACATTGTAGCCCTACGTGGTGATTTGCCAGATGGCAGTCCAAAGCCGACCCGTTTTGCTAACGACTTGGTTCGCTTACTTCGCTCTGTTGCAGACTTTGATATCTCAGTCGCTGCCTACCCTGAAGTTCACCCTGATGCACGTAATGCGCAGGCAGACCTTATTAATTTAAAGAAGAAGATCGATGCGGGTGCTAACCGTGCAATAACGCAGTTTTTCTTCGATGTTGAATCCTATCTTCGATTCCGCGATCGTTGTGTTGCAGCGGGAATTGATGTTGAAATCGTGCCGGGCATACTGCCAGTGACGAACTTTAAGCAACTAAAGCGTTTCGCTGGCATGACCAATGTCGGCATTCCAGGCTGGTTACATAAGCAGTTTGAAGGCTTAGATGATGATCCTGTTACTCGTCAGATGGTGGGTGCTAATGTGGCGATTGATATGGTTAAAGTCCTCTCTCGCGAAGGCGTGAAAGATTTCCATTTTTACACATTGAACCGAGCTGAATTGACTTACGCTATTTGTCATACGTTAGGTGTTCGACCAGGTAAGTAAGAGATACAAGCTACCGTTCACCGGACTTAGCTAGAGTTTGTTATGATGCTCTACCTTTAATGGGTGGAGCATTTTTGTTTCTAGCTTATATTTGTTATAAGGTACTAAAAAATATATTAAGGATAGCTAATGAAAACATGGAAAGTTGGTTTGATAATATCTTGCTTAGCATTACTGACTGCATGCAGTAATGTCTCGTTTAGAACTCATATGAGTCCCGATATTGCAGAAAATGTCGGTAGGTCTTTAGCGGCTTCTGATGTAAAAGAGTTTACGGTTGAAGAGATTTCACGTCGTGATAAGGAGATGCTTGGAGAGATAAGGGCATCATATTGCCAAAAAGACTTCAATAAACCAGCACCATCACGTTCTTTATTGGCAACAGATATGCGCTACAAAACGGCAAAGCTTGGTGGAAACGGGTATGCGGTTATGGAGTGCTTTGATTCACCTTTTGCAAATTGCCATGGGTACATGGAATGCCGTGCATTAGCGTATGTTGTCAAAGATGGCTCACTTTGAAGATTATTCTGGTAACCGATATATTTGGTCTAACCGAGCCTATTTTGTCGCTGCAAAACATGATTCAACAAACAAGCTTTGAATGTGTCGTTATCGACCCCTTTAATGGGGTAAATCGATATTTTAACCGTGAGCCGTTAGCGTATCAGGCCTTTATGGCTGAATGTGGTCATGAGCATTATTGTGATTTGGTTAAAAGCAAAGTTGAAGCTGCTAATAATCCGAGTGTAGTAATAGGCTTCAGCGCCGGAGCTTCTGCAACTTGGAAGGCGCTTGAGAAGCTTAATTCCGAGGCTGTATTACATTTCATTGGATTCTATCCAAGTCAAATTCGTCATCACTTGAGCATCACCCCATCTTGTCCTGTGAGCTTTGTTTTCCCAGTCCTTGAAACTCATTTTGACGTTAATGAGGTGATTGCTGGCTTGGCGAAGAAACCGTTTGTGATGGCTGTGCAGACTCGATATGCCCACGGTTTCATTAATTTTTATTCATCAGCTTATAATGAATTAGCTTCATCACAGTACATCAACCTTCTCTGTAGCGTAGAGCTGTTAAGCAATCCAGCATTAATGCAGGCAGAGCTTACTCAACTTTCTATTGCATAATAATCCATTAAATTAGTATTAAAACCTCCCCTTTTGAGCCTAAAATACACAACTTCTACAAGGGGAATATGATGAAACTTAAAATAATAACATTGGCGAGTTTAGTATTAAGCTTTTCAGTGCTTGCAGATGTTCCACCATCGGCAGCAGTGTGTGCGGGGTGTCACGGTCAACAAGGGCAAGGTGTTGAGCCGCTAGGCCCAAGGTTAGCAGGCCTACCAGCGAGTTATATTGAGAAGCAAATTAACTTGTTCCAGACTGGTCAACGTCAAAACCCAACCATGCAATCAATGTCTATGATGGTACAAGGTGATGCGATAAACCAAGTGGCAGAGTATTTTGCTGCGATGGATGTGCCGCTTGTTAAGCCCCATTTTAGAGGCGAAAAAGCAGATTACCCTGATGCCACAGAGCGCCTAGTATATCAAGGTGATTGGGACCGGGTGATCCCTGCATGTGTCACTTGTCACGGCCCTTCAGGATTAGGCGTTGGCGAATTTCCTCGTTTAGCAGGACAACAAGCTTCCTATATAAAAAGTCAGCTGTTAGCTTGGCAATCAGGCACGAGAAAAGGTGATCTAGATGGAGTCATGCATAATATTGCGACTAAATTGACCCCATCAGAGATTGATGCTCTATCTCAATATTTTGCCACGTTAAAGTAGGAACTCATTATGAAAAAAATACCCTTAATTTTACTTAGCTTAATAATGATCCCTGCAGTTCAGGCTGATGAACTACCCGACACACAAACTGAACTAGTATCTGTCCCTAAGTTGGCAAGTCAAACCTACCTTAAGCCAAGACCTTTAAACGCGATTCCTGACGGAGAGTTTGGCGATAAAGTTCGAAAAGGTTATGAGCTATTTGTTAACACTCAGCAGCTTAGAGGCAAATATGTGGGCAATGAGCTGAACTGTTCAAATTGCCACATGGACGCAGGGCGAAAAGCCAATGCATCGCCTTTGTGGGCTGCCTATTTCGCTTACCCAGCTTACCGCAAGAAAAATGATAAAGTGAATTCATTTGAAGAGCGTATCCAAGGCTGTTTTACCTACTCGATGAATGGCAAAGCACCCGCAAGTGGCAGCGCTGAATTAGTGGCTTTATCAGCATATTCTTATTGGTTGGGGATGGGAGGCGTAATGGATATGGCAAAGCTAGATTCGCCTGTGCCAGCTATTAGTGATGCACTGCTATTACAGGGCGGTAAGCTCGCTGATTTTCCGATACCAGAAAAAGTTAAGTCTATGATGACAATAGATGAACTAGCCAAGTTACCAGGTAAAGGTTTCCCATTAGTACCTAAACCACCGCTAGCTTATTCACCTGTCAGGGGTGAGAAGGTGTACCAAGCTCATTGCCAGTCATGCCACGGCGCAGACGGCTTAGGATATGAAACTGCTGGTGTGTATTCATTGCCACCTTTGTGGGGCCCTGATAGCTTTAACTGGGGAGCTGGAATGCACAGAGTGAATACCGCCGCCTCATTTATCTATGAGAACATGCCCTTTGGCAAAAGCATCCAGCTTACAGCACAAGAGGCTTGGGATGTTGCAGCATACGTGAACAGCCATGAACGCCCTCAAGATCCTCGTTATAAGGGAGATGTGAGCAAACTGATGACAAAATATCATAAACATCAGGGATATTACGGACAAGCTGTTGATGGAAGCCCGATACTCGGCTCCCATTCCTATGCGATAAATCCTAAGGGAGAGTAAGACTTTTCCCAAGATGATTTTTTGACTTTATTCTTAAACACAGAAAGGTGAGCTAATGACAGATACTAGTTATAAAGCCCAATGTCATTGTGGTGGGGTAGAACTATCACTCTTTTTGCCGGATGGATTGGTCGATCCACGTCGCTGTGATTGCTCTATGTGTCGGCGACGAGGTGCAATTGTGGCCTCTATCCCGCTAGCAGATCTTAAGGTGATGAAAGGCGCTGAGCTATTAAGTTTATATCAATTTAATATATACTCAAACTACCTGAAAATGCAGGATTCAGTGGGAATTTAATACATTTTAGGCAAGGCATTGTTTGTAGCTAATGGTTGTTCCCTTTGCAAAATCAATAACGCAGAATAAAATGTATTAAAAACCATCGTAGAAGGCTTTGTGCAAGCCCACTTCGTTGTTGCATTAACTTAAAAGGGAGTAGCCATTTCTACGCCAATGCGTCTAGAAGTGAACTCGCACAACGCCTCTGAAACGAACATTTTCAGGTAGTTTGGGTATAGTGCAAACACTTCTTCTGTTCAAAATGTGGGATCTATACTCACCATCAAAGGCGTTCTAATCCGCATTTTTATGGATTTAATGTCGCGTGCTTAGAAGGGGATCCTTTTGATATACGCACTTTACTCAAGGAGGGAGTCACTTTGTATGATGGAGTCAACCATCCGGCTGATGCAGGTTAAATATGAACCAAATAGATGTGAATAATTCAGGTGTAGAGAATGATGAGCAGCAGACGCAATCCATGCTTTGTCCGCTGTGCCAAACTTCAAATCAGTGTGCGTTAACCACTAAACAGGAGATTGAAAACTGTTGGTGTAAGACTGCTGAGTTTCCGCCTAAATCCGTACTTTTAGCAAACAAGTTGGATGGGAGTGCTTGTATCTGTCAAGACTGTCTCGAGAGAATTAAACAGGAGGTAGCGCTAGGCTTGAAAAGGATTGACTAACTCATTAACTAATAAATGTAAAAAAGAGCCATCCTTGGCAGATTGAATCGAGGTTGTTTTTATTATTTTTTTAGTTTTATTTTTTATCTATTCAATCACTTTAAACCTGTTCCACACTCTGCTAGCTCAATAGCCACGTCAGAACATGTTAAATCTACCCTTTTAGGATGCCTTGGGAGACTAATAATCTGCTGCTGATATCAGGTTGACGCCCCTTGAATCACCATGGCCATCTGCCCTTTGGTTACATATTGCCAATCTTCATTCATTACATTAGCGATTTGATTGTCATACAGATCAAAAATGATGGGGTCATCTCCTTCGACTCGACATTTTACTGTTTCGCCATAAGCTCTATTGTAATCTCGACCCTGTAAATTGTTAAAATAGATCATGAACGCCTCCCTATGAAGTTGTGTATATTACACTGGAAGGTAATCATGTGTATAGCGATTTGTTTTTTGAGTGTTTGAAATAGATTAGAATGCTTTTGAAAACTCTTCTGTTAATCTTTGCTGTTTAAGGTCCCAGCTGGCGTAGTTTTACTTTTTTACTCCTTGCTGTATTGCTATAAAAGCAAGTTTGATGACTCATTGGCTAAAGTTACTGCCATATTCTACAGGCATGTTTCCTACTCATTAGGCATTTGAAAATGTGTTGTCGAATCAATAAATGCCTAATAGCTGAAAATACTGTGTAGAATTGGATTGTTGGTTTGTATCACTGCCTGTTTTAAGTGTTTTAGACTGGTTAGGGCGGTGTTAGCTCGTAAGCTTAATCGTTTTAACTTATAGACGTTGTTATGTTTTAGGCGCAGAATACTTGACCTCTTCTCAGTGTTATTCATCTGCTCAAGTAGGTTCCTTTGCAACAGAACAATTTCAAAATCGGGTTACTTTTTATCTCAACGGCGGTGCTCTTTTGGGGGATACTGCCGATCGCGCTTAAACTCTCTTCAACCTTTATCGACCCTGTCTCGTTAACTTGGTTTAGGTTTTTAGTCGCTTTGTTGGTGAGTATTGTGATTCAGTATATTAGTGGCAATTTGAAACAGTTTGCTTGTCTAGATAAAGTGGCTTGGATAAAGCTGTTTTTTGCTTCTGTGTTTTTAATGCTTAACTATGTATCGTTTGTTTACTCGTTAGAGTACTTGGCGCCTGGCACTGCTCAGCTTAACTTTCAAACTTCGCCTTTCTTCTTAGCGTTCGGTGGCATGCTCTTCTTTAAAGAGAGGCTAAGTGCTATTCAGATGACCTGTTTTGCGACGTTGGCATTAGGCATGTTGATGTTCTTTCACCCTTTTTTAGAGTTCAATCAATCAGATAATTCTGCTGTCTGGACTGGGGTGATGATTATTCAATTTTCTGTCTGTTCATGGACCAGCTATGCCTTACTACAGAAATCACTGTTGAAACAGTTAGATCCTAGTAATGTTTTACTGTTTATTTATGGCATGGGGGTGTTAGTGATGGCGGGGTTTAGTGACTTCAGCCATTTTTCGGCAATGACAATGAATGATTGGTGGATTGCTATTTTCTGTGCGTTTAATACTCTGATAGCTTATGGCTGTTTTGGTGCTTCGATGAAGTATTGGCCTACGGCACAAGTGAGTGCCATGTTGGCTTTAACGCCTGTGCTCAGCTTTAGCGCTACAGGGCTTGTGGTGAGTTTAGGCCTATGGCCAGAGATGTTTTTCAGTGATGCTTTGGATGTTTTATCCTTAAGTGGTATCGCTGTCATTATCTTTTCTGTGATGGTATTGCAGCTATTGCCAACCATGAACGCACGAAGAGCAAAAAGATTAGCGACTAATACTTAGCGACCTACATCTGTGTAAGCCGGTACGATTAAGCTGTCTTACTCAGGATATCTTTAAGCCAATTGATCGCACTATTCTGGCCTAGCTTAGTGGCCGGAAAAATTTTAACATTGATGTTGTCTAGAGCAACGCGTTGGCTTAATAGAGGGGGGATGTGCTCATTTTGCAAGTCGTGATACAGGATCGCCAGTGCTCTTTGGTGTTCAAGAGATGCCAGACAAAGCTGGGCTTCATAAGTATAAGTATACTTATTTTTCTTATTTACCAGTAGGGCAAAGTCATGCGGATAAAAACCCTTTAGGTAGTTATCAAGCTCTTCGACCATCTCGATACTCAGCTCAACTCCGCTGTCGACAATGACTTCTGCTATGTTTGAATCTAAATGATTGATAGTGCAGCCAAAACTTAAGCTTACCATGCTTTCCTCTTTATTCTTTTTATTGAGAATTGCTATTTATAATATAATTGATTGCCAGGCAGGTTGCAATATTAGATTTTTGTGCTACCTATGTTGATTCATGCAGGTTTATGTTCTGCAGCGTGTTGAGCAAGGAATACTGAACAAGGAGTGGGTGCTGGATGGAAAAACTGGACGTTATTGTTGTCGGTGCTGGGGTTGTAGGGCTTGCTATTGCCGCTAAGTTAAGTGCTATGCGCCATAGCGTTGCGGTTATCGATAGGCGAGGGAGTTATGGTGAAGAGACGAGTAGCCGCAATAGTGAAGTTATCCATGCCGGGATCTATCACCCCCAGAATAGTTTAAAGGCGAAACTCTGTGTCTCAGGAAATCGGGCATTGTATGAATATTGCCAGCGAAGAGGCATTCCTGTTAATCCGATAGGTAAGCTGATTGTTGCGAGCACACCTGAGCAAGAGGTGTCATTGCAAAATGTTCTCCACCAAGCTGAAAATAACGGCGTCGACGATCTCTCTTGGCTTTCCAAGCGCAGTATCAAGCAGTTCTCTCCTGAGCTTTCGGCATTGACAGCCCTGTTATCACCCTCAACTGGCATCATTGATAGTCACAGTTACATGTCGAGTTTATTAGCTGAAGTAGAAGGGAACGGAGGCTTCTTTACTGGTCACTCTGAGCTAATAAGAGCGGAGCCAATTGCTGATGGTTTTATTGTGTGGTTGGATATTGGTGGTGAGGTGATGCAGATGCAGTGCCGCTACTTGATCAATAGTGCAGGCTTGAGCTGTGTAGATGTCGCGAAACGTATTCAGGGACTTGATACCACTACTCTGCCTGAACTTCATTGGTGTAAAGGACATTACTTTAGTTACAGTGGTGCAAACCCTTTCACTAAACTTATCTACCCTGCGCCAGTAGCAAATGCTGCAGGATTAGGTATCCATGCCACCATCGATATGGCTGGGCAGTTAAAGTTTGGCCCTGATGCGCACTACATTCCCTATGAAGCTACGCCTGAATACACGGTCGAATACAGTTTAAAACCGGCATTTTTGAGTGCGATAAAGCGTTATTATCCCAATATTGATGCTGAGAGATTACATCCTGGTTGTGCGGGGATTAGATCTAAATTACAGGGGCCTGAAGATGGGTTTAAAGATTTTCGTATCGATACTCATGATGAGCATAATGTTCAGGGACTCATTAACCTTTTCGGTATTGAATCGCCAGGATTAACCGCGAGCTTATCATTAGCAGCATATGTCGCGAGTTTTGTGGCTTAACACTATTGATATAATTCAGGCATTAAAAAAGGAGCCGTTAGGCTCCTTTTTTGTTTATTAGCTCACTCTATAAAAAGTAGGCTGATAAATTACTTACTCACTCACCAGCTGGACCTTTACGGTGCGGCTTTCTGTCACCTGCTGGACGACGATCGCCAGATGGCTTACGTGGACGACGTGGTGGGCGGCTATCGCCACCTGCTGGTAATTCAGCACCATCGGCTTCACGAATGTTTAGTGGCTTACCACAAACACGAACCTTTCTAAGATGTTCAAGCACATCTTTTGGCATTCCATCAGGAAGATCGATAGCTGTCATGTTATCGAATAACTGGATTTGGCCAATGTAACGGCTGTCGATGTTTGCTTCGTTAGCAACGGCACCAACAATGTTACCTACTCCAACGCCATGTTCACGACCCACGTCGATGATGTAACGACACATCTTAACGTCTGGATTGTCTTTTAGTGCATCGGCTTTACCCAAGTTAGTTGGGGTTGGACGAGCATCACGACGAGGACGGTCAGCGCGATCACGTGGAGCACGATCACCGCGTTCACGAGTGTTACGATCGTTAGAGTTACGGTCATCACGGCTGTCACGTTGACGTTCGTTGATTGATGGTAACTGTAGAGGACGATCTTTCTGAACTTGCTGTAGCAATGCAGCTGCAAGGATATCAGTGTCGACTTCTAGTTGCTGACAAAGTTGTGCAACAGCACCCTTCATGAAATCTAAAGAGTCTTTAGCGATGATTTCAGAAACTTGCTCACCTAAACGAGATAGACGACGCTCAGTTACTGTCTCAGGACTTGGTACGTCCATTGGCGAGATACGGCTGTTAGTCGCACGTTCGATAGTGCGTAGCATACGCATTTCTCTATGAGTGACGAACAAAATTGCCATACCTGTACGACCAGCACGGCCTGTACGGCCAATACGGTGTACATAAGCTTCAGTATCATATGGAATATCGTAGTTAACTACGTGTCCGATACGCTCAACGTCTAGACCACGGGCCGCAACGTCAGTAGCGATGATGATATCTAACTTGCCACGCTTAAGCTGATCAACCGCACGCTCACGAGCCTGTTGGTTCATGTCACCGTGTAGTGGTGATGAAGCATAACCGCGTGCTTCTAGCTTTTCAGCTAGCTCAACACAGCTATTACGAGTACGTACGAAGATAATGATACCTTCAGTCTTCTCAACTTCTAGTACACGTACTAGTGCTTCAAGTTTGTTATGTTGTGATACTTGAACGAAACGCTGTTCAATTGTCTCAACAGTTGTGGTTGTTGTTGCTATTTTAACGTGAACAGGTTCAGTCAAATATTTGTTAGCAACACGCTTAATTTGCTCAGGCATAGTGGCTGAGAAAAGCGCAAGTTGACGCTCTTTAGGCGTGTGCTCAAGGATCCATTCGATATCATCGATGAAGCCCATTTTTAGCATCTCATCAGCTTCGTCTAGTACCATCGCTTTAAGCGTATCTAGCTTAAGAGTGCCACGACGCATATGGTCCATAACACGGCCAGGAGTACCAACGATGATCTGTGGACCACGTCTAAGAGCATTAAGCTGTTGTTGCATGCTCTGACCACCATAAATAGGTAGTACGTGCATGCCCTTCATAAATTTAGCGTAGCTAGCAAATGCTTCAGCAACCTGAACGGCAAGTTCACGTGTTGGCGCTAGTACTAAAATTTGTGGAGAGTTAGTATTAGGATCAATCTTATTCAAAAGTGGCAGAGCGAAAGCACCGGTTTTACCAGTACCTGTTTGCGCTTGTCCTAATATGTCCTTGTTGGCCATAAGAGGAGCGATACTCGCAGCTTGAATAGGGGTAGGCTTCTCGTAGCCAAGCTCGTCAAGAGCACGCAGCAAAGGCTCGGAAAGACCGAGTTCGCGGAAAGTTTTTTCTTCGGATGACATGGGTTGTAGCCTTGTGGAATAACAGAGCGCAAATAAATGCACTTAGGTTTATAGACAGAAAATCAACCCCGTGTCGACTTCCCGCAACAAAAATTGCTTTAATAAGCCGATTATTATAGCAGGGTGCAATTGGTATTACCAATTAAATATGGGGTCGCAATGGATTTATTCGACTATTTCGAAGTAAATTGTAGGAAAATTAATAAGTTATCGCAGAAAATAATAATTTCTTAGTCGATTTTATGGAATGTTTCTTAGTTGTAAACTGTTTATTATTAGCAGTTGGTGCGCAGATGTGGTTACAGCTGCCAGAAATTCAAGATCTATTTTTTCTAAGGTGTCGCTAGGTGCATGATAATCCTGGTGAGGAGGGACACCAAAGTAGAGCCAGGGGATCCCTGCTTTATGCAGCGGGTAGTGGTCTGAAGCTCTTAACCAGTCGATATTCCCTGTCATCGTTCCCAGCTTTCTGGGATGGTGAGCTCTGATACACAGTCCGGTCTCTTCTATTAGTTTTTGCTGAATTAATGCGAACTGGCTAAAGCCTTTTCTGCCCTCTAAATAGATCACTGTGGGTCGACCGGGTCGCCCCACCATGTCTAAGTTAATCGCGAGCTCTATCTGCTCGGCATTTGGGGCTGAATGTGGCAATTGCAACTTTTCAGCTAACGCATAGCCGCCATAGAGGCCGGGCTCTTCTGCATCCGTTGCCACAAACATCAAATTGGTGTCTTGGTAGAGCGATCTATTCGCCGCTGCATACGTGGCCAGTTGTAACATGGCGGCGATACCTGATGCGTTGTCATCGGCGCCAGGATGTATTTTTCCTGTTTTTATGCCGAGATGATCATAGTGGGCGACAACCAACCGCCAACGTGGAGAGGGGCGTGATGCTGTGAGCACCCCTACAACGTTGCTGCCTTGGCGTTCGCTGAAACCTTGGGAATAGGCAAAAGGGAGATCAAAGGCATCATTTTTGGCTTGAGTGTGGTTTTTGTTTGCAAGTGCTTGTGGGTTTGTAGAGGAAAGCCAGGGAGTGAGTCCTATCTGACTGAAACGTTGATTAAGGTAGACGCGGGTTAAAGCAGCGCCTTGAGTGCCGGTTTTTCTGCCCTCTAATTCATCTGAGGTCAGTTTGGCTATGTCAGTTTGCAGGCTCTGAGTATCAACCCAATTGGGTTGGTACTCAGTTTTACAATTAGGCCCGAAAGTGGAACATGCACCGAGTAATAAGACAGAGATCAGCACCAAAAGGGGCTGGCTGTGTGATAGAAAAGTGAGCTTAACTCCTGTAGAACTCATCTCTTATCCTCTGCTTATCTGTTCAATGGCTTAGTTTATGTCCAGTAAGGGCTTAAGAAAGCGCGCTGTATGAGACTCTGTATTCTCAGCAACTTGTTCGGGTGTTCCTGCGACTAGAATCATGCCTCCACCATCACCGCCTTCGGGTCCTAAATCGATGATCCAATCAGCGGTTTTTATCACATCTAAGTTGTGTTCAATCACGACAATGGTGTTGCCGTGAGTCTTTAGTCTATGCAATACATCCAGTAAGAGCTGAATATCAGCAAAGTGTAGACCTGTAGTTGGCTCATCGAGAATATACAGGGTTTGGCCAGTGTCGCGTTTAGAGAGCTCTTTTGCCAGCTTAACACGTTGCGCTTCACCACCGGATAATGTGGTGGCACTTTGTCCTAAGCTGATATAAGACAGACCGACTTCTATCAAGGTTTGCAGCTTTCTGGCGATGGCTGGTACGGCTTCAAAGAAAGGTCTCGCTTCTTCGACGGTCATGTTCAGCACTTCATGAATGCTTTTGCCCTTGTATTTAACTTCTAAGGTCTCGCGGTTGTAACGCTTACCTTTACAGTCATCACAAGGTACATACACATCGGGAAGGAAGTGCATTTCAACTTTGATCAGTCCATCACCCTGGCAAGATTCACAGCGTCCACCTTTGACGTTAAAAGAGAAACGTCCAGGCTTGTAACCACGGGTTCGTGATTCCTGAGTGGCAGAAAACAGCTCTCTGATCGGCGTGAAAATCCCCGTATACGTGGCTGGATTTGAACGCGGAGTACGGCCAATCGGGCTTTGATCGATATCGACGACCTTGTCGCAGTGATCCATGCCTTTGATTTCACGATAGGGCGCTGGTTCATCGACAGTGGCACCATTAAGTAATCGATGGGCTATTTTGTAAAAAGTATCATTGATTAGGGTCGATTTACCTGAGCCAGATACACCGGTTACACAAGTAAAGAGTCCCACTGGGATGGCCAAATCAACATCTTTTAGATTGTTACCGCTGGCACCAAATAGCTCAATAAGTTTATCGCCATTATAGGCAACTCGCTCTTCGCTAATGTGGATCTGCTTTTTACCTGACAAGTATTGGCCAGTGACGGATTCCTCACAGTTAAGAATATCCTCCAAGGTGCCGTCGCAGATCACTTCGCCCCCGTGTACACCTGCGCCAGGACCGATGTCGATAACGTGATCAGCCATTTTTATCGCATCTTCATCGTGTTCGACAACGATAACCGTGTTACCAATGTCGCGTAGATGGATAAGGGTTTGCAGCAGACGTTCATTGTCTCGTTGATGCAGGCCAATAGAAGGCTCATCAAGTACATACATCACGCCGACTAAGCCTGCGCCAATTTGACTGGCAAGTCTGATCCGCTGTGCTTCACCGCCTGATAGTGTATCGGCAGAGCGAGATAGGCTTAAATAGTTAAGGCCTACATTGACCAAGAAGCCAAGGCGATCAGAAATCTCTTTCATGATTTTTTCGGCGATCTGAGCTTTTTGCCCCGTCAACTTGAGCGTAGAGAAGTACTCTTTAGCATCACCGATAGACCACTGAGTTAGCTGCGGCATATTGAGGTCGTTAATGAAGACGTTACGCGCTTCTTCACGCAGTCGTGAGCCGTTACAACTTTGGCAGCACTGGGTACTAATAAATTTGGCTAGCTCTTCACGAACAGCATTAGACTCTGTCTCGCGATAGCGTCTGTCCATGTTGTTGATGATGCCTTCAAACGGGTGGTTACGCACCACAACATCACCACGATCATTGATGTATTTAAAGGCGATGCTCTGAGTGCCTGAGCCATAAAGAACACGCTTTTTAATATCATCACTGAGCTGCATAAGCGGCTTCTCAACATCAAATTTGTAGTGTTCGGCAAGCGAAGTCAGCATTTGGAAATAGTAGAAGTTACGTCTGTCCCAACCTCGAATAGCACCACCTGCCAGCGATAATTCATCATTGACGATGACGCGTTCGGGATCGAAATATTGCTGCACACCAAGGCCGTCACAGGTGCCACAGGCGCCAGCTGGATTGTTAAATGAGAATATTCTTGGCTCTAATTCCGCCATTGAATAGCCACATTGTGGGCAGGCAAAGTTTGCAGAGAAGAGCAACTCTTCATCTTTATTCTTGGTGTCGCTGTCCATGTCAGCCACAGTCGCAATACCGCCAGAAAGCTCAAGCGCGGTTTCGAATGATTCGGCCAATCGTTGCTGAATATCATCACGGACTTTAAAGCGATCAACGACCACTTCGATGGTGTGCTTCACATGAAGTTCAAGCTCTGGTGGATCGGTAAGATCGCAGACTTCGCCATCGATACGAGCGCGAATGAAACCTTGTGCCGATAGACCTTCAAGCAGTTTGACATGCTCACCCTTACGGTTATTCACCACTGGGGCAAGCAGCATCTGTCTACTGCCTTCAGGGAGTTCAAGTACTTTGTCTACCATCTGACTAATGGTCTGGGCTGCTAATGGTTGGCCATGGGTTGGACAACGTGGCTCACCGACGCGAGCAAACAGTAAGCGCAGGTAATCATAGATCTCTGTAATGGTTCCCACGGTAGATCTAGGATTGTGTGACGTCGACTTTTGTTCGATAGAGATAGCGGGACTTAGGCCTTCGATATGATCCACATCGGGCTTTTCCATCAAACTCAAAAATTGGCGGGCATAGGTTGAAAGTGATTCAACGTATCGTCTCTGGCCTTCGGCGTAAAGAGTGTCGAATGCCAGAGACGATTTCCCCGATCCCGAGAGTCCAGTTATCACGATTAATTTATTTCTGGGAATTGTCAGGTTGATGTTTTTTAGATTGTGGGTGCGGGCGCCACGTACTTCAATCTTGTCCATCTGTCTCTCTATGCCGAATAAAAAAGAGATCGATTATCGCACAAAAATTAACAAAAGAAGAGAGGATAAAAGAGTTAGGAATTGAGTGGGGGGCAGGTTGTTTTCTCAGCTTTGGGTTTTATTGTTGCTAGAGTGCGGTGAGCTCGCAGTTTTTTGATTTTCCTTTTGAGCTAATTAAGAGCTTCGTGATACCATATCTGACTTATTTATGTATTCAGATCAGGGCGGAACATGTCCAATAACGGACTCTCAAAGACTGAGACAAAAGTCGCGTTTTCTTTAGCCAGTGTATTTGGTTTGCGCATGATGGGCTTGTTTATGATCATGCCTGTCTTTGCACTCTACGGGCAACATCTTGAAGGTTTTTCGCCTCTGTGGGTAGGTATCGCCATTGGTGCTTACGGTCTGACTCAAGCTGTTTTACAGATCCCAATGGGGATTTTATCGGATAAATTTGGTCGTAAGCCGATTATTCTCATCGGCTTAGTGATGTTTGCTTTTGGTAGTCTGGTTGCCGCCAATGCAGACACGATTTATGGTGTTGTGGCGGGTCGTGCTATACAGGGAATGGGTGCAATTGCGGCGGCTGTTCTGGCGCTGGCTGCAGACTTAACCCGCGATGAACAAAGAACCAAAGTGATGGCGATAATCGGTATGTGTATCGGTTTCTCTTTTGCGCTATCCCTGCTTGTTGGCCCGATTGTGGCTCAATACTTGGGGTTGTCGGGTTTGTTTGCCATGACAGCTTGCTTAGCGGTGTTGGGGATGATCATCGTACAGTTTCTTGTCCCAAATCCCATTTCCCAAGCGCCGAAAGGCGATACGTTAGCCATACCAGCTAAGTTGAAGGCGATGGTAACTGACCCGCAACTGTTTCGCTTGGATGCTGGGATCTTTATTCTGCACTTAGTGCTCACCGCTGTCTTTGTTGCTTTGCCGTTGGATCTGGTGGATGCAGGCCTAGCGAAAGAGAAGCACTGGATGCTTTATTTTCCCGCTTTTATGGGCGCTTTTTTCCTTATGGTGCCGCTCATTATCATTGGCGTGAAGAAGAAAAATACTAAAGCGACCTTTCAGGTTGCGCTGCTTATCATGATGTTGGCATTGGCCTCAATGGCCTTATTTGCCAATAACCTTGTTGTGTTGAGTATTGCTGTTGTGCTGTTTTTTACCGGCTTTAATTATCTGGAAGCATCATTGCCAAGTTTGATTGCCAAGTTCTGTCCTGTTGGCGACAAAGGATCTGCCATGGGCGTTTATTCGACTAGTCAGTTTTTAGGTGCTTTTTGTGGTGGTATATTAGGCGGTGGCGCATATCAGTTAGTTGGCGCTGAAGGGGTGTTTGTTGTCGCACTGGGTTTGATGACGCTGTGGTTATTATTAACCTTGGGCATGAAGAACCCTGTGTTGTTAAAGAGCTATACCCTTGAAGCAACTGTTGAAGGTAAAGAGCAAGCGAGAGTCATGGCAACCAAGTTGTCTCAACTCGCAGGCGTTGCCGAAGCAATCGTCGTACTTGAGGAGAAAGTCGCTTATTTAAAAGTTGATGAGCATTTCGATTTAAGAGAAGCGCGAGCTGTGTTAGGCTCTGTCAGTTAAGTCGTAATTTCGTGTCAATTGACGGGAATTCGGTGTAGAATTTATCGTAATTTGTAAGTATATCTCAGGAGATTTCAATGGCCAGTCGTGGTGTCAATAAGGTAATTTTGGTCGGTAATTTGGGTAAAGACCCTGAAGTGCGTTATATGCCGAATGGCAATGCCGTCGCCAACTTTACAGTGGCGACGAGTGAGTCTTGGAAAGACCAACAAGGTCAACCACAAGAACGTACTGAATGGCACAACATCGTTATGTATCGTCGTCTGGCTGAAATAGCTGGCGAGTACCTTAAAAAAGGTTCTAAGATTTATATCGAAGGTAAATTGCAAACCAGTAAGTGGCAAGATCAGGCTACCGGTCAAGACCGTTATAAGACTGAGATTAATGCGAGTGAGATGCAGATGCTAGATAGCCGCGGTCAAGGCGGTGGACAGCAAGGTGGTGGTGATTACGGTCAGCAGCAAAACCAATACAATGCACCTCAGCAGCAAGCTCCACAGCAGGGTTATGCGCCTAAGCCTCAATCTGCTCCACAGCAGCCAGCTTATGCTCCTAAGCCTCAGTCTGCTCCTCAGCAGCCAGCACAACAGCAAGGTGGCTATCAGTCACAGGGTCAACAGCCACAAGCCCCTGCTTACGCACCTAAGCCACAAGCAGCACCGCAGCAACGTCCTGCTCCTGCGCCTCAACAGGCTGCACCACAGCAGAATTTCACCCCAGATCTTGATGATGGTTGGGATGACGATATCCCGTTCTAGGGAGCAATATCTACGCTGTCAAAACTATGCTAAAGCCTCTTAATTAAGAGGCTTTTTTATTGCCTCACACTCGCCCCTTCATAATATCATCTAGCCCAAAAGTACTACTTCTTTCTTCTCGCTTTTACGTATTTCGATTTTTTAAGCATTTTTGTGGGTCAAAAAATACGTATTGCTGATAGTGTAGAGAATCGCTACAAGTCCCAGTATAACTGGGCTTCAGGAAATTTAACTTAGCCGCGTATAGCGTATCGTGTTCGGTATTATGAGCCTTTGTATTCGTTGAGATTGATAGCTTATGAAAAAATTGATCTGCTTATTATCGTTTCTTTTATTTTTTCCTACCGCCACGGTTGCGGTGGAAGATGACATTGAAATAAGTGGTTTGGTGATCGACAGAACCCTAACTCGTTTTGGTAAAGACTTTGGTTTTTACTATTCAGGTTATTGGCGTGATCTGACCTTCACTCAAGGATTCAACGTGACGCTATACGAGACAGTGTTTCCGCAAGCTGGCACTCAGCTAACACTTGAGGTTAATGGGAAAGCCATTTACATCACTCACTTTGGACGTAGGGCAAATCCGATAAAAGAGCGGGCTGAGCAAGCTATTTTGCTTACTATCGATTACATCGCCCAAATCAAGGCAAATGCCGCTACCAGTGAATTTACTCGCGTTGATGACGGCTATTAGCTTCAGATATTAGGATAATAATTATGAACTACAGGATGTTAATTTTGGCTGCAAGCATAACGATTAGCAGCGCCCAGGCTACAGAATTAGTCTACACCCCGATTAATCCAAGTTTCGGTGGTTCAGCCCTCAATGGCTCATATTTGCTTAATAAGGCAAATGCACAAAATGATCATGAGGCTGATAGCTCTGATAAAGACTTTGTTACCCGCTTTAAAGAGTCATTGGAACGTAACATTCTCAATGAGATCACTCGAGAAATCGCCAAAGGTAATATCACTGATGGTACCTATGACACAGGTGACTTTCGTATCGAAGTGGCAACGGTCGGCGATGGTGTGATGTTAACCATCACCAACTTGCTAACGGGTGAGGTCACTGTGATCGAGATGCCAGTCTATGGCGGGGGAGGATAAGTGATGAAAAATTTACTGACTATGCTTGTATTGCTCTCTTTATCAGCCTGTGGCCTGATAGCTAAACCTGATATTAATATTACTGAGGCTGAGATTAACCCTGTGAGTAGTACGATGAAGGTACTGCAAGCAAAAACGCCGCCTAAATATCCTATTCCCGTGGCTGTTTATTCCTTTAGGGATCAAACCGGGCAGTACAAGCCCCAACAAAATGTAAGTTCATTCTCGACTGCGGTGACTCAAGGTGCAACCTCAATGTTAATTCAAACCTTACTTGAATCTCGTTGGTTTACACCAGTGGAGCGAGAAGGGTTACAAAATCTGTTAACTGAGCGAAAAATAACGAAGAAGCAGCCGGTTAAGAAAAATGAGTCTGAAGTTCCCCAGTTGACCAATGCAAGGCTGTTACTCGAAGGTGGAATCATTAGCTATGAGACGAATGTAAGTACTGGCGGCATCGGACTTGAATATTATGGTATCGGTGCTTCTGAACTTTATCGTGAAGACCAAGTCACTATCTATTTGCGAGCTGTTGATGTTCATAGCGGAAAAGTGATGATGTCAGTGTCGACAACTAAGCGCGTATTCTCGCAACAGATGAGGGCTGGCTTGTTCCGTTTTACCAGTTTGAATCGCCTAGCCGAAGCTGAAATGGGGTTTACGACTAACGAGCCTGTACAGTTTTGTGTACTGCAAGCGATTGAGTTGGCCGTCGCGGAGATGGTGGATAAAGGAATCGCATTAGGTTATTGGAAGTCAGGGTCTGATGTATAGCGCCTGTAAGGGCTTTTGAGCCCTTTTTTTTATTAAATCAATCTGTATAATGTATTCGTTTTGGTGATAAATCTGGTTTATATGCTTTAATTGGTTTTAACTTGTGTTTATAGTTTATTTTCTGGTAAATTATATCGTTTTGTTATAAAAATGCCTACCAAAGGTAAATGAATTGTATTAGCTCTTATGGACCAGAGAGTGTTTTATGTTTTCTTCAGGGTGAGAACATAATGATATTGACAAGGAGAATTCGTATGAACCAAATCGATGAACTTGTCTTTTTTCACCAAATTGAGGCGCCATGCCACTTAGCTATTTTGGCAGACTCTATTGGATTAAAGACTCGTATTATCAGCAAGTCTTCTGAACTATTTAACGGCTTACTGTCGAATAGTTTTTGTTTTATTGCCCAAAAAGGGGAGGCTCTAGACAACAAAGGCATCCCTTTAATCGCGTCTAGGCTAGCGTCACAGTTTCCCGTCGCGCTTCACCAGGTTGAACCTAATACATTGCAGGCTGAGTCGGCATTGTTATTGGGAATAAAAGGTGTTCTCTACTCAAACCAAGGTATGGATTCATTAATGTCGGGCATTACTAATATGGTCGAAGGTGAACTTTATTTTGATCGGCAATTAATCAGCCAAGTTTTTAGTCGTCTCGTGCGTAAGTTGGACAGTGCAAATGATACATTGCAAGACAGTGCAGTGATGATGCAGATGCTAACCAGCAGAGAGAGAACGATTATTAGTTTAGTGTCTAGCGGAGCTAGGAATAAGGAGATAGCTCATCGATTATGCATTAGTGAGCATACTGTTAAGGCACATATCTCCTCTATTTTCAGAAAGACTCAGTCGCGTAATAGAGTTGAGTTGTTAAGGTGGGCACAGAGCTATCAGAGTCAGTTAGAGTTATGTTCTTAATTAACTCAACTCGAATAGTTGAAAAGGGAGCCGATTAGGCTTCTTTTTTTATGTCCCTCTTTAATTAAACTAGTACTGACTGACTGACTGACTGATGTAAGTGAGTGCTGAAATCGCTGTGAACCACCCTAGGTAATAAAGTTGAATTGAACAGCTAAGAAAGCAGCTGCGTTATCTGAGTTGCTATCGATATTAAGGTAATAAAAAAGGGAGCCGGTTAGGCTCCCTTTTATGTATCGTTATTTAAAACTAGTTTTGAATGACTGTTGCCGTGTTGAAATCACCGGTTTGAGTCACTGATATAGTATTGTCCATACCCGTTTGTGAGCCCATCACTAGGTTATCATTACCAGTTTGAGCAATCGTTAGACTGTTGTTATCACCCGTAACAGCAAACGCTCCATTACCTTCACTACCAACCCAGTTACCATCACCTGTTTGCGTGATTAAGGCTGTGTTCTCATCGCCTGTAATGATAAGGTCAATCAGGTTAAGATCACCGTCTTGAGTCATCTCTACATCGGTATTGTCCATACCAACGACAGTAACTAAAGCTTCGTTTTCATTGCCATCTTGTTCAATATCAACGTCATTGTCGTCACCAGTAACATCGGCATACCCGTCGTTGCTGTCACCCTCTTGGCTAATATCAATGTTGTTGTCATCACCTGTAGCGAAAGCGGTCACTTTACCATCGTTGCCATCACTTCTTAGGTCAAAATCATTGTTATCCCCATAGGCACCAAACGACGCGAAGTTTGTATTACCTTCTTGATCTAACGTGACATCATTATCGTTGCCGAATACTTGGAACTCTGCACCGTTGTTGTCGCCTTCTTGATCAACATTGATGTCGTTATCATCACCTTCAATTTCGGCTATAAGCGTGTCGCCAATCGTGTTGCTCATTCCGATTTGAACGATCTCAACGTAGTTGTCATCGCCTTGGGTGAAAGCGAGATAAGATGTATTGTCGTCGCCTTCTTGATCTATTTCGATTTCATTATCAGAACCAGTAAGGCCGTAGACAAAACCTGTGTTGTCATCACCTATTTGGCTAACAACGAAGTTGTTGTCGTCACCAGCAACGCCTTTAACAGCGCCTAGGTTGCCATTTCCTTCTTGGTAAACATCAACATCGTTGTTGTTGCCTACGTTTGGTGTGATATCAAGAGAGACCATACCTGCAGTGTTATTGTTACCCGCTTGAGTAACTTTACCGTCATTATCATTGCCTTCTACTCGGTAGACACCAAAGTTATCATCACCATCTTGGTTGATGACTGCGGTATTGTTATCACCGATTAACTCAACGACAGCTTCACTTGCTGAACCATCCTGTGCCACATCGACGCTGTTGTTGTTGCCTGTAACATCAATATTGGTGATATTGGCGGTGTCGAATTGAGCAACATAAGTTTCGTTATCGTTACCTGTTACGTCGACATTCGTTTTGTGTGACTCATCAGCCTGATCAACTTCAGTATTGTTACCTAAACCAGTTGAGTTAACATAAGCTTCTACAGACGTACCTTCTTGCACGACAGTAGTAGATTGATTATCACCTTCCTGATTAACAACAGCCACACTAAGGGTGCCAGTCTGTTCGACATAGGCTTCTTGCCCTTGAACTGAGTCAGCTGTGTTAGTGGTTTGTGTAATGGTTGCAGAGTTATCTGATCCAGCAAATGCTGAGCTACTCATGCCAAATCCTGCTGTGATCGCTAGCGCTAGTATTGTTTTTTTAGTCTGAGATCTCATGTGACTTTCCCTGTTTAATATTGTGTTATGGTTATTTCTGCACCATCAGCAATCTGCTCGATGGAGAAGTTAGCACTGCCAAGTTGATTTAGATTAACCTGATTATTGTTTCCAACTTGCGTAATGGAAGCTTGGTTATCATCGCCAACTTGAATCAGTTCTACTTGATTATTCTTCCCATATTGAGCTACATCGGCCTCGTTGTTATCCCCTAACTGCAACAGATCGGTGTAGTTATGACTACCGAGTTGTATAATATGTGCAGTATTAAGGTTGCCTAGCTGGACTAGGTTAACGAGGTTTTCTCGCCCATTGCTTTCAAGAAGAGATTGTAGAGTGACAGGCAGTTCGTAGGTACTCGAGGTGTCTAGATCATCATCTGCCAACACCCAAGTGCTGAAACAAAGAGTGATAAACAGTAAGAATACAGAGTTAAGTATTGACACTTTAATACCCCTTTCTATTGATGATTATTAGGTTTTCTTGTTTTAAACCCAATCGAACTCGTTTTACTATCCCTAAGAGCTGCTGTCTTAAAGTTTGCGGCAACAGATCCAGATGAAGGTTCAAGTTACAGACATGTGAAAATGCCGCAATCGGAAGAAGGTCTATTTATCAAACTCTCACCAATAAAAAACTTTTAACAAGCTGTTTACTTTTTATCCATTTGTTTTTACTAGTTTTATTTGTTTTGGTTAGGTCGGGTTTTACTGTTTTTACTCTAGGTGATAAGGCAATGGGCGTAGTAGAAAGGTTGTAAAGCCCGTGAGCCAGCTTTCAAAACAGTGAGTGTTGTGGCAACAATCCTGATTGTGAAATGCACCGGAATTTACTTTGAGACTTTCTTGGGGAGAGGATTAATACCGACGAAAGGGTCTTAGTTGGATTTGGTTCCGGATGTTCCGGATATAGAATTTAGGGATAAAAAGGAAGTCAGAATATGTTTAATAAGATTTCACCGATTGCACTTGCCATTGCGGCAGCAATTACGGTCTCCGCAGCGCCAGTTCAGGCTAAAGTAACTCAACATGAATACGTCAAAGATTCGATTCTTGTTGTATATAAAGATAATGCCACTCAGTCTGAGCGCCTTTCTGCACAACGTTTAGTTCGCGGTTCAATCCGTGACGCTAATGCTGACGGTGTTGATGATAAGTTTGCCAATTTAATGAATGGCAAGCTAGCAAGTCTATCACTACGTTCAGGATCTGATGTATCAAAAGCAATTAAAATGATCAGTCAACATCCTGCGGTAAAATATGCTGAGCCAAACTATGTTATCAAGGCGCTAGGTACGCCTGATGATCCTCGTTACCCTGAAATGTGGGGACTTAATAATACCGGTCAAGATGGTGGTACTGCTGGTGCTGATATCAGCGCAGTAACGGCTTGGGACACTTCAACTGGTGACACCGATGTCATCGTTGCAGTTATCGATACCGGTGTTGATTACAACCATGAAGATCTCCAAGGTAATATTTGGACTAATCCGAATGAGATTGCCGGTAACGGTATAGATGATGATGGCAACGGCGTTATCGATGATGTCCATGGTTACAGTGCTATCGATGATGATGGTGACCCGATGGATGGTAACGGCCATGGTACTCACGTTTCTGGTACGATCGGAGCAAAAGGTAACAACGGTGTTGGTGTAGTCGGTGTTAACTGGGATGTGTCAATTATTGGTTGTCAGTTCCTCGATGCAGGAGGTTCAGGTTCTACTGAAGGGGCGATCGCGTGTATCGATTACTTGACTGATCTTAAAGTTAATCATGGTATTGATATCAAGGCGAGTAATAACTCGTGGGGTGGTGGTGCTTTCAGCCAAGCACTAAAAGATTCTATTGATGCCAGTGGTGATGAAGGCATTCTGTTTGTCGCTGCGGCAGGTAATTGTAGGAGTGGAGCACCTGCGCGTGATATCGATCAGGAGCCAAGCTACCCGGCTTCATACGACTCTGATGCCATTTTGGCTGTCTCCATGACTACCCGTAATGACGCTCTGGATAGCTGTTCTCATTGGGGGCCAACATCTGTGGATATGGGGGCACCGGGTAGCAGTATTCTGTCTACTACGCCGGGTAATAATTACTCTGTATTCAGCGGGACGTCCATGGCCAGTCCCCACGTTACCGGTGCTGCTGCATTAGTATGGTCAATTAATCCTGATCTTACGATTGATGAGATGAAGCAACTGCTGATGGATTCTGGTGATGCAAATGCAGATTTGGCGGGTAAGACCGTTTCTGGTGCTCGCTTGAACCTAGCAACTGCACTGGACATGGCTGATCCATCTCCAAGTTACCGCTTCACAGTCACACCATCTTCACAAACTATCATAGCGGGAGAGTCTGCTAGTTATGACTTTAGTGTTGGTAGTGTTGCTGGGTGGGATGAGTCTGTTGCGTTAAGTTTTGAAGTGACTCCAGCCCTTGCTGGTGTGTCTCTATCTGCTGACACAGTGATGGATGGCGATAGCTTTACACTTGATGTTATGACCGAAGGTTCAACTGCTTGGGGTGATTACAGCATTACCGTTTCTGGTGATGATGGCACTATTCAGAAGAGCAAGACTGTTTCATTAGGCGTATTGCCGCAGGGTATTGAAGATTATCCTTATGGCAACGATGACCCAATGGATATTCCAGATAATGATTCTGCTGGTATCGTAAGTACGATTGAAGTGACTGATGATGTTCAAATCTTCGGTGTTAATGCTGATGTAGACATTACTCATACTTGGAGTGGTGACCTTATCGTTACGCTTACATCTCCAGAAGGAACGGAAAGTGTACTACATAACCGTTCTGGCGGTAGTGCAGATGACGTAGTGATGAGCTGGGATCTTGCTGACTTTAATGGTGAGATGGCGATAGGAACTTGGACTCTGGCTGTTAGCGATAATGCTGCAGCGGATCTAGGAACACTAAACAGCTGGGGTATCGTTATCTCAGGTGTAGGTGAAGGTACGGGGCCTGAGGCGCCAGTTGCCGGTTTTGAATCTAGTGTTGATGGCTTGAGTGTTAGCTTCACTAATACAAGTACCGATGCCGACGATGATATCGTTAGCTATAGCTGGGACTTCGGTGATATGGGCACTTCAGCTGATATGAACCCTGCTCACACTTACGCATCAGCGGGTAGCTATGCCGTATCACTTACCGTGACAGATTCAGAAGGTAACACTGATACCGCTAGCATGAATGTTGATGTGTTTGATAACGTCATTACAGCTGAAATACTCCGCGCTAAGTTGTCTCGTCGTGGTAGTGCGTTAGTTGACCTCGCTTGGGATGGCGCAAATGGTAACTCAGTTGCTATTTACCGTGATGGAGAGATGGTCGCGACAACCAACAATGATGGTCGTTACCGTGACCGTTTCAGAGATGCACCTGCATCAGTTGTTTATACAATCTGTGAAGCTGGAACGAGCTTATGCTCAGATCCAATCACTGCACAGTTCTAAGTAATTAATATTACTTGTCATTAGTGGCCTTAGGGCCGCTTTTTTTTATCTCTGTAGAAAGCCATTTCAATATATCTTCATGCATTAACTGTTTTAGAACTGCGTTTATGTATACCAATCAGTAATAAGAAGTTGATCTACTCAGAGTGTGCTATGGCAAAAATTCTGACTTGAAATGCAACGGAATTTACTTTGAAACTTACACGGGAAAGGATGTTTGTTATGAATTCATTTACAAAAATTTCAGCGTTAGGCGTTTTACTGCCCCTGCTAACCGCCAGCACATTGGTAATTGCAGAGGAGAAGAAAGTATGGATAACCATAGGCAGTGATGCGCAGTACCAAGCTACTCAGGTCGGCGCTCAACTCGCTCCCGCATTGCAGTATTCCAAGATAGATAAATTGCCTGTTCTTATCTATCAAGCTAATGAAACACAACTGCAAAACTTGACGCACATTATGCATGAACAAAAGAATCGTTGTGGCGGTTATATCGTCCATAGCAGTTATCAAGAGGCGGTTGACGCCATGCAGGGACCGAAGCAGAAGTTGGCGTTTAATGCGCCGCCAATTCAGCATAGTGAGAAGGTCAATGCACTTCTTCCCCTAATCGAAGCGGGAAAGATCAAAACTACCATTCAATCTTTGAGTGGCTTTACAAATCGATACTATACCAGCAGTACAGGAAAGCAGGCTGCCGATTGGCTTGCAAGCCACTGGGCTCAGCTGGCCAGTCAACACGCTTGGGCCAGTGTAGAGTCTTATAACCACAGTGGTTGGGGTCAAGACTCAGTTATTTTGAAAATAACGGGCAGCCAGTATCCTGATGAAATATTGGTGATGGGCGGGCATCTTGACTCTACCGCTGGTTATGGAACTGGGGAGGGAACGGTGGCCCCTGGTGCAGATGATGATGCGTCGGGCATTGCGTCGCTTACCAATGTTGCCAGTGCTTTATTGGAGAGTGGTGAGCAACCCCAGCGTAGTATCCATATTATGGGTTATGCCGCCGAAGAGGTTGGATTAAGAGGTTCAAGTGAGATCGCAGCAGCTTATAAAGCGAGTGGCGCGCAAGTATTAGCGGCCCTTCAACTTGATATGACTAACTATCATGGCTCAACTGAAGATATTGTGTTTATGACTGATTATATCGACAGCAACTTTGCTCTTTATATGAAGCAACTACTCGATACTTATCAGCCACAAATCGTTTACGGTGATGATAGTTGTGGTTATGCCTGCTCCGATCACGCCTCTTGGTATGACCAAGGTTATCCAACCACGATGCCATTTGAATCTAATTTAAATGACTATAACCCCAATATTCACTCAAGACATGACACATTAGCAAACAGCGATTCAGAAGCCGAAAACTCGGTGCCTTTTGCCCGTTTAGCGTTGAGTTTTGCGATCGAAATGGGGAATCCAGATGCTGGCGGTACACCTATTGAACCCGTCGCTAGTTTTACGACTCAATGCAACGAACTGAGTTGCCAATTCGACTCTTCACCTTCTAGCGGGGAGATCTCCAGCTATCAATGGAGTTTTGGTGATGGTAATGAAAGTAGTGCTACTTCCCCTGTTCATGCTTATGGCGTTGGAGGGCAATATCAAGTGACGTTGACGGTGACAGACATCAATGACTTATCTGATAGTGACAGTCAGTCGGTTTCTGTTTCCGAAGGTTCTGCGACGCCAGTTGCCGGTTTTGAATCTAGTGTTGATGGGTTGAGTGTTAGCTTCACGAATACAAGTACTGATGCCGACGATGATATTGTTAGCTATAGCTGGAACTTCGGTGATACAGGCACTTCAGTTGATACGAACCCGACTCACTCTTACGCATCAGCGGGCAGCTATGCCGTATCACTTACCGTCACAGATTCTGAAAATAACACTGATACCGCTAACATGAATGTTGATGTGTTTAATGGCGACATTACAGCTGAAATACTTCGCGCTAAGTTGTCTCGTCGTGGTAGTGCGTTAGTAGACCTCGCTTGGGATGGCGCAAATGGTAACTCAGTTGCTATCTACCGTAATGGAGAGATCGTCGCGACAACCAACAATGATGGTCGTTACCGTGACCGTTTCAGAGATGCACCTGCATCGGTTGTTTATAAAATCTGTGAAGCTGGAACGAGCTTATGCTCAGATCCAATCAGTGTGCAGTTCTAAGTAATTAAAATGACTTGTCATTAGCGGCCTTAGGGCCGCTTTTTTTATATCTATAGAAAGTCATATTAAGATGCTTTTACTTTGTTTATCAATTTATTAATATTTTAAAAACTACATTTACTTAGTCCCTGTTGCTCTCGTTAAGCATTCATTTCTAAACTTTAAATAGACATAAAAAAGCGTTAGAGGAGAACCCCTAACGCTTAATTAAATCTCAATGAGTATTATTTTATCTCTGCTTGAACAGCCACTCCTGAGCTTGCCACTTCACTTTGTAGCGTGACGTAGTACCAACCTGTGGTGGGATGACTGACAGTGAAGCTCTCGTGAGTGTTGTCTGGATTAGTCGAGGCTGCACCGTAGCTAGTGGCGTTAGGCCAAGATGTGCCGCCATAGAGGCTAACATCTCCATTACCATAAGCTGAACTGACGATAAGCTCGCTTGTGCCCTCATCGATCCAAAGCGAATAGTAGTTGATACCATCTGCGGCACAAATGGCTGTACCTGACGTTAGGCGGCCATCACTGACCGGATTGAGCGTCTGACAGGCATCGGTTATCGTGCCAGAGCTTGGTGGCGTGACTGGCGGTGTTGTATTCGAACTCAGGTCGACAGTGACTGTCACGCCACTAAATTCACTCTCCGAATCGACAGTAATATAACGCCAGCCTCTGTTAGCCGTGACCTGTAAGGTTTCATTATTCCCTGTACTCATTGAGCTAGCCTGATGGTTGGTGCTACTGGCCCAACTGTCGGCATGGAAATAGAGATTAGCATCGCCGTTTCCGCCTGCGGTGGTGATGGTTAGCTGGGTATTATCTTCTTCAACAAAGACGTAAAGACTATTTTTACCTCCGCTGACACACTCACTTTTTCCCAGTGTGAGTTGTCCATAACTGATGGTTGCAGCCCCGCAATCTTCAACAGGTACAGGTGGTGTTCCTCCTCCATTATCACCACCTTGGGCTGGATCTGGGTCGGCGACCACTTCTGTTGTGCTCACTAGCATGTCGACGCCACCAAAATCACCTGAGAGGGTAATATAGTGCCAATATTCATTGGGATTCATGGTGACCTTAATCACCTCATGGTTACCATCTCCAATCCCGTAGCCTTCATTCGACTCACCGCTCGCCCAGCCTGTACTGCTGTAATAGATGTCAGCATCCCCCCAGCCTCCGCCAACCTTGATCCAGAGTTCCTGACTGGAATTGTCTATATTGGCGACGGCAAAACTGGCTCGTCCATTTTGCGAGTCGATACACTCCATGGGGATGTCGAGCTTAAGACTGGCATCCTTGCTATAGCGGTTAGCTTCGTCGGTGACAATGCAGGGGGAGTAATCGGTACTGATGCTCGACTTAGGACCAGCCCAGTTGCCATCAGTTCCACTTGGGATCGCATCGGCATCGGAGGGACCGCGATCTATGATGCCGTTTTCGGCAGTGCTTAATCCGCTGGTGAGCCAGCCTGTCCACTCGTTGTCATAACGTGTGCCGATACTGTCCATAAAGACTTGGTACTCCTCGTATTGATCGTTACGAAGATAGGCTAAGATCTGATCCACATCTGACCTATGATTTTCGAACATGAAGCGTACAGCTAGGTATCCCCAGCGGTAGATACGATCTTGACCCGAGTCATAGTTGTTTTTGAAGATAGTCGAAAGAGGGAACTCCGCTGTTTCTCCCATGGTGATAGCAGTGGTATTTGCATCGCGATAGGAGATATATTCAGCCAGTCCCTCTATCCACCAGATGGTGTTTGCTGAGATCCCGCGACCGAAGTCACCATGCAGATTATAACGACCATCGAGGTAGTGGACGTATTCATGTTGTAGGTTCCAAATATGGAAGTCAGGCTGACGCCACTGTGCTTCATAGGCGATAAATCGTGCTTGATTTTTAATGCCTGCAGGTGAGCCTTCAAGGTACATTCCGCCATTATTGGTGTTGATGCCAAAAAAGGTACCCGCATAGGATTGGTAGTCACTGGAACTATCAAAAACGACCAACTCAAGGGCGGCGTTATTATCGTTACTGACTGGTGTGTTATTTGTGCCTAGTTTACTGTGGAAGTAGGTCTCTTGGTTGCCGAGTACTTCACAGGCCCATTGAGCCTGACTTTGATAAAGTGCCTGCGCTCTCATGGTTAAAGTGTCTGAGCATTGCCAGTTAAAGCTGAGGGTATCGGCTTCAAGTTGGGCTTTAAAACCACAGATATCGTAAAAATTACAATTGGCTCTGTCGTAATAGTCAGCCATCCCTGCTGCGGCTAGCCAAATCACTTTGGACTCATCGTTTTTATTGCTGCTATCAAGTACGGCTTTGACCAAAGTCTTGACCTTGCTGGTCATTGATGGAATATGATACAGACGAGCCATTTCACGCACGCCATTAAGCAGTACATATTCAGCATCGGTTCCGACTAAGTGTCGATTATTGAGTTGAAAGTTATTGAGAGAGTCGAGAATGCTATGGTCGGTAGCAAACAGTGTCTTCATGGCATCGTCCCACTGAGCGCGAAATAGGGTGGTAAAGACAGCGTTTGCTGCACCATTCATGCCCCAACTGGCCTGCCAATCGGCATTATACTCACTCAATACTTGTTTAGTGACATGGTTAAAATCGGCACCTAAGCCAGCGGAGTCAATTAAGATTAATGACTCTTTTAAGACCCCTGAATTCTCCTCAGAAACAGTCCAAATATTCGCATTGTTGAAAATACCAGTGACTGCTGTTTTGATATTTTCTTTAACTGCACCGCTGTAGGCAGGCACATCTTCTGGGCTGTAAAATTGCACATAAAGGGCAGCGCGTTGAAAATAGATAAGTGACTCGACGCCAGTGCTATCAACTCCCGTATATTCAGGGGCACGGGAGTTGATTCCCGTTGCCACGCTGATCATATTTGCTTCACTAAACAGAGCGGTAGCATCACTGCCCTTAAGGTTATAAAGCGGGCTAACACATTGTGGTGATGAGCTTGCAAGCTCACTGACAAGCGCAGCACCGCTTAATCCAATAAAGGCGCTGCAATCGTTTACAGCAACAGGCCCATTGGGTCCAGTTAATCCAGGAGCTGCACTAATGAGTTGCTCTGTGTTCCAAGGTGAAAGTGTTTGAGTTAAAGCGTTGGTCGGTGTAGGGACTTGGGCTCTTAGGTTTCCTAAGTGATGATCTTGAACGATATTTGTCTTGCTTACAGCGTTAAAACCCGTAGATAAACTTATTGCGGCGACCAGATAGGTTAATTTCATGGTTTCTCCATTTGTGTTTTACCTTGTGGCGTCATGCTACAAGGGGTAAAGCGTCTGCTGAACAGATCTTATTAAGCTAAGCAATTGTGTGGCCTCGTTTTAACTCGATGCTCACCTTTCCTCAGGAGAAAGCTGCTTAACATAAATGTAACCATATAGTTGCTGAATAATATATACAATATAAAGCCGATCTTTTTTTGAACGTTTTTATGACCAGAGGTACAGAGCCCTTTAAAAATCTGGCTTACAGGTGATATCTGCTGAATTTTGATATTACTGACGAGTTATGGCGCTTTTTATGATTGATCTGTGACAGTTTGAGGTGTATTTATAGGGGTATATTAATCCCATAAAGTCATTACATATGCTTGGTTATTCACTTCCACTCGATTATGCCCATATTGCTTTTGACGCACCTGGCTTGCCGCAAGTCATGCATATAAAACGTTCTTCATTACCTGTACTTGAATCGGATCAAGTATTGATTCAGGTGAAGACTGCTGGCGTCAACGGCCCTGATGTGGCTCAGCGTAAAGGCGTTTATCCTGCACCTCAAGGAGCGAGTTCTATTTTAGGGTTAGAGGTTGCTGGTGAGGTGGTCGCAATTGGTGCTCAGGTGAGTCAGTGGAAGTTGGGGGATAAAGTCTGTGCTTTGGTTCCCGGTGGTGGTTATGGTGAATATGTGGCGACTTATGCAGATCATTGTTTACCGATCCCTGAAGGTTGGCGTTATCAAGAGGCTGGAGCCATTGTAGAGACCTTCTTTACAGTCTGGGGAAACCTGTTTATGCGCGCTGGATTAAAAGCGGGTGAAACGGTACTTATCCATGGCGGTTCGGGAGGGATAGGTAGTGCGGCTATCGTGTTGGCTAAAGCGTTTGGTGCTCGGGTTATCGCAACCTCTGGCAGTGATGAAAAATGTGATTATTGTCGTGGTTTAGGTGCGGATTTGGCCATCAATTACCATGAGAATTTTGTTAAGCAAGTCATGGAATATACCCAAGGTATTGGTGTTGAGGTCGTGCTTGATGTGGCCGGTGGCGATTTTATCAATGAGAACTTAAAAGCGTTAGCTGTCGATGGTCGTATGGTGTCAGTTGCTATGCAACGAGGCCCTAAAGCTGAGGTTGATATTTTTCGTATTATGGCCAAGCGGCTTACTTGGACGGGGTCTACATTAAGGCCACAGAATGTTGCTGCAAAAACAGAGATAGCTGCACAACTGTTAGCGAAAGTTTGGCCCCTGTTAGTGAGTGACTCTGAAAATAAGTATCAGCTCAAACCACATATTTTTGCAGAGTTTGCCCTGAGTGAGTGTGCGAAAGCTCATGATTTAATGGAGTCTGGAAGCCATAGGGGGAAGTTAGTACTAGTGATTTAGATAGATAAAGATATAAGACAGAGACGTAAACCTGCTTGTTTTAGCTTACATTTTCGCTGGCATTTCAGTGATATTTGAAAAGAGGAATCTGTGGTACTGAGGTCGTTTACTGGCCGCAGGTATCAAATCCTCTCTTATCAAATGGTTTAAATTAGTTTTATTGGATTATTGCTTCACATTTGTGGTTTTCAACGTGAAAACTTGAATAATTCATGCTTTGAACTAAATTCGATCTCAGTTCAGAAACACACTTTTCTTGAGTGCCTTAAGCTGGACTGTGATGAATATTTTGATGAGCTGGTGCACATCAGTCGATGTGGCCTAATTTGAAATAGCATAGGTTGGTACGGTCTCTGCTTGTGTTTGTTGACCTTGTATCCCACCTGTATGTGTTGATTTAAGGATATTGGCATATATGTATAATACAGCGAAAACACCTATTTGGTATGGCGAACTAAGAACTGCCCGTGGCAACGCGATCGTCATTTATGATAAGCAGTTTCCAGAGGCTTCAGCGGGGCGTATCTACCTTTATAATGCTCAAAGAGATTCGATAATCGAATATGCAGAAGAGATAGTGAGAAACAACCTTCACGATCTCGATAGCGCGTCGGTTAAGAAAGCTGAAGAGACTTATGGTACTGCTTGGAGTTGTGCACGTAGTAAGTTCATGAGCAAGCATGAGGGCTGGGTAGAGGCAAACTCCTCTACGCCGAGACCGTTAGTCAAAAATAAGCCCATGAAAAAAGAGACTGACAAAGAGAAAGTCACGGATGATCTAGACAGCGGTTCAGAAAGCTTGGACAGGGAGTTTGCAGATGGTTGGTCCGGTGGGCTCGAAGAGTAGTCTGTTTAGTACAGTTAATATAGGCCTTAGATGCACTAAGTTTTAGATGAACTAAGGCTTATATTAATTAACAGCTCCCAAATTGGTAGCGGCTTATATGGTGGTAAACTTGGCCGGGGTTTATCCATGGGTCGCTGACCAACTTGGTTTTGTTAGGTCCATCGGGGATCTGTTGCGGCTCAATGCAGATAGCTTGATGGCTCGCTAACACTTGACCATTTCTTCCCTTTTCTCCCTGTAAAAAATTAGCCCCATATATCTGCACGCTTGGCTGATTGGTGTATAAGGTCATCGTTCTGCCGGACTTAGGTGCGCTAAGCGCTCCAAAACGAGTCAATTCAGCATGGTTAGCATTGGTTAAGTAACAGTGGTCTATCCCACAAGTTGCGGAAAACGCTTCATCTTCCTGCACTGGGCCCAATAATTTAGCCTGCCTAAAATCGAGTAAATGACCCGCGACATGACTTGTCCCAGTCGGAAGCCCCAATTGATTGAGAGTGAGTAGAGTCTGACTGTCAATTTGCAGCTTGTGGTCTCGATTGGAGTTTGATTGTGGGCCTTCTAAATTAAAATAGCTGTGCTGAGTTAAGCTGATGGGACATGCCTTATCAGTGGAGGCAAAAATCTCCATATAAAGGTTATTTCCCACTAAGCGATAATCCAGTTGCAGGTTACAGTTGCCAGGAAACCCCATATCTCCATCTGGACTGGTTAAACTGAGTCTGACGCCATCGGGGAGTGCGCCAATATGCCAATGTTTGCGGTTGAAGCCTTCGCTACCGCCATGAAGGCAGTTGGTAGCTTGATTGACATCCAGTCGGTAGGATTCGCCTTGGTAGCTCATCTGGCCATTAGCAACTCTATTCGCATAACGTCCAGCAATCGCACCTAAGTGAGCGCCTTGAGCTAAGTAATCCTCAGCCGAGTCACAACCTAAAACAATATTGCCTCGTTCGCCATTTTTATCAGGAGTCCATAATGAACGAATGATCCCACCTAAACTCAGTACCTCTAATGCGATGATGCCGTTATCAATTCTGACACGTTCAATGTGGCCCCCTCGGGGATCTTCCCAAGGTTCTAACGTGCGAAAACGTACCATAAAAGCATCCTTTTCTTGTGTAGATATTCTGAGTTTACTATTTGGGGTTAATAAAAGTCTTCATCGACTCGCGCAGCACCATCGCATGCAGAACATAGGTAAACCGTTGCTTCTAAGCCTGTTTTATCAGGGTATTGGTTTTCAATAGCCTCGACGACCGCATCGGTGAGTTCATGATCGACTAACGCGACAACGCAGCCACCAAATCCACCGCCGGTCATTCTGACCCCTCCACGTTGGCCCACTACGGCAGAGATAATGTCGACAAGTGTGTCAATTTCAGGCACTGAGATTTCAAAATCATCACGCATAGATGCATGGGATTGCGCCATGAGTTCACTGAGCTTGGCAATGTTGCCAGCTTCCAGAGCATGAGCTGCATTTTGAGTGCGTCGGTTCTCGGTTAAGACATGTCTTGCACGTCGGTAACACTCATCGCTAAGTTCAGACTTTGATGCTTCTAGCTGCGTGAGATCTAGATGCCTCAAGGTATCTAGGCCAAAATGCTCGGCGACACTTTCACACTGCTCACGTCTATGATTATATTCAGACTCCACCAATCCACGTTGTACGTTGGAGTTGACGATGATAAGACTTAGGCTATCGGGGATAGAGACAGATTCACTGTCGTAATCTTCACAATCGATAAGTAGCGCGTGATCTTGCTGACCTAAGGCGCTGATCATTTGATCCATGATGCCGCAGGCGCAGTCTACATATTGGTTTTCACCGCGTTGGGACATTTGAGCAACGGCAAGGGGGGATAATCTTAATTGACTGCAATCGTTAACAGCGGTACCGAATGCAAGCTCTAATGCGGCAGATGAAGATAGACCCGCGCCTAAAGGAACCGTACTCACTACTGAGATGTCGAGCCCTTTCGCGGGCAGGCCAGATGCTGCCATGGCAGCCGTAAACCCTTTAAGATAGTTACTCCAGCCATCTTCTGGGCTCATCAGACCTTCGTTGCCAAATTCCCACTCTTTGATATCACCAGGGAAGGCCTCTGAAATGGCGCGAAATTGTGCGTCTTCACGACGCTTTACCGCGATAATGGTGTGGAAATTAATGGCAGCAGGAAGCACAAATCCGTCATTGTAATCTGTATGTTCACCGATTAAATTTACTCGGCCAGGTGCCATATAAAGCGCATCTGCGGTGGTACCAAAAGTTTGCACAAATAACTTGTTTGCGCGTTGAGCAGGATTCGACATGCTATAAAACTATCCTAAATTGTTTTGATTGAACTTTTTATAATATGACCATGATTTAATTTATATCATGAGTTCATACCAATCGATATAAGAAAGTGATCGACTCAGGGGGATTTTTGGCAAACGAATGCTCGGAAAATCAGAGATTAAATGGAAGTTGAACGATTCTGTCGCTATTTAACAAGGAAACAGGCGGCCGAAAACACGTCTTAAAGTTGAATTCTGGCGCACCTGTTATTATATTAATCCTTTGATATCAAAAGGACTACCTGTGTAGCTGCACCTCAGGCTTATCAGCATTAATGTTGTTTTTGGCGAGCAAATCTTTGACAACATGATCAACAAAACCCGCACCGGCTGCTTCGTAAAGGTTATAGACGCAATGTACGCCACTTTCTCTTAAAGACTGAGCATCTTCGCTGTATTTGACGATAGCGCTCAACTTACCTTTGTAGTTAAGTCTGTTGAGTTGCTCTACTGCAAACTGATTACCCACATGATGTGGCATCGCTAACAGGACCAGTTCCAGATTTGGTGCGTGATCGAGTTTTTCCCAAAAGTCAGTATCAGAGGCATCACCTTGCACAACATTACGCCCCTGACTTTGATGAAAGTCCGCGAGATCTTGTTTATGTTCTATGCCTAAAATCTCACCATCGAATTTAGCCTTGAGTTCATCGTATGCCCCACAACCAATCCGCCCCATCCCTAAGATAAGGAATCTTGGGTTACCAACCGGAATGGGTCTGTCTTCAGGGTGCAAGGGGTGTTTTTCAAGCTTAATCAAACGTCGCTGATACTTCTGATATAGCCTGCTCGATACTGCATTCAGTGGTGCGGCTAAGAGAAAACTCATGCTTAGAGCAACGGCAAGGATCACCATCCATTGAGAGGGAAGCCAGCCTTTACTTGTCGCTACCGCTGCCACAATTAAGCCAAACTCACTGTAGTTACCTAAGCTAAACGAGCTCATTAACGCAGTACGAGACCTGAGTTTGAAATGGGTCAATAAGTAGAGGAAAAGCAAGATTTTAATCGGAATGATGAGTACTAGAATGGTGGCCAATCCGATATCGGAAAAACTGGGTAATCCATTAAGTCCAACAGTCAGGAAGAAGGCAACGAGGAAAAGCTCTTTAAAGTAGAAGAGAGACTTAGCCAGTTCTGACGATTTAGGGTGTCCCGCCAACAATATGCCGATAATCAGCGCACCAAGATCCGGTTTCAGACCAACAACTTCGAACAACCAAGCGCCTAATACCAATGCCATTACTAAGCCAAACAGCACAAGTAGCTCACCATGACCGACTCGATCAAAGGCGCGGTAAATCAGTGGTTTTGCGAGCGGCAACAGCAGGAGTCCAAATGCCCAGACCGACGGGATATCACCTTTGGAAATGGTGAGGAAGGCCACGGCAAAGATATCTTGCATAATCAAGATACCGATGGCGACACGTCCGTAAAGGGACTGCATGTCGCCTTTATCTTCGAGCACTTTAACGGCAAAGATGGTACTGGAGAAACTCAAGGCAAATGCTAATAATGCTAGCTGATTAAATTCCAGACCCGTTAATTGCTCAAGCCCCAGCATTCCCAAGAGTTTAAGGAGCGGGATAAAGAACAGCATGGAGCCCATTAGATGGAGACTGGAACCCGCCCAAACCTCAGCTTTAAATAGACTTTTAATATCCAGTTTAAGGCCAATGGCAAACAGGAGTAGGGTGACGCCAAGTTCAGCTAGTTGCTCCAGCAATGGCAGACTTGACTCATCAATACCAAACAGGAATAACGCAAATCCTGCGACAAGATAGCCGATAAGAGGCGGTAGGCCTACTCGACTGACAAGCATGCCACAAGCTAGCGTGATAATAAGAATGGCGGGTTCCATGGGTCTCCAGTTCGGATTAAGTTAACTGCTGATTATTGTATAATATTTAGATTAATTATAAATAAAAATTAATTGAAAATAGGTGTCTTTTAACAAAAGAATGGGATAGGGAATCGCAGGGCTAACGGAAGGAAGAAACCTCCTTGCGGAGGTTTCTTTTATATTTTCAAACGGTCTATTTTGCCAACAACAGATCCAAGTGCTGAGCAAAAGGTTCAGGCTTCATAAAACCGGTGACTCTGAGCTCGTCACTCAGTTCACCTGAGCTATCAAACATGATGAGAGTTGGCAGACCTAACACGTCATAATGTTCTAATAGCTCGATATCCTGCATATCATTGTTAGTGACATCAGCTTGAAGGAAAACAATTTGCGACAAACGCTCTTGCACTTGTGGATCCTTAAACGTGATCGCTTCAAACTCTTTGCAGGCGACACACCAATCGGCATACAGATCTAACATTACTGGCTTACCTTGAGCGGCAGCATTGGCGACCTCAGTCTCTAAGTCGACGATAGTTTTAATGCGCTTATGGCCGTGTAATTGTACCTTTTCAGTCGTGTTATGACCTTGTACGCCAAGCTCAGTCATAACGGCTTGGAAGCCGTAGGAGAAACTGCCTAATAAACACAAGGTGAGCAGCACTGAGCGAGTCGACTGTTTCCAGCTAAATTCGGTCAGTTTGTTTTGGTGCATAAGGTAGCCTATTAGCGCAACGCCCCAAATTGACCACAAGATATCAGAGACCACACCTGGCCAGATTCGACCTATCATCACCACGGAAACGGCAATTAATAGGAAACCAAATATCGTCTTGATGATATCCATCCAGCTGCCAGCTCTTGGCAGTAGCTTGCCGCCAGAAGTGCCTATGATAAGCAGAGGTAAGCCCATGCCCATACTTAATACATATAATGCTAAGAAGCCCTGCAGAAGATCACCGGTTTGGGCGACATAAACAAGCGCTCCAGACAGTGGCGCAGTAGTACAAGGAGACGCGACTAAGCCTGAGATAATCCCCATCACGAAGACACCAATGACATTGCCTCCTTTCTGGTTATTGGAGAAGCGGTTCATCTTCTCCTGCCAACTAGCGGGTAGCTTGAGATCATACAAGCCGAACATCGACAGACTTAAGATAAAGAAGAGTATGGCCAAGACGATGAGAACTGCTGGATGTTGCAGTGCAGCTTGATATTTCATCCCCGCCGACGCCACCACGAGCCCTAATAGGGAATAGGTGATTGCCATACCTTGGACATACACCATCGATAGGGTAAAGGCTTTAGCGGTGGATAGCTTTTCACCTTGACCGACAATAATGCCAGACAGGATCGGATACATTGGGAAGACGCAAGGAGTCAGTGCTAGGCCTATGCCTAAACCGAAGAAGATCACTAAGGTCCAGAGTAAGCTGTCACCAGACAGCATCTGACTTAGGCTATCTTGCTGGGTTATTGGCGCTGAGGCTGCTTTGTTGTCTTCAGTATTGTCTATATCTTGAGTGGTTTGGCTTTGGACATGGTTGCCCAGTAAACCATCGTTAGCAGCAACTGCAGATAGCGGTACTTGTTTTTTTGTTGGTGGAAAGCACAGTTTACCTTCAGCGCAACCCATAAAGGTGACTGTGAGGTTACTTTGTTCATCGGCTTGCTTAATTGCTATTGGGATTTCGACGAAGGAGTAGTAAACCTCCTGCAGGCCGAAATATTCATCGTCATGGTTTTTGCCTTTAGGTAAGGCTATTTCACCGAGCTCGGCGCCCTTGGCTTCAAATTTTAGCTTGTCACGGTACATGTAGTAACCGTCAGCAATGACCCAGCTGATTTTGAGTTTATCCCCCTCTTGTTTGAAGTCGAAGACAAAGGCTTCATCAACTGGCATCAATGTCGGTTCGTTCTGAAGGAAGCTGAACTTACTGTTACTGAAAACCCCTTCGCTGTGTACGAATGGTGCCAAGAACAGTAGGGAGCTTGTGAGCACTAATGAAAGTGCCAGAGTTATTATTTTTTTCATGCTTATTTTGTTTCTTTATCCAATCAAAATCGGTGGCTGACCTGGATATTACGATGCCAAGCGCAAAGTAATAGATTCATTGCTGTTAACTTTATCTACTGGTTTCGCGAATCCACTTAAGGTATTCGGGGAGCCGATATTTGTGCACAGGCTGCCAGTCTACTTTCAACTAATAGCTTGGCTAAATCAGAGGCTACCTCATGGGTAGGGCAGCTGGTTATTACCAGCAAACATTCATCTTGCATCTTATTGCCATCTCATCCATTACATAGATTAATCAATTAAAATTGATTTAAGCTAAAGACTGTAAACTTACTGAGTCTGAGTATTGAAGCTACTTTACTTGAAAATAGACCCGAAAACCCCCATTTAGTTTTCATATTGGGTACAATTGTTTTTTCTATCCTAGAAGTTGTGAGGTTGATGTGTTTTTTGTTTTTATAGCCATTTTTATTCTAGTTCCTGTGATTGAGCTAAACGTATTGATCCGTGTTGGTGAATCCTTAGGTAGCTGGACGACGGTTGGACTTGTCTTTTTCACAGCAATTGTTGGTGTTTCTTTAGTGCGCAGTCAGGGAATAAGTACCTTGATGCAGGTTCAGCAAAAGCTGGCCCGTGGCGAAGCACCTGGACAGGAAATTGTTGAGGGTATGATGTTAGCACTGGCTGGATTGTTGTTATTGATACCGGGTTTTGTCACCGATGCCTTCGGGTTACTGTTATTGACACCTATTACTCGAACGCCTCTTGCCGGATTTCTCTACAAAAGAATGCAACTTAAAGCGGCTGCTAATGGCGGGTTTCAAGGAGGATTTCAAGGTGGGTTTAGACCTGGTGCTGGTTCCCCTTTTGGGCAAGACCCATTTAATCGAGACAGCCAAAACCCCCAAGGTGGCGATACTTTTGACGGCGACTTTGAACACAAGCAAGAGCCGAATGAACATAAAGTTGAGTATAAAGAGGATAACAAAGACGAGAAGCGGTAGACGCACCTGTTTGCTCTGCTGAATGGCACTTATGTCTAAGCATTCAAGTTACTTGGATTTGTTTTTCTTCGGATTTTTTGGGTAAAACCATTCATCTTTACTGTCAATATGGCTAAATCTACGGGTGTTTTTGTAGGGTAACTTCATAAATCCTGACACCCCTTTCCCCTGAATTTTATCCACATGAACTAAAATCCTATCTAGGCAGGCTCTAAACGCTGCCTGCTTTCTTGGGTTGAGTAATCTGAGATAGCTGTGCACCTTCATGTGGTTGGGTAACACTTCGAAGATGATACAGCCAGTGTGGTGGATCTTATTGATCCAGTTGAGTTCAGTCATGATCTCACGGGGGAGCTCGAGGTTTTCATCGGGATCTCGACCATCTTCGAAATAGGAGTGCAGGCGAGACTTATCCTCTAGCGAAGGCACACCACCCACTTCGAATGGCAATTGTTGATCCGGGTCAATCTGAAAAGGTTGGCTTGTGTCTTTTCGTTCGAGATGAAGCGTGTCTCTGGCATTGAAGAAGCAAGCCTTAAATACCCCTATCTTTTGGATGCCCCTAGCGAGTGTCACCATATTATTGACCGCTAAGGTTAGTGCTTCTTTCTCTTCACTGCGGTAAAGAGCAAGGTTAGAGTCGATAAAAACGCCAGTGTCTCGCCAATGTATTGCTAATCCTCCCACGATTGAATATTGACTAATACGGCCTACGGCGGCGATAAAGCCTTTTTCTGTATCGCCCATGCCTGCCATGAAGTTACGGTAATATTTCTCAAGCTGCAGATCATCCATCTTCTCGACAGGCGCTTCGCTTGTGTGCTCTTTGAGGAAAGATTTTCGTGAACTATAAATAACCGTTTCAACGTCTCGCTCACGGGTCAGTTCCCAAATCGGAATATCTTCGACGATAGGCGGCACAGGGATCACTGGCAGGTGTAATCTGTGGCTGTGGAGCATGCTTTTAAGGAAATAATCACCGGCCTGTTTTCTTTGTTCTGGATCATCGCTGAGCATGCCATCTAATGTTCTGGCAAGTTCCATGGGTAAACCAATGCTGGTGGCTTTAATGACTTTGCTGCCAAAGCGACTCGCTTGCCCTGATGCGATAGCGTAAAGCGTTGCGGCAGCTCCTTGTTCATCAAATCTTGTGTTTGAGAGCTCGCCATTAAGTTGCTCTTCACCGATAAAATAGACATCCCCCATTCTGGCATTGGTGTGTTGATGATCGCTTGAAAGCAGATCCATCACGTTACCGTTGACAGGCTTACCCTGTGCATCTCGTTGTGCAAAGACGGCAGAACCCCAGTCGATGAGTGAGAGGTGATCGGTTTCGACGTCATAAACTAAATTGGAAGGCTTGATGTCCCCATGAACTAAGGGGCGACCATGGTGCAGGTATTGAAGAATGTTGGCTAATTGCCTAGCAATATTCATCACCATATAAGTGGGGAGGGCGCCCATTTTTAGGCACAGTTGCTCAAGATCTTCACCTGGCGCCCTTGCCATAACTAAGATCCCTTGTTTTCCTCCATGGGCAAATTTAATCATTGGCGGTACGTTGGGATGCTTAACCTGAGACAACATGTAGGCCTCTTCTTCTAAGCGATCCTGAATATGCTGGGGTAAAGTGACACGAGAGAATTTAAATACATGAGCTTCACCGTTAGGATTGATACCAGAAAAGACGAATCCATAGGCGCCTTTACCCACTAAATCCAAGTCCACATAACCTAATTTAGCCAGCTGTTGTTTACATAAGCGGATCCAGGCTCGGTGTTTACGTGCATCGTAAGCTTTGAGTAGGTAGACAGACTGCTCTTCAGAGATATAGAAGTGTTGTATTTGAGGTTCTGGTTTAGTGCTTGCTGACGGTGAATGATCAGTAGTCTGTGTAAATGGCGGCAGAGAATTTGGCATATTGGGCAATTTACACTCGTGTTAGGGACTCTCTCTCATTAAATCAATAAGCTGAGCCTTATGCCAATACCTTTTTAATAAAACACTTTTGCGATTTTGTATGGTTATGCTGATCTCCTATAGTGAGTTTGTTTAGTTAGTGAATACGGATTCACAAAAAACCTAATATATCTATATGATTATAGTGAAAGTTAGCCCCTATCGAACCATATCGTCCATGACTTTGACCTATATCAATTCAATGACAAACTTTGACAGGTAATCTCATTAATAGGTCTAATCTGAGTGTCTTCTTGATTATGTTGTTGAAGGCACGCTCAAACAAAAGGAGGGCATATGACACAAGTTGATAAAGCCCTGTTAATTGAACTACTCGACTACCCAAGAAAGCGCATTGTTCAGTCGATGGAATTGAAGTTCTGCCCTCATGCTGGCTTTTTTAATTCCAATGACGATCAATGCCTGAGCTGCCATCAAGAGATGGAGTGCGTGTGGATGAACCACAACGATGAACTTGTCGCAGTGGAAGAAAAACCAATCCAAGAGATCAAACAACAGCTGTTAATCGCCGTTGATTTTATCGATTCAAGCTTGAGTCCTCATCATTTATCCAGAAGAAACTGTGAGTGTGAAAACTGTGTGTGGCTGCGAAAAGCCCAACAGGTACTAGCAATAGAATAATTTTCGAATGGGTGAACGAAGAAATGCTTTGCAACCAAAATCGGTTCCTATTAGCGTATGATGCTTTTAATGATAAGTGTTTTTCTCGACTCGGACTGAATAGGACAGATTTATGGAACCCAGTTTTTGGCACAGTAAATGGGATGCAAAGCAGATAGGTTTTCATCAACATGAGGTCAATCCTCTGTTGCTTAAATACTGGTCTAATCTAAATTTATCCCCCGATAGCGAGGTGTTTGTGCCTCTGTGTGGTAAAACGCTAGATATCTGTTATCTGGCTGAACTCGGGCATAAAGTATTGGGATGCGAGTTAAGTCAGGCTGCCGTTGAGCAGTTTTTTACAGAGAACAGTCTCGCATATTCAATGAGTTCAGTAACAGCGTCGGCAGGCAAACTTAATCAGTTTGATGCAGAGCAAGTTGTGATCTATCAAGGGGACATTTTCGCGTTAACAACGAATGAGCTTCCCGACGTCAAAGCCTTCTATGATAGAGCCGCCTTAATTGCATGGCCTGAGTCTATGCGTCTGGCATATGTTGAAAAGCTCGCTAAGCTAGTCCCACCAGAAAGTCTCGGTTTACTCATCACTTTGGATTATCCTCAGGAAGCATTGAAAGGCCCGCCCTTTGCTGTATCTAATGATTGGGTGGTGGCAAATATGAATGAGTTTTTCGACGTTGAACTTCTTAGCTGTGAAGACGTATTAAGTGATAATCCCCGCTTTGTGAATAAAGAGGTGCCTTGGTTAACCGAGTCTGTCTATAAACTTAAAAGAAAACATTAAAGAGGGTTCATGATAGCTTGAGGCTCAAAGTTTATTTTTTCCTCCTCTATTTCGAACACAAAAAAAGCGACCATTTGGTCGCTTTTTAGCTAAATTCAGCAAGTGAAATTAGAAGTTGTAGCGCATACCTACAGTGAATACGTTGTCGTCTTCTAGATCAATCTTAGCGCCAGCAATTTTGTAATCGCCAGTGTACATAGCGTAGTGGCCGTATACCATCGTTGATTTAGAGATCTTGTAGTCAGCACCAACAGTGATGTTTTGTACATTTACATCGCTAATAGAAGCTAGCATTGCGTTAGTTTCGTTAGCAGCAGTATCTGCATCGTTCGGGTTTAGTAAGCCGAATGAGTTAGTGAAGTACTTGCTTAGGCCTGACTCGTCAGCACCGTATTGAATTTTCAAGTTAACACCGTTTAGGTTGTAAACAGCGTTTACAAAGTAAGTGTTACCTTCTAGATTGTCATACTTTTGGCTTTCAGTGTCTTGGAAGAAACCACCAACTTTAAAGTCACCAAACTTAGCTTGAGCTACAGCGCGGTATGCATCAATGTTTGAAATGCCTTTGTTGTATGCTGCTGCGAAGTAGTAGTTTTGTGCTTTGAACTTCTTGTCACCAAGAGTTGCGCTTAATGCGTACTGAGCATCAGAGTCTGTACCAGCACCTTGGTTGTTGTCAGTCATTAGGTAAGTCGCGTTCAATGTTACTAGGTCAGCGATTTTTGGAGAGTAGTACCAGATACCATCTGCAGCACGAGTTTGACCAGCAACTAGACGGTCGATATCGGCGTTAGAGTTACCGAATGCATCGATGCCACCTTCAGCTTGCTTGAATACTGTGTCGTTACGACCAATAAGTACTGTACCAGCAACAGTTTTAAGACCTAGGAAAGTGTTACGTGCTTTGAATACGTCACCTTCGCTTGAGGTGTTTTCTACTTGGAATTCCATCTGGTAGATAATGTCGATATTGTTCGTTAGGCTTTCGCTGCCTTTAAGACCTACATGAGAGAAGTTATTTTCTAGGTAAGTTCCACTTTCGCCAACTGTTACACCGTTAGTTCCGCCTTGAAGGGTCGTGCTTTGATCTGAATTAGTTACAGCAAGATCAAGACGACCATAGAAGTTAGGGCCTTCGGCTAGCGCACCGAATGAAGCCAGAGTGAGTACAGATGCAACTGATGCAGAAATAAGTGTTTTTTTCATGTCTTTTTTTGCTCCCAAGAACGTAGGTTCTTATCCATTTATTAATGGTTGTTTATGATTCTCTAATTGTTTCAAGCATCCAGTCTTGTAACAAATATGAGGCCGAAGTTTATATATTTAATGTTAAAAAGAGTGTGGGCAAGATCAAACTTTTCCCTTCCCTTGCAGCTTAGTATTTGTTTATGTGACAAATACTAAGCTTTTTGTGCGAAAGCCGCTGCTTTGTTAACAAGCTTATTAACTCGTCTATATAGAGTCAGCGCTAATGGTTATTAGACGTAAGCTTTGCCATCTGAATGTATTCAAGTCGATTTTGTTTGGCTGAGTTTGTCATAAAAGTGGAACTTTGTTTTGTGATTATTGTCGCAAAACACTGATTGCATGAGGCTCTTATCATATCGATTACAAAAGCTTGTGTATTTATCACTGCAACATTAACAAGGTTTGTGATGTCGCATGTGGTTTGGTTTGTTGTTGTGATGTTTATTTACATGTGTGAGAAGAGGAGATAAGTGGAAACAAGTTTGAGTTATTAAGCTTGAAATAAGATAAAATCAGTTTAATTAATTTCTCATTCCTTAATCTCTGTCTAGATACCTAATACCCAATACTTAGGTTTCTAGTGCAATAGGGTTTAGGTATAAAGTTTGGAGTGTGTGTTGGAAGAAATGGTGCTTTCTGAAGCCTATATCAATCGCTTTGCCGGTATTGGCCGTTTATATGGTCAAAAAGCATTAGGGCAATTTGCGCAATCCCATGTTGCTGTTGTGGGCATTGGTGGCGTTGGAACTTGGGTCGCGGAGGCTTTAGCTAGAAGCGGGATCGGGGAGATAACACTTATCGATCTCGATGATATTTGTGTCACCAATACCAACCGTCAAATTCATGCCCTCAAAGAGACAATAGGGGAATCTAAAGTCGAAGTGATGGCGGAGCGTATTTTACAGATTAACCCAGATTGTAAAGTTAATCAGATTGAAGATTTCATTACTCCTGAGAATTTAGGTGACTACTTTATTGGGAGGAAGCAAGCTGGTGATTTAGATTTTGTGGTTGACTGTATTGATGCCGTAAAACCTAAAGCAGCATTGATTGCTTGGTGTAAACGACAAAAGCTTCCCATCGTTACCGTTGGTGGGGCTGGTGGACAGGTCGATCCCACTCAGGTTCAGGTGACTGATTTAGCCAAGACTTACCAAGATCCTTTGCTGGCTAAAGTGCGCAACATATTAAGACGCGAATATAATTTTTCTAAAAATCTACAACGACGTTTTAGTATCGAAGCGGTTTTCTCAACAGAACAGCTCGTTTACCCTCAAGCTGATGGTAGTGTGTGTAATACCAAGGCAAATGCCGATGGCAGCATGAGAATGGATTGTGCATCAGGTTTTGGTGCCGTCACGGTAGTCACTGGCACATTTGGCTTTATTGCTGCCAGCAGAGTGTTAATCAAGTTGGCTAGAAAAGCTGAATAAGCACCATTAAGGCGTAATAACACTTACGCCTTTTTACACCTTTCTAGTATCCGCACGTTAAACCACAATCACTTCTGATCTTATAAACTTTGATATAGGTCTAATGATTATCAGGATGGCCTTGTTAGAATCTGGCCTCTTTGTATTTTAGGTCACCCTCTTATGAGACAAGCATTATTAACGCGCTTTTTACGTTATATAAAGATTGATACTCAGTCTAATGAAAGTAACGCTCAGTCCCCAAGTACCGCTTCACAATTTGAATTTGCGAGTTTGCTAAAAGCGGAGCTTGAACAGCTCGGGTTTCAGAGCGTTGAATTAACCGAATCCGGTTATTTAACTGCGAGTGTGCCAAAGACCGTCAACGGGGTTCCGTGTATTGGTTTTATTGCTCACTTAGATACCGCTCCTGATTTTAACGGCGCTAATGTCAATCCTCAGATAATTGAAGATTATAATGGTGAAGATATCTTACTTGGAGAATGTGGTTTACTAAGTACAGAACAGTTCCCTAGTATGCTTAACTACATTGGTCAAACACTCATCACGACGGATGGGGAGAGTTTGCTGGGAGGAGATGATAAAGCGGGCATTGCTGAAATTATTACAGCTTTAGCTTACCTTTTGGAGCATCCAGAGATTTCACACGGCGAGATTAGATTGTGCTTTACGCCCGATGAAGAGATAGGGCGAGGTGCCGATCATTTTGATGTTCCTGGCTTCGGTGCACAATGGGCTTATACCATCGATGGTGGGCAGTTAGGTGAGCTAGAATTTGAGAATTTTAATGCAGCCACAGCCGTTATTCGAGCTAAAGGCAACAATTGTCATCCAGGAACCGCTTATGGGGTGATGGTGAATGCTCAGACTATGGTGGCTCGTTTTCACGCTAAGATGCCGTTGCAAGATACCCCTGAGGGAAGCAAAGATCGTGATGGTTTCTTTCACCTTGTGAACATGCAGGGCCAAACTGAAGAAGCTGAGCTGACCTATCTTATTCGTGATTTTGATATCGATACTTTCGAAAAGCGTAAGCAGTGGTTAACTGACAGGGTGAATAGCTATAACGCCGATTTAGTCGTGGGAAGCTTAGAGATAGAACTCACCGACAGTTACTTCAATATGAAAGAGCAGATATTACCCTATCCACATATTATAGAGATTGCTCAGCAGGTACTCATAAGCCAAGGTATTACACCGATTGTTAAGCCAATTAGGGGCGGCACTGACGGCGCTAGGCTCTCTTACATGAACCTGCCCTGTCCGAACATTTTTACCGGTGGGCATAACTTTCATGGCAAGCATGAGTACATCTGCCTTGAGTCTATGGAAAAAGCGGTTGATGTGATTATCGCAATTAGCAAGATGACTGGGCAGCAGTTTCTATCTAAATAATGAGTATGCTTGCAAGCCTTGTCGATGTAGACGAGGCTTTCTGCATCAATCACTGTGTTGATTGGTCTTACCTTGAATTGGAATTAGTTTAGGTTTTCGAAAAAAATGTCCGAATCAAGCTCTTCATCTTCAGACAGCTCGATTGGGAAATCGATATGAAAACATGCTCCTCCAAGTTTACATTCTGGAAGAAGCTTGATGCTTCCCTTTAATAAGGTTGTAGCGTTGAAAGCGGCTGAGAGCCCAAGACCAGTGCCACCTTTATTACGTGATGTGGTAAAGAAAGGTTCGAAAATACGGGTGATATTTTCTTCCGTTATTCCTGAGCCATTATCCTGAATCCAAATGTTAAGTTGTGTACCTTCAAGTTCAGCTTTAATGTTGATAATAGGGTGACTAACTTGCTTAAATGCGTGAGCGTAGGCGTTTGAGAGCACATTGGTGGTGATCTGTTTCAGCAAGTTATAATTCGTTTTAACTGATAACATTGGGTCGATTTCGAATTGTAAGTCTACATCGATGCCTTTAAATAAGGCTTTGATGGATTCGTGACTATCTATTAGCTCTTGTTGAAGGTTAAAGCTTCGTTTCTCTTCTTGGCTTTGCTGTGCGGCGACAGTCTTAAACTTCTGGATCAGGCTACTTGCCCGGGTAATATTATTGACGATGAGCTCACAACTTAATTGGTACTCTTCTAAGATGGTATTGATCTCTTCCAGCGTCGCATTCTCGCTGTGAATCACTTTTATCAGCTCATCGATATGGTTCAGTTGCGAGCTGGCAGCGGTTAAACAAATCCCAATAGGGGTATTTATTTCGTGGGCCACGCCGGAAACCAAGCCGCCTAACGCTGCCATTTTTTCCTGTTCTACTAAGACTTCTTGAGCACGTTTAAGCACCAGTAATGACTGTTCGAGCTCCTGAGTTTGCTCTTTTACTTGGCTGGAGAGCTCTTCTTTATAACTGGTTTCAAGTGCTAATAGTCTTTCTCGGTCGGTTAATGCATCTAACAGTTCCTGTTTGGATCGCTTGATATCTGCGAAAGAGGCTCTTAGCTGTTGCTGCATGGTATTGATGGCATGGGAGACTTGATGGAACTCATCATCTTTATTTTCATTCTGATCGAAATTTAACGGCACGAAAGGGGAGTCGAGATCGATTTTTTGACAGTACAGACTTAAACGATGCAGATGACGAGTGACCATATACCAGATCAAAAACAGAATAAACCCAGCCACAATGAAGGTTTTTATGGCATTGGAAAATAAGATAATAATTATACGATCCAAAAGCTTATCGTAAACAGCTTTGAGATCTGCTTGAATGAGTAAAGTGCCGACTGGAATGAGGTCGTTGCCTGAGCTGTATGATAGTTCGAAGGATTTTTCTATGGTATTTTCTGGTGAAGGTTCACCGGCAATCCATTCTTGGCCACTGTCATCATTAATGGAAATATAAGTGATATCGGGTAGTTGAATAAGGCCATGGATTTGAGTATTAATGAGACGATCGTCAATGACCCAGATACTGGCTGCCAGCACATCTAGGTTTACTTTTTCTATATTATTAAATTGTCGTTCGATCCTGTCGACATCACCTTTATAGTCGCTAACGAGTTGAAAGCCTGTTGTTAATATTGTAATTAACGAGCTAAAAATAACAATTGATAGCGTCAGCTTAAAACCGATAGGACTATTGATGAGCTGGCTAGTAAATGTCTGCATTAATCCTTTCTTATGTGACTAAAGAGATACCTTAACTCAATATTCCATACTTATTCTGATTGTGCTAATTTTTCTTGTTATAAGCATAGACGGATAATAAGACTGTTGACGGTGAAAGTTAAATATCAATAAGAAAAATAAGAACCTATGTGTTACTTTTTGTCAGTATTTATGGCATCGATATTGCAGAGTATTTGTTCTGTTCAGTTTATTGACACTAGGTCTGTATATGCAGAAGATCAAAACTAAAAAAATTAAGCTTTCAAGCTCTAAGCAATTGAGCTTTAACTTAATGTTGTGGGTAGTCATCGTCAGTGGTGGCCTTCTTTTTATGCCAGAACCTCTATTGCTAATGCTCAATTTGGATGCATCAGTGGCGGCTTATTCTCACTTTATTGGTTTAGGCCTCATTATTGGTGTTGCTTACCTGTTGACTCAAATTTTGAATTACTTTCTTGATGAAGCGATCACTTATTTTAAAGGTAAACGCATAATCGAAGTGATAGAAGAGAAAGTAAGGTTACTGGATCCTGCGGAGCGGGCACTGTTAAGAGAGTTTTTTTTACAGGGAGAAACTATCTTAACTCTGCCACAAGATGAACCGGCTGTTAGAAGTTTACTTACAACGAATATCATTGAAAACCTAGGCAATCAAAAGCACTATGCTATCCAGGGCCCAACAGCTGATTATAAAATATCAATGAGGGCTAGAATTTACTTGAATCGTCAAGTGTTAAGACTGCCAACGGGTGAGCCAAGCGAAGATGAGATGAAGAACCTGATTAAGGCCAGACCGCACTTCGTGAATAACATTGTCAATCCGCGTAAGCATGCAGCTTAATGTGCGTTAAGACTCTTTGCAGAGCAACAGAGTAGAGATCGAAAATAGGGGGATTCATCCCCCTATTAGCGTTACCAATCGAAACGATTATTCCTTATCACCAAGATTACCGTTTCAGGTAATGTTTGCTGAACTCTGCTGAACTCTGCTGAAAACGTGTCGTGGTCATTATTCAGGTTTTGATTTTTGAATAAACATCCACATCAGATACGACATAATACCTATCGTACAAAAGATAACGATCATTGATAGAAGTCCTATCGGATTGCCAAACATTAAATCTAGCCAGAAAAGCATGTGTGAAGTCCTTTTTTAAATATTCGCTTTTCACTAAATTAGCTTTGTTTAGATTGAGATAAGATGATCTTGATCAATAAAATGAACGTAACTGTTGCAAAAATGAAGCTCTAACATTAAAAGTTTGAACTGCATCGTATTTTGCTTATTTATGAATTAACTCAAGAGTGAAATGTGCGTTTTTATAGCGGCGATTATCTGTTTAAAAAGAGCTCATTGTGAATGCATTATCATCAAACGTGAATGCTTGAGTGTGAAAAGTGCTCAGTTAGACTATTTATGGCTTTTTTGGGCTTGCCATTATTAGCCGCAAAGGTATAATCGCCATCACTTACTAAGGTCCTCGGATGTTAGTAAGGCTATTTAATGATGCCGGTGTGGTGGAATTGGTAGACACGACGGATTCAAAATCCGTTGCTTTCGAGCGTGACGGTTCAAGTCCGTCCTCCGGTACCAATTAAAATAGAAAAGCCTGCCTTCGAGCAGGTTTTTTTATGTCTGTGATTTAGTATGAACTAGGGCTGCACTGTTTTAGGCGGTCAACTCTTTTGAATTAAGTAGCGTCGACTACGTCCTTCTCCAATCGGAACTAAGATCTCTTTTTCAACCAAATCTCCTATATCTCTCGCCGCAGTTGCATCGGTTGTTTTAGCTAAAGCTTTATATTTTTTCCGTGAAATACCCTCGCTAAAATCCGTTGTTTCTAATAGCTTGGTAATCACTTTTCTTTGTCTAGTATTAAATACAGTTAATTGGTTCTTTTGCCAAAAGCGAGTTGTTTGCATGACTCGTTCAAATTCTTTCTTGGCATCTATTGCAGCAATCTCCAGCATTGATAAAAACCAAACTATCCATGCGGTTAAATCGAGGTTATTTTTTTCATCTACAATTTTTTCATTGCTTCCTAACTCACAACGCTGATGGCTTTCTAACAGTTGATAGTATTCATTGCGGTGACTTTCAAAAGCTGATGATAAAGAAAATAAACGCAGGTTAATATGCTCTGCCTCAGCTAAGCAGCGCTCTGCAATGATCCGAGATAAACGGCCGTTACCATCATCAAACGGATGAATAGTGACAAACCAAAACTTAGCGATTGCAGCCCTGATAAAGGTGGATTCGTTTGATGAGGCATTTAGCCAGTCAAAAAATAACTCCATCTCTTGTTCTACTTCGCTATTTACTGCACCTGGTGCTTCAAAGTGAACTTGTTGCTTACCGTATCGCCCCGAAACTATCTGCATAGTGTCATCACGGTAATCACCGATAGTCATGGGTGTGATGATTGGTGCAACTGGGAAAAGCATTTGATGCCACTGCTTTATGACATCATGATTGACTTGTTGCTCTGTCGTACGGATTGCAGATAATAAAAGCTCAACCATTGCATCACTTTGCTGGTTAAACTTATTACCTTTACCAATACCTAATTTATTGACGATGCTAGAACGAACTGAATCTCGATCATATAGCTCACCTTCAATTTTGGCGGAGGCTAGCGTTTCATCAAGTAATATCGCAGCTTCCCAATCTAAACGTTGCTCAAGTGATAGAAACTCACTCAATTGCTTTAATGGCGACACGGCTTGTATGCATGACTCTAGCTTGGGGATAACGATGGTCTTATCATAAGTAAAGTTAGGCCAGTCTTTCAGTTGCCAAATCCACATAATGTCTCTCTGAGTTGTTTAGAACGGATAATCATCTCAAATTATGAGTCGATTAAAGGGGTTAATCAACTCATTTATCTTTTTCTCATAGGAAGAGCAAAATTTACTGAGACAATTCTTTATGCAAAGAATTTGCAAAGGTGATTTTTGTTGTTTTACCTATTGATATTGTTGAGTATTTTTAGTGGCGTCCTTTTCAAAATCCGTTGCTTTCGAGCGTGACGGTTCAAGTCCGTCCTCCGGTACCAATTAAAATACTCTCTTTAAGAGATGCTCTCATTCGAGAGAGGAAACCTGCCTTTGAGCAGGTTTTTTTATGTCTGCAATTTGATGAAGCGCATAGAGCATTTTCTACTTCTTTGATCCATTATCTAAATAATCAGTGTGAAATTAACGTGAGAAGTACTCAATGGATACTTTACGAGCCTTCATTTAAAGGCTCGTTTGGCAGAGGGGTAGGTAAGTTTATTAACTTTGCAGGATCTGTAAGGGCAGAGCTAACATATCATCGCCAGTTCCGGCTAGATGCCAGATAATACCAATTAGGGCTCCGACTGTTAGTAGGTACCAAGCGGTTGAGAATATTTGGCCATACCTGTCCAGTGGAAGTAAGTGGCTTTGATGACGAGTTTTCCATTCAAAGACAATTTCTGCGCTGCCTATCAAGAGTAAAAACCCTAATAATGCCAACCCTAAGGTGTAACTTATGTATACGCCTATTGCAGCACCAGCCACGCAAGCCGCTAAGCCCATTACGCTGTTCATGGAGAAGCTTACGCTCTTTAATATATGTCCACCATCTAACGGGAGAATAGGGAGCAGATTGAACAGGTTTAACAGAGCGTTAAACGCAGCTAAACCAGCAAAGAAAGGGTTTTCGGTGATCCAAAAAGCCACTAATGCCATGATGGACATCAAGAGACCAAATGTTGGCCCCATGATGGATATCACCACATCTTGCCAGCGGGTGTTGATCTTCTCATCGCTGAGCGCAAGCCCTCCCATGAAGGGGATAAGGTAGATCCCTTTGGTTTTCATGCCGAAGTACTTCATCGCTTTGATATGCCCATATTCATGAAATACTAAACAGGCGATAAGGGCGAGTGCAAACTGAAAAGAGAACAACCAAGAATAAGCGGCGACGCTGGCTCCGGCTAAAACCACTTTAATGACTTTGGCACTTTTGAGTAGTTTGAAGCCAAGTGATGCAAGCCCTACCATACTAAACTGTCGTTTTACTTCAACTGGCGTCACTGGGATTTGACGCTCAATATCCTTGGTGTTTCTGCTGCCTTCAGTAACAAGAGTATCATCGACAGTCAAACGATAATCCAGATTAAAAGGTTGCCAGACTAAGTTTGTCTCAAGGTTCACATTGATGGTTTTTACATTAACTTGTTCAGTAGATGCTGAAGAATCTGGGACTGTTGCTGGGTCATTATGGGGATTAGTGAGCTGTGTTTTGAGCTCAAATTGATGACTTTTAAGACCTTCATTATCAGCAGATGCTTGTATCACTGAAACGGGTTCACCGCCCCAAAACAGCTGCTGCCAGCCAGCCATTGAACCTTCTAACCTTAGCTCTTTTCCTAAACAATCAATTTTTAATAGTTCCACTATGTTCTCTTAGCGTGATGAGATTTCTAATATAGCAGAGAAATATACATCGAAAGAGGGGGTGATGCGAGAATAAAGCGAGTAGAGCACTTAAGCGAGTTAAGTACTCTATTTTACATGACATTGCTAATGTTTAGTCTCGTAATCGAATTTCAACTCTTTGCCTTGATTGAAGACCATACACGTTCCGTGTTCGCGTTGGGTACGATTAAAAGCTTGCCCGATATGTAGCTCTACATTCGCAAAAATATGCTTATGTGCTTCAATATGAAAATCTTGGTAGTAGTTAACGACTTGATGTTGAACCCTTTCATATTCAGCTTCTTCGCTGGCGCGTTGAGCGGTGAGTTCACTTTTTTCATCGAGCATCATCTGCACTTGCTCTACCATCATCTCATCATTTTGCCATTCACTTTTTGGTGGTAGCTTTCGTAATCTTGCTTCTACATCTAGACCTGTAACAACCATAGATTTAATGCTTTTATCTAACTCTTTGGCTTGTTGTTTTAGCTTGTCTTGTTTCATGGCACAGAATACTTCAGTTTTGGTTCCTGCTGTGGCACCGATGACTACAGCGATGACACCGTTGTCGGCTTTAACGATGCCGCCAACCAAGTCGCCGCGTCGTCCGTTGGCATCACTCACTGTTAATTTCTGCTTTGTCTTGGTATAGCTATGCAGTAACTGTTTAGTCACTAAAATTTCGCCTTCAGCTTCTAAATCAGAATATTGAATGAATTGAGCACAAATTTGCCCTTTGGCGCGAATTTTGGTGGATAACTCTTTCTCTTTTAGCTGCCTGCCGATGATCCCTTTGCTGACAATGACATCCCCTTCGGCAATTAAAGTGCCCGAATCGACAAAGCCCATGACGGTGATGTCACCGCTACTTTTGACGACCATACCTTCATGAACATCACCAGTGACTAAAATACTGCCTTTAAAATCGACATTGCCATAACCCACGTCGACATCTTTTATGTTGAGTACATCATCGACCTGCATGCCGGTTTTGGTCTCTACAGGTTGACCTGAAACGGTCGCAATAAGATGATTTGGGTTGTTGCTGGAGAACTCTGTGCCATTACCAGCGGTGATTAAAATGTCTTTACCTGGAACAGGGGCTAAAATTTCACCGTGAATATTGTAGCCGCTGGTTCCCTCTGTCGCTGGATGCTTAACCAGAAGAAGATCATTTGGATCGACCATGATGATGGCGCCCAGATTATGCATGTCGACGGTACCATCTTCACGTTCTTGTGGTTGTAATAATCGCTCACGGGCAAGAGGAACTTTTCGTTCAGTTGATGCATTGATACCGTTTACGCATTGTTTACCTGAGGCGATAACGCATTCACATGCTTCACCTGCTTGTTTTCTTGAAAGCTCTTTGAGTAATGCTTGGATCTTAACTTTGCTTAATCCCATGCAGACATTGCTGGCTTTAAGTGCTTTCAGAATACCTTGAATAGTGACTTTCTCTCCACCCCAAGGAGCAGTGAGTTCCATCTGTGCCGACATTCTATCTTCGGCTACCTTGACGTTAATCTGACCGTCGATTCGCTCTGCAATCTTGAAAAACTGCTCAAATTGTCCGTCGTCTTGGCCACTGAGTTTATTGACTTGTGCCACTGCTTTTTGAATCATTATTTCTAATGGATGCAGCTGACTAAATTCCGGTAGTTCCAGCAGTGCCATAACGGCGCTTTCTGTAATTGGCCCGTGGGTATTTGGGATCACCTTAAATTCAACAAACTCTTTATCAATACTTAATTCAATGAGTTCCGGAGCCAACATAGTAAATTCCATTTCTGATGATTCGTTATTATATTATTTTTATCATTTGAGTATAACAGCATAAAGTTTGGCCATAGAAGAGCCAGAGAGCCGAAAAGTGACCGAGCTAACCTGTTTATTTATAATAGAAGTATTGTGCGAGGATGGAGATAAAAAATTGTAAGCGGCATTGAAATCTAATGCCGCTCACAAGATTAGTTTGATCAACTGAGGTTGGTTTATTTGTTCGAGTAAACTTTGTATTTGTTGTTTTCTGCTAGTGTATTAACCTGGTCGAAAAATTCAGAAATAGTGTCGCTATAAGGTAGATGTCGGTTAGCAACAATATGCCAGCAACCTCCATTTGCGAGTTTTTGTACACTTTCTCTTACAAAGGTCTTAGCAATCTCTGTCGTGCTCTTCAAGCCATCATGAAATGGAGGATTTGAAATAATGCCATTGAAGTGACCTTGAGTTTGAGATAACCCATCAGAGGGGTAAGTCTTAGCTGTAAAATTGTTGGCTTCTAGGGTTAATTCACAAGATTTTAGCGCCATGGCATTAATATCAACACACTCTAGCTTGAGTTCTGGCTGAGCTTTGAGCAGCGCAGCCGCAATGACACCTGCTCCACAGCCAAAATCTAACACTCTGCCTGATAACTTAGGTAGATGTGATAAGAGTAATTTAGTCCCTTCATCGAGGCGCTTCTCACTGAATACGCCGACTAAGTTACAAATGGTGATCTCACCTTGCGGTGTATCAAGTTGATACTGACTCACCCAGTCAGTCAGCTTAATGGCCGGTGCTTTTTTGATAAGCTGGCTGATGAATAATAAGCAGTGTCGTGCATTGTCTCGCTTAAATGGCGCGTCGAAATAATCGGGTACTTGTTTAGCGATTGAACGAATACCTCCTTTATTTTCACCCACAACAACAAGATTACCATCAGCGCGTAGATGTTGCCCTGCGAGGTTAAGCAGGTATGAGGCTAAAGCCTTCGCTTTTGGGTAATAGATAATCACGCTATCAAACATTTCATCATTGGTTGGGAGCTGATGGCCGAAATGTAGAGTCAAATTTGCCGCGCTGTGATTACTCATTATCAAATGATGATTATAGTCGAGCGCTAAAGCGGTAACACTCGCCGCACTCTCAAGCAGTTGTTTCGGTAACAGGTCGCCTTCATAGTTGAGAACTAATACATTTTCATTGGTAAAAAGATCACTATTTTTAAGGATAAGTTGAGATGGATTAGTTAGCACAGACGATCACAGTTAAAAAATTTGGTAGCAATTATATCGTAAAAGTAAGCGTGTACAGTAGTTGATTTGTGTTCGAGCGGGGTTTTATTTGGAAGAACTCGTGGCTGCTTACCTGCACAAAAGGGCGATAATATGACTTGGCGCTACTGCTTTTTGAATCTAATGCTATGGTTTTGAAAAACTAAACTGCTTTGAATAGCACTTATGGGCGTAAAACCTATGACTGATTATGTAAATATTAAGGCGATGTAGAATTTCTTTGCCTAAGCTGTAATTGAGCGTGGCTCTGTTGTCACGTCAGTTTATGTAATAGCAAATTGCGCCACTGGTTTAGTGGTGAACATCGTTGAGAGAAGGAGTTCCTTAGATGCGCTTGGTGGCTACATGGATGTTATTGTCTTACCTGTTTTGTGCCCATTCTACAGCGGCGCAGGTTATTGTGAATGACTCGGCTGTTGAATTTCCCCTTCCAGTACAAGAACTGCGCCTTATTTTCTCTATGCAGAAAACCTATTGGCCAGATGGCAATAAAATTCATGTTTTCATTCTCTCCCCAAGTTCAGAGTTACATAAAGAGTTCTGTTTTCAACAACTGGATATGATGCCCTATATGTTGCAAAGGCGATGGGATCGTCTGGTCTTTTCTGGTACTGGTGAAAGGCCGGAAATATTAAGCTCTGAAGCTGAAATGAAAATGCTTATTTCACAAACCCCAGGTGCGATTGGCTACATCAGTCACAGAACCTCTTTAACGGGAGATGTATATGTCTATGCTCGTTAAATTAAAGTCCATTGTTATGCTATCAATCCTCTCTTCAAGCTTATTGGCGACGGAACTGCAGTTGAGCGGTTTTATCGGACAAGGCTATGTTGCTGCTGATGATAGCCAGTTCATTGTCGGTGATAACGATCATGCCTTTGATATTACTGAAGCGGCTTTTGCTGTTTCATGGAAGCCAATTGAACATGTCAGAGTTGCTAGTGCGTTAAGTTATCGGCAATGGGGGACGCTTTACGATTCAGCGGTGAAGTTTGATTACCTCTTTGCTGAGTACACGTATCAGTTTGGTGAACAGAATTTCGGTGCGCGCGCAGGTTTATTTAAGAGTGAAATCGGCTTCTATTCCAGCACCCGCGATGTGCCTTTTACTCGCCCCAGTATCATGTTGCCTCAATCCATTTACAGTGACTATTTTCGTGATGCTCAGCTGCATGTTGAAGGTGGAGATGTGTTTGGAATGCATCCACTGTTTGATGGCATGCTCGATTGGCGACTCACTGTGGGTAAGGTTGATATCACCGATGATTTTGACCGAAATATATTAGGAAGAACCGACTTCGGGGAGTTTGATTCAGAACATTATTACGCTGCAGATGTCGAGTTTCAAAATAACAACATTAGGTTGGGGCTGACTTATTATGACGCGGAGGTAAGCTATAGCCCTTCAGCAATTGGAGGCTATTCACCTGGGGATATTCAATTAGTTAATTGGGTCTTTTCAGGCCAATTCAGGTATAAGAATTTCGAATTGACAGGTGAGTATTTAACTGGCGATAAAATGATTAACGGTCTGATGTTTCCCGTTGAATTTGGAGGATTTAAGGAGCCAAGCTTAGGTTATTACTTAGATTTACGAACTTACCTTCCTTATGAAGTGGAGCTGTTTATTCGATTTGATAAGCACATCGACAATACAGATGATAAAGATGGGCAAGCATATGAGATGAGATTCGGTTCTCCCGCTTATTTTGCCTATTCTGATGATTGGACATTTGGGGCCCGCTGGTTCGCTAGCCATGATTGGCTATTGGCGGTCGAGTATCACCAAGTTGAAGGCGCATCGTGGGTCACTCCTCTTGTGTCGCCGACTCCATCGGTGCAAGCAAAGGAATGGTCGATGTTTGCCATGCAAGTCTCATATCGGTTCCAGTGGTAAGCCAATGATGGTCTCCGATAAAAAAAGCATCTTTATCAGTTTAAAGTGGAAGCTTTTGATAGTGATGCTTGTGATGCTAACTATCTTAGGTGGAGTTTTGGGTGGGTTTACTTTTAAGCAACTCATTAATCAACAAGATTACCTGCTTGAGTCTCAACGTAATCAATTGTCTCAACATTTGGACAGTGCAATTTCATTAACCGTCGATAACTCCCTCGTCGCTGCTGAGCAAATAGCGCTATTGATTAATGAGCAGAAGAATGTGACACCAGATATGAGCCAATACCAATTGATGTTGGATAAACGCTGGCCAGATATTCAGCTCTATTGGAAGTTGGGTTCAATGACTCTGATGACGCCATCTTGGGAGGTGTTAGCTCATGCTGGGAAATCAATTAATGTGGATGACCTTCAGTGGTTTGAAACTGATCGAGTCAATGGAGAACCGCGTTGGCAAATCGTGTGTCACCAAGAGTGTGTGATTCAAGTTTTGGTGCCCAATTTAATTAATGGCCAGCCTTTTCTGCTTTTCCTTGAGTTGGGACTAACCGATATATTATCAATTTTCCGGGTTAATCAAACCTTTGAACTTGCGGTTTTAGGGCCAAAGGTCGAAGACTCTGTAGGTCAATATTATTGGGGGAGGGAGTTATACGGGCTAAGTAATAAGCGCACCAGTTTACCTTTGCTGGAACAGGCTGCTGATAATTTCTCATGGGACCATATTGCCAATAACGGCGGAGGGTATGAGGTCAATAATGAGTATTCAGCAATCTGGATTTTCCCTTTATCTGACGAGGTTAACTCTCCCGTCATACTCGTGATTAATAATATTAATAACTGGCAGTTACTCTTGAATGAGTTTCAAGAGAGCATGCTCGGCACTTTGTTAATCACGCTATTGTTATCTGGAGGATTAGTTATTTTAGTGGCTTGGGCACCTGTGGTTAGTCTAAGTCGACACGCAAACTTGTTACCTTTACTTGCCGAGCATGATTTTGAGACGTTAAAATTGCGGTCACCTAAAACGGCTTCATTGATTGTTGATGAAGTCGACCTGATCCATCATGCGACTCATCAGCTTGCCGATAAACTCCAGTGCCTTGAATTAGAGATCGATGAATATACTGCAGAGTTGGAACGATTAGCCATGTTAGATGCGCTGACTGGTCTGCCGAATAAAGCGATGTTAATGCACGAGTTGAACAAGGCGATAGCCTGTGTGGGAAGTACCCATGTTCAAGTTGCTTTGATGTACCTAGACCTCGATGAATTTAAACGAATCAATGACACCCTTGGTCACACTCTAGGAGACGATTTACTCAAAATCGTAGCCACCAGATTAAACAATAGTGTTAGGGCTATGGATACCGTATTTAGACAAGGTGGAGATGAATTTCTTATCTTGCTGCGAGGAATACGCTCTGATCAAGATGTTCGTAAGGTGATCCATAAGATTTTCTCCTCCTTGCAGCAACCTGTAGCACTTGGAAATCATAAATTGATCGTCACAACCAGTATCGGGGTTGCTTACTGTAAGAGCATGAATTTGAGGGCTGATGAACTCATTAAGTATGCGGATCTCGCGATGTATCAAGCTAAGGGTGCTGGTCGTAGTAACTACCGAGTATTTACCGAAGACATGCTGCAAAAAGCCAATAATAAATTGATGATTGAGCAAGATATTGGCGCAGCAATCGAGCAGAGACAGTTATCGCTATTTCTTCAGCCAATAGTGGCTCTGCCTGACGCAAAATTGAAAGGGTTTGAGGCGCTTATACGCTGGTTCCATCCTGAACGAGGCTTGATCATGCCGGGGGATTTTATTCCGGATATTGAAAATAGTGAGGCTATTATTCAAGTCGGCAATTACGTATTAGAAGAGGGCGGGGCAATACTATCTCGCTTAAGAAAGCAGGGGTGGGATGATCTCTATTTAGCGGTAAACCTGTCAGCCAAGCACTATATGGATCCAGGTCTTATTCCACTGGTTCAGCACATTCTATCTAAATACGATCTTCCTCCTGAGAGTTTGTTATTGGAGGTGACAGAAGAGAGTGTAATAGAACATGTGGAGTTGGCGATGGCGTCGATGACATCACTCAAGCAGTTAGGTGTTCGAATCGCTATTGATGATTTTGGCACTGGTTATTCATCCTTAAGCTACCTTAAACAACTACCTTTTGATGTGCTGAAAATCGATAGGTGTTTTACCTCTGAAGTGCTCAATGAAAGTACAGACTCTCATATTGTCAGCACGGTTATCGATCTCGCGCATAATTTAGGCCGTACCGTAGTGGCTGAAGGGATTGAAGTGCAGGAGCAAGGAGATTACTTGGCGAGATTAGGCTGCGAATTGGCCCAAGGCTACCTTTATGCTAAACCATTAAATGAAGAGAGAGTCATGACGATATTGAACACGATAGGAGAGGATAGAATATGGCCTGTAGAACACGCTCCCCAATTTGGTAAACTGGGGAGTTAGATTCATTAGTTTATATTGGTTTCCCAAGAGTGACAGTATCACTGCTTGGTTCTTTTAATTCAGGCGTTGCTATGGCTTTCGTTGCCATAGATTTACTCTTCTCACTCTTAATCACGACAGGCTTGATTTGTAAAGGTTGAGCTTCGAGAGACGGAGCTGCTGCAGGTTTAGTTGCTGCTGATTTAGATGTTGCTGGCGCGATCGCTTTAGGTTTACTTGCCACTTTAGGTTTCTTTGGTAGCAGGCTCATCAGCTTATTGGCGATGTCGGTGTTATCTTGATAACCATTAAATAGGGTCGATGCAGGACCTGAAGTAAAAACTTGTACATCAACGCCTGTATGACCACCTGTTGTCCAGCCGGTATAGGATCTAAGATCAATGATCTTTTTAATTGCCGTAGTCATCACCTCCACACCTTGCATACGCGCCAGAGAAAGTTGAATGGCCTCTTCAGGGCTAAGCTCGAAACCAAGTTTAGCGTTAACTTGTGACTGCCAATCACCATCAGCAAGTGCGAGTGAAGCTATCGCATCTGGGCTATTTGATACGCCGTTAATGATATCGGTCTTCCAGATATACTCCCCATTCGCACCAATACTCAAGCCACCCGTATTATGATCGGCAGTGACGACCATTAAGGTATCCTTGTGTTGGCGTACATACTGCTCAACAACTTCTATCGCATTGGCAAACTCATCCATCTCTGCCATGGCGGTTACGATGTCATTATTGTGACCCGCCCAATCGATAAGGCTTCCTTCCACTAAGAGTACAAATCCGTCTTGATTTTGAGACAGTAACTCCAATGCTTTGCTGGTCATTTTACTCAGCTTATGTGCGTCTTTGTCATTGATAGCCCAAGGAAGCTGAATATCTGCAAATAGGCCGATAACCTTCGGTTCTGTCACGGTATCTAATTGGGCGAAATCTGAGATATGTTGATAGCCCTTAGCTTCAAATTTTTTGAGCAGCTTAGGAGGGAAGTAGCGTTGGCCGCCACCTAACATCACGTCGGTATCGGTATTTAGAAAGCTGTTTGCTATTTCATCATAATTACGACGACTCTCATTATGAGTCAGAAAAGCGGCTGGCGTGGCATGATTTATCTGAGAGGTGACAGCGACGCCGGTGGCAAGCCCCAATTGCTTGGCTTTTTCCATAATGGTGGTGAGAGGTTGTTTTTGTGTATCAACAGATACCGCACCATTGTATGACTTAACGCCAGTGGCTAAAGCCGTTGCTGCGGCAGCTGAATCAGTCACGTAACCACTGATTTTAGCGGGGTAGGTACTGGCAGAGCCGACTAATAACCTGTCGAATACGGTTTGTTCAACCTCTTCAGTATCTGGGTTATTTTTATAATATCGATAAGCGCTGGTATAGGCAGGCCCCATACCATCGCCAATCATAATGACGATATTCTTAGGAACACTGGGTGTCGTCCCCATCATCGTTAGGCTGGGACTATCGCTATTTGCTTGTGCAAGGCTAAATAGGCTACCAGATAGAAGCAGCAAACCGCTAAAGAGGGAACGAGTTAGTGTCATTGAATATGCCTTTATGCCGATTTAATACGAGATTCGATTGCATCCATTAGCATGCCAGTAATATCGACATCAAAGGCTGCTTGTATCTCTTTGATACAGGTTGGACTGGTCACATTAATCTCGGTGAGTTTGTCACCAATGACATCCAGTCCGACAAAAATCAGTCCACGCTTTTTGAGTTCAGGTCCGATAGCTCGGGCTATCTTCCAATCACTTTCAGACAGTGGCTGAGCGACACCGCGTCCGCCAGCTGCCAAATTACCACGTGTTTCGCCTTTTTGAGGGATACGGGCTAATGAATAAGGTACTGGCTGGCCATCGACGACTAAAATACGTTTGTCGCCGGAGGTGATATCAGGAATAAAAGCCTGAACCATCGTATATTGCTGACCATGATTGGTTAAGGTCTCAATAATCACACCTAAGTTAGGATCGTTTTCCTTAACCCTGAAGATTGAACTGCCACCCATGCCATCTAATGGCTTAATGATGACGTCTTTCTTCTCTTGGTGGAAATGGCGGATCCGCTTCTCATCTCGAGTGACGATAGTTTCAGGCGTGAATTCAGAGAACCAAGCCGTGAAGAGTTTTTCGTTAGCGTCGCGAAGGCTTTGAGGCTTATTGACGATAAGTACGCCTTCCTCTTCGGCTCTTTCAAGCATATAAGTTGCGTAGATGAACTCAGTATCAAATGGAGGATCTTTACGCATTAAGATAACATCGAGATCGGCAAGAGGCGTATCGATGACTTCACCGAGTTCGAACCAATTGCTCTCGTTCTGCTGAACGCTCAGTGAGCGCATTGTTGCCATGGCTTTACCATTAACCATCGCCAGATCCTGCATCTCCATATAGAAAAGCTGGTAGCCGCGGCTTTGAGCTGCAAGTAACATCGCGAAGCTTGAGTCTTTCTTAATGTTGATATCAGTGATCGGGTCCATCACTATGCCGAGTTTTATCATTAATTCGTTTCCTTGTGCCATCAGATTCTATGGTCTTAAATTGGGTTCATTAAAGGTGAGACGGGTGTTATCCCATGTCTCCAAATTTTAATTGCAGTGCACTAATCGCTGTTAGTGCAGCTGTCTCTGTTCTTAATACTCGAGGGCCAAGCAGAACATCGGTAAAGTGATGTTGCTCTGTCATCATGATTTCGGTTTCAGAAAGGCCACCTTCAGGTCCTATTAACAACCTGACTTTAGGGGATACTAACGATAAACCGCCTATGCCATGAGCAGCTCTAGGGTGCAGGTTTAATTTAACGGAATCTGTTTGCTCAGCGCTCCATGCTTCAAGTGTCATCGCTGGTCTTATTTTAGGGACTCGACTGCGACCAGATTGCTCACAAGCGCCGATCACTATCTTTTGCCATTGCTGTATTTTCTTCTCCAATCGTTCACCGGAGAGCTTCACGCCACAACGTTCAGAAAATAGCGGTGTGATAGTGTTAACCCCTAGTTCGACAGATTTCTGTATGGTGAAATCCATGCGATCTCCACGAGAGATCACTTGTCCCAGATGAAGATGAAGCGGTGACTCGCTAAGGTTAAGACTCGAAGATAGGACCTTGACGGAGACATTTTTCTTACTGGCGGAGATGATCTCTGACAGGTATTCTTCACCGTCACCATTAAACAGGCTGATCTGTTCGCCAGTATTCATGCGTAGTACGCGACCGATATGCGATGCGGGCTCGTCATCAAGCTCGACGACATGACCAACTGCTAAGGGCGATGCCTGATATATTCTTGGGATTCTCATCTATTTCCTACTCCGCAATGGATTGCGTTATTGCTCGTGCGTCACAATTGTTTTTTACAAAGGGATTATGATTACCTTGAGTCTGGGCTATCTCTTTATCCCTTTTGCACTCAATAGTATCAACTGGATAAGTTTTATCCCATGCCTTAAATAGCTTTAATTGGCTTTTGGCTATTTTTAAATCGTATGCCTGCTGCATATAGAGGTATGTTCGTGCAATTTGACCTCGAGTATAACTGGGAGGCTCGGCTTTTCTCGATTTAAAATCAATGATCATGTCACATTGACCATATTGTTCTGGTGTTGCGTTCCACTGGCTGAATCGATAGTTACTTCTATCACCATTCACTTCGCCGATGGCAGGTACTAAATTATGAAGATCAGATTCCATTTTCTTGAACAACTTATCTTTTTTACCACAGTTTTTTCGTCCACCCTCTTGCCAACATAGACGTTGATGACCAAATTCCCAGGCAGGTACGATATGTTCCCATTCGATACGCGCTGCGCGTTTCTCTTGTTTTCTGACGAGATAACCACAACTTGAAAAGTCAGTTTGCCACTTTTTTCCGTTAATCTTGATGTCACAACCACAATAGAAACTGGTGGTCGGTAAAGAGCTTGAATAGATCTCTTTTGCGCGTTTCTTTGCTTGATAAAAGCTGGTTGGATGAGAGGCATAAGCAGATGCTGAAAATAGCAAGGATAGCCCTAAACCTATGGCTAAGGTTGAGCAAAGTCTAAATGGCGATTTCAATTTAAATCCCTAAAAGAGCGATGAGAACATCACTTTAAATGCTGGTGGCAGAGCTAGTGTCTGCCTTGGTCGGGATTTTACGGGATGAAAAGAGGAAAGCAAAGCGGCAAGCTTTGAAAGCGAGTGTAAAGGATGAACGTAAGAGAGCTGTGACGGATTTTAGGTGAGGTTTACTGCAGGTGAAAGAGCTTTCTTGCAGCGTCGACAACGGTATTGAGTTTCACCTCTAACCACCTTGTTATGACGTCGAATACTCAAGCTTACCGGGCCACAATCACATTGATAAGAGAAATGCTGGCCCGCAACAGATTGGGTGTTCATGCTGTGGGTAGTGCTTGGTGTTAGCTTAAAGACCCGTATCATTAAGGCTTGCCATTCCTGCCCATGGGGTTTGACTCTGCCGTACATCTGGTGTGCCAGCAGGTGGCAAATCTCATGGGGGATCACTTCGTTAAAGAAGGCATCTTGGTTTTCAGCGAGCAAGATTGCATTAAACCTGAGTAGGTTCTGATGTAGATGAGCGGTGCCAGCGCTTTTACCTCTAAGTTTAAAGTTGATTTCAGGTCGAGGAAAAATACGTTTGAGTTGTTCTTCGGCTAGGCAATAGCACTCGATAACTCGTCGAGTTACTTGATTGTGCAACTTAGACTCAAATTTATGCTCCAGATTAAAATACTGAGTTTGCGAGGCATTAGAACGGGTTGTTGAGGTTTTGGTATTAGAGCGAAATAAGTTAAACATAGCGCCGTTTCAATGGAAAATTAATGCGCCCGAAAAGCGGGCGCGAAAAAATAGATTATAAGCTTTCTGCCGCAGCGATGACCATCGCTTTTACTTGTTCTAAGATTTGAGCTTCGGTGTTAGCATCATAACCCGCGACTCTTGGCGTATGGATATGACCGACTGGGATCTTGCTATTTAGCTGCTGCCCTAGTAAGACGGCACGATAAGATATCTCATTTGAAAGATAACCCCCGCCAGATCCTTCAACCGATGTAGAGCCTTGTAGTTCGACTAATGAACTTGCCTCAAAAGCCCCTTTGGCTAAGGTGGTGACGCCATGGTTATCATTGACTTTCCACTTGCCTTCAACGGCTTGCATTGCTTTAACAGGCAATGAAAACTCGACAAACTCTGGACCGTTTAAGCTTTTTTCTTCAAATAGGGGGGCGATGGGGGCTTGTTTGTTAGCACCAGTCAGTATATTGAGGTTATCAGGTGCTGCAGCACTTCGATTACGGCCTGGGAAGCGCTCAAGGTCAAAATCATCGCGTCCCATACTGACGGTAAATATCATGTCGACACTGTTGTCGCGATAGATAGGCGTGAGAAGAGACTCAATCAGACCTTGATCAAAATCAGCAAAACGAACTGGGATCATCACCGTCTCTATTTGGGCTTTTTTGCCTTCGACGGTGAACTTGAATCCATCCAGCGCTAAGGCGACTAAACCTGAGGGGTTACTTTGGCCGATATTTCGGTCGAGGAAGAAGGGATCGAAACCGCTGAGTAAAATCTTAACTTGAACGTCATCATCAAACTGAATATTACTAAAGCCTCGAGATGACTTTTCAACCGCGTTGATAAGTACCTCTTGTTGCCATTGGACAATATCGAATGCGGGTTTAGTGGTTTTCAACTCTTTAAGCATGGCAAGACGGCTCCAGTACAGCGGCCTGTCATCTATAGTGCCTGACTGAACATCTCTAACAGCTTGCTGCCATAAACGCTCACCTTGTCTGGCTGCAAGTTGAGTGACTCCAAGCTCATCGTTATTTTGACTGTATTGCGAGGTTAAATTGTCTACTAGGCCTTGGTAACGGGAGACGACATCAGGCAGTGAAATTGCAGCGTTATCAAGTCGTAGCTCTTCAACATCAAGTTCAACTTGTGCATTCGCACTGGGTAGAAGGCTTAATAGGCCAGTGAAAAGGAGTGCACTGCTTGCTCTGTTCATAGGAGGTCCATTGGTGAGTTATCGGTTATGAGTCTTAAGGAAAGCGAACAAGGCTGTAATACTTTTAACCTAATATCATTTCCTGTTAATCAGTATGCAACACCAAACCTTGTATGAAAAGCCGACGATGGATGATAGTGCTTAATGGGGGGGATTCTTTACATTGAACAGCTTGATTGCGGGATAGTATGTTAGGTGACATATTCTCTGACAACGGGCTCAATAGCTGTCGGTTTTCAGCGCGGCACAGACCCATTAATGGCTAATTGAGCCTACACCATCATAGATTGCAGAGATTCATGGCTGTTGAATCGTTTAGTAAAGAAGTCTAAAAACACGCTGATGTTGGTTGCGAGCTGTCTTCTGCTTGAGTAAACGCCATAAACTTTGAGAGGTTCAATAGGCCACTCTTGCAATAATGGCACTAATGAGCCACTTGCCAGCTCATTTTTACAGACTGAGTTAGATAGCATGGCGATGCCAAAGTCATCTTGAACTAGCTGTTTGACCATGATGGCGCTGTTGACCCTGACTTTACGTTTAAAGCTCACCATGGTTTTTCTGGCCCCTTTGCCTAAAGGCCAAATGGGAGCTGAGCGTGACGTACCCAGTAAAATACCACTGTGTTCCATTAAATCTTGTGGGGTTGCGGGCGTGCCGTTGGTTTTAAGATAACCGGGGCTGGCCACTAAAATTGGCTGACGCTCCAGTAATAGTCGCGCAACAAGGTCTGAGGATTGTAACGGCCCGTACTTAATCGCAATATCGTAGCCTTCTCCTACCAGACCGACTTCTCTGTCGGTAAATTGAACATCTAATTCGACATTGGGATAAAGGCGCATAAAGCTGCTGCAGAGGTTGGCAATCAGCTCCTGACTAAATGACACGGGAATGGCGATTCGTAATGAACCAGAGACATCATTGTGCGTGTTTTCTATCGTAGCCTTAGCCGCTTCAATCTCGTCACTGATACTATTACAGTGTTGAAAAAAGAGCGCTCCTACCTGAGTGAGACTCAAATTTCGAGTGTCTCGCTGCAGTAATCGCACTCCAAGTTGCTCCTCAAGCTGGGCAACTTTACGACTTATGGTTGATTTTGGCATGCCTATTTCACGGGCGGCTTGTGAGAAGCCTTTGGCTCTAACAACCGCTGCAAACAGCATCATACCGTTAAGATCTGGCATATTTTAGTCACTGTCTCAAATATGGAACAAAGCGTCTAGGCTAGTTTAATGGTATTTGACACCGTAACAAAGTTATATTTACTGGCTAAAAATTTTAGAGGCTAAGCAGAGGATCAATTGATGACCAGCAACAATAAGCCCACAAACATGACTCAAGCTCAATCAGCCGATCCGCTTTTTCTTAAAGCTGAACACTTGGCGCAAGATTTTTCACTGTTTCCTGAACACAGTAAACAGAGTCTATCTGAAGAGATCAAAGGTCTCTTAGGTGACGACGCTATCCAGTCAAACCTTAAAGAACTGGAGCAGCTAGATGTAGATGGTTATGTCACACGAGTGATACAACCGACGTTAGATAAGAGCCGTCTTGGTGCTAAGCGTGTCATTGCCGATCTTAAAGGCAAGTTAATTGCCGAAAACCACATGGGTCCATTTTACAGTGCTGAAATTGAACTTAACTTCGGTACTCGTACACGTCGTTTAGGCTTTATCGCCCAAGAACGTACAACAAGCAACGGTGCATGGTTGCCTGAGCATCACCTCGAAGCATGTAAGGCTATTCGTAAGTTCGCTGAACTGGCAATGCCTATCATCTATCTTATCGACACCCCTGGTGCCGATGCTGGTGAAATAGCTAACAGCCAAAACCAAGCGCACACGATTTCAAAAGCCATTGCAGAAAGTGTCAACGTTGACGTACCAACAGTGGGTATCGTTATTGGTGCTGGTTATTCTGGTGGCGCAATTCCATTAGCTGCCGCTAACATTTTACTGTCACTGCGTGACGGTATCTTCAACACTATTCAGCCACAAGGCTTGCAGAGCATTGCGCGTAAGTACAACTTGTCTTGGCAGGAATGTGCTAAATCAGTGGGTGTGTCTCCTGAAGAGCTATACACGTCAGGTTGTATCGACGGTATTATCGATTTCTCTCCTTCAGATAAAGATGAGCGTCAACATAACCTTCGTCGCGCTATTATCAGCAGCGTTGAAGCCGTTGAGCATGCTGCTATTCAGTTCGTACGTGAATCAGAAGATCTACGTGAGCATTATGACCGCAGTTTGAGCCGTTTCTTAACGCCTTCTACAAATCTTGCAGCACTTGAAGATCATGCTGAACTTGCTGTCGCAAACAACCCGACGATGCACCTTAACCTATTTGGTAGTGCTTACCGTTACCTGCGTTATTTGACACTTCGTAGCCGTATTCACTCAATCTCTCAAGAGCAGTATGGTCGTTTATCTAAGGTCAGCGTACCTGAAGGTGATCTACTTGCTCGTATCGCACAAGAGCAAGATCGTGTCTTTCAGTCTTGGTTATCAAGCCCTGATAAACTGGTTTACGATGAAGAGCTAAACAAACTTTGGAGCAACTTCACCACTAAGCGTGATGATGTTTCTACTGAACGTAACATGCTGACTCGTTTGATTTTGGGTGAACCAAAAGAGAACTATAAGAAAGCACGTAAAGCACTGTTATTTAACATCGGTTGGTCTCTATACCACCGCTGGAAAGGCAATGCAGAGAATAACTTCAAAGGCCTGATCCAGTACCTTGAAACTTTGCCTCCAGAAGTCACTCAAGTTGATTGGCCTGAGCTGAACCAACTGACTGTACTTGATGTGGTTATTCACGACGAGCTACGTGAAGACTTTATCTGGCAGTGTCACAACATTCTTATCTTCAACGCATTGTATGACAATGTCGTGGGCAACTTAGCGTCAATCGCTAAAGAGGCCATGATGTCGAAGAGTTTGTCCCGTGCATCTGTCGATAACTTGCTTCATGATTCAATCGATCGCGCGTTATCGACTCAAGATACTGCAAACGATAAAGGTAAGTTCTACAAGTGGCTGAAGTTCTTTATGTCTCAGTCAAACCGTGCAGAGTTACTGACCAAAACTGAGCAGTGGAAGAGTGTTGGTTTCCCTCAGTTAAACGATAGCCTTTTCGTTATCCTGACTTATTTCTTCGAGCGTTTACTGCCTGAATATTTCGACAGTGAAAATGAGAACCATGAGTACACTGGTGCGATTAACCCTGTTCGTATTGGTCGCCGTAAAGATTTCTGGAACCGTCTCACCATGGGTTATCAGGATCTGTTGATCCAGAAAGTGCTTCGTGATGAGAAGCGTAGCGGTAAGATGGGTTGGGAAAATATCACCAATAAATTCTTCACCGATTTCGAAGAGTTAAATGGCGACAAAATGTCAGCTAACTTGCTTAACTTCCCAGGTTTCCGTCTTTCTATTGAAGATGCACTTGATAAAGGCATTCGCCCTTGTGGTTTAATCACTGGTGTTGCTGATTTTGAGCAAGATGGTCAACAGATTAAAGTTGGTCTTGCGGTGTCTAACACAGCATTCCAAGCTGGCGCTTTTGATATGGCCAGTGCTGAGAAATTCTCTGCGCTACTGATTGAATGTGCTAAGCGTAAGCTGCCTGTTATCTGCTTCATCAGTTCTGGTGGTATGCAGACTAAAGAAGGTGCTGCAGCACTGTTCTCTATGGCTGTGGTCAACGACCGTATCACGCGCTTTATTCGTGATAACGAGTTGCCTGTATTAATGTTTGGTTATGGCGATTGTACTGGTGGTGCTCAGGCGAGTTTCGTGACGCATCCTCTCGTGCAGACTTACTACCTATCGGGTACTAATATGCCGTTTGCAGGCCAAATGGTTGTACCGGCTTACCTGCCTTCGACTGCGACATTATCAAACTACTTGTCGAAAGTGCCGGGTGCGATGGACGCCTTGGTGATCAATCCATTTAGCGACACGATTGATGACCAGTTGTCAGGTATCGATCCGTTAATGCCTAAGCCTACCGCTAAGATTGAAGAGGTAATTGGCAAAGCACTATCAACATTGGTTCCTGAGATGTTGGTTGCTGATGAAGAGATTGTCCAAGACGATCCTCGTCAGCTAATGAAGCCAATCAATAAAGTATTGATCCATGCCCGTGGTTGTACTGCGGTTAAGCTTATCCGTAAGGCACATGACAATAATATCAATGTCGTGTTGGTTGCATCGGATCCGGATATGACTTCAGTCCCTGCTGATATGCTAAAAGAGGGTGATAAGTTAGTCTGTATTGGTGGTAACACATCAGATGAAAGTTACCTTAACGCCTATTCAGTATTGAAAGTGGCCGAGTACGAGAATGTCGACGCACTTCACCCTGGTATCGGTTTCCTATCAGAAAGCCCACAGTTTGCCGCACTATGTGTCAACAATGGCGTTAACTTTGTAGGCCCAAGTGTACACAGCATGACGACCATGGGTAACAAGTCGAATGCGATTAAGACCTCTCAGGTCAATGGTGTCCCAGTTGTTCCTGGTAGCCACGGTATTTTGAGCAATGCAGAGCAAGCGGTAAACGTAGCGAATGACATTGGTTATCCTGTACTGCTTAAAGCTGTACAAGGTGGTGGCGGTAAAGGTATTCAGGTTGTAGAGCGTTCATCTGATATGATCAGTTTGTTCCAACAGACTTCTACTGAGGCCGCAGCAGCGTTTGGTAACGGTGATCTTTATCTCGAGAAATACGTAACGTCATTACGTCATATTGAAGTTCAGTTGCTACGTGACCAGTTTGGTAACACCAAAGTATTGGGTATTCGAGACTGTTCAGTTCAGCGTAATAATCAGAAGGTTGTAGAAGAGTCGGGTTCGACAATGCTACCACCTGAGCTGAAAGAGAAAGTGCTTGAGTACACTCGTGCATTGGGTAATGCGACCGATTATATGGGCGCCGGTACTGTTGAATTTATCTATAACTTAGACGCGAACGAAGTCTACTTTATGGAGATGAATACACGTCTACAGGTTGAGCATCCAGTAACTGAAGCAACGTCAGGTATTGATATTGTGAGCGCAGGCTTTGATATTGCAGCAGGACGTTCGATTGAAGACTTAGAGCCTCAAGATATTGGTTATGCGATTGAAGTGCGTGTGACTGCTGAGAAAGCTGCACTGGACAGCAATGGTATTCTGCAGTTATTGCCACACCCTGGCTTGATCACTGAGTACAAAATGCCTGAGCGTGATGATATCGAAATCATCTCTATTGCGGGTGAAGGTAAAGAGGTTTCACCTTACTACGATAGCTTAATCGCACAGATAATCTGTCGTGGTGAGAGCCGTGAAGATGTGATCACTAAACTGCATGACTACTTAGCAAACAGTGCTGTGATCAAAGGTATTGCCACTAACATTCCTTTGCTTACGCGCATCTTGAAAGATGGCACTTTCAACGAAGGTGTTTACGATACTAACTACCTACCTCGTCTAATGGCTGAGCTTGATATTCCTGAGCTGATTGCAGAGATGGAAGCGGCGGCAGAGATGGTCGGTGTTGACACTGAATCATTACGTGTTGGTGAGAGTAATGAGCTTAAAGTAATGGCACAAGGTGCAGGTATTTTCTATACCTCTCCAGCGCCAGGTCAGCCTGACTTTGTTAAAGAAGGCGATATTGTTACAGCAGATCAGACTTTAGCGCTTACAGAAGCAATGAAGATGTTCTCTCAGTTAAACCTAGCTACTTATAACCGTAAAGATGCCGTACTTTATCCAGAAGATAAGAAGTACCGTATCGAGCGAGTACTTAACAGTAACGGTCAGCAAGTATCTCAAGGTGATTTGTTGTTTGTTGTATCGCCAATCGAGGCTTAATCTAAACGAGTGCCTAATTTGATGTGGTCCAGCGCCTGTTAATTTAGATACAACTTAAGTATTAACTCCTAAAAATACCTATCATATTGATGGGTATTTTTTTGCCTGCAATTTACTTTAAAGCGTGTTTTTCGTGCAATTAATTGCGTTCGCAATACAAAAAGTAATGGGTAACTTCAATTTGATAGCAAGATAAATAGTCTAATTGTTTGAAAATAATAGTTTTATATTTATTAGAAATAATATCTTTATAAAAATCGAAAACAGGTGTATTTTTTGCTTTTAATTAGGCTATTCATGTAGAAAAAATATGAGTAATAAAATCATTGTCGGTAGTGAAGAGTGGTGTGCTTTACCTGGTTTAGGTATTAAGGCAGTTAAGGCCCGTGTAGATTCCGGTGCTAAGACTTCCGCTATCCACGCTATCAATATTTCAACTTCAAAGCGCGAAGATGGCACTTGGGTGAGTTATGAAGTTCATCCTCTGCAAGGCAGTCGTAAAATTGCCTTAGTGTGTGAGTCTAAACTCATCGATCGACGCGTGATCAAGAGTTCAAATGGCGAAACAGAGAAGCGCTATGTTGTGCGCGAACTGTTACAGCTGGGTGAGCAGTCTTGGGAGATTGAACTGACATTGACTAACCGTGCCAACATGGGCTATCGCATGCTGTTAGGGCGTGAAGCTATGGGCGATAAAGTCTTAGTCGATCCATCAACGACTTGCTGTTTAGGCGAGATGACTGATGAAGATGCTAAAACACTTTATGGTCATGTTGAGATCCCAAGTAGCGGCCTAAAGATAGGCTTGCTTGCGAGCAATCCAAATCTATACAGTAATAAACGTATTATTGAGGCTGGCCAGCAACGCGGCCACGAAATGTACTTTTTCGATATCAAGCAGTGCTACATGAAGCTAGATGCCTCTCAGCCTGAAGTCCATTACCGTGATGGCAGGGTGTTAAACGATCTTGATGCCGTGATCCCGCGTGTTCGTCCAAGTATTACGTTTTACGGTTGCGCACTGACGCGTCACTTTGAAAGCCTAGGTGTTATGGCGCTCAATAGCTCTGAAGCGATCACTCGCTCAAGAGATAAGTTGTTCTCTTTGCAGTTGCTACAGAAGAATAATTTGAATATTCCGACCAGTGGTTTCGCTAATTCACCTGCTGATACCACCGATCTGATCGACATGGTTGGCGGCGCGCCATTGATTGTTAAATTGCTCGAGGGTACACAAGGTAAAGGCGTAGTTCTGGCCGAAACCCGTAAAGCTGCTGAGAGTGTGATCAATGCGTTTAAATCCTTGAAAGCTAACTTGCTAGTGCAGGAGTTCATCAAGGAAGCTGATGGTAAAGATCTACGTTGTTTCGTTATCGACGGTAAGATTGTTGCATCGATTGAGCGTACAGCCGCGCCTGGCGAGTTTAGAGCTAACATCCACCAAGGTGGCACTGCATCTCTGGTTCAGATCTCTCCAGATGAGAGAAAACTTGCCATTAAAGCGGCTAAAACCATGGGACTTGAAGTCGCGGGAGTCGACATTATTCGTTCAAGCAAGGGGCCGCTATTGTTAGAGATTAACTCTTCGCCTGGTCTTGAAGGCATCGAAACTGCTACTGGTATCGATGTTGCCTCAGCGATGATCGATTCAATTGAGAAGAGATTAGGCTGGAAGAAGTAAACTAAGCCTGATTGGTTCGAGATGTACCTTTTAAGCAGTGATGAGAACCATTTCTCATTGCTGCTTTTTTGTTTCCGCTGAATCAACGGGGCTCTAATTCGCAGGAGATTTAAATTTGTTTTGAAGCAAAGGGAAAGGCGTCATCTGAGCACCTCCCAATGTTACAAGCTAGACTAGTTCAATAACTCATGTTCTGGAGGAAGCTGACGGGTGATCCATAACACCAGCTTGTGTTTCATATTTGGGCCATCTTCTTTGTCTTTTGCGAGGGGTTGAATCAGCTTATCTGTGACCAATAATCGATAGATACACTCGACCTTATCTTTAGGTGAGATCCCCTTATCAAAGTCAGCAAACCCTCTTTTCTTTGCATATCCAACACCAATTTCCATCGCGAGCTTTAACAGTTGTGCGTCGTGTTTACCTTGCTTCATATAAGGTTCCTTAATTGGTGTTTTAATCAAATTACCTTAATTCGATGAGATAGCAATAGTCATAATATCGATTGTTGAACGAGGTGGTTATTAAATGAACACATTATGGCGTAGAGATTAAAAGTTACTTCTGTTTACGGTATTGCAGGGGGGATTTCTGGTACCAGCGCTTAAATGCACGGGTGAAATTACTTGGATCTTTGAAGCCTAATCGAAAAGATATTTCAATAATTGCAACTTCAGAATTCAGTATGTATTTCAATGCCAGATCCTTGCGGACGCGATCTAACAGTTCACTGAAGCTGGTCTGTTCATATTTTAGCTTTCGCTGGAGGTTTCGACTGCTCATATGGAATGTTTTAGCTATGCTTTCTCGCTCAGGATTACCTAGGCTCATGGCGATAACGATCTCTTTAGCAACTTTGCTGCTGAAGGATTGAGTCGAGAGCTGAGCTAGGTACTCCTCAACGGCAAGATCATTTTTCAGTGCTAGTGCCCTGTTAGCTGAGGGAAATGGGATGTTAAGTGCTTCATTGGTAAAATAGATACGATTACCATCAGCATTGAATTCGATTGGACAGAGGAACAGCGAGTGAAAGGTACTAGGGTCTGTGGGAGCGGCTCGCTCAAGTTCGAGTTTACTCGGTTGCAGTTGTCCATGACTTATCTGTTGCGATATAGAGAGGTTTGTTGCCATAAAGGCATCTATCGCTTCATCGGCATAGTGTTTTTCGGGTAAACGAATAAAGCAGAGTGCGGACTCTTTTTCGCCTCTCTCGATTTTCATCTCTAGCACATTGCTGATGATCTCATAGTAGCGTTTTATCCGCTCCCAAGCATCAAGTAGTGACTCACTGACTAGTAGCGAAAAGCTTAAGGCGTTAAAACTGGTTGGCTGAACAAAATTAGCCACCTTTAGCCCTATGGATTCATCTCCGGTCGTTACCACCGCTAGGTGCCAAAGTTGTGTGACTAGCTTTGTTGGTATGCGAGCATTGGGGTCTTGAAGTAGTGTGGGGTTAATACCAACTTGTTGCAGTAATTTACTACTTTCGACGCCGTAGCTGTCTATGGTTCGACAGATGGCAAGGGCCCAGGAAGACAAGGTTGTTGCCTCAGTCGGTACTGTTAACTTGTCTTCTAAAGTCATAAATCTGTCCCGATGTAACCATTAATTCACTCCCAGATAAGCTAGGTTACAAATAAACAGGCTTGATCTCAAACCCACTCAGATAACTTTGAGTATTAACAGAGCACTGATTTAGTAGTACCTCTAGGGGCAAGCTTAATAAAAATGATAAATAGATGGGGAAGGGTATATGGATATGAATAGCTTAAATTGGTTAGGAGGAAAGCGCTTCACACTTGCTGTAATCTGCGTTTCTTTATCAGCAGTGCTGCTGAATGGTTGTGATGATAGCACCCAAGAGGTGGTTCAAAAAGAGGTGACACCGAGTCCATGTTTTTGGGTCGGTCCTTACAATATCGATCATCCCGATCGTAACTTTGCCTACCCAGATACTGGTGCTAACTACTGGCATGCGGGCTACAAACTGCCTAGTGGCGCTAAGTTAACACTTAATGGCCAGTATCCCTATGCTAGGTATATATCGCTAAACAGTTATCGTCTAGATACTTCTCCGGCATCATCTTTAACCGATCAGGATATCGCACCAGATCAAGGGTCGTTTAATCCTTTTTTGCAAGGCGGAGATCGCCAGCACAGATCAAGAGACTTTACCATTGAGGTCGCCCAAGGTGAACCTGATGGAGAGGAGGCGCCAAATACCCTCTATGACTATGTTGGATCAGGTGATAAGTCAGTACTTCTTTATCGTATTTATGTCACCGATGAGGGCCGAGATGGGCTTGGAGATGTCCCGCTTCCCGCTGTTGAATTGACTCTTGAGTCTGGAGAGATACTTGTAGGTGAGCAAGCCTGTAGTGCCCTACAGGTTGATATCGATAACTTATCTATTCCTCTGGTTCCAGCGGGAACTTATCAGCAGGTTAGAGCTAATCCGGCTGTAGAACCTGCCCATAACCCCGCTGTTTGGAGAGCGGCTTATAATGGCACATTCGGCTTTCAATGTAGCTTCTTAGGGCGCTGTGACGGTATGCCTGAAAGACAGGTCACTTTCTATGCTAATGCTGATAATCAATATGTCAGTACCTTCCTTAATAACGATTTTGGGGCGGTGGCAGTGACACGAGGAAAGCTCCCCTCATTGCCTAAAACCTTAGCATCTGTGCCAATTTATGATGAGGAGGGTTCCCAGTTAAGGTACTGGTCTATTTGTCAAAACGAGTACTACTCTCAGGCTGTTACCGCTTGTCTGTTTGATGAGGAATTAACGCTGGATGACGATGGCTACTACACTGTTGTGACGAGTTTATTAGCCGACAAACCAACTAATGCGACAAACGAATGTGGACATAACTATCTGCCTTGGACTGAGCAAGGTGATGGTTTTGGGCGTGTGATTGAGGGAGGAGAGAGCCGCTTAAATGAAGCGTTACTTATCGTCAGAAACATGTTGCCGAAAGAGGACTTTTCACAAGCGATTCAGAATACCTCTACGCCTGGTGACGAGTACGCTGTGATGGGGGACTACCTGCCAACTACAGAGTATATGTCGACTGAAGAGTTTGAGAGTTTAGGTTGCAAGTGATAATCATCAACATGCCTTAAGATAAAACCACCTGAAAGGTGGTTTTATCTTAAATATCTAATTAATTCATCGGCTTGAATTGTTTTTGCTCTTTGTCAGATATGAATGTCATATTCGATGTAATGGATAATTTTTACAGTTTGCGTTTATAGCCATTTTTATCTGGAGTTGACTGGCGTTAGACTCACTATTAGTGTTTGATTATATATTTAGACATCTTCTTTGAACCGGATAATGATGAGCCAGAACAGTACTGTGTTAAGAGCTAAGTTACTTGAGGATGCTTTGGAACAATCCTCTGGAAATACAGTGCTGTTGATCGCGCCCGTAGGGTTTGGCAAGACAAGTTTGATATTGCAGCACCAGCAAGAGTATCAGAATGATAACCAAGCACTAGATTACTGCATTAGCGGCAAAGACGGTCAGTGGCTGGAGCACCTTGAATCAATCCTAGATAAAGTGACTTCCTTAGACACTGTTTATCTGGATGATTGGGATGACATCGAGCCTGCGCTGTGGCAAAAGCTGCATCCTTTATTTACCTTAGAACAGTGTCGACTCGTATTGGCTGGCCGTAATATTAACGGCCTCAATCGCTTGTCTGCTTCTTTGTTGCAAACCTGTACTTTACTCGGTCCAGATGCGCTTGCTTTTTCCTATAGCGATATCGAATCTCTGAGTCCTTCAAATTATGTAGTTTCCGCTTCTCAATTGTTTAGCATGACATTGGGTTGCCCTTTTCTAGTTATGTTAGCCATCTCAGAATCCAATGTGACCAGCTCGATTGAGCAGCTTGAACTGAAGTTAATACAGCATCCTGTCTTACATCAGTTATTGTTTCAGGAAGTGCTGAGCAACCTAAATGAGTTTGATAGCAGCAAAGTTCGTTTGTTGTGCATTGACCCACTGTTAGCCAAACGACTTTTTACCGAGTTTGAACAGCTCGCAATGAGTGAGTTAGTTGAGCGAGTGTTTTCTGGCTTAAATCTAAAGTCTGACACTGATTGGGCTCTACTGCCGGTGGTGCAACAAGTGATGCAAAGCTTATGGCTTCGCGAGGATGCTGCTGCTTTTCACAATGCTTATCTGATACTTGCAGAGCAGTACGCGGCACAAGGGGATGTTGTTAACGCGATACGCTTAATGATGGCTTGCGGTGAAGTGAGGTTGGCCGTGTCGTTACTTCGACAGCAAGGTGGCTTACTGCAATGGATCCGCCACGGTTTAGGCAATCTAGAGTCAATTCTATTGCAGTTCTCTCCTCAAGAGTGGCTGGCTTTTGATGAGATTGCTTGGCTTGCGTGTATCGTGAGTTTAAAACGAGGAGATGTGGATAAAGCGAGAAAGCTGATCAATCGACACTACCGTGATGACTCTTTCGATTGGTCCGTGGCTGATGCATTTGTGTGCCTCTATGAAGGATTAAACTTGAGCCAAAAACAGCGAGACTTTTTTATTCGTCTGCAAATAGATAGCTCCGAAAAGTTAAGCGGAAATAATATTTTAACCGATGATGGTCTTGGCTCTTTTGCTGGTGCACTGATTAATAATATCCTTCTGTTGATTGCAATACAGCAGGGGGCGGTAGAGGAGGCTGAAAGGTATTTAGCCGCTGCGCGTGCTTATTATCAACAAGAGTTAGACGCGGATTACGGTGAAGCTTTTCTTGATATTCATCAATCCCATATCTCTATGTTGAAAATGGAACCAGAGGTCAGTTCAGCGTATCTAACGCGGGTATCGACCCGAGTACAGAGTGTATTCAGCCAAGATAAAAGCATTCGGGTGGCAATGTTGGCGGTGAAGCGTGAGTTGGCATTTTATCGAGGATTAATTCCCTCATTGGCGGTGATGGACAAGCTGGTGCGAGAAGTTAATCACAGTGAGGCTTGGTTTGACCTTTATGCCGCTGTCTATACGTTAGCAGCCAAAACAGCCTTGCACTACAACAAGCCAGAATCACTAGAGCTGTGGCTAAAGGCGGCAGGGGAACATAGTCAAAAGCACCGCCTAGCCCACTTAGAATTGCTGTTGAATTATCTGGCTCGTTTAGCTCAATTTAGCCATCCCACGGTTAAGGATAAGTTTGAGTCATACATTCATCCACTGCCGGATGATCCTATCTCGTTACCTTGGCGTTTACTGCAACTACACCTTGAATTACAGATGCAGTCATCCAGTTTGCGGGATGAGTTATTAACGCAAGCCTTACAGTTTTCAGAATCCCAACAGCATGGTTTATTAGCCTGCCAATGCCGTTTAATGTTAGCGATTAATCAAGGTGATGAAGTGAAGTTGACCCATGAGGTTGCCATTGTTGAAGCGAGCGGTTATTTGCAATTAGTGTGGCAATTGCGAGCTTGGATTCCCAAAGATCAATTAACGGATATATTGAATCGACATAACAGAACACGCTTAATTCAGGAACCCAAAAAGCAGGAGAAAAGCACTTTACTCTCTGTTAAAGAAACGGCGGTAATGGCCTTAGTATCGTGTAAAAGACGCAATAAAGAGATTGCCATTGAACTGGATATTTCAGAACAAACAGTGAAATTTCATCTGAAAAGTGTCTATAAAAAACTGGGGGTGAGTAGCCGGAAACAGGCTGTAACTGCACTGGCAGCGAGCTTGGCGAGGAGTAAAAAGCTGGAAGCATAATAGCAATCGATATTAGCCTCCAGAAAGGGAACAACGTCCTTGTTTTCGATAAAGCAAAAGGTCTTTTTAGAATTTGTACTCGACAGATGCACCTATCTGACGGCCAGGGGTATAAGCTCGAATGATGCCGGTTACGGTACCCAATAACCCATTAACGTATGAAGCATTGGTCGTGGTGTACTCGTCGGTGATGTTTTCTCCGTAAACGGTAAAGCGCCAATCTTGCCATTCAAGTGCAGCGGTCAGATTCACAAACTGCTTAGCACCTACTTCCAAAGGCTCTTGTGTCGTTCCAAGGAAGAAATTGCCCTGTGCTCGGTAATCTAAACGAGTATTGAACAACCAATCCCTGCCTAGCTCCTTTTCATAATTTAACCCAAGATTCAAAGTATATTTAGGGGTCGCAGGGGCTCTTTGTCCTGTGTCTTTTACCTTAGAGTCAGTATAACCCCATGCAGCATTAAACCTAAGCTCATCGGTTAGCATGACAATGGTTTCGAGTTCTAAACCGCGGATCTCTGTTTGGTCTATGTTCGAGGTTTGTCTAAATGGTGCTGTTGCTATGATGAAAGAAAGCTGCTGTTCAGAGTAATCAATATAGAAAAGTGCACCGTTTAGTTGAATACGGTTATTCCACCACGTTGATTTGCCGCCGATTTCGAAGTTTTGTGTAGTTTCAGCTTTAGTGAGGTTGCCAGAGTTATAAAATCCAGGTCTAAAACCATTGGCATAGGTTGCATAGATCATGCTGTCATTATTGATATCGTATGACAGTGATACCTTAGGTTGGAAAGAGTTATCAGATTGAGTTAGCGTGTTTTGCAACTGGCCATTTGAATTTGGTAAAGGCACGACTTCTTGCTGTTTTGGCGTTTTAAAACGGGTTGATTGATAGTCAACTTGATCATAGCGAGCCGCTAACGTCAGTTCGAGTTTATCGGTAATATCATAGTTTACCTGTGCAAATACGGCCTTAATAGTGTCCTCTTTGACATCAATTTGATCGAATATCGAATCGCCAACAACACCTACAGTGGATTCAAGTCGGATACGCAGTTGATTGAGACCATTACGTTTTTGATAGTAAGCTCCGGCTAACCAGCGTAGATCAGAATCGTTGCTTGAAGTGAGTTTAACTTCATGGCTGGTGACATCAAAGTTATCGACCAGATCTTGCAGGAAGATGTTAGCAGCGCTCCAATCTAGATCGCCTAGCAGATCTTGCTCCGCATCTTGGTAGGAGCTAATCCAAGTCAGTGTCATGTCATCGAAATCATAATCAAGTTTGAGCGAGGCATCCTTAAAGGTTTGGTTTTCGTTACCGATAAAGCTTCGCTCTGGGCCTAAGCCTGAAAAGTCATCAAGATCTGCGTGTTGAGCTGTTGCGAACTCCTCGCCTTTGGCCAGTAGATCTTGCATCACGGCGCCTTGTTCATACTTGGCGTAGCCTAATCTAAGATCGGCACTAAATTCATCACCAAGATACTGCCAGCGGGTTTTAATTCGCTTTGTATCATTAAAGTCGAGATCGTCACCATTGGATGAGTCAATCAAGCCATCAGATTTACGGGCGCCCACTGAGACTAAACCAAAGATATTCTCACTCACACCGCCGCTTATGTAGCCACTGACGGTTTTGTCATTACCTTCGGCATACTGAACTTTTATCTTGCCGGAAAGCTCTTCGGTAGGTGCTTTAGTGATGACATTGATTGCGCCAGCCATGGCTCCTGCGCCATAGAGTGCGCCTTGTGGGCCACGCAATACTTCAATACGCTCGATTTCGCCCATATCTTGATTGATGAAATCAGCTGAGCCAACTTGCACTCCATCAACGACATAAGTTACTGGTGGCAGTCCTTGTTGGGTGCCGGTAATGCCCCTCATTGTGATAAATGATGCCCCGGCTCTGAAGGTTTTGCGAAATATGACATTGGGTGTCAGATTGATGAAATCATTAACTTGTTCAATCCGAGCTGATTCGATATCAGATTCACTAAAAGCGGTCACGGCATCGGGGATCTCTTGCAGCGATTCAGTGCGTTTACGTGCGGTGACTTGAATCACTTCAATACCTTGAGTCTCGATCTGATTATCAGCGTCTTCCACATCAGCCCAAAGGACACCAACAGGCATGATGGTCATACTAAGAAATAGGGGGTAATATATTGTTTTCATTTTATTATCTCTCCATCTTACATATCATTATTTAGTCGTTGTTGGTAAGTAGTCTGTGTCTAATCCAAAGCAACGAGGGCCAAAAATGGCAAGGGCTTCAGGCGTGCGCATTAGTTCGGGGACACTGGTTGCAATGACACATACCCGTTGACCGAAACGTATGGTTTCTGCGGTGATCGGTTCGGCATTGTCACTATCAACTACCGCTATGATGTCTGGCACAGTGGCTAGAAATGTGTCTTGGCTTTTAGCGCTTAAAAACTCATTTTGAAAGCTCAAGTTGACCTCTTTTTCTCCATCAAAGGACTGCACTAAACAGTGCCCAAAAGAGAATCCATCCCTTGTGACACGCTCAACATCCACCACTTTTCCCGTCAGCAGTAATCTAGCGGGTGAGTAGTAATCAGTTTGGTTGAGGGCAGAAAGTAAAGCTTGCACTGCGTTGTCGCCATTACGACCCAAGCGTATGGATTGACCTAATTCCAGCGCGAGAGTCATGGTGCCGTGTACTCCCCATTTTTTAAGTTGTTTACCATTAAGGGGATAGCAGGAGAGCATGGCACTTAATCCCATTTCACCGACGACGCTACGGGCAAACTTTTCCGCTTTGGCGGCGCTGTCTGTGTCAATGACCACTTGATTATTATGTTCATCTGTCATAACGACTGGCGAAATATCACAGCCATATACATTGAAGGTCACCATCTCTAAGCCTGGAAACGCTCGGCCCATGCCATCGCAGTTAACCAAGGGCAGGCCAGTTCGCGCTGCTGCAACCAAAGGCAAACAAGAGTTAACGCCACCAATCTCTATGGGCATTAAGGCGTCTATGGGTTTACCTAGACGTGCTTCCATCGCCTTAATCAACAGATCGATATCATCCCCAGAACAGGCTTTTTCAATCAGAACTGTCGGCGCACCAATCATGGCCACTGAGATAATGACGGCGTCATCATCGAGTTCTTGAGCTGAAATAATGCGAGGTGCACCATAGGTTTTAATGGCCTCTTCTGCGAGTAAACGACCAATATAGGGATCGCCTCCTCCTCCTGCACCGAGTAAAGCGGCGCCGCGGGCATAATCTTCCAAATCATTTAGCGTCAGGTTCATTAGCATGCCCTCTGGCTGGTTAAAAATAGTTGGCCTGTGGCACGAATACGAATTCGAGTGGCTTGACCTTTGATATAGCTTAGTGGCATCTCCTGTATATCAAGTATTGACACTGTGTCAGGAATTGCCCCTGCGACTATGGCTGCTTTGATGGCCATCTGTTTGGCCAGCTCAAGACTTTCATCACGTTGCAGATCGTCATAATCAAAGATCTGATCAATATCACCACTGACCATGCCGATGCTGGCGCCGATGGCATTAGCGACTTCGGCATACTGTGGTCGGATGATTTCTGAGATACCAGCTGGGGTTTCATGGACTAAAATATGGCCGCCGCCGACTAAGATCAGTGGCACCTTAGCTCGGCTGGTTTTTATCTCATCAATGCCTTGGGAGATGAGTTTGTTTATGGCTTGGTTAATGGGCGCAAGTTGGGCTGCTTTTAACGTTACCAGTTCAGGTTTAGCCTCTTTAATAAATGCGGGATCGCGGGTTAGTGCGCAGTCAGTCGCGGTTAATATCTCTCCTCCAAAGCTGATGGCTTTCTCCTTTAATAGGTAGCCAACAGATTGCGGGCCGACCGTGCCTTTTACGGGGTCACAGATGCTGCCACCGCCAAGCCCGGTGGCGATAATATCTGGCATCCGAAAGTTGGTTCGCACCCCGCCAATATCCACATGCATGCTCGACTCGCGTGGAAACCCTTGCATCAACATACCGATATCGGTTGTGGTACCGCCAATATCAGCGACGATAGCCTCTTGTTGTCCACTGAGAAATGCCGCGCCTCGCATAGAGTTTGTTGGCCCAGAGGCAAAGGTCATGACCGGAAACTGACGCACTGCATCAGCAGTCATCAGGGTGCCGTCATTTTGGGTGATATAGAGCGGAGCTTTGATATTGAGTTTAGCCAGCGAGGTTTCAAACGCGTTAACAACACGCTCTGCCAATTTGGCTAAACTGGCATTCATGATGGTGGAGTTTTCACGTTCAATAATACCGACTCGGCCAATTTCATGTGACATGCTCACTGAAATATCTGGGCAATGTGTCAGCAAATACTGTTTTGCCCTTAGCTCAAACTCTTGGTTGATAGGTGAGAAAACAGCGCTAATGGCAACAGATGAGAGTGAGTTGGCCAAGATATTTTCAATCACAGGATCCAGTAACACCTCGCTGAAATCACTGTTCACGGCGCCGTTGAAGTGATGGCCACCGGGAAACATAAATACTTGCTGTTTAAAGCTATCGAGCATGGATTGAGGCCAGCCAGTCAAAGGTGGCAGTGCTTTGGCTGTTGGCAGCCCGAGTCGTATAATAGCGACATCATTGAGTTCACGGCGTTGCACAAATGCATTGGTGAACTGGGTGGTGCCTATCATACAAAAATCAATCTCTTCACTACTAAGACCCGCTTGTTGAAGCACGTCTGTGACAGCATTTTCAATGCCTTGATAAATATTGTCCGTGGTTGTTTGCTTAGTGCTGGCGAGCACATGATGGCCACAGATTAATACCGCATCGGTATTTGTTCCGCCGACATCGACACCAAGGCGTATGACATCATCGGTCAGCTGTGTTTTGTTTGGTTTAGATTTTTGCTTGTTGCTCATTTGATGCTTCCTTGTGTTTTATTTAACATATCAGAAGGCTTGATTTAAAAATGAGCAAAAAAGAGTGGTTTTTAACTTAAAACGAGTAGTGAACTTTTGTGGGATAGATGAATGGTTCAGATTGATTACTGCTATTCAGACAAATAAAAAAACCACCTAAAAAGGTGGTTTTTTAAATAAAGTCTTTGCTTTCAGACTCGCAACTTACTTATTAGAAAAGGTATTCTCAACCAATTGCAGCTTGTTCTCTGCCATTGGAGCATGACATTGAGTACATGAATAGTATTGGTTGTTAAGGCTGCCTTTATCATCTTTGACATGGGAGATGTCGATAGGCGTTGCTTTACGCTTCTTGGCTTTATCCCAACTGTGGCAAGACATACAGCCGTTTCGTTTCATGGTGATCTTGTAATCGGCCTTATGAGGGATCATAGGAGGCTGATGAACAAAGTCACGCTCGATTGACGCGCCACGCTTTGGATAGATAGGCATTGCATCGGCAGCCCTAATATCCGTGATCGCAGATTGACCCAAAGAGCTGACATTGACGGGGTCAGCTTGTGTATTGGTTTGCTGACCAGAGCAGGCAGCTAGCGCCATGATAAGCGCGGCTGCAGTGAATAATTTTTTCATTGTTTGTTCTCCGCTGTTTAGGCTAATTAAACTTTCATCACTTTGACTGGGCACTTCTTAAAATCTGTCTCTTTCGAGAGCGGATCAGTCGCATCCAGCAGCAGCTTGTTAACTAGCTGACGCGCATCGAAGAACGGCATAAACGCCACGCCTCTTGGCGGCTTATTACGCCCCTTAGTTTCAACACGAGTTTTCACTTCACCACGAGGTGAGGCAACAATCACTTCATCGCCACGCTTAAGGCCGCGGGCCTTGGCATCTTCAGGATGAAGGAATATCTGTGCATCAGGATATGCGCGGTAAAGCTCAGGTACACGGGCTGTCATCGAGCCTGTATGCCAATGTTCAAGTACACGACCGGTGGATAACCATAGGTCGAACTCTTCATTCGGCTCCTCTGCTGCAGGCTCATAAGGTAGGGCGAAGATCACCGCCTTACCATCGGGCTTACCGTAGAAGTTAAAGCCTTCACCGGCTTTAACATAAGGATCGCTACCTTCAACAAAGCGACGTAGCGTCTCTTTACCGTTCACTACCGGCCAACGAGCACCGCGGTTTTCATGGTAAGTATCAAAGTCGGCAAGGTCATGGGCATGGCCGCGGCCAAACTGAGCGTACTCTTCGAACAGCCCTTTTTGGACATAGAAACCAAAGGCTTCAGCTTCATCATTAAGCTCGGCTTTACACTCAGAGCTTGGGAATTTATCCACCACTCCGTTAGCAAAAAGCACATCATAAAGGGTCTTATCAGCGTACTCAGGCTTCTTAGCGATTAACTCAGCTGGCCACACTTCAGAAACCTTAAAGCGCTTAGAGAACTCAACTAACTGCCATAGATCTGACATCGCGCCTTCAGGAGCTTTCACCTGCTGGTGCCACATGTGAGTACGACGTTCGGCGTTACCGTAAGCGCCTTCTTTCTCAACCCACATAGCGGTAGGCAGAATAAGATCGGCAGCCATAGCTGACACTGTTGGGTAAGGATCTGACACCACGATGAAGTTCTCAGGATTACGGAATCCCGGTAAAATTTCTTCGTTGATATTAGGGCCGGCCTGAACGTTATTTGTACACATGGTCCAGTAACAGTTCAGCTTGCCATCTTTAAGCATACGGCTCTGCTGTACGGCGTGGTAACCGGGTTTTGGCGGAATAGTGCCTTCAGGTAGTTGCCACAATTTTTCAGTAATCGCTCGGTGCTTAGGATTGGTGACAACCATGTCGGCAGGTAGGCGGTGAGAGAAAGTCCCCACTTCACGTGCAGTACCACAAGCCGAAGGTTGACCCGTTAACGAGAACGGACTGTTGCCCGGAGTTGCAATCTTACCCGTCAACAAGTGAATGTTGTAGAGCATGTTGTTGGCCCAAACACCACGAGTGTGTTGGTTGATGCCCATGGTCCACAGACTCATCACCTTGATCGACGGATCGGCATAAGCTTTGGCCATAATCTCTAATTTTTCAGGCTCTACACCACTCATCTCTGAGGCATATTCGAGAGTGTAAGTGCTGACAAATTTTGCGTATTCATCGAAGCTTATTGGCGTTGATTTACCACTGCCTGGATTTGCTGCTTTTTGCTCTAGCGGATGCTCAGGACGTAAGCCGTAACCGATATCTGTGGCGCCTAAAACAAACTTAGTGTGTTTGTTTACAAAGTCTTTGTTCACTGCATCGTTTTCAATGATGTAGTTGGCAATGTAGTTCAGAATAACCAGATCCGATTGAGGACGGAACACCATTGGGTTGTCGGCTAGATCGAAGCTACGATTTTCAAAAGTAGAGAGTACGTGTACGCGACTTGTTGGACTGCTCAAGCGGCGATCTGACAGGCGAGCCCAAAGAATGGGGTGCATCTCTGCCATGTTGGCGCCCCACAATACAAAGTGGTCAGCCGCTTCTAAGTCATCGTAACAGCCCATCGGTTCATCAATACCGAAGGTGCGCATAAAGCCTGCGACAGCAGACGCCATACAGTGACGAGCATTAGGATCTAAGTTATTGGTGAGGAAACCTGCTTTGTGCAATTTAGACGCGGCGTAGCCTTCCCACACAGTCCACTGACCAGAGCCAAACATGCCTACCGCGGTTGGTCCCTTGGTGTTAAGTGTGTGCTTCCACTTTTCTGCCATGATATCAAAGGCGCTATCCCAACTGATTGGGGTAAATTCGCCCTCTTTATCGTACTTGCCATCTGTCATACGTAAAAGCGGCGTGGTGAGACGATCTTTTCCGTACATGATTTTTGATAGGAAGTAGCCTTTAATACAATTAAGGCCTTTGTTGACAGGGCTTTCTGGATCGCCTTGAGTGGCAACGACTTTGCCATTATTGGTACCAACCAAAACGCTACACCCTACGCCACAAAAACGGCAGGGTGCTTTGTCCCACTTGATGTTGTCTTTCTGCTCAGCGGCTTCAACGATTCTCACTGGCAGGGTGACACCTACTGCGGTTGCAGCGGCAACTGCAGCGTTGGCTTTCAGAAACTCGCGACGGCTAATGCTCATGGTGTTCCTCACTCTTTTTGGTTTCTTGCTTCAAATTTATTGATGTGCGTTGTTATTGTTGTGACTAGCTTCCAGTATTTGAATGGGGCTAGTTTTCTGCTATCGGTTCCACTTGGTGGTAGATCAGGCTGCTATTTAATACGCCCTCTAAGGCGTTAATCGCTTCGACGTTATCTAAGATGGATCGCTGAGTATCTCCCTCTAAAGTGATCACAAATTTTCCTTCATAGGTCACGGCGTGAATCTCTGCGCCTTCAAGAGCACGTATTTTGGTTTCAACTTCTGAGACTGCTTTTGGAGTCGCATGTACGACTAAACTGGTGACATGGTATTCCTGACTCATCTCGTTTTACCTTTAAATAGAAGTGGTAGGCGGCGGTTGGGGTAATGCTTTAGGAGTGCCACCTACCAAAATTATCATCGAGTTTAGACCTTGCACTTACTGTGGGTATACCCAATAGGAGGTATTAAAGGCATTAGTAGATCAAGATCAACGTTTTGTGGGTGACCGAGTTCACGTTTTGACTTTTATTGTTTCTAGGAGACTGAACAGCTTGATTAGTTGATGAAATGCTTATTTAACAAACAGGTTTTATCATGTTTAGACCGTTTATTGAGCATGTTGAGCATGATAGTTATTATCATTTAGAGGTGGTGGAACTAATTGGTGGTGATTCAAGTTAGGTATGCCTCCAGAACCTAGAACTTAGATTTAATATCCCGTGAGTTCCATATACCCTTCACCTTTGTGGCTGCCGGATATCAATACGGGTCCTTCCCAATAGGGAATGCTTAATGGCATTTTTGCATTTGGGTTAAGCGCGTCGATCTCAAGGTCTATGTTCTCAGAGGGGATATTGAGCTGCCATGAGGTTGGGTAACGAGTCGAGTCAATCTTGTGCCAACTTGATGCCTTTATGGCGATCTCTTTAGAGGCGATGTTACGCCCACTGCCGTTGGCAAACATGCGTCTCCCGCTGTAAAAATGGGTATCAGTGTCTGTTTGACCTCGAAGTTGGAATAACATCAAGGTTGAGCCATCATCTAGCCTAAGTGCAAACCAGTCCCAGCCAGCTTGCGTCTTATTTAAAAATTGTGAACTCCACTCCCTGTCGAGCCAAGCCTTACCCGTGACTGATTGTGATTCGCCTTGTAGTGTCACCTGACCGGAGATTTGAATAAAAGGCTGACTATAGTAATGGGAAGCCACTGAGCCATCAGCACTTTTTACACTGTAACCTTGCTCACCTTGTCGCTGATAAGGCGCGCTTGAATCCAGCGTCAATTGATAACTAAATTGGTCGCCTGCCACTGCTAAGGTTGCCGGAAACAGCATATTGCCCGTGCCAGTCCACTGCCAGTCATCTATTTTGATGGTGAGCGGTTCGGCAGACACATCAGCAAGTTGAGGATGTTGTCTCGACCACCTTTCCTCGGCGAAATGTTCATCTTTGGTGGTCACAGCCGCATGGGTCATATAGATCTGTTTACTGACCCAATCGCTCTCGGTCACTTTTATTGCTGCAAGGGTTTCGATGGGGATTTTTGTGCTGTTTTCTGGCGTGAGAGCAATGCGAAATTGGGTCCACTGCAGGCCGAGTTTCTCACCTTGGGCTGTTTCTAAATTGGCGGTTAAATACCACCACTCTTGCCGAAAGTCTGGGTGTGACAAGTGATCTTGAGGAAAAACGATGGCTCTGTTTTTATCGACTTGAGTGTATGTTGCGTCACCCTCTGTTTGGTCGTTGTTTTGAGTTGGCCCCATTAATTTACCCATAGAGATAGACTGGTGCGAGGTTTGAGGCTCTGAGCAGGCTGAGAGCATTAAGAGTAAGCCCAAGTTAAGCCCCAAGCCAATGGTTTTAGTCAGTTGAATCATTACAACACCTCACTTTGCAGGCTGGAGATAAGCGGGTTTCGAGTTTGACGATACAGGGGAAGGGCGACAGCTAGCAAACTGGCAGTGAGCGCTAGTGCGACGACTTGACCATAGGCAAGCCAATCCCACTCCATGGCAATGGACCAGCCAAAGGCCTGTAAAGTGATTTTGTGGATCAATAAGTACCCTAATATCGCGCCAGTAGGCAGGGCGATTAAGCAAGTAAACAGCACAATAATAGCCATCTGAGTGAACACCATTTGAGTCAATTGAGTTCTATTCACCCCTAATGTATACAGGCGAGCCATGGGAGCCATCCTGGCCTGAGTTAGCATAAAGCAGGCGCTGAATAGACCGATAGCGGCGACCAGTAAGGTTAAGGTATTGAGCACTTGGGTGATCGAAAATGTCTTTTTAAACATAATGATGGCTTGCTGCTTTATCTTAGCTTGACTGTATATCATGGCATCAGGGAGCGAAAACTTATCCTGCAGAGCCTGTTTGAGTTTATCTGTGGAGCCACTTGTGCCGATGGCCAGACTCAACGGTGTATTAGGAAGGCCAAGACGCTGCCAGAGCGTTGGCGAGATAAGGATCTCGCCATAAGGGTTACCGTAATCATAAAACACCCCGCCAACCGTAAATTGCCTATTGGGAATTGCCTCTAAGGTTAGGTTGTCACCTAATTTTATATTGAGCTTTATTGCCAAAGGTTCACTTATCATCAGTTGCCTACCTGCCATTAATTCAGGCCAGAGATCATCTAGAGATGATTTTAGTACTGTGGTCTCTCTGAGGGAGGTTTCATCACGGCTGACCAGATTGATGGGCAACTTCTGCAATTGGCTTTTGAGATACCACTGCTTGTATATGGCATCGACATCGTTACGTTCGGCTAAGAAGGCTTCAACTTCGAGCATCTGATCTGAGGCTGGCCTGATATAGAGCTCGGCATGTAATCGAGATTCAAGCCACACCTTAAGTGTACTTTCGAAACTGCCGACTAAAGTGTTCATCGAGATATTTGCAGTGAGAGCTAGCAGCATTGCCATCATGGCCAGTGAAAGGGGAGCAACAAGCTCTTTAGTTTCGGCCACCTGATAATGGAGTAATCCTTTGAACCTAATCTTGCGCTGCAGTTGGCTCAACAGCTTAAGCAGTAGGGTAACCATCATAGACAAAGACCAAGGCAGAGCCAGAGGAATGGCGATGATCACTAATCCCATCAGTGCCATGCTGTAGCGATAATCCTGACTTAGGGGGATCAATACGCAAGCGATTGCGGCTAATACTAAGGCGACAATGAGCTGATATTTTTGAGTTTTTGCTGTACTGCTTATTTGAGTGAAATGATTGGCGTTACCTGATAAAGGTTGATGAATAAGCTGCAGTAATAGTGAACCGCAGGCCGCTACAGCGGCAAAAAGAGTCAGGCCAAGGGCCTGAAAAAACCAAGACCACTGCCAGTTCCCTGGTAATATTTTAGCTCCGTAGAGTTGCTCCAAAGTGACTGAGACCATAGGCTGCAGCCAGTGACTTAACTGCAGGCCTAAGATAAACCCTGCGACTGAACCTAGGACGACTAGTATCAGCAGTTCAGTAAATAGGGCTGACATTAAGGCAACCTTGTCGATACCAAGCTGCTGAAGTTGGGTCAGTAACCTTTGGCGTTTCAGTAAACTGTAACGTACGCCGTTATAGGCAATAAATAGGCCGACCACAAAGGCTAATAGGCTCATGGCGGTTAGATTAAGGTGAAAGCTTTCGGTCAAAGCAGTGAGGCTGTCGCCGTTATCACTTTCAATTAGATTACCACGCTGGTTGAGCAAGCCCTCGATTTGTGATTTTTGCATTGAGACATCACTAAACATGGCGACATAGCTTAGTTGTCCTCTCTGCTTGAGGATCTTCTGCGCTAAAGAGATGTCCATTAGGATGCTGGAGCCTAAATTGGTGTTGTCATCAAGGGCGACAATTTTTAGTTCAACACCTGAGAGTGAAAACTCGGCTTTTTCACCAAACTGCTCAGCCATTGACTGACTCATCATGACGATAGAGGCGCCGGATAATATCTCACCAAGAGGAATAGAGGTCGAGAGCAACGCTGTCTGTTTTTTTTCATCATTGTTTGAATCGCTGGCTTTACTAGTATCGCTGCTGACTGACAGAGATGTTAGCGCGGCGATCAGATCGCTTCCCTGTACTCGCCATCGTTTGCCATCTGCGCTGGTGGCCACGCCTTCAATGACAGGCAAGCTATGATTAAATCCGGCTGCACGCAGGTCAAAATAGATTGACTCATCCAAGTGTTTCTTACCAAGGCTGGGAATAATGTTCCACTTGGCTTGTTGGCTTAAGAGCTCAGTGGCTGAGCTATAGCTCTGAATTGCATTTTCATTCGTGGCGCGCACGCCAGTTAGCAACATGACAGCCAATATGATACCAATGCTGATAGCGCCAGCTTGCAGTGGTGCCTGACGGTAGTGTGCAAGAAAAACCTGTAAGCTGAGCCAAAAGTTGGTCATAGACAAGTGACCTTGGGCTGGGTGTTGTTACTGGCCCTATTCATTAATTTTTCCCTTATTCAGATGCCACCTGCGCTGCATAAAGTTGGCACACTCTAGACTGTGGGTCACCATCAAGATGGAAGTTTGATGTTCTGCAGCCAGTTCACACAAGAGCTGCATGACTTCTAAACTGGCTGTTTGGTCTAGGTTCCCCGTGGGCTCATCAGCTAAGATGAGTGGTGGTTTATGGGCTAAAGCTCGGGCAATCGCGACCCGTTGTTGCTGTCCGCCAGAGAGACTTTCTACATGGCGATTGAGTAATTCAGTCAGACCTAAGGCGTCGGCTAAATGGTCACACCATGGGTTCCAGTCTTGGCCATTAAGCCTAAGAGGAAAGGCGATGTTATCGTTAACATTGAGAGGTGTGAGCAGATTAAATTGCTGAAATACAACGCCAAGGGATTCTTGTCTAAACCGACTCCACTGTTTGTCTTGCCAATGGGTCGTGTCCTGATCGAGTAAAGTGAGTGTGCCGCTACTTTGGTGATGATTGGACGTTGAGCTTGAATCAGCAACTGAATCGGGTCGCTCGAACCCTGCGATTAGGTTGAGTAGGGTACTCTTACCACTCCCGCTCGCGCCAGTTAGGGCGATGGTTTGTCCCTTTGGGATAATAAGGTCGAGAGTATCCAGTACTTTGTGTTGCTGACCACCATCGATGAAGGTCTTGGTGATCCCTGAGAGTTGCACTAAGTGTTCGAATTCGGTCATTTCAGCTTCATTCCTTGTGCTAAATTCAGCAGTTGGGACTATCAATGTAAATGCACGATTAGAATAGCGTATTTTGCTTTATTCTTGGCTATATATACTGATTTATTTACAGTTTGGATCAACTTACTTGAACAATCGTTCCAATGGATTGGTGATTTTGCTCGCTTACTATCTAATGTATTTACGTTAGATGAAGGAGGTGTCGATTGATGCTTGGTTGAAGTCTTTTCAATGAGAGAGCCCAGTTCTCCTTGAGATTGACGTGTTTCATTAGTTGTAATCAATCATTGGGTGAGATGTCTAGTGACATCAAAATCAATGATGAAAATGCCAAACTAAACTTTTGACTGAATTTAATTTACTGCATCTATTAAGATTTAGAGTGTGTTATTTTACATTAGCCATTACTTAAATGGTCTTGCTTTTTGTCATAAAATTAAAGTTTATTGATGTTTCTCTCTGGCATATTTCTTTGGGCATCAATTGTTTGTGTTAGTGCGATATTCTGTAGCCTTGTCGCATTGATTTACAACTTAACATTTATAAATAACTGATTTTATTATTTATAGGAGTGTGTGATCACTCATAGAATCTAAGGCTGCCTTTTAATGTTAAAACGAATGTTTTTATTTAAAGGTAAAAGTTATGACGTGTAAAATGGATGAGAAGAGTAATTTGCAAGATTATTTTTTGAAATATAATAATACTTATTATTTGTCATTCTCAGGTGATATGGAAAGAAATTTTTTGAGTTACTACTCTAAGAATTACATGAGTTTCAGAAAAGCAGGTTGGTTCATAGCGCTATTTGTTATTCTTGTTGTAGGTACCGCTGATTGGTTTGTCATGCCATATGAAGAAGCTGTGTCGGTTTCAAAAATTCGTTATTGGATAGGTATTCCTTTCTATATCATTGCTGTTATTTTTATTTTGTCATCGTACTTTGAAAAATATCAACAAGAGTTCGTTGGAATATCTTGTATGTTTGTCATGCTTATTCAATTAACTATGTTAAGTATTGAAACTGAACTTTACGCAATATTCTATTTACCCTGTTTTTTACTTTTGGCTTTATATATCGGCTGCAGTGCTCGAATGTTGTTTTATAGAGCTGTGACGGTTGTTTGTTTGAATTTAATTGCCGTTGATTTTGTTATTATGTATATACATAAAGAAGAAGCCGCCGTTATTATTTCTTATAATATTTATTACTTTTCAGCGGCAATATTAGCGCTTTCTACTAATTACTTTATGGAGCGTGCTGTAAGGCAGCGATTTTTAAGTGAAATGATTATTCTTGAACAAACTGAAGAACTCAATCAATTAAATGAGAAATTACTCCGCCAAGCGACAGTTGATATATTAACTGGGCTAACCAACCGCCGAGGTTTAGAATCTGCACTTGAAGTTGAATGGAGTCAAAAGGATACTGATATCATGGAACTTAGTATCTTATTAATAGATGTAGACTTTTTCAAAAAATACAATGATGGATATGGGCATTTAGCGGGAGATGATTGCCTGAAGTTAGTGGCTCAAGGTATTCGTAATACATTTACCCGCGCGGTAGATATTGTCGCTAGGTATGGCGGCGAAGAGTTCATCGTTGTATTGCCTAATACATCTCAAAGTTCGGCTGAAAAGCTAGCCAAGTTAACTTGTGAGAATATTGAGCTGTTGGCTTTGGAGCATGAATACTCTGATGTATCAGCATATGTGACTATCAGCATTGGTGTCAGTACGGTATTGCCGGAGGAGTGCATTACTCAAGATAAAGCGATTAACTATGCGGATACCGCGCTGTATGTAGCTAAAAATCAAGGACGTAATGGTTATTCAGTCTATGACCCAGACTGTGAGGGAACACGTGAATTCAATCGTTAGCTTACGCCATGAAAATTCATTTGCATGGCCAGTTCAAAACGCTATCTCTCCTTCTTTAGAATAAATCATTTCTTGTTGTAAATTATCTCATTATGGGGGGCTAGTGCGGGGTAGCACTTGCTCTAATGGCATCTGATGAGTTTACAATGAGGAGTGAGTAAGCAAAAAGTACCAAGATAGATCATACTCATCTTTAAGGCTTAAGCACTACAAGTTGCGTAGTTGAAGAGGTTGAGATGCTCATATCAAGAAAGGAAAAGGCTAATGCCAACTGTTCAACTTATTTATGCTAGCTCCGTGAGCAAAGACTTAACGGTGATGGAGATAAAAGAGCTGGTTAATGAGGCTCAAAGGGATAATGTTGGTTTTGGTATCACGGGTTTTCTTTGTGCTAACTCACAGTATTTTTTGCAATGTATCGAAGGAGAGAGCCGTGCTGTTAATGTCCTTTTCCAAAAAATATCTAAAGATGTCAGGCACCACTCGGTTGCTATCATCAAGTACAGTGAAATAGAGGTCATCCAATTTAGTGACTGGAGTATGGGGGCGGTTCTGGACATAGACAAACATATGGATGTGGTGACTCAATTCTCCCCCGACGGGGTGTTTAATCCTTATCTGTTGTCTGGTGATGATAACCTGAATTTCATTCTTGCCTTCTCACAAATTCGGAGAGGTTAATGGAAGGGGTGGGCTGAATACCTATTCCTTCGTTAACTAACCTGAACTCGGGATAATGAGTGTCCAGACGTTCTGAAGTCTCCTTTTTAAATCATTAGCTTAATAGATTTTTCGTTTCTCATGTATCTGACAGTTTTGCTCGATTCCAAAATTATTGTTTATATCAAGGCGAGGTTTCGTACGTAATAGCTGGCTATTACTAGAAAGCTCAACACAGATAGGGGCAATAATAGGTGTATTGAGCGGCGCAGCTTATCCCGAGTTCAGGTTAACTAACCCCTTGAAGCTGAATAACGCGGCGTATCATCTTTTATCTTTAACCACTCGAGCTGGCTCGCTGTGTGAATATGGTATTGAGCAGGTACCAGATTTGGGTCATCTAGTGACGCGATGCTCAATGTGTAGTACTTCGGGTCACCGGTATCGTGAAAGCTAATACTTGAGCCGCAGGTTGAGCAAAAGCCACGTTTCCTCGTCTCTGTTGAGGCATATTCAGTTGGCTTACCAGCAAGCCATGTGATTTGTTCTACAAGAAAATGCATCCAACTGCCAACAACGGAACCGGTACTTTTCTGGCACATTCGGCAGTGGCAATGGCCTGCATTAAACGGCATAGCCGATAGACGATATCTGATTGCTCGACACTGGCAGCCGCCTTCAATTGATGATTCTGTTTTATTCATTGAATTAACCTCTAATTGGTATTGCATGAAATAAACTCACTGATTTACTCTAATAAGCCATAAGAATAAGCAAAGTCGCTAAAGGAGTGTGAATGGGTTGTTTTCTATATTCGATAAATAAATTATTAATATAATCAATTTGTTGAAGAAAACTTTTAAATCGTAGATTAATCCGTCAATATAGTGAGTATACCTTGTTGATAAATAGACAATTAACTCACGTAGAAAGTTAATATCACGCCTTTGATAAAATATATTAATTTCAATAGTTTGTGTTTTTTTCACAAATGATAAGAAAAAAATATAGAGAGATAAATATTTATTCTTGACTCAAAGGGCAAACGGGATTATTTTTTTGCGCGATGTTTTAACCTGACAGAATAAATTGTATTTTACCTTCAGGTGATTTTCTATAATAAAGCAGCAATAAGTTTGGAGTGGACACGAGTGTTCACATCTAAGTCTTGTGATTAATTTGCCATTTAGGCTCTATTAAAAGGACCTTAGCGCATGTCTGAACCGACAGCATTAAGTCTTATTCCACCTGTGGTGGTCCTGGTGTTAGCAATCATGCTACGCCGCCCAATCCTGTCGTTAATTATTGGTGCTTTAGTGGGACTCGTTATGCTCGATCCCGCGAATCTGCTCACCAATTTTACCGATATCTCTCTTTCAGTGATGTCTGACGAAACTATTGGCTGGCTTATACTGGTCTGTGGTGGCTTTGGTGCCTTGATCGCTTTACTGGTAAAAACCGGTGGGTCGATGGCATTTGGTCGTCATGCACTTAAGCTAGCAAAGGGACCTAAGTCTTCATTGTTCATGACCTTTGTTTTAGGCACAGTGATCTTTATCGATGATTATCTTAATGCTTTGACAGTCGGCTCAACGATGAAGCGTGTGACCGATAAGTTTAAGGTCTCGCGTGAGATGCTGGCCTATGTGGTCGATTCGACTGCTGCGCCTATTTGTGTGCTTGTACCACTGTCTACTTGGGCTGTGTTCTTTGGCGGCCTGCTGGTTGATAACGGCATTGCGCCAGAGGGGCAGGGGATTGCTGTGTATATGCAGGCGATTCCTTACATGCTATATGCATGGTTAGCGGTAGCTATGGTGCTACTGGTTATTTTAGGGATAGTGCCAGCTTTTGGTCCGATGAAAAAAGCCCAGCTAGCGGCGTCTCAAGGTGAGCCTGCATTAAAGCAGATGGATCTGGATGAAGTACAAACTTCCGATGAATACGCTGTTAAAGCGATTGAAGATGAGTTTAAAAATGCCGATGATGAAGGCAAGCTGCATAACTTTTTTGTGCCGATTATCCTGCTCGTTGGGTTTACCGTCTATTTTGATATCGATGTATTAAAAGGTTTGGTCGCCACTTTAGCGATAACTTTACCTTACTACGGTCTGCAAAAGCTGATGCCATTGTCTGAGATGATGGAGCAGATGATCGATGGATTCAAAAACATGTTACCGGCTATTGGCACTGTGATTGCGGCATTTATTTTTAAAGATGTTTGCGATAGGTTGATGTTGCCACAGTATGTTATCGACAGTCTGAGCCCGTTTATGACACCTGAACTGCTGCCTGCAGTGGTGTTCTTAAGTATGTCGATATTGGCATTTGCAACGGGTTCAAGTTGGGGGATTTTTGCTGTTTCAATTCCGATTGTCATGCCGTTGGCTCAATCGGTCGATGCGAACATTCCTTTGGTCATTGGTGCGTTACTTTCTGCCTCTTCATTCGGTAGTCAAGCGTGCTTCTATTCTGACTCGACGGTATTAGCGGCTCAAGGTTCTGACTGTAATTTAGTGAGCCACGCAGTGACTCAATTACCCTATACGTTAATTGCGGCCTGTTTTACCTTTGTCGGTTTCCTTCTATTGGCTTAGATGTATTCGTTTTAGATTACATTTTTTAATAAAGCAGAGCGCCAGCTCTGCTTTTTTTTGGGCCAAAGAACAGGCTCGAATGCTGACCGGTCAGTTAAGTTCAATGAGCTAAATTAGCGGGATTTAATGAAATGTATGTTAAGTTATGGTTAAATTTATGGCTTAACTATGCTTCAAAGGTGCTTCTTTGGTGGTTGCTAAAAACAGATCAAATGTGTCAGACATATTTGTTAATTACTCGAATAAGCTCAAGCGAGTGATTAGTAAAATTGTTCAACCTGATGATATTGAAGATATTGTACAAGATACTTTTGTTCGCAGCTATGAAGCTGAGTTAAAGCAAGAGATCAAGTATGTCCGTAGTTATATGCTTAAAACAGCGAAGCATTTGGCGTTGAATCATGTGGCTAAATCCTCCCAAAAATACAACGATTCCATTGAAGAGTTTGCCGAGCCACCAATGGAACTTATCTCTGTCTCATTTGAGTCTGAATTTGAAAGCAAAGAGCGCTTTTTGTTTTTCTGCCGAGCAACTGACCAGCTATCTGGGCCCGTACGAAAATGTTTCATCTTAAAAAAGGTGTATGGTTTAAGCCAAAGCGAAATTGCAAAATACCTGAATATTAGTGAAAGCACCGTCGAAAAGCATGTCGCAAAGGGTTTACTTAAAAGCGTGCAGTATATGGAAGAAATGAGTGCTGTGAGCACTCAAAGTGGTACATCAGGTAATGTTGCAGCCTCAATGGAAAGATCACCAAGTATTGATGGCGATCAGTCCAATATAAAAGAGTTTATTAGCCGATGAGTACAATCAAACAATTTTACCGCAAAGAAGATATTCAAGAGCAAGCATCCTTGTGGGTAAGCCGAATTGATAGAGGCTTGTCTGAAGTTGAAATAGAGTCACTGTCTCAATGGGTTGCCCTGAGTGCAGCGCATCAAGAGGCCTTGTTTGATATGGCTTCATACTGGGATGATTTAAGTGTTCTTAATGAATTGAGTGTACTTTTCCCGCTTGAACAATCGAATGCGAAATCCAAATGGCGGATGCTTGCCATTGCTGCCAGTTTTATGGTGTTCTGTTTTATCGGCGGTCATTTGATTTTTAATAGTCAGTTTTCTCCGTTAATACAGGGAGAAACACAGGACTATGTGAAGACATTAACCACTCCAATAGGTCAGCAAACAACTTTTTCGATACCTGATGGCACGCGAATTCAATTAAATACAAACAGCGTCGTCGAGGTGAAATACTCATCTAACTACCGCCAACTTACCCTTGTTAGAGGCGAGGCTAAATTTGATGTGGCTAAAGATAAATTAAGGCCCTTTAGTGTCACCGTTGGTGAGCAGTCATTTACAGCATTAGGCACGGTTTTTAATGTGCAGAAAAACAGTGAACTTGAGATGGAGTTAGTGGTTACTCACGGCAGAGTGTTAGTGACTTCTGCAGATAAGAGTATCGAGCAAATCACGGCATCACTCAAAGAGGTGTCGGATAAAGCCTTACCGGGTCTATTGGTGTCGACCGGTGAAAAAGTGGTGATTATCGAAAATACCCACAAAGCCGTTGAAAAACTGCCCCTTGATAAATTGCAGCGGGACTTGGCTTGGCAACAAGGAATGTTGATTTTTGAAGGTGAGCCTTTGTCTGAGGCGTTAGCAGATGTGAGCCGCTACACCGCAATCCAATTTGATATTGTTGATCCACAGTTATCTGAATTAAAAGTCGCAGGTTATTTTAAAGCGGGAGATATCGACGGCTTATTGGCGTCCCTAAACAGTAATTTTAACATTGTGCATCGTAAAGATGCTGAAAATATTATTCATTTAACATCTAGCGATGTAAAAAATACCACCTCTATTGAATAGTTTATATTTATAAATCAATTGAATACTGAGGTTTTTACTTTTATTGTTGCTATTGGGATTGATTGTTTGTTGCTTATAGTTGGATTTTAATTTGCTTAATTGTTTAAAAATTAACAAAAGCCATAGAGGATTTTCCATTCTGAACTGTTTATTAATAGTGCGTGGGTGGCAAACGTTAGTTTGCCCGAAGCAAATCACGATATCGCAAACATGTAACTTGATACTTGTGTCTATGGTGTTGCTTTTTACACCGTTTGCTTTAGCCGATGGTTTGATTCGCTTTGATATTAATAAACAACGAGCTGATAAAGCCATTATTGAGTTTGCTAAGAGGACTAATCAAACGATTGTATTTTCATTTGATTTAACTAAAAACCATGAAGCAAATAAACTTAAAGGTTATTACTCAGTCACTTCCGGTTTAAAAAAATTATTAGACGGTACCGGGTTAATCGCTGTTGTTAATGTTTCTGGCCTATTGAGCATTCAAGCTGATGAACAGGATAGGACAAATACAACAATGAAGAAAACAACAATTGCAGCGCTAATTCCTCTGGTGATAGGGACGACAAGTCAGGTCGCACTCGCCGAAGAGACAGTACAAGCCGAGGATGAAATTGAATCAATTTCGGTGATCGGTAGTCGTGTTCCAGGTCGTAGTTCAAATGAGTTACCGGTTCCTGTGGATATTCTGACAGCGGAAGATTTGGCCAATACAGGTCAAACTGAAGTTGGACGCATGCTACAAGCTATTGCTCCTTCGTTTAACTTTTCAAGCTCGGCAATCAGTGATGGTACTGATGCATTACGTCCTGCAACACTGCGTGGTCTAGGTCCTGATCAAACCTTAGTATTGATTAATGGCAAACGACGTCACCAAGCGAGTCTTATCCACATTAATACATCGGTGGGCCGAGGTACGGCGGGGACCGACATGAATGCGATTCCTGCATCAGCAATCAAACGTATTGAAGTGTTGCGTGATGGCGCAGCGGCTCAATATGGTTCGGATGCTATCGCGGGTGTGATCAACATCGTGTTAAAGGATGCTGATGAGGGCGGTAAAATTGGTGTTTCTTACGGTGAATATTCAGAGGGTGATGGTGAAACCACCAATATTGATATCTCTAAAGGCTTTGCACTTGGCGACAGTGGCTTCTTAGATGCGACATTGAACCTTAGAGATCGCGGATCAACCAACAGAGCTGGATTGCATGGCTCTTGCCAATTTTCTGGATGTACCGATGCTGCCAATGGCGCTAAATTGGCGGGTGATCCTCGTGAGCTGACAGCAGATAGAAATACATTCCGAATTGGCGACGCTAAATCTGAGCAGATAGGGATAGTTGTTAATACCGGTTATGAGTTGGGTGAAGGCGAACTGTATGGTTTTATCACTTATTCAAATCGTGATAACGAATCAGCGGCTTTCTTCCGCCATAATAATAACAATGGTGGTAATGCGCCTTTGCAGGACGGTGATGCGACAATCCCTGCGGGGTTCCTGCCTAAAATAAACTCTAAAATCAGTGATGTGTCATATAACTTTGGTTACACCACTGAGTTTGATAACGATGCCTCATTAGATCTGTCGTACACTTATGGTCGTAATAAGATTGACTATACAACCAGCGACACGATTAACTCATCTTATGCTAACTCACTGCTTTACACCTCTACGATGACAGCAGATGAAATACGTTCTGCAGTGCCTCGTGAAGGGTTTGCTTATGGTTTAGAGCTTTCTTTGCAAACCATCAACCTTGATTACACTAAGCAGTATGATCTGTTTGGTTTGGCGATGGGTGCTGAAATAAGAACTGATGAATATCGTGTTATGCCAGGTGAAGAGTACTCATATCGTGATTATGATACCGAGTCTGGCGTGAGTTTGTACGCGACTGATCGCAGTGCCGGTACGCAAGGTTTTGGTGGAATAGGACCGATCTCTGCGGTTGATGAATCACGTGATGTGATGTCATTTTATGCCGAGTTAGAGGCTGATATTACTGAAGACCTGTTGGTTAGCGGTGCGGCACGTTACGATGATTATGAAGGCTTTGGTGACAGTACTAATTTTAAATTGGCGGCAAACTGGACAATTACAGATGGTATTTCATTGCGAAGTGCAGTGAGTACAGGCTTCCGCGCTCCATCGATGCAACAGCTGTATTTCAATAACATTAGTACGCAGTTTATTACCGACCCTGCTAATCCTACTGGTGATCAAATCGCGGTTCAGGTCGGTACTTTTAGAAATGACAGTGAGTTGGCAAAATCGGTCGGTATTCCTGAGCTTAAAGAGGAGGAGTCCACCAACTTCAGTGTTGGAGCTGTGTTCGATTTTGATTCTGGCATTAACCTGACTGTCGATTACTACGCAATCGATATCGATGATCGTATTGTGATCAGTAATAAGTTAGGTTTTGGTTTAAATGAAAACTTAGACAATGCGCTTAAAGCAGCAGGTGCTGGCGCAGGTCAGTTTTTCTTAAATGGTGCTGATACGGAAACGAGAGGCGTGGACATCATCGCGACTTGGAATACGGAAGTGTTAAGTGGTGATCTGAAATTAACCTTCGCAGCTAACTTCACTAAAACAGAAGTGACAGACATCTTCACTCCTCCAGGGAGTGCGCTTGATGGTATCCCACCGGAAGACATTTTTTCTGAGCAGGATATCTCTATCATTGAAGATTGGCAGCCAGAGAGCCGTGTTAATCTAAATGCTTTATACAAAGTGGGTGATTGGGACGTGAACTTAGGTTTTAATCGTTATGGTGAATACACTGTGACCGATGGCGATAGTCAAACCTATGGTGCAGAGATTTTGACCGATCTTAGGATTAATTATCACATGACCGATAACCTATCATTCAACATTGGCGGTAATAACATTTTTGATGTTTACCCTGATAAAAATGAAATAGGTAACTCGAGAACAGGGGTTATTGTTGACGCTGATGGCAATGAAATTGTTAACAGCCCAGGGGTATTTACCTATTCACGTCGTTCAGCACCCTTTGGATTTAATGGTGCGTATTTCTATGCCGGAGCTGAGTACAGTTTCTAGACTAGAAATATAGATTGTCGTCCATAAAAAAACCTAGCAATCGCTAGGTTTTTTTGTGGGTAAACACATCATTAAATGTGTATTACTTTCCCCAAATACTGCTATTTGATGTTGGCTTTGACGCTGGAGAGCTTGACGATGCTTGGCTCGAAGGTCTGCGTGAGCGGCTATGACTAGGGTTCTTGTCATTAGGCTGATGACCGCGTGCGGCTTCACCACTACGTTGTCCATCTTTGTGCTCAGTCTTAGCTTCAGTGTTTCTACGCGGGCGTCTGTTACTGTCAGCATCGCTGCGAGGTTGATTACGATCGCCACGAGACGGGCTATTACCATTACGGCCATTGCCTCTGCCATTAGCGTTGCGTGGACCACGGTTTTGACCATGCTTGCTAGTATCGAGATCATTCTCAGGTAAGATTTGAGTTGGCACAAAGCCCTCAATCTCTTTACGTGGAATGTTCTGTTTAATCAAACGCTCAATATCTCTAAGCAGTTTAGTTTCATCACTGCTAACAAGAGAGACTGCCTGGCCGTTAGCACCAGCACGGCCAGTACGGCCGATACGATGAACATAATCCTCAGGCACATTTGGCAGATCAAAGTTGACCACGTTTGGCAGTTGATCAATATCAATACCACGTGCTGCGATATCTGTTGCAACTAACACGCGAACTTCGCCACTCTTGAAGTTAGCTAGCGCTTTAGTACGTGCGCCTTGGCTCTTGTTGCCGTGGATAGCAGCCGCGGTAAGGCCACTTGCTTCTAAGTTCTTAGCGATGCGGTTAGCGCCATGTTTAGTGCGGCTAAAGACTAACACCTGCTTCCACTCATTTTGCTTGACCAGATGTATCAGTGCAGCAGTTTTCTGCTTCTGATCTACCGGGTAGATGTATTGCTCAACGGTTTTCGCTGTCGCATTACGTGGTGTTACCGATATTTCTACTGGGTTGTTAACCAAGCCTTTGGCTAAGTTACGGATATCATCAGAGAAGGTCGCAGAGAACATTAAATTCTGGCGCTTAGCTGGCAATACCTTAAGAATTTTCTTGATGTCATGAATAAAGCCCATATCTAACATACGATCGGCTTCATCGAGAATAAGGACTTCAAGTTGGCTGAAGTTGACGGCGCGCTGGTTATATAGGTCGAGTAAACGCCCTGGTGTAGCAACGAGTATGTCGACGCCTTTACCTAATTTTGAAATTTGTGGACCAATACCCACACCACCGAAGATGACGGCAGAGGTAAGCGGTAAAAACTTACCATAGGTTTCTACGCTTTCAGCTACTTGCGCTGCTAGCTCACGAGTCGGCGTTAATACCAATGCGCGAACTTGTTTAGACTGTGCTCGGTTGCCTTTACTCAACAACTCTAAAAGTGGCAGAGTAAAGCCTGCAGTTTTACCTGTACCTGTTTGAGCTGCGGCCATTACATCTTTGCCTTCCAGTACAGCCGGAATGGCCTGAGCTTGAATTGGCGAAGGCGTATCGTAACCTTTTTGGGCAACAGCTTTTAATATTGGGGCTGATAACCCCAGGGCGGTAAAACTCATAGATTGGTCTCTCGGTGCATAGAACAGCAGAATTAGGGTGCCAGTGACTCTGGCGGGCGTGTATCTTACAGGATACGAGTAAAAAGAGCTATTTATTAAGCATAAAGTCGGCCGGCTAACTTTATCGGTGGATTTTCATTTACCATGGTTGTGGTATGCAGCCCTGTTTACTCTCTATTGCGTGAAATTAAGTTAAATCATTTTGTTTAAACTCTGTACGTGTTACTCTCCCGCTTTGGCGTTCTGGATCTGGTTATCAACGCGGCGATATTTTCGTCATTGGTCTTTAAATGTTATGAAACAAGCCATTGCAAGCTACCTTAAAGATGATGATTATCAGTGGGTTGCTAAACTTACGTGCGGGCATAACCAGCATGTTAGGCATACGCCTCCTTGGGTCGTTAGGCCTTGGGTGATAACAGCAGAAGGCAGAGCGTCTATGCTTGGATATCTCCTTGATTGCAAAAAATGTGATCTCGGTGAGCCGAAAGACACTTAGTTATATCTGGTAATGCGCCAAGCCAACATTATTTACTTTTATCCCTTAGAACGATTAAACGTTAGGGGATAAAGATAGCAACAACTGTTTACTTAACGCTTACCGAGATAGGTTGGCGATGAGACTTTATCTGTAGGAAATACGTAACATGACACAAACTAAGAAATTCGACTTTCGCATCGTTCAGGACAAGGACGTATGGGCCGCTGAAATTACCCGTCGTATGACAGCGAGAAAGACGATCGTTTCGAAAAGAAAAACGGGCTTTGCAACAGAAGCTGAAGCAACAACTTGGGGTGAGAAAGAGCTTAAATCTTTCCTAGACAAGTTAGTAGAGCGTAACGAGCGTAAAGCTAAGCAACGCGAAGTACGCACTGAAGCGACTGCTGCTAAAGATCTTGCGGCTGATGTATGGCGTGAAGCTCGTGATATTGCCGATGGCGATAGCAAAGATTACTCTAATGAAGACGATTACGAGTCTGATGAAGCTAAGTAATTAGCCATTCAGTAACCTAGTTTATCGTTTATTATTAGTATAATAGAAGGCCGGTTGAGCAAACGCTTATCGGCCTTTTTTGTGTTTTGGAAACACAGAATAGTGAACTTGTGGGATAACAAGTTTCAAGTATCTTTTTGGTTGGGTTCATTGGGTTGGTTTGGTATTTAGTTTATTTGTTGAATACCATAGCTGAATTGGCGTTTATTGCTTGCAGCAGGCCTTATGTGTAAATACTTCTATGACACGGCGCCACTCTCTATTAACAGAAAGGGTCCCTATAGCCTCTACGACAGCTTCCCTGCTGTCGAAGGTCATAGCCGCATTCACACTAGATTGTTTATTTTTTTGATTGAAGGGATCTTGGTAACACTTGCTTTAGTTGCTGAAATTATTATGGATTATCTAGTTATTTAATGAATTGTTATTAGCACACTTGATTCATCATTACATAAAAAAATCCGATGACTTGTGGTCATCGGATTTTGATTTTTAGTGTAGTCATCAAGCGCTTCGTAAAAATGGATCGGCATTACGAAAAATACCGATGATTTTTATATCAACTACAAATTTATATTTTATTGCTATCCGTATTAAGGTATTGATTACATGTAATGTTAATCGATCTAAATGGACTCCAACCTATGCTGTTTTTGGCTCTGGCTTTAAGGCTTATATAGTTGGGACTGTAGCTGAAAGATTTGAAGAAGTTTGCATTTGATCCTGAGTAAATCCTTGAGCTTCCCATATAAACTTCATACAGGGTTGGTGAATTACTTGCGTTAACTGTACCGGAAAGCCACATTCCTCCCTCCTCTGGAAGTCGTTTCAAATCTAAATCCTCTCCTTCTGGAGAGATGGGGATATCACCACCGCTGAAACATTCAGCGTAAGCTGTGAAAGAGTTCACTACTGGCACCGATGTTGTCCCTGCTACAGTTACATTTCGATTAGTACTCGCACCATTACTGTGTCTGACAGATATTTGATAGGTACCTGCACTGGCATAATTATGATTCATCGTTTTACTGCTTGCCAAATTGCTAATGCCTGATGTGCTTCCATCGCCCCAGTAGACAGTGAAATCCTGATAGCCGGTATCAGCTGACTTAACACACGCTCTTAAGCTAACGGGCATAGTGACAGAGCTACTGGACACTGATGGTCGAATGATGGAGGAAAATGCTGAACTGTGTGGATTGACCAAGTCTGTAAAATACAGATCTGTACGGTAAATCTGCCAATATTGCTCATTGAAATATTTAACCTGTGCAATAACACCTGCGCGGAAATCAATATCCAATACACCAGCAGAAACGGTTTCATTACCGCCTATGTTGTCACCATTACCACACATATTACCGTAGTACCCAGAGAGTTTAATGGGCAGAGAAGGCTTGATACCGACTTTAGCCCAAATTAGCCCCCAATATACACGTCCCTTAATCGCCACTTCAGCCCAGGGTTCAATGGTTGCTGATGCCATCAATTGATATTGAATGTTATCCAGTTGCAGGGTGCCATTGTCGGCGAATGAGCTTGACACTTTTGCACAATTATTTTTATCACAGGCATACTCATAGTGACCGGCAATATTTAGTACTTTCTCTAATCCTACGTCTCCGCTGGCACTCAGTGTTAGGTTGCCGGTTCCTGCTCTAATGGGTAATTTAACATCATATTGAACAGGAACAACGCCAATCATAAACCATCCATTAGCAATTGTTGGTTCTGCAATATTCCAGGTATAACCGTTAAAAGTATGGGTTGCTTCACCGTGTATGTTGATGTCTCCGGTAATCGCATAATCAGCCCTAGCTTTAAGCTGCTTCATGCGAATTTTATAAGGGATACAAAAACTTCTCTTATATTTGTAATCTAAAGTAGCCTTACCATTTCCGGAAGTGGTTGCGTTAATTTCAACATCCACAAAAGCATTACCGCTACCGAAGCGTTTGGATTTATCAAACGATTCATTAAATGACTTGGACCAGTTTTTACTTTTGTGCGTCCAACCAAAACAGCCTTTCGCATCGAACTTCTCATCTCCAGCCTTAACGCCTTGAATATTTAGTGATTTATATTGCTCCAACTGAATATCCTGCCAGCCACGTTTCGCAACCAGCGCATTCATACCGCTGAGCGAATTTACACCTGCAGCATCTTTATCAACAACGATGACATCGAATTCATCATCCGCTGACTGAAGCTCTGACATACAAGGTTGTGCTGCTTTAACGCAGGGGACTGGGCTGCGATCAAATTCACCAATAATTTCATCCCTTTCATTAAGCGGTAAACCGGCATAAAGATAAGCACCATTTGCACCAGTAGCAGAATACAAAAAGTAAAAATCAGACTGTTGTGGTGTGCCATTTCCATCCGTATAGCTGATTTGTTTAAGCTCATATCCATTACCTGACATTAGGACAATAGTGTCGACGTCACTGCCTTTTGCTGGGCCATATAAGTCTGCTGCACTAGTATTAGCGAGAGCTATTGGTGAAGTAACAACAAGTCCCATTAGGCTAATTTGCCTAAATATTTTTTTAAAATTAATTTGTATATTCATATTAAAAGTTCATCCTTGGTTGGACTTAACAAAAAATATTTAACCCAGTAAGTTTTTTGCTTATAGCCAGTGTAAATTAACGTCTATAAATAGAGGTTATCCGGCAGGTGCTTTTTCAATAAAAATAAATTCTATATAAATCAACGATCCTATCTATTAGTTCAAATCGAAAATGTTGAACGCTAAATGTTATCGATACGAACGCTACGGAATACATTTGACCATAAGTACCTAAAGCATGTTTATACGTATGCACTTGATAAGTACACATCCAAAGATATTCTTTCTGGAATGATTAGAATAAATTTAGAAACATATAAACTTGGGTTGTGAAATTAACGCTCACCAATAACTTACATTTATTCCATGCAAAAAAAATAGTACAAAAGAGCCGTAAATAACAAAGTGGAAAGAACCGTATATAATTACTAGTACAATAGGGTTGGAGAGGGGGAAAGGGAAGGGTGATTTAATGGCAAGCTTGTGTAATAAATAATAGCACATATATAAATATGGATGTATATGCTCTTCTCTATACAATTAGGGAAAAGTAAGATTCAGTTATATTCATAATTGATTTGTTTTTGTATGCTTCAATACAATTGTTGAGTTGATTGCATTGTCTGTAAACTCATAAAAGGTCTTCGTGTTTGCTAAAGAGCCAATAAAGCTTTAATCGAAGAGACAAATAATCAAGTGTAACTCGCGGTTGCGAGCTTCGATTTCAAGGCGAAGTTTCACCCTGAAACTCTTTGAGCGGGAGGTAAGGATACTGCACTGGCCGTTTAACAAGGATGTTATTGGAAATCGCAGAGCGTATATGGGCATATCACTCTTTCTCAAAGAATGATTGCACGCTTCCTAATAGAGGCAATAGATAACAATTTAAGGTGCGACCTCAAATGATCAAACCCAATACCAGTCTCAGTCAAAAGCCAAACCTGAAAATGTAATCAGCTTTCATTTGAGGGCTAACCGTTTTTGAGGAACGCTAGACAGTTTCGCTTACGACTTGTTCCCTCTTTTATTGATCTAGCTCAATTTCTGTGAATCCCTTAACATTTACAAGCATGCTAGTTTATTACTTAAGCTATGCCTGCGATACTGGCCTCATTCACATTGTTTAAGATCTGCTTCTGCACTTATGGTGACGAGCATTTCTTTATTCTTGCAGGAACTGCATGGAAAAATCCCTAGAGAAAGTACTGACATCTTGGCTAAAACAGCAGAAAGGTGCCTGTGGTTTCTACCTTAATTTAACTGTTCTGTTTGGCTTATTGACTGGTCTTGCATTGGTTGTTCAAGCCTATTTTATTGCGACCATTTTGCATGGGGTGATTATTCTTGAACTGCCCAAGTCGGATTTTACTCAAGAGTTTCTCTCTCTCTTAGGTTTGATTGCGGTGCGCGCCTTATTGGCTTTTGCCAGAGAGCGGGCAAGCTTCGAGGCGGGTAAACGTCTGAGGACTCATATTCGCTCGGCCGTGCTTGATAAGGTCAACGAGCTTGGACCCGCTTTTGTTAAAGGCAAGCCTGTTGGCAGTTGGGCCAGTATCGTATTGGAACAGGTAGAAGATCTGCATGACTTTTATGCTCGCTATTTGCCGCAGGTATTACTGGCGGGCTTTATTCCGTTAACGATCTTAGTGGTTGTGTTTCCAATTAACTGGGCGGCTGGGATTATTTTGCTCGCAACAGCGCCTCTTATCCCTATGTTTATGGTGCTAGTAGGCATGGGCGCTGCGGATGCTAATCGCAAAAATTTCAGTGCCTTGGCTAAATTGAGTGGTCACTTTATGGATCGGTTAAAGGGCTTAAGTACCCTCAAACTATTTAACCGGGGCAATAGCGAAGTTAACGAAATTGAGTCGGCTTCGGAAGAGTTTAGAGAGCGAACCATGTCGGTGTTGCGCATGGCATTTTTGAGCTCTGCGGTGCTTGAGTTTTTTGCTGCAGTTTCGATTGCAGTATTGGCGGTCTATTTCGGATTCAGTTATCTAGACCATCTCAATTTTGGTCATTACGGCACTGAGCTAACCCTGTTTATCGGTTTGTTTGTGTTGATTTTGGCTCCAGAGTTTTATCAACCTTTGCGTGATATGGGGACGCATTACCATGCCAAAGCCCAAGCAATTGGTGCAGCTGAAGAGTTAATGGCATTACTCTATTACACACTTGATGATGGCGATATGGTGCAAACAAAGCTTAATGACGCCGATCTGGGGGATGTCTCTGCTGGGCTAGCCATCGAGGCAAAAGAGCTGACAGTAACGAGTTTAGATGGTGCGCGATTACTCGGCCCAATAAGCTTTACCCTTAATGCGGGTGAGCATTTAGCTATTGTGGGGCCTAGCGGTGCGGGGAAAACCAGCTTACTTAACGCTTTATTAGGATTCTTGCCTTATAAAGGCTCGCTAAAAGTGAACGGTGTAGAACTCGGTCAATTAGACAAAACGAGTTGGCGTCGACATTTGGCGTGGTTGGGTCAAGAGCCTCAACTGTTTCATGGCACTATTCGTGACAATGTGGCAATGGCGGAGCCATCAATGAGTGATGAGGTTGTCAGGCTGCATTTGGCCCAAGCTAAGGTGCTCGATTTTGTTGAGCAACAAAGCCAAGGTTTGGATTATAAAGTGGGTGATCAGGCGTCCACTCTCTCTGTTGGGCAAGCTCAGCGTATTGCTCTAGCACGTGCATTAGGTCAAAAGGCTCATCTATTTCTACTCGATGAACCTACAGCCAGTCTTGATAGCCACAGTGAACAAGCTGTGCAGCAAGCGCTGCGAGAGTCGATGGCAAGTGCGACTTGTCTGATGGTCACTCACAGATTAGATCAACTGCATCAGATGGATAATATCTTGGTGCTTGATAACGGAATTATCGCTGAGCAGGGCAGTTTTGAGCAGTTAGATAGGAGAGAGGGGTTGTTTAAGCAGATGCAGCAAGAGGCGGTAGATCACGTCACTAGTCTAGATGAGGTGAAATCATGAAAGTGCTGCTTCCCTTTATAAAGTTGTTTAAACATCAGTGGTTGATGATGTTTACCGGCCTGCTGTTAAGTGTGATAACCCTGATGGCTGGCATTGGCTTACTGTCTCTTTCCGGTTGGTTTCTATCTGCGGCAGCGGTGGCGGGATTATCGGCAACAACGGCGATGACGTTTAACTATTTTACGCCGGCTGGAGGCGTTCGTTTTCTCTCGATTGCGCGAACAGCGAGTCGATATGGTGAGCGCTTAGCAACCCATGAAGCGACATTTAAACTGCTGACGCAGCTTAGAACTTGGGCGTGGCGCAAGCTGTTACCACTGAGTGCTAAAAACTTACAGGGCTTAAGGCAAGGTGATCTGCTCAACAGGTTGGTTGCTGATATCGATACCTTAGATCATCTGTATCTTAGGCTGTTAACGCCGATGGCGGCTTCGCTTATCATGCTTGGCGCTTTGTATCTATTTGTGGCTTGGTTTGATGCTGATCTTGCCCTATTGCTGTGTGGCACTCTGTTGGCAGTGTGGATATTGCTGCCGCTGTTCTTCTATTACATGGGCAAAAGGCCGGGCGTTGAGATGCTTGAAAACAAGCGTCAGCTGCGAGTGCAGTTACTTGAGTTTGTTCAAGGGCAAGCTGAGATAAGCCTGTTTGGAGCAACGGATAGGTTTAGGGCTGAGCTGAGGGCGACAGAAGGCGCGTTGTTTGCCAGTCAATCTGCCATGGCCAACGTCACAGCCTTGAGTCAGGCGATGTTAGTCCTATGTCATGGTGGGGCAGTGATATTGGTATTTTATGTGGCAGCATCGGGAGTCGGCGAGCATGTGCCACCTGGGCCGATACTCGCGACGATGGTGTTTATGACCATGGCTTGTATCGAGATGTTGATGCCGATTGCGGGGGCATTCCAGCACCTTTCATCCTGTGTAACGGCGGCAACTCGAGTCAATGAACTGGTGGAGCAGGAACCGGGTATCGTCTTCACACAAGACAGCACACTTAAGATTTATCATGGTGATCTTAGGGTCGATAATCTCTCGTTTAGTTATGATGACAAACATTCAGTATTGAATCGCTTGAATCTGTCCATAAAAGCCGGCGATAAGGTCGCGTTACTTGGACAAACGGGTTGTGGTAAGTCGAGTTTACTCGCTTTACTTACTCGCGAATGGGAGCCTCAAGACGGTAAGATCTTTATCGATGGCAACCCGTTAAATAGCTATAGCGAGGCCTCTCTCAGAGAAGGGATCACCTTAGTGAGTCAGCGTATTTATCTGTTTAGCGGCACTTTGCGTAGCAATTTAATATTGGCTCAACCTGACACAGAACCGCAGTCCACAAGAGCATTGCGACGAGAAGCGCAAGTGGTGAATGACGCGATCTTAATCGATGTGCTTAATAAAGTTGGTTTAACAACCTTAACTCAGGGAGAGGCGCCGCTTGATGCTTGGATTGGCGAGGGGGGAAGGCAGTTATCTGGTGGTGAGCAACGACGCATTGGTGTCGCCAGAGCCTTATTGCGAGATGCGCCAATCCTGTTGCTGGATGAGCCAACAGAGGGATTAGATAAGCGCACAGAGCGTGAAATATTAGCCTTGTTGTTTGAGTTTGCTAAAAACAAAACGGTATTAATGATTAGCCATAGATTAACGGCGATGGAACAGATGGATTGCATTCATCTTATGGAAGAGGGGAGCATTGTTGCGTCCGGAGGTCATGCTGAACTCATCGGGAGTAATCAATATTACGCAAGCTTATACAGGCAGCTGGTTTAATAGAGTGGACTAATGGCTTAAAAATGTTATCGATGAGAATTTAGATTGGATGACATTGCGCTGTTAGGTATAGCTATAGGTTCAGGATGTGAATTTAAGGGGGGAAGAGCTTTCCTCCCTTATATCAATTTCAACATGATTAACCGAGGCGCTTCGCAAAATCAAGGTAGCGCATAACCTCCTCTCTATTGAACCGAAAATCACTTTCATCACCTATATTGGTCAACAGGCTTTCTCTCGCATAGCGCTTGATAGTGGCTTCTGGCTTACCCAAAATCTCACAAACCTCATCTAGCCCTAAGATATCATCACTCATTTTACTCTCCAATTTAGCGGCAGAACTTAAAGATAGTTCAAGTATAGTCATTGTGAGTTTTATGCAGAGAAAAAAAACCAGGCACATGGGCCTGGTTTTTGATGTTGGATTAAAGAGGAAACTTAATCGTCACTATCACCCAGTGAAAGGAGGGTTGCATTGCCTCCGATCGCAGTAATGTTGTTAGTACGCGTCTTCTCTGTCACAAAGCGTGTCAGGTAGTGTGGACCACCCGCTTTAGGGCCTGTGCCAGATAAGCCTTGTCCGCCAAACGGTTGTACGCCTACCACAGCACCAATCTGATTACGATTGATGTAGGCATTGCCGACATTAACCTTACTCGCGATTTGAAGAGCATGACCTTCATTACGGCTGTGTATGCCTAAGGTTAGACCGAATCCTGTTGAGTTGATCTCATCGATCACCTTGTTTAGATTGGCTGCTTTATAACGAATAATGTGCAGAATTGGCCCAAAATGTTCTTTTTCAAGCACCTTGATTGAATCAATCTCTATCGCAGCCGGTGCAACAAAATAACCGTTTTGCGTACCTGCGGGCAAAGAGAGTTGCTTAAGAAGAGTACCGACCTGTGTGATGTGGTTGATATGCGCATTAAGGTTGGCTTGGGCGGCTGCATCAATGACAGGCCCTACGTCGGTTTTAACAAAGCTTGGATCGCCAATAATCAGCTCTTCCATCGCCCCTTGCAGTACATCAAGTACACGATCGGCAATATCTTCTTGAAGGTAAAGTACCCGTAGAGCTGAACAACGTTGACCGGCGCTAGTGAACGAGGATGAGATCACATCGTTAACCACTTGCTCCGGCTGTGACGTCGAATCGACGACCATGGCATTTTGGCCACCCGTTTCAGCAATAAGCGGAATAATCGCGCCTTCACGGTTTGCCAATGTACGGTTAATTAGTTTAGCTGTGCCAGTAGACCCGGTGAAACACACGCCGCCGATACGTTCATCAGAAGTAATCGCTGCGCCAACGGTTGCACCAGTACCCGGTAGGAACTGTAGCACCTCTTTTGGAATACCCGCTTGATGTGCAAGTTGAACTGCGCGGAAACCGACTATCGAGGTTTGCTCAGCAGGTTTTGCAACAACAGTATTACCAGCTGCGAGCGCGGCAGCGACTTGACCAATAAAAATGGCTAATGGGAAGTTCCAAGGACTGATACACACAAAGATGCCACGACCTTGAAGAAACAACTCGTTGAGTTCACCCGTCGGGCCCGGAAGCAGCTCAGGGTGTGCCATCATCTTCTTAGCTTGCACTGCATAGTAGCGACAGAAATCAACAGCCTCACGGACTTCATCAATCCCGTCTTGAATGCTCTTACCGGCTTCGCGTGTACACAGTACGATAAGTTCTTCACGGTTTTCTTCAAGAAGATCAGCTAGCTTTTGCAGCGCAGTAGCACGGACTTCAACAGGGGTGTTACACCAGCTGTTAAATGCTGATTGTGCACCTGAAATTGCCTGTTCTATGGCTTGGTTGTTAGCGAAAGTGAGTTTGCCGACAAACTTAGTGGTGTCGAATGGGCTGACAATCTCATTCATTTGACCACTTAAGAGCTCACCATTCACCAGTGGACCTGCATTCCAAGTGGTGTCTTTAAACTTTTCGAGTGCAGCAAAAAATGGCGTAGATTCAGAGATGATGTTCATGTTGAGGCCTTTGGAGTTTTTACGTTCGTCACCGAATATATCAGCAGGCAGTACGATTTTACTGTTAGCCAGAGTCTTGTATTTCTTGATGGTCACTAGTGGATGGATAACAAGTGATTCAATCGGTGTCTTAGGATCCACAAGCTTATGAACAAATGACGTGTTTGCGCCGTTCTCAAGTAGGCGACGTACCAAATAAGGCAGTAGATCTTTATGAGGACCAACAGGAGCATAGATACGCACAGTGCTAACGCCACCTTCTGCTAGCAAGGTGTCATACAGTTCTTCACCCATGCCATGCAGGCGCTGGAATTCGTAGAGCCGATCGCCAGACATATCAGCAATGGAGGCAACGGTTTGTGCATTGTGGCTGGCAAACTGCGGATAGATAGCCCCGCGGGTGGCGTCACTTAGCAAGTAGCGGGCACAGGCTAGGTACGAGATGTCTGTACTTGCTTTACGAGTAAATAGCGGATAACCGCCTTCACCGTTTTCTTGTCCCCATTTCAGCTCGCTATCCCAATAGGCGCCTTTCACCAAGCGGACTGGGATCTCATCGCCTTGATCTTTAGCAAGGCGAGTTAGCCAACATAAGACCGGCAGAGCGCGTTTAGAGTATGCCTGAACAACAATCCCCAATAGACCCCAGCCTTTGGCTGCATCTGAGTTAAATAACTTCTGGAATAATTTAAGCGATAGCTCAAGTCTATCCATCTCTTCGGCGTCGATAGAGATCCCCACTTTAACGCTACGAGCCTGCTTAATAAGCTTTATAAGCGTATCGTACAGCTCTGTGAGGGTTCTGCTTTCATTGGCGACTTCATAGCGAGGATGAAGGGCTGAGAGCTTAATAGAGATGGTTGGGCGAGGTGACTGTGTTTCATCATAGCCCTGCTCGCCTAGAGAGGCGATAGCGCTTGAGTAATCCTCGAAATATTTGTGTGCATCTTTCTTTGTGAGTGCTGCCTCACCTAACATGTCATAACTGTGGGTGTACCCCAGCTTACGTTTATCGACACTATTTTTTAGCGCTTCTTTGACTGTACGGCCAAGGACGAATTGTTTACCCATGATCTTCATGGCTGCCAGCATCGCTTGGCGAATGACAGGCTCACCGACGCGATTGACGAGCTTGTTAAGCAAGTTGCTTGGCTTACCGTCAATGCTTCGGTCTAGCTTAACTATTTTACCTGTGAGCATAAGGCCCCAGGTGGAAGCATTGACCAAAATTGAGTTACTTTTACTTAAATGAGCATCCCATTTTGCGCCTGAGAATTTATCTTCAATTAGGGCATCAGCCGTGGCGGCATCAGGAATACGCAATAACGCTTCAGCAAGACACATCAGGATAATCCCTTCCGTTGTCTCTAAGCTGTATTGTTGCAAGAAGGCATCAATACCGACCGTTAGGCCTTTTTTATCGTATTGTCGAACCTTACTGACTAAATCATGGGCGCGTTGAGTGACGCGAGAGATTTCATCATCACTTGCTGGAACAAGCTTGATTAGTTCAGACAAATATTGCTCTTCATCGACAATATAATTTTTGGTGATAGCTTCGAAAAGCTTATCTAGATTAGCTGAGTCATAACGACCCGTCAGCACTTCACTTGCTTTGAACATAGTGACCACTTCCACCTGTAGCTATATAGGTACAGTTTGCTTGAAGAAATATCTTAGTTAGTACGTTTAAAATGCGCGTTAACTAAGAGCAATAAGATGCAATGTTATTTTTTTGTATACAATATAGCATCCGTAATTCGGATTATACGATCAAAATGTGACGAGCGACACTATTGCGAGTCTGAATGTGATGTTTGCGAGTACTGGTCGGGGCAGAGTGTGATCAGGGTCTGTTTTTTAAGGGGCGGTGAAGGGGGCATTTACACGAAGGCCCACATATAAAATGCAGGCCTTTTTGTTGTGTCTGAATGAAGCGAGTTTTTCTACCAGCGATTTTTTTGTTTACGTCTTGGTCGTGGTAAATACACTAAGATAACACCTATCAATAAACCAATTGCAGCAATGATGCCGCCCTCTTGCCACATCTGAAAACGCTCATTTTTCTGGATGTTAGCAAGCTTGCTAGTGGCTCTGTCACGTTCCTGACTGGCTTGTGCAAGTGATTTCTCTGCTTGAGCCAATAACGACTTAATTCGCTGGAGATCTTGCATACTGGTGTCGCTTGATGCGGCCACTTGTTCCAACTCAGCCTTGGTTTTTGTCAATTCGGCTTGCACTTCCGGCAATAGATTGCGGAAGCTTTTCTGAGCACTGAGCATCTTAGTCTCAACCCAGCCTTCACGACCTTTGTGATCGACTATTTTAGTGTAGTTACCTTGTGTTTCACCTAACGCAGAGATCTCTTGTCCAGCTTCTATGCTGCCAAGGATACGGAATTGCGTACCAGGACCGCCATGAAGAAAGAGAAAAACGTCATCAGAGATATAACGGGTTTGGCCAGCAGCCAAAAGGCTTGGGGAGAGTAATATCAGTCCCACTAGAGCAAGGATTCTTAACACTATAAATACTCATCAAAATAATATAGCCACATGCTAGGGATTTGCTGAGCTTTTTGCAAGACTTAGTAGCAATAGTTAGCTGCAAGAGTTCTGTTAGTTGATGGGTGAAGCTTAAATTATGTTGAAATTGGGTGGGAGGTAAGGAGGAAGTTATGGAAGTAACCAATAACCTTGAATTTCATTTCAGTTTATGAGGCATTAAAAAGGGAAGCCAATTGGCTTCCCTTTTTGTTTATCATACTTCGTCTAAGGCTAAGTTTAGTTAAAAATGCCTTTAATCATAAAGAAGAAGATAATTGACAGTGCGGCGCCTGCAGGTAAAGTCACAACCCAAGACACAACAATATTTCTGACCACACCCATGTTAATCGCAGCGATACCACGGGCCATTCCGACGCCTAATACAGCACCAACGAGTGTCTGTGTTGTAGAGATCGGTAGTCCGGTGCCGGAGGCAATGACAACAGTCGAAGCTGCTGCAAGCTCTGCGGCAAAACCACGGCTTGGTGTTAAGTGAGTAATGTTCTTACCGATGGTTTGCATTACGCGCTTACCAAAGAGAGCAAGACCCATCACGATACCAACGGCACCAAGAGGTAGAATCCACCAAACTAATGGCGATTTGCTCGCAATATTACCACCACTCTCAACCACTGATACTACCGCAGCTAGAGGACCAATAGCGTTAGCTACATCGTTAGAACCGTGAGCAAATGCCATACAACATGCGGTCAGTACCATTAAGATAGCAAAGACTTTCTCAACATTATCAAATTGGTTTTGACGGCCTGCACCTGGGTTCATCTTAAGACGCTTAATCGCAATCATACCGACAAAGCCAACAGCAATTGCAATTAACGTTGCTAAGCCATACGCCTCAGCTGTGCTGAAGTTTATGCCAACATGCTTAAGACCTTTAGTGATTGTCACGAGAGACATCATAAAGCCCGCTAGTGCCATATAGAAAGGCACATAGCGTTTGGCGTTAGCCAGTGGATTGTCGGTATTGAATATGAGTTTTTGTACACTCTGGAATATCAAAAAGGCAATAAAGCCTGATATTGCAGGAGTCACAACCCAAGAACCAACGATTCCAGCGACCTTGTTCCACTCAACAGCCTCAGTACCAACACCTACTGCCGCGAAACCAACAATGGCACCGATAATAGAGTGAGTGGTAGAGACGGGCCAGCCGAGTGCAGACGCAACGATAAGCCAAATACCTGCAGCAAGAAGTGCAGAGATCATGCCGTATACAAGCAGTTCTGGCGAATCAACAAAATATGCTGAATCTATGATGCCATTACGGATTGTACTGGTGACTTCACCACCGGCTAAATACGCACCAGCAAATTCGAAAATCATCGCAATGATGATCGCTTGTTTAATCGTAATAGCGTTTGAACCTACTGAGGTTCCCATTGCATTGGCTACATCATTTGCGCCAATACCCCATGCCATTAAAAAACCAAATGCGGCCGCAATAGCAATAAGCATTGGGCCATTGGTGACTAATACATCAACCATGTTGTTACCTTGATAACTTTGTTGTTAGACGCGAGCTAGCATTAGCTCTAAGCGGGAACCTACACGTTCAGCAAGATCTGCTAAATCGCCTACCCACTCAATTATCTTATAGAGGAACATCACGTCTATAGGGTTCATATCGTTTTCGATAGCGAACAACTGGCGACGGATCTTGATTTGAAGATCATCCGTATCTTCCTCGATTTTATCGAGTTCAGCAATCATTTTAGCAACCAGGTCAACTTCACGACCGCGGAAACCAGTTTCTAAAAGATCATCGAGTTCATTAATAGCTTGTTTTGCAAGTGAAACTGCATCAAGGCAGCGAAGCAAGTAAGCGTTGAAAGGGTGTTGAATTGCTTCTGGGATCAGAAGCTGACGACCGATAATACGGCCAGATATGTCCTTCGCTTTGTTAGCGATCTTATCTTGCTGGGTCAAAAGCTCCAGTAAGTCGGTTCGTTCGACTGGCATAAACAGGCCACCGGGAAGGGTGAGGCGTATTTCACGTTTGAGTGAGTCCGCTTCTCTTTCCGTTGCACTTATCTGCTGTCGAAGTTCAATTGCACTTTCCCAGTTGCCTGAGACTGTAGCATCAAAAAATGGCACTAGGATCGATGCGCATTGGTGTACTTTATCTATGTGCTCTTGTAGAGGCTTGATTGGCGATTTTGCAAACACGCCCAAAATAGAGTTTACTGGCATTGCCGTGTACCTATTTAGATTATTCCACTGTTGGAAAAAGCGGGCGCATGTTAACCCAAGCGACCGCGTATTGAAACTGTGTATTTCAAATAAAAACTAACCGCTTTTATTCTAAAGGGTTGTACCTGAACTGCAAGTCGCAATCCTACTGGGAATTTGTGACAGTAATATTACACTGAATTAATTCGATGAACTTTTAATTAATTTTACATGAATCTTTAATGACGCCGGCTAAGTGCAACTCTGGTATTGTGCTTAGTATTAGATAATAGAGAGAGCATTCGTTCGATGAACACCGAGATAGAACTTAAGTTATTTTTCCAACTAGAACAACAAGAAACGTTAATAAATCTACTCGATAACCTCCCGCTTTCTGAACAACAATGGTGTCGAAATCTCTCTAATGCCTATTTTGATACCGCGGATCTTCAGCTTAGACGTTGGGATATGGGGTTAAGGGTTCGAGGCTGTGATGGTGCCTTAGAGCAGACCATAAAAACAGCAGGCAGCGTTGTTGGTGGTATTCATTCTCGGCCAGAATTCAATGTAGATATCGATAAAACCTTTCCAATTCTTTCGCTTTTTCCTGAAAAAATATGGCCAGAGCAGGCGATAATTTCATCGGTACAATCTGAGTTGACCTGTTTATTCAATACAGACTTCTCTAGACGTACTTGGCATATTTATGTTGATAAAAGCCTGATTGAGGTGGCATTAGATATAGGGAAAATAGAGGTCGAAATAGCCGGTGAACGACGAGTTGAGCCTATTTGTGAGTTAGAGTTTGAACTCATGGCGGGTGAAGCATCATCCTTGATTAAACTGGGTTTGCAAGTGGCAGAGTCTTTGCCTGTTAGATTAGGTAAAGCGAGCAAAGCACAGCGTGGTTATCGCTTGGCCTCACAAGCCAGCCCGCTCAGTTTAGAGGTATTAGAGTTTATCTCTCTAAGACCTGAACAAGATTTGAAACAAGCTTTCATTACATTATTGGCTACCGGACTTGAGCGCTGGCAACTGCTTGAAGCGATGATTTTAGAGTCAGACTCAACAATGAATATACAGGCGCCGTATCTTTGCTATCGCTTAAGAGCTTGTATCCGTTTATTGCGTTTTACCTTGGCTCAATTTGATCTCCTTAATGGGCCATTGACAGCAAAGTTTGACTGTATAGAAGGTCATCTTGATTTTATTGAAACCAGTTTAAGTTGTGTGGAGATACTTCAAGAAAACAGCATGTTGATCGCAAAACTTCCTCAACATAAACAGTTGAGTGATTTAGTGACGGTTCAATTACAACAGCTTTCAATCCCTCAGCGAATATCGATGATGTTACAAGAAGTCAGCTATGGCAGCTTGCAGTTGTCATTGGTTGAGCTCTTGTTTGACGTGAAATCGGGTCAAACAGCTATCGATAAAACCCTTTCTTTGCAAAATTTTGCAGATAAAGTGCAGGACCGATCTTGGTTGAGAATAGTTGACTTGATGCCATTGAATATCGATTTAAGTAGTGCTGATTACCAAACTTTCGCCCGAGCACTGGATGAGAGTGTGTTTGTTGGTGTTGCTTACGGCGAGCTTTATTCGGCTAAATCACGAGATCTGTTTAGGCTGCCTTGGCAGGATTTGACTCTCGGGATTAGAACCTTGGCAGCCTATCGTCAATTGGGGGAATTGAGCCAGCAAAACGCTATCGACATCTCGCAGTGGTTGACTAACAAAGAGGAGAGTCTGTTGTTCGCCATGGAACATTCCAGACGTATTGCGTTAAAGAACGAGCCTTACTGGCGTTAGCGCTATCACTTCCCAGCTCCAGAGGGGCTGGGATACTGTTTTTTAGCAGAGTTATTTATCCCTTTGGCCCAGATCATTTTTTAGCTCATCTATCTGCTTTAAGAGCATGCCTTGATTGGCTTCCATTCTCTCTAAAGCCTCATGCAACTCACTGCGTATCTCTTTACTTTGGCTTTCAAATTTCTCAGCTTCATCGGGGGAGATAAAGATGGAGGCCATATAACCTGAAATGACCCCGAAGAAACTCACGCCACAGATGATCACCACACCACCGATGACATGTCCGGACGTCGTTACTGGGTAATAATCGCCATAACCTACGGTTGAAATAGTGACTAGAGCCCACCAGATAGCGTTCTCAGCTGTTTGAATATTGGCACCTGGTACACCACTTTCTACGATGAGAATTAGTACAGACGAGAAGGTCAATATGGTTACCATGGCAACGAGTAAGCTGGCTAAGGTTGCTTGATTACGTTGCTTCACCATCGGAAGGATAAAAGACTGGGCCATGCGAATTAAACGTATCACACGTAAAATCTGGAATAATCTAGCGAACCTTAAAGGTTCAATAGCGGGGATGCTGGCAACGAAGTCTATCCAATTATGTTTAATGTAATGGACTTTTTTATCGGATTTGAATAAGCCAATGAAGAAATGGCTGAGGAATATAATGCAGATGCTAAAGTCGATTGCGGTGAGTAAGCGTTTTGTTTCAGGGTCGAGAGTCATGAAGCTCAATACTAAAACCACAATGACAGAAAGGAGTGACAGGACCATCATAGCGAGTTGAAAAGGGGTTAACTCCTCTTCTGTATGGGGGAACCATTTTTTTCTTTCTGCCATATTAACATCCAATTGTTGTATCTACTTGTGAATCATATCTTTTGCTAGAGTCTACTTGTTTTTATCACCAAAGTGGATCAAGTCATATAAAAATCGTTTTTTGATTTCAGTCTCCTCTAAGATACTAATGACTATTCGTCGAAACACTTCAGTTTAGGTGCTCAGTAACGTCGTGTCTCTTGATGTTGTAGGTTACAGATTTTGCTAAATTCATTGGCTTTACTCATTGGATCGGGATTTGGCGAATGGGATGCAGCTGTATCGGAGTGGATATAAAATAATAGAACTAGTCATTATGAGATTAATGACTATTTAGTTTTTGAATTTATTGGGGATAAGCGATTATCTGAATAAAACTATGGTCTATATTTTTTATAGGAAATAACCGTCTCTAGATAAAAGTATCTCTCAAAACTTTCTAATTATATTTTTTGAAACAAGAATGTAAAACATAGATATCACTACTTTTATGTTAAAACACATGATTAAAATCTATTTATAAATAAGTCTAAAGTAGTATTAACAATGCTTTTAGTTAAAAATTATCAATACATTTAATCTTATTAATTGTTGTTTTATAAGTGAATTTTTTACACAGGCTTGCAGTTGTTGCGATTTTATGAATTAGGTTGTTTTTTAGTGCTTTATTTTGATTGATTGTTAATCGATTCTATAGTAATTTTTATATTAGCAATCTTGGACTTTATGAGCTATATGGATATTACAAGGAAGATAGAAAAGCTTGAGCTTTTCCTACAACAAGATCAAAAAAATTTAAATCTAAATCTAGATCTAATCCATCTGTTATTAGGTGCAGGATTTATTGATAAGGCCTCAGTGTATCTTGACTCTGCTTTGTTGATAGCTCCAGACTCTTCTCAGTTAGCTTATGTATCAGCTTTAATATATTGCCAAAAAAATAATTACCAGCAGGCATTGATTATACTTATTCCTTTACTCAATAAGGAAGGTGAATCTGCTCAGCTCTTATACCAGTCTGCTTACTGTTATCTTCAATTGAATGAACCAGAGAAAGCGCTGGAGTTGCTAACAAAGGCAATAAACTATTCTCAAGATAAAGAAATAGTTTATCTGTTAGGGCGTACTCAGTATCAACTTAAGAAATTTGATTTAGCCTTGTCGACACTGGTGTCTCTCGCTGAAAAAGAGAGTTCATATGCACCTGTTAACGGTCTGCTTTCACAAATATATATAGATATTGAACAATGGGATAATGCTCAAGAGTATGCTCTTAAAACATTGGATTTGGATGATAATAATACCAGTGCAAACATAGCTATTGGTTTTATAGTTCTTCAGCTGAATGAATACGATAAAGCTGAGCAATACTTTTCAAAAGCTTTAAGCATAAAAGAGGAAAGTAGTCGCACTCATCTTGGGTTAGGTACGATTGCTGTTTTCCAACAAAGATATACTGAAGCTGAGCAGCATTTACATAGGGCTTTAAGTATTCAAAATGACCTACTTCCATCAATTAATTTATTAGGTTGGCTATATATTTTAACTGATAGATTTAAGAAGGCTAGAGAGATTTTTGAGAAAGGGATTGAGGTTGACCGAACTTATGCTGAAATGTATGGAGGTATAGCAGTTATAAGTGTGCTAGAGAAAGATGAAGCCTCAGCTCGGAAAAACGTATCTATAGCGTTGCGTCTAGATAAAATGAATTATTCAGGAAACTTTGCAAAAATCCTACTTTTACAAAATTCTCAACAAATATCTCAAGCTGAAAAAGTTTGGGGGGATTTAATGAGTTCTCCAATCGATGTGAGTGGGAAAACCTTCGAACAAGCTATCATTGAAAAGATAAGAGAATATTTAAAAGTTACTCTACATTAAGTAGTATTGATTTAAGTAGTATTGATTTGAATTAAATTATAAAAATTCTTCTTTATGAGGAAGGGCAGCTTTTGTCTTAAAAGCTGATATTTAAATAAGGGTTAAAGGAAAGACTCTACTATGAAAATAAATATAGCATTCGCTATTGGCTTAATGGCTGTAGGTGTATCTTCACCATTACTCGCTGATAGTATGAAAACCAGTTATTCGTTTAATCAAGCTAATGGTTATCCGGGTAATGGAGAACAAAGCAATAATGGATATAAAGGTTACTTCCCTTTGTCTGGTAATGGACAATTTATTACAGCTGGTCGTTCAGGATTAGCTTTAGCTCAAGATGTCATGGTTGTTGGAGGAATGGCTCCCTTTAGTAAAGATATTCCGCTAACAATATCGTTATGGATTAAACCAACTCAAGATGCGGCAAGTGGAACCATCTTATCAAGAAAGCATAGTGAAAGCGGCACAGGTTTCAGTGTTGCATTTGATGCTGATATGAATCTTGAATTCAGTCTCGTTGATGAATTTGGTGGTGCTATATCGGTAGCTAGTTTAACACCCATTACTATTGATGGCATGTGGCATCATCTAGCGGTTTCATATAAGGGGGATGCAGATGCTTCTAATATGGGGTTGTATATTGACGGTCAAGTTACAGAGTTAAGACTGTCTTCAAATAGTCTTAGTGGGCAAGTTGAAACTTATCACCCACTTGTTATTGGTGGAAGCTCCTCATATACCCAAGCACTAGCAGCTGAGATTGACGAAGTATATTTAATTCCTCAGGTTTTCAACGCAGAACAAGTTACTTGTTTGTATCAGTTAAAAACAGACTGTGCTTATCGGCCGACAACAGGACAAGAAGGTCCTAGAGGGCCGATAGGTGATATAGGTGAGCAAGGCGATAGGGGCGCAAGTGGCGTGAGTGGTTTGGCTGGCATTGCTGGACTTAAGGGAGAAGCAGGGTTAGTGGGGCCAATAGGGGCTAGAGGTGCACAAGGTCCACAAGGTTTTACTGGCCCAACAGGCATTGCTGGTACTGATGGTTCTGATGGTACCGATGGCTCCGATGGTACAAATGGAGCGTCCGGGGCACAAGGTGCCGTTGGAGACAGAGGACTAACGGGACCACGTGGTCCTAAAGGAGTGCAAGGTAATATTGGTGCCAAAGGAGCTCTGGGTAATCGTGGGCCACAAGGTGCTGTTGGTAATAAAGGGGCCGCCGGTATAAAGGGAACTCGAGGTGGACAAGGGGTGGTAGGCTATACCGGTGCTGCAGGAGGTCAAGGACCAAAAGGATATAATGGACCAAGTGGGCCGCGAGGAAATACGGGGTTACAGGGAGCGCAGGGCGCACAGGGAAATAGAGGGGCTGTAGGCCCTCGTGGATATAATGGGGGTAATATTGCAGGTTATACAGGTGCTACAGGTGCTGACGGTGCTACAGGTATTCGCGGTATCCAACCAACTGCTGCTGAGTGTTTAGAAGACTGGTACGGGTTTGCTGTCACTCCCCCAAAAAGTGATGTCATGTCGTTAACCTCTGATTTTGATAGGGCGCTTAAAGGTGAGTTTACACACACTTCCACTGTTCAAGAAAATGAATTAGATGGCGTGATAGATCCCGATTTCATTATAGAGCGTGCTGTTCGTACCACTAGCAATGGTCTTGTGCATATTGATTTAAACATATTAGCAATCGAAACAGATGAAGAGGAGAAGGCGTTTTTCTTAGCATTGGATTTGAGCGATCAAGCGGTATTTGATTTTGTTCTGGATTTGTATAGCCAGAAAAATCTTGATAATCGTTATGCTGTCGAAATTCCAAATTTGTTAGTAACTCCATCGCCATTGCAGCCTGAACAGAGGACTAAATAATGAAAAGGATTATTCACTCACTAGCCACTTTGGCTGTATTGGGTTTGTGTACCACTCATGCTACAGCATCTAACTGGGATGCGCATTGGTCTTTTGCTGGCCACGGTAATGACAGTTTTCACCATGAACATAATGGAGTTTTTCCACTCAGTGGTACAGGTAGTTTTGAAATAGGTAAGCAGAATCAAGCTCTCTATTATGATCTTTTACAGATTGATTCTTTAAGTATTCAAAAATCAACGGATCCTTTTTCTCTCTCTCTTTGGGGCTTGAGAGAAACAAATTATTATTCAGAAACTTTGTTTTCTAAACAAGCATCTGCATACAGTTCAGGAATGTCAGTAGAGCTTGATGATAACAATTCGATTGTTGTCGATATTCGTAATGGTCAAGGCGGCAGTATTAAAGTCAGGAGTATTGCTGCATGGGACGATATGAATGATTGGCATCATTTAGTCGTTACTTATAATGGTTCTATTCAAGCTAATGGCATTAGTTTATACCTAGATAATCAACTGCTTGAACTAGATATCGTTAATGATAATTTAAGCGGTGATATAGCCAGTAATGAACCTATGGTAGTCGGTGCTGATAGTGCGAATAGTTTTTCAACTTTCAATGGCGCAATTGATGAGGTCTATCTGGGGAGTCGTGCATATAACAGCAGTGACATTGAATGTTTGTTTGCGCTGCGGGATAACTGTGTCGTGCCTGATACTGGTGAACCACCAGTGGTGGCTCCTCAAGGTCCTAGAGGTTTTGAAGGACCTACTGGGCCACAAGGTTTACGTGGCGCAACGGGGACACAAGGGGTAATAGGTCAAAGGGGGGCGGTAGGCGACACTGGTATTCGTGGGCCACAAGGGGTTGTTGGGTCAACGGGAGCTATTGGATTGAGAGGCTTGACTGGAATCTCTGGAAATCCAGGTGTCGACGGTCGTGACGGTCGCGACGGTAGAGATGGAAATACTGGTTTAGTTGGGATAACTGGTCCTGATGGCTTGGCTGGAAGTAAAGGCGTTAGAGGGGATACTGGTTCAGTTGGCCCACAAGGTGATCCTGGACCTCAAGGTTTGAAAGGTGCTACTGGTGTCAGGGGGGATACAGGTGCAACAGGAGATGCTGGGCCGCAAGGATATTCAGGTGCAGCAGGTGTTACCGGTGCTGATGGTGTGCAAGGAGATAAAGGTTCAACGGGTGCTCTAGGAGCTACTGGACCTGTGGGACCAAGGGGATATGTCGGACCAGCAGGTTACAAGGGGCCAACAGGCTACCACGGTGTAGTAACAAATGGCTCTTCTGGTGCTGAAGGGGCCCGGGGAGGAAGAGGCCCTATAGGTTATAGTCGGTATTTTTCAGGTGGTGGCGGTGGCGGTTGTAATTACTGCGCTAAAGGTATGAGTACGGTTCAGCTGTATAAAACAACGAAAGCCAGACAAACAGTTCAGGATGGGGTGGCAAAATGAAGCTTAAATTACAATTTTTAGCACCAGCATTATGCATGTTGGCAGCTGCAAGTGTCACCGCCAATGAATTTGGTGCCTATTACTCATTTGAAGGTCAGGGCAATGGTTTTAGAGATACATCAAGTAATGACAATAATGGCTACTTTTTGAACTCGTCTGGTGGGAGTTACACTTTAGATGGTCGCAACGGGGTGGCTTTAGATAAAGATGTATTGGTTGTAGGCACTATGCCATCACATAAGAAAGATATGCCTTTTACCATTTCAGCTTGGGTTAAGACTTCTGAGCTGCAAGGAAATCATCCTTTGGTTTCTAAGTTGGCAGCAGGGAGTAATCAAGGGTTTAGTATCAATCTTTCCCCACAAGGACTGATATTCAATCTTATGGATCAAACCGTCTCCGGTATATCTGTGTCTACATCTGGCTTGCCAGCTTTAACTGGGTGGACACATATTGCAACGACCTATAGTGGTAGCGGTAAAGCCTCTGGAGTCAAAGTTTATGTTAATGGCTTAGAGCAAGAGACGACTGTTTTGACTGATAACTTGGAGCTTCAGACTAATACTTTTGCTCCACTTTATATTGGTGGCTCGATCAGGGAGCCTGCACCTTTTCCTGGAGCTATTGATGAGGTGTTAATTGCGCCAAATGCTTATTCGATAGGACAAATTGGTTGTCTAGCTACGTTTGGCAGTGATTGTGCTACTGCAATAGGTTTAGGGCCACGAGGTGAGCAAGGGACGGTAGGACCAAAAGGCCTTCCGGGCCTATTAGGTAATGCAGGAAGTCGAGGAATACAAGGACCTGATGGTGAACAAGGTGCAGTGGGACCTGCTGGAGAGGTGGGTTCTCAAGGCGGACGTGGCGCAATTGGTCCTATAGGTGCACAGGGAGCGGTAGGGGCCAGTGGTGCTAATGGCAGCAATGGTGTTAATGGTAGTGCAGGTGCGGCAGGTGCCAAAGGTCCACGAGGAAGAATCGGTCTTGCAGGGATTCAAGGAGATATAGGTGCAACCGGTGCAACGGGCCCTAGAGGTGTAACAGGGCTTCGTGGTGAGCAAGGTGATACAGGACCGAGAGGAGGGCAAGGTGCTCAAGGGCCAAGTGGTGCTAGAGGTGTAACTGGGTCTGTAGGAGCGACAGGTCGAAGAGGAATTGATGGTCCAATAGGGAATCAAGGTGCACGTGGAAGCACCGGTGGACGAGGTGCTGTAGGACCTACATCATCAATTGGGGGAAGTAGAGGAAATACTGGTCTTTCTGCTGTTCAATACTACTCAAGTTCGAGCTTACATACCCTGAGAACACAAAAGGCTGGAACTCCGGGCGCGAGAGGTCCCCAAGGGTACCAAGGATACAGAGGACGTTGTATTTGCCAAGGTAGTCGCTGTTATCTTTAAGCTCAATAGATATTAATCATAACCAATCAGGGCACTCTTCGAGTGCCCTTTCCCACAAGGATTAAGGGAGTATTCTGAATGTCATCACTCATCACATCGGCAGAGCTTGGATTGTTTGGCGCACATCATGCTAATAGTAATCTATTAGGTGGTACTGCTTTAGGGCAGCGTCTAAATCAAACGGCTATAAATCTCGCAACAGGAAACCTGAGTGTACAACGCCAGGATCAGCTTGCGATGGCAATAGGCCAAAATAGCCAACTTGTTCAAACTTATAATAGTTTGGGGCAAGATGTTGATGGTGATAATTGGTGGCTTGGAAGTATTGCTCGTTTGACATCAATACCATCTGAGCATGAATCAGGTAGCACAATTATTCGGAGTAATGGTGATGGTAGTCAAAGTGAGTACATTTACGATACAAACCGTGGATTGTATGTTGCGACGGATGGAAGTGGATCACACGACACTCTTATGTTTGATAGCTTACAAAATGTATGGATTAGGCAGGCGGATGCTAATAATAAGGAGATTTACGACAGTCAAGGGAGGCTAACGAGAAAGCAAGACCAGTATAATAATATCATCAGCTATTCCTATCAAGCGGACAAATTGATTCAAATTACTGATGCATCTGGACTGGTGACACATATAGATTATATCAATCATTCTACAGGAGCTCGGATAAGCGCAATTCGTACATCTTTGGATGGTACAGAGCAAACATCTGCAAGATTTGATTATGATAGTTTAGGGCGTTTAGAGCGCGTTAAATATGATTTAACTCCTTCTGATAATAGCATTACAGATAATCAAGTTTTTAGTACTCGTTACACCTATGACGCTGACAGTCAGCGCCTTGCTAGTATCACTAACAGTGATGGCAGTAGCTCTCGTTTTAGTTATAAGCAGCATGCTGGGAGAAGCTCTGATTTTATTGCAGAAGGCTCTTGGGTGTTGGCTTCAATGACAAATGGCGAAGGTCGTACTTTAACCTTTGATTATGATGCGGTTACCCGAAGTACAGATGTCGCTGATGAGTATGGTCAGATCACAAGTTATCGGTTTGACGCGGGTGGTCAGCTTTTATCGATCGCGACTCCTCCTGTTGATGGGACTCGCCAGCTTACTTTTTTTAGTTATGACGCCGATGGTAATTTAATTAGTAAAAAAGATAGCGCTAACCAAGTGAGTCATTATCAATATGATGATAGAGGTAATCTATTAACCAGTATTGATGCCAAAGGCAGAAGGATTGACAGACGGTACAATCTTGAAAATCAGCTTATTGCTGAAATTCGTTATCGAGATCTTGATCATGATGGCATTGGCGCGGGTGTGCCAGAAGAACCTTTGGTCACACGTTATATTTATGGTGATGATAAAGAACTGCGTTTTGTGGTTAATTCAGACGGCTCTGTAAATCAAATAAAATATAATAGTTTAGGTCAAAAAGTTGAAAGTTTTACATATCAAATAGCGACCTATAATACGGATAGTTTAAGTAAAAATTCTGATGTTAGTTTAGGCCAAATAAGTATATGGGCAGAAGCACAAGATATTAACGATGCAGTACATATGCGTTTTGAGTACGATTTTAGAGGTCAGTTAAGTCAAGTACACCAGTATGACAATAATGTGATTAAGAGTTCGAGTTATTTTATTTATGATTACGCTGGACGCTTATTATCACAGACCGATGGAGCTGGTGCTACTAGCAATTTTGTCTATGATGGTATGGGACGACGGATTAGTCGTCAAAATGGCTTGGGTGATATTACATTAATTTCCTATGATGATGCAGCTCAACAAGTGTATACGCAATATGCAAATGGGAGATTAAGTACTTCTGTTTACAACAGAGCTGGTGATCTGATTGAGCAATATGACACTTTGGGGAGTACCAAGCAGAATCGTCAAGGTTATATGTATGATGAGTTAGGTCGGTTACGTATCTCTGAATCGGCGAATGGTGCACGTTCTTATTATTTTTATGATGCAAATAACCGTAAAATTGGTCAAATTAATGGTAATGGGCAACTCTCTACTTGGTCTTATAATAAGCAGGGAGCAATCATTCGTTTTACTCGTCATAGTAATACCGTTGATCCACGACAGTTGTCTTCGGGGCAAGGTTCGATTAATGAAGCGTTATGGAATTTAACATCTTTTATTCAACAAGCTTCTAGTGATCAAGACAGTAATGAATACCGTATTTATGACAGCTCTGGCCTATTAAGGTTTTTACTGGATGCTGAAGGCACAGTAACTGAACATACATATGATGGGCTTGGAACATTAACTCATAAAGCAACCTATGAAAAACAGCTTCAGATGGCGGATGTCCCTGCTGATATTACTGAAAATCAATTAATAGCTTTATTGTACGATTTGAAAGTCGCAAGTATTAATAATGATGTTATTACGACAGGTCGAGATCCCGTTCAGCCTTATCAATATTTAAATCATGCTCAATTACAAGATCGCTATCTAGATACACAAATTGTAGGAGTGAGTAAAACTGGTGGTTTTGAAGCTCGTAATCCAAATCAACCTTATGGATTTATCAATAGTGCCGATCATCCATTATATGTTGAGCAGGATTCATTATCAGATGTTACACAAACTCGTTTATCAGATGGCCGCCAAGCACTTAGCTGGGCACCTAATAGTTTAGTTTGGCCTAAAGTCGAACTGGGTTATAGAATTTTACATAATAATGATCAGTTTGAATATTTACCTGTAACTTTTAGTAATGGCGAATATTCTGTTGAATTACCTCAACTAGATCGCGATGAATATGAATTCACTTTCTTATACAAGGATAGTTATAATCAAGTTCGCACTCAGTCAGGTGGTGCTTTTACACAGTTACGCGAAACAGACCCAGCAAATAAAACCCTCCAAGTCAGAAACTTTGAATCCCATTGGACGGTAAATGCTGGAGTGGGAAGCAGTTTAAGTGGAGTAATACCTGCCCACCTATATTCAAATCTAGAAAAAGTCACCGCTGTGGTGTATCAGACTGACTCAGAAAGTGTGCGTACAGATCTGAATAATTTGGACTTTATTACTCAAAGTGACACTTTAGCCTCTGCTTACCCCTCTTACCAAGGCCAAGTGAATCTTAGTCTTGGGCAAGCATTGTCATCAGGGCGTTATCAGATCCATTTGATGCTAGAGAATAAAGATGGAACGAGTTCTAATTTAGCTCCTTTTCTTTATGAAGTAGGTAGTCAGAGCACGGGTAGCCTAAGTCAAACGTTGAACTGGCCACTGGAAACATTTGATAATGTGGATGGAGCTGTGAACAGTGCTCGTTACCGCAGTGGTCATCGTAATACAGGGTGGACCACGGTAGATGTTACGGTTACAGATGGACAATATCAAGTTCAGCTAGACGATTTGGCATCTGGAGAATATTACGAAGTCGAGTTACTGCATGAACAAGGAAGTCTTAATTATACGGGAGTGGTTGAAAACCGATTGAGTAGCACTTTCCTGTTTCAAGCTAATGATGTAGATGGGATGATTGAAGCTTTCAGTCATAGAGATCGCATAGTCGAACAACAGGTTGAAGGTAGTGCTATTAACGGTGTTTACACTGAGGCTGAAGCCGCGAATATAGATTATGTACTTGCTGATGTTTTTGACAAAGCCAGCGGTGTACTTATTAGCAGTGCTTATACTTATATGAGTGCTCAAGGTGGCACTCTGGGGCAAATTAATCTCAGTACAGAAGCACACCTCAATGATGGACAGTATCGTATTGAAATAAGGGCTTACCATAGAGGAACAACAAGTCAAAGCTCTACTAAAACATTTGACTATGAGATAGGCCAACAGCAAGAAACCACGCGTCCAAGTGTTGTGACTATTAAGCTAGATGATTTACCAGCAAATGCAGATCCATATTACTTCTTTCCACAGTTAAATGGTGCTTCTTATGTCAGAGGGGAAGTGAATGCAGATAATGAATTGACTGTAGCGGTTAATGATTTGTTTGCTTATGACAATCGAGAAGTACCAGATGGCTTATTTGATATGTTTGTTCAATATAGGGACAAACAAACTGGCGAAATGCTAGATCGTTTTTTCACTCAAGTAAAAATCAATTACGAGTCCCATGATTCAATTGTCACTGATTATGATAATCCACTAGTCGCCCCAGCGGGTAAGCATGAGCAGTTTTATCATGATTCTCAAGGAAGGTTAATTGGCAAGATTGCAGCAGATGGAGCTGTGACTGAATTTAAATATGACAAAGCTGGACGGTTATTAGAAGAGGTTCGGTACTCAGATTTGAGTGTATATGGTAGTAGTCAGAGTTTTGAAACATGGGAGGCTACTTTAGCACGGTTAACCCCATCTTCTTCTGATCAAATCACTCGCTTTATCTATGATGATATTGGTCGGAAAATTGCTGACATTGATGCCGAAGGTTACCTCACTTCATACAGTCACGATGGTGCTGGACGAGTATTAAGTCAGCAACGCTATGCAGCTAAAGTGAGTGATGTTACTCAGCCAATCGACAGCCTACTTTCACTTTTGGCTGGAACACCATCACAAATCACCCGATATACTTATGATGCCCTGGGGCGAATCACACAAGAAACCAAGCATACTGGGTTAGTAACAACTAACACTTACGATAACAATGGCGCTATAACATCTCAACTTACTTACGACTCTCACAATAGCAATTACCAACAAGGCATTACACGCCAATATGATACTTTAGGTCGTATTACTGCAGAGTTAGATGCAATAGCAACAGAGAAGCTTCGTACAGCGAGTACTACCGCACAGAAAAATGCAGTCTGGCAACAATATGCCACATTCTATACTTATGATAACGCAGGTCGCGTTATTCACAGTTATCAAAATCATGCCCAAATAAAAAATACTCAAACGGGTGTCGTCGGTACAAGTCAAATCGATAATTGGTTTTATTATAATGCCGCAGGACAGCTGACATATACCGTTGACGACAAGGGTGTTGTTACTGAAAAAGGTTATGATTCTTCTGGTCGAGAAACCCAATTACGTCAGTACTTTCAAGCTATAAGTACGCAGGGGTTGACTGGAGGAACACAAGCTACACAAGTGAGTCAGCAGTTAGTGTTGTCTAGCTCAGACTTAGTGACATCGTCTACCTATGATAAGAAAAACCGTACTCTTACCACTACAGATATACAAGGACTGACAAGCAGTCTAACTTATGATGTTTATGGACGCATAGCCAGTCGATTTACCCCTGACAATATACAAGGAGAAGGGCGTCAAGTTAGTTATCAATATGATGGTGTTGGTCGTCTACTCAACTCTTCAGAGTTAGCTAATGGGCTAGTGAAGACCGTAGAACATACTTATGACGCCTTTGGTCGTCAAGTTGAAAGCTTTAGTTCCACAGGAGGATTAGTAAATCGTAGTTTTGATGGCCTAGGTCGTGAAATACAGCAGGTTAATGCTGCAGGTAGCGTCAGTCAAATAAGCTATGATGCTTTTAGTCGAGTACTGCTTGAGCAAGATGCCTTAGGGCGTGTTGTTCAGTATGTCCATGATGATGAAACCAATCGTATTACCTTAATATACCCTGGGAATATTCAAATCCAGCGCCAGCATGATGCTTTTGGGAATTTGTTAAAAGTCACGGATGGAAAAGGTAATATAAGCGAATACACATATGACGAATTAGGTCGTAAACTTTCCAGTGAACATAAAGATTCGGCTGGTTTAGTGTTGAGCCAAACAAGTCGTCAATTTAATACTCAAGGGTTAATCGCTGAGCAGACAGAAAGTAATGGCAGTGTGAATCGTTACTATTATGATGAGAGTAATAATAGTGTAGAGCAAGTACTTGATGTAAATGGTTTACAATCACGCACACTGTATATTTATGACGCCTTGGGACGGCAGGTTGAAGTCACTCAAGCTGATGGGGTTAAGACTCGCTATAGTTACGATGACTTTGGCCAGATGATAGAGCAAGTTGTTAATGTGGGGGGAGTACAGCAGATCATAACTCGTTACAGTTATGATGCTAAAGGCAATCAAGTTAGCCAAATAAAAACCGATCAAAATGCAGTACAACAGATGGTGACACATTTTAAATATGATAGTCACAATCGTTTAATAGAAAAAATTGAAGATCCCTCTAATCTAAATCGCCAAACAAAATACAATTACAATGCAAATGGTCAAATGATATATAGCCAGACCAACGGTGGTTTGGAAACATATCAAGTATTTGATGAACTAGGTTTAAACCAATTACTGTTTAGTGTTGATCAGTCTGGCAAAGTGACAGAGTTTAGATATGATGCAGTAGGTCAAAAAACATCAGAATTAATCTATGCTAAAGGGATCAATACGAGTGGGTTAGCTGATGCTTTATCGAGTGCATCAAGTCCGCGTACTGAATTACAACAGAGACTTCACGATAGGCCCATTTTTGATAGTCGTCCAGATGCACCTCAAGGCCAATTAAGCGAATTAAATGATCATGATTTAACGTTATTTGATGATAAAGGTAATCAGCTTTTTACCATCAGTAGTAATGGTTATCTTACTCAATACTATTATGATGCAAATGGTAATAGTATTGGGCAAAAACAATTTAAAGATAGCGTATTAAATCTGCTCCACTTGAATGGAGACTCAGAAGTTACTCTAACTGATATTCAAACTTTGCTCGCTTCACAAACTCAGGAGATGACTTTAGAGTTTTACAGCCAACGTAAAATATTTGATGGATTAAATCGTCTTCAGTACAGCATCGACAGTAACGGCTATGCGACTCAGTACGAATATAATAGTGCAAGCCAACTTATACGTACCACGCGTTATGTGACTCAAGTTAATATATCAAGTAGTGATTTGTCACAAGCTTTGAGTGCTAGTGATCTCAACTTAACCCAAGCGCAAGGTGACACACTAACTCAAACTCTATACAACACTTTAGGTTATCAGCAGTTTACTGTTAACGGACAAGGGTATGTCACTGAATATGTATATGATATTCAAGGTCGAATTACTGAGACATTAAAATATAAGCAAGCTGTAACTGTACAAAATTACACTGACTCTGCAAGTTTACGCGGACAATTGAATCCTGCATCAGCAAGCAGCGCTAAGGCTTGGTTCGATAATCTAGGGCGTCAGAAATTTAGTTTAGATCAGCAAGGTTATTTAACGGCCTTAACTTATGATGGACTTGGTCGCCTTACGCGTACTGAGCGTACCAGTGTACCAGTGACTCTTGCTACAGATGCTGACGAGGCGGCGGTACGTTTAGCATTCTTCAGAGTTCCTGGGCCGACGAAGCGCTTTAATCAAATTGAAAACTTCAGTTATGACAGTTTAAATAGACTTATTAGTACAAATAATGGGCGAGGTCATGCACAAAGTTATGCTTATGATCTAAATGGGAACAAGCTTTATTCACAAGATACCCGAGGTTTACGGACTTACTTCAGTTATGACATTAGTGGAAGAGTTAACCGTAAACTTGTGCCTGTCAGTGATACTCAAGGTAAAGTGATTGAGTATCACTATAACGACAGAGGTATGCTAGTAAGTGAAACTCACTACTCTACAGCTGTAAATCGTTTTGATGCTCAAGGTGCTCATTTGAGTGCAGATCAAGTGACTCCGATTACCAATACTAGTAATGGGGGAGATAGTCATCTTCGTTATGAGTATGATTCGGAAGACCGTCTGATAAGTAAAACTCATGTCGTTGCTTATTTGGACAACGTGACAGCACAAGCCAAGTTAGTGACAGAGTTCAGCTATAACCATTTAAATCAGATCACAGAGCAAGTGAGTTACAGTGGTACTTCACAAGAGCGTCGAACTCAGTTCGTGTACGACGGTGCAGGGCAACTTGTTAGAGAGGTGAAAGCGGCTGGTTCACTTGCTCAGAGTGTTATGGAATATCGTTATGATGGTGTTGGTAATCAAACTCATATTATCAGTGCTAAAGGTGTTGCATTAGCTGAGTCTGACAGTCAATGGGCGTTAGAAACTCGTCAGAGCTTAGGTTGGGTTGTAAATAGCCAACAGGGTGTTCGTCCTAAGTTTGCCAGTGAGTTAACGGAAGCCCAAAGAGAACAAGCTCGGTTAGAATATGCAGAAATAAGTACTTATGATGAACTAGGGCGAATAATTCGTGTTACTGATGCGAATGGTGCCCAAGTCAATACTGATTATAATGCTCAAGGCAGTATCATTCGTCATGTTAACCCTGCGGGTCAGCAGAGTGTCATGATATACGATGAGTTGGATCGAGTTCGTTTTGCCATCGATGCACTTGGGGTTGTTAGTGAATATGAATATACATCTCTTGGTGATATTGCAACACAGACTCGTTACCAAGTCGCTTTGGATGGAGGCTATAGTGCCCAATCAAGTGTTGATGAGATAGCAGCTTTAGTCGAACAACGCCTAAATCAAACCGGATTAACAACAAGCTATGTTTATGACAACCTAGGTCGTGTGAAAGAAGAGCGCGATCCCATGGGGAACAGCCAGTTTTATGAATATGATATTGCTGGTAATGTGACTGCGCAAGTTGATAAAAATGGCAATAGAACTGAAAAACTCTACGATACGATGAATCGTCTAGTGGAGGTTAAAAGCCCACAAGTAAGTATTATTAGTAACGCAACGACCAGAGAGTCTGTCGTCACCTCTATTGTGACTCGTTATGAATATAATATATTGGGTCAACGAATTAGTGAGACCAAGGCGGTAGGTACAAATCAAGAAAGCACGACTCAATACGAATTTGATGCTTTAGGCCGTGAAGTTAAAGTGAGTTACCCTTCTCGATTAGTTGCAAACGGTAATAATGGCGGCAAAAAGCGAGTATTCCCAACTGAAACTCGCCAGTACGACCTACATGGAAACCTGGTCCGTGTTAGTGATAACTTAGGCCGAACCCAAGTAAAACTCTATGATAATGGAAACCGGTTAACTCACTGGATTGACGCTGATAAAGTGCTTCATACCATAAGGTATGACGCATCTGGCGTTAAAATAGCTGAGCGAGTTTACGCAGACAAAATTACCAATACAGACAGTGATAGTTATATTCGTAATATGGCTAATATTGGCAATTATAAAGAAACGCGTTATCACTATGATAGCGCTGGGCGTCTCGTCGGAGAATCCAGAACTGATACACTTTATTATGATGCATCCTCAGGATTCAATCAAAGTAATGGCCTGACACAGATTATCTATAATGCAGTGGGCAAAGAAGCGATCAGTATCGATGGTCGTGGCATCTCACAATTCACATATTATGATGCCGCTGGCCATCCCGTATTGACCATTAATGGTGACGGTTTCGTTTCGACCAGAGAGTACGATGCCAATGGTAATAACCTTAAAGAAGTGGTTTATAACAATGCATTGACTGCAGTGCAAATTGCGAGCTTAACTGCGGACACTCCTGTCGCCGATATTATGGCTCTATTACAAACGAGTAATGCCAATCGAACCACTGAGTTTAGTTACGATGCCATTAATCGAGTCGTTGAGCAGCGAGTTAAAAATGTTCGCTACAGTACGCCGTCTGGCAGTAATGTTACCAATGGCTTAGCTGACTTTACAACCCGCTACCAATATGATGCGAATGGAAATGTATTACTGACTGAAGTCGGTGGAGTTAAAAACGATGTTTGGGTAGGAGAAAAGACTCAAATTGGATTTGAGTATGACGCCCTAAATCGCCAGATAAAGTCCAGTGACTCAAGCTATACCGATCATAGCAATGCCTTAGTGACACCAACACGCTTTATGTCATTTGATGCCTTGGGGAATCAAGTGCTGGATGTTCAAGATAACAGCCAAGGTGTGGTGGGTGGAATTGATAGTGCTGATAAAATTACCACCCGTTATTATGATGACTCAGGTCGTTTAGTTCGCATCACTGCGCCTGGTGATATTGATATTCACTATATCTATGATCAATATGGGAATGTGATATTTAAGCGCGAAAAACAGACATATTTAGCTTATCAGAGTACAACGCTTGGTGCCCATACTCGAACTCGTTGGTTAGTTGATAAATATAGCTACGATGATGCAAACCGTCAGGTGTGGCATCAAAACGCAGAAAACATAAGTGATACAACACGCTATAACAGTTTCGGACAAGTGGTTGCTAAAGGAACCATGGACAGAGAGCATACTTTTTATGAGTATGATGACAATGGCCGGATGATTTTTAGTAACGAAGGAGGGAAACATCGCCGTTTCTTTTATGATGAGAATGGTAATGCCACTTTAGTTGTAACGTCTACAGGTACACGTCTAGATGACAAGTCTATGGCATGGATGCTGTCAGCGAATAAACAAGATCAAAATTTCCATTTCACCGTTAATCGATTCGATGGTCGAAATAACACCATAGAAAGAATAGACCCTGAACTTGAATATCTGCGTGCACAGGCCAATGCAGCTCCACCAGTTGGCAACTCACCTAGTGCTAACTTCTCTGAAGGTGCTGCACAAGTAGCAATGGGCGGGGAGATTGATGTCAAATTTCATTTAATGGCATCAGGTTCAGATCGTAAGCCTGAACAATTCTTAAAGCAGTACGGTATGACATTCAGCTTCGATGGCATGGACGACTACGCTGGGAGATTACGCTTAGAATGGGATACAGGTTTTACTGGTTATGGCTCTCAAGGAGTCAGTGAAATTGATATCAGTAACACACCAGTATACTTTCAGGGAATTAACAGCCCCAAAAGTTATATCTCTGGTAAGGATGAGTTTAACCGCTATGGTGTAAGGGCTCATGGCAGGACCACAACAAGCAATATTAAAGAACGTGGCTTTGTATATAGTGTTAAAACGTATAAGCAAGACGCCCAAGGAGAATGGGTGTTTTATAAAAACTTAACAGGGAGCTACGGCTGGGAAGGAGAAGCTCCAGAAGTCAATCAGTATTCAGCACGTTCAAATCCTAACGATACGCATAATGTTCCCTCTTTGGTTAACTTTTCTGGTCAACCAGCAGAGGCAACACGTGTTAGCTTCTATTACCGCCCAGTAGGGAGCAGTCAGGCTTTCAGTAAGTTACTCGCTAATTTTGGTGGTAATGGACGTTTTGCTGTTGATGTCAGTGGTCTAGGCCAAGGTGAGTTTGAGTATTATTATCAGGCTACAGATTCAATTGGAAAAGTGATCAATGGTGCTACGGGTAATGTGACGCTTGGCACACAAACCCAAATCACGCATACCAATACAGCTAAACCCGATCTCTCTTTACAAAGCTTAGAGCTGTTATCACAACAGGGAGTTGAGGGGCTCAAGCAATATGCCAGCAGTAAATCTCAGGGTTACAATGCTTTCGGTCAAATAGAGAGCACGACGGACGGTAGAGGTAACACGACTAACTACCATTATGATAACCGTGGTCAACTGACTCGGCGTGCAGATCCTAGGACGTCAGTGACGACTGAAAGTGGTGTGACTCGTAGCCAGAGTGCAAGCACACGTTATGCCTATGATATTCAAGGTAACCAAATTGCTGAAATTGATGCGAATGGCAAACGCCAAGTGCGTGAGTTTCAAGCTGGCAGATTAATGTCCCAAACGTTTGCTGATGGTTCGACTCAAAGTTATGGCTATGATATCTACGGACAGATGCGTACAGAGCGTACAAAAGATAGTCGCTTTGTTAATTACAGTTACAATGATACGGGTAAGATTATAAAGGTTAACCGTGCTGGACGTAACGATGATATGTATGTTTATAACCAGCAAGAGCAACAGCTTAGACACGAAACTGGTTTTAAGAATGTAGCGACGCGTGGCGATAACGTTAGCTATTTTGAATATGATCGCCAAGGCCGTTTAATACGTGGAATTGACCCTGCTGGCAACGAAACAGAATATAACTACAGCTATCGAGGAGATATTGGAACCTTTGGGGGGTGGGAAAAACAAACCGTACATGCGACAGGAGACGTAACGTTAGATCACAGCGACCATTTAGGTCGCATGGTGTGGAAGCAAGATATGGGGGGGGAAACCTCCCATTATTACTACGGTTCAGCCACAGGGCTTTTAGATTTACAAGTGAGTAGCCGTGGTCAAGATATTCGTTATAGCTATTACGATAACGGACTGCGAAAGCAGATCGATGATATCGGCGCAAATAACTTCTCAACCTTTAACTATGACGCTAATGGTAACACCATTGGAGAGGAGTATTTTTACCTCGATGCGGGTGGTTCTGCAGTTTATAGCCAACAAACAGTGGCCGAATTTGATGAATTGAATCGCATCAGCCGCATTCACGATTCAGGTGTCGATATCCGCTATGATTATGATGCTGTAGGTAATCGTCGTCGGATCCGTAGTGACTATACTCAAGTCAATAACATCAGTGCCAACGTTGATCACTGGTACACCTATGATGCAATGAACCGAGTGGAGATCTCCAAAGGCGATTTAGAAAATGGTCAGGTGGTTCGTGGTGACGGCGTTAAAATAACGTATGACGCAGCAGGGCGTCGTAAGACGGTTGAAAATGGTGCTGGTTCGGTAGAAAGCTACACCTATAATGCCTTTGGTTGGTTAATGAAAGTTGACGTCGATGGCGATAGGCGAGTCGTGCGGAGCTATTATGACGGTGGTTACCTAAAGTCTGTTCAAGAGTATCGACCTATATCAACTCCAATTCTACGCTGGCGCACTTATGACCGCGAAAATGGCCGTTTTGAGGAGTACGGTGAACCATATATTACTTATGCTGGTAATAACCAAGGGCAAATTGCGTCAAATAGTAATTATGCCTATAACGCTTCGGGCCAAAAGATCAGTGAAAATGTTAACCGTTATGATAGAAATAGCGTTAATACAGAGAAAACGAATTCGAGCTTTACTTTAGACAAACTTGGCAATCAATTAAGTAGTCATGTAAGCACTTCAAACTGGAGTGACAGCCAGTGGCATACAACCAGTCAACATACCCGTTATACCTATGAAAAATGGGACAGTTATAAACAAGTCAAAATTGAGGTGGCAGGGCAAACCAATGGTGAGCTCAGGTATGACTGGGGGAATGGTTTATCTAAGTTGCAATACGATGTTAATGGCAACTTAGTCACAGCAACAGACACTTATGCTGGCCGTTTACTTAATTATGTCAACAGTTTCGATGGTAAAGTGCTTGTTCGCACCGAAGAAACTCCCCGATACACTAAGCAGCACAGTTACTTTTATTTCAATGGTGTAGGTGTTGGAGATATTGGTGATGATGGCCCTAGTTATCGTGATTACGCCACGGTATTAGCCGACGCACAGCGTAAAAAATCCTCCAGTAATGAACAAGAATACCGCCCTGTGATGTCCGCTGATTTCGACGCAAACTATGTGCCTGTAGGCCGTCAAAGTGGTGTTAGTAGCGGTCGTTATGCGGTTCAGGCTGGTGACTCTTTAATGAGTATTGCTGGTCAGTTGTGGGGGGATAAATCGCTTTGGTATTTAATCGCAGACGCCAATGGTCTACGTGGTACCGAGCGCCTTGCGCCGGGTACAACGCTGACGCTACCGAATGTGACTAGTACCAACTTACATCACAGTACAGAAACCTTTAGGCCTTATAACCCAGGGGCTGCGATGGGGGATGTCAATCCAACATTGCCGGAAATTCCACCACCACCAATTCCCCCACAGAAAAATGATGGTTGTGGCGGAATAGCCATGATCGTCATGGTCGTGGTAGCTGTAGTTGCAACAGTATTTACCGCTGGCGCGGCGGCAGTGGCCATGGGAGGAGTAGTCAGTGCAAGTACGGCAGCGGCAGGGACTTGGGCTGCAGGTATGGCAGTTATGTCAGGTGCTGCAGGCTTTGGTTTGGGGGTGGCGGCAGCTGCCTTTGCTGGTGGCTTTGTTGGTAGTGTCGCAAGTCAGTTAGTGGGTAAAGCCATGGGGGTGGTCGACAGTTTTTCACTACGAAAGGCGGTCGCAGGTGGTTTGACGTCTGTTGCTACAGCAGGGATAGGTGCAGGTCTTAGAGAATTTTCAACGCTAACTGAAGCGGGCAATAAGTTGTCCAAAGCGGGCAAAATTTGGCAAGCGGGCTTAAGCGTACCTGCTAATGTGGGAACGAATCAATTAGCAGGCATTGATACCTCTTTTAGTTGGGGCAATGTCGCTGTATCCGTGTTGTCGACAGCCGCCATGACCACTGATGTCATGTCTGATTTGATGAGCGGTATGTCATTGGCTGGCAGTGATACAGGCAGTTTTGATTGGAGTAATACCATCAATGCTACTACTGCTGGGGTTGTCGGTGCTGGAGTGAGCTATGGCCTAGGCAAGGCACTGCTCAAAGGGGCTGATGCGCCATCCTGGAACTTCAGGCAAGTGGCCATGAGTGCTTTTGGTAATGCGGTAGGTGGAGAGATTAACCGCAGCCAAGCGAAAGTCGGAGTCGCTAGAGTTGCGCGTCAAAAATCCCTCGATGCACAGTTAACTAAATTAAACCAAAATGTTAGCCGTAAATTGAATGACACTGTAGCAGCTCAAATACAAGCGTCATCGGCCATTGCACAAGGGCGAATGACACAAGAGTTGTCAGCAAATGCTGATAGCAAGGTCGCTGCAATGAATGATGTCATAGCAGCAAGTAATGATGCCTCTCTTGAGGCGATGCAGAGTAAGCGTCAGAGCCTAGCAGAGCAAGCCAATGCGATAAGTGCGAGCTATGCAGAGAAAGGTGCCGCTCTACAAGCCCGCTTTGATACTCAAATCTCAGGGATAAAAACCAGAGTTGCCGATTCATGGAATGCAGGTATCGCACGTGGTGAAAGTATGTATGCAGCGGGTGTAAGAGACCGCGTTTCCATAGGAAATGACTTTACTGATTTTAATCGCCAAGCAGAGAGCTATATTCAATTTAGGGAAGGGCAACGGGCAAATATGCTTAGTGACCTAGGACTAAGTTCTGGGGCTGAAAATGGTAACTTTACCGATGCTGCATTATGGTATGGAGCATCGGTAGTGAATGAATCATGGCAAGGTGTTCAGTTCTTCGGTAAGGCTGCTATGAATGGATTAACTCTTGGCACGATGAACGATACCTTTAGCCCATTAAGTAGTGGCTATCATTCCCTAATTGGTGATGGTAATGTATTTGGGTTCCCTATGACGGTAGCGGGCGCGGTAGGGCGTGATGCTGGAGTTGTAGGTAGTTACATTATTGATCCTCTTGCTGCGGCAGGGGCAGTGAGTAAAATGAGGCATGTTTCAGGGGCGGGGAGAGTTGTTCCAAACAATCCAAACGTAATTAGCTCTACAGTTGGGAAAAATAATGTGCAGTGGGTCACTGACTCTAACGGCCTGCCATTAGAATCTTCAGGCACCTTAAAAGAATATTTTAAGGGAGCTAAAAGAAGTTCGGCTGAAGTTAAAGCTCAGGCCGCAGCAGGCCAGAGAGGTTTAACTGATGATCATGGTGGGCATTTGGCAGCTCACAGATTTGTTCTTGATCAAGGAGATAAGAACCTTTTCCCTCAAAACAAGAATTTTAATAATTCAGCGTTTAAGACTCTAGAAAACGACTATGCTCGATTCATCGAGCAAGGTCATAGTGTTGAGTTTAAACATGTTCTGGGTGATTTTAATTCTGTGACGGGAAGACCTGAAACGCTTCGTGTTAATTATAAGGTATTTGATAGTAATGAGGATTTGGTCTACAAATACTTTAACAAGTTTAATAATCAACACGGCGAAGTATATAAGAGAGCAAGTCAATGAATGAAGAAGCTAGTGCATTAGTAATTAGCATTGCCAAAAAATTTATAGAGTATGCATCAACCGCAGCATCTAGCTGGGATGAAGCATTCTTAAGGTTTGAAGGCAATAATGAAGCAACGGGTTTGACTAGTATTTATAGATTCGGAGAAAAGTCATCGTATTTTGATTATGACGATGAACTTGAATTTGATTTTTATTCAGATGTTGAAAAAGATTTCGTTAAACTACAAAGTCTTATTTTGAGTGATAATGGTAAAGAGTTCTGTGTTTGCCTAGCTCGAATAGATTCTGATTACAATTACAAGCTCTACTATGAATATGAAGACAGTAAAAAATGGTTCATAACAAAAATGGGTGGTGAGTCCGGAATACCTGTTTTAGATTAACCTCTTTATTGATTGTTAATAAGAAAATAACTAAGACACCCACAATTGTGGATACAGACTTCCTCTACTAGGCTTTAGTTAAGGCTGAAGAGAGGAGTTTGTTATGCCGACACCAAGAAAGGCGCTTGTCAGTTTAGAGGATACGCCGTTTTATCATTGTATCTCACGTTGTGTTAGAAAGGCTTTTCTGTGCGGAGTTGATAAGCACACTGGTCAATCTTAATAACTAAGACACCCATAATTGTGGATGCAGACTTCCTCTACTAGGCTTTAGTTAAGGCTGAAGAGAGGAGTTTGTTATGCCGACACCAGAAAAAATAACTAAGAGAAAAATAACTAAGACACCCATAATTCTGGATGCATAAAAATAACTAAGACACCCATAATTGTGGATGCAGACTTCCTCTACTAGGCTTTCGTTAAGGCTGAAGAGAGGAGTTTGTTATGCCGACACCAAGAAAGGCACTTGTCAGTTTAGAGGATACGCCGTTTTATCATTGTATCTCACGTTGTGTTAGAAAGGCTTTTCTGTGCGGAGTTGATAAGCACACTGGTCAATCTTATGAGCATAGGCGTGACTGGGTTGAAAGTCGATTGTTGCACCTTGCTGAGGTGTTTGCGATTGATATCTGTGCGTTTGCGGTGATGAGTAATCACCTGCACCTAGTATTGCGGGTCGATGCGGAATTAGTGAAGAGCTGGTCGGATATCGAGGTTGTCATGCAATGGCAAAAACTGTTCAAAGGTGACAGCTTGAATCACGATTTTGTTAAAGGTCAGCCACTTGAATCCTATCAGCAAGCCATCATCAATAAACGGGTTAAAGAGTATCGTATAAGGTTGATGGATATTTCCTGGTTTATGCGGGCATTGAATGAACCTATTGCTCGAAAGGCTAATGCAGAGGACAAGTGTAAAGGTCGCTTTTGGGAGGGGAGGTTTAAGTCTCAAGCTCTGCTTGATGAGGCTGCAGTCTTGGCTTGTATGGCCTATGTCGATTTAAACCCTATAAGGGCTAAAATGGCTGATACGCCAGAACATTCGGACCATACGAGTATCCAACTTAGAATCAAGTCAGCGATTAAAGGTGAGCAGCCTACTGCGTTACTGCCTTTTGTGGGGAGCGAACATCAAGATATGCCCAAAGGACTGATGTTTAATGCTAAAGATTACCTTCAACTGATTGATGATACTAGTCGTATCCAGCGTCATGATAAAAGAGGGGCAATCAGTCACTCCTCAGAGCAACTGTTGTATCGTTTGAATATTCCCGCAGAAAACTGGCTTAAAATGACTGCTGAGTTTACTAAAATTTTCAAAGGTGCGGTGGGCAATACACAGGAGTTAACGACTTACTGTGAGCACCTTGAACGTAAACGACGTCAAGGTGCAGCTAATTGTCACCGATGGCTAGATTGAAATTAGTCTAATTTAAACCTCTCCATTGTTTTTCTCGCCACCAAACAGATGTTTGGTGTTTCTGTTGTTTGATTTCTACTTCAGTTGCCGATAGTTTACTCATAAATCATGTTTAACTCGTGATAGTGGTGCTGATACCAAAGCTGTAGGTATTTGAGTTGAGATAGAAGATGCGAAGTTCAACGTCATATTCAACCTCGCTGTGCAACAAATTATTATGGATGTCTTAGTTATTACCTCGCTGTGCAACAAATTATTATGGATGTCTTAGTTATCTTTAATGGATGTCTTAGTTATCTTCTTAGTTATCTTAGTTATCCTTTTTTAGTTATCACTTTTACAGTGACTAAAGTTTAGCTATGGATTTTATAATTAGAATAGGGGTGTTAGTTGATGTTCTACTTAGCCCATCTAGGCTATCAATATTGAATGATAAAGTGAGGCGAAGCCTCACTTTTAAATAATTTAGTTAGTAACACTCAGATGCAGATGAATATCGTAACGTGACGTTATTTGAATAATCACTACAGGATGAGGCATTACAAGCTTTTACTGTCGCAGTGCCATTTGAGGTTACGTTTAAAAATGAATTACTAGATGAGGTTGATTTTAAATAATTACCATTAAGGTAAATTTTGTAGAATGTTGCACTGGAAACAATGTTCCAAAAGACAGAGTTTGCTCCATAACATCCTTCCCAAAGAGATGATAACCTTGGCGCAGAAATAAAGTCCTCTGAGTTGTCTAGTAATTGAATCGCATTTTTCAAATTAGGTCTAACACCTACCTCGACTCCTGCAGGCTCTTGAACACCAGTAGAAGTCAAAATGCTTTTTATAGTGTGTGCATTAAGTGTCAAATTCTTACTGTTCTTGCTATAGCCTTGTAATGCAGCTACCGCGCCAGCTACAATTGGGCTTGCAGATGAAGTACCCGAAAATCCATCACCATACCTTTGATTGATCCCACCGTTAAAAAGAGTATTTCCATATAACCCTGCTGCTGTAACATTATTTCCCCAACCATTAAAATCAATGCGCGTTCCATGATTCGAAAATAACGAACGAGAAATTGAAGAGGAAGGAGTTGTTGCTGCAATTAAGAAGGCTCCAGAATCTCTAGTATTTCTATTGAAGCTATTTTGGTATATTGAATTGTCTAGGTTTTCATTACCATTTCCCGCGGCTTCGATTACAATAATACCTTCATTAGTAATCGATAAAATCGCATCAAATACCGACCTACTCCATTCAACAGGCACACATTCACTTTGATTTTGTGAGCTACAGGTATCACCATTATTGATGTTTCTATTTATTTGAGCTTCCAATAGAATAATGTCGCCAGTTGTAAGGTAATCAGCTGAGTTGAGTATTGCTTGAGCGATATTCGGTGACCAACCATGAAAGCCTAATTGTGCCCCGTGAGCTATACCTGTGACACCTTTATTATCTCTTTTCGCACCGATAATACTCATTACAGCAGTACCGTGGTCACTATTATTTGCATCAGCTCTGAGAACGAAAGTATTGGGCAAGTCTTCATGATTTGAATTGAAACCATTTTCCATATCAATAATTTTAACACCTAGTCCATTACCACCAGTTCTTGTCCATGCATATAAGGCATCAATACCGAGTGGGCTTTGTCCTAGGTATGTTTGGTAGCTTTGTAGATCAGGTGTATTACCTGAAGAACCACCTCCCGGTGGGAGATCTGGCTCACAATTTAGAGCTGGGCAATGTTGGAAACCAGTACTGATTGGTGGCGTTTCTAGTTCTACGATGGAAATAATGGAGATATCTATAAGTGAATTGTAAATATCTAATATATCCTGATGGGTCATTTCCTTAGTAATATCAATTCGATACCAGTTTTCTAATTGAGGGGCGGGATTATTCGGTTGCTTAAATTTTTCCGTCCTTTCTCTAAGCTCCTTATAAGACTTATTATGTAGCCGTTTTATTTTTTTTAGAAACCTATTGGTATTTATTTGGTAAGCGAACTGATTGGAAACTGTACGGCGTGACGTAAAAACTCCCTCAGCAAGTTCGAAATCAGTGATCGATTCATCTATTTTAAAATTGATACCCGTATATTTAATATCGTTTATAAAGCTTTTTTTTGCAGTTTTTGCAGCGACTTCCATTGAAGTTGTACTGAGTGAGAGTAACAAGTATGCTGAGATAATTAATGTGATTTTTAAATTCATCAAAATATGTCCTTATTTTTTATGCATTATATATTTCAAGTTGATTAGAATGTTAACTTCCTTCCTTTAGCTAACTGCTTGATGGTAACAAAAAATCGTGAATGTGTTTAAACTATATTCCAGTGTATAAAATTAAAGATTGCTAATGGTACGATTTGGTCAATGTGTCAGTTTTATTTTAGAGGGTTTTACGAAGAGAGCACAGGTTGCAACGAAATATCTTGTTGTTAGAGTTTAAGTAAGGTTGACTGTGAGTTTTATAGAAAGCTTATATGATATTATATATATATTTATTTTATAGATATTATATTGTAATATTGGTTGGTAGACTTTTACATTGATGATTTTGTTATTTTATCTGTTTTTCTAATTCAACGTGGATTTTTAATATGGAATATAAATATTTAATACTGTGTTCTAATCATAATTATAGATTTTTTGATTAAGGCGGTGCTTTTCTGTATCGCTAGGGGGCGACTAAGCTTACCTTATTATCTGAGTTTTGTAATCGGTGAGTTGTTATGCCAACCCCGAGTACTCTTAATCCAGAATAGGGAAAGTTAGTATCGAAGACGCGCCCGCGCACCATTGTTGCAGTAGGGTTTCTAGACGTGCATTTCTCTTTGGAGATGACAGATATACTGGCAAAAACTATGCCCACAGACAAGGTCGGGTAGAGTCACAGTTATTTAATCTAGGTAGTTTTTTACAATAGACCAAGCGGCTAAGCTGTAATGTCTAATCACCTACATGTCGTACTTCTAGCCGATATCTATCAAGCAAATAGCTGGACTGATATAGGTGTCGTGATTCGCTGGCATCGATTGTTTAATGGCACTGACATCACTCAGAAGTTTGCTAGAGGGTGAAGTGGCCGCAGACCATGGCGTCACTGAACTGAAAAACTCAATCGTAATATATCGAAGTCGACTGAGCTATATCTCTTGCTAACGCCTTCAAAAGAGTTGCGTTGCCTCAATGAGCCAATCGCGCGCATGGCAAACAAAGAAGATAAATGTACTGGTCGCTTTATTCGCTACAATCCATGGCGCTCACCCTTCGAGTCAGCTAAAGCTATTCTAATTCATTCCAGATGAATTGGTGGGGGCAAGTCACAGGCCTTGCTTGATGAGATAGTCCTATTAGTGTGTATGGCTTAAGCCGACCCAAACCCCATTCGCGCCAAGATGGCCAAAACGCCAGAAGGTTCTGCACACATGAGCATCACAGTTTTCATTAAACACTACATTCAGGTTGGGCAAGTTTGCATGGCTGGTTTTTAATAAAGATATTGTTTTTGAAGGTACTGTAAACTTTTCTAATTTAAAGACAACATGTCTGGGAAGACTACAAACTTCCCCAGCATGATATAGTAAAATATTGAGCCGTTATTTAGTGCTGATAGGTATCCAGCCACTGTCTAATTTTGTACCTCTTGGGATATGACAGTGTCATATGTGCCTCATTGGAGTCAGCAAAAAGGACTTCGCTAAAATTATTCTCATTGCCGTCTATTGCAGAACTGCTTGGGACAAATGCGTGTCGTTGTCCGGTGAATACGTAAGGGGTGATAGGATGTGGTTGGTCCATAATCATATTGGAGAAGGTTTGATAAAAATCAGCATAACCACCATTTACATTATCTAAACTTGGCTTTGTATTGATTCGGAAATACTTGCTTCCCCCGTTATACCAAGCTCTGTAGAGCTTGAAGTATGTCGTTTGCTTTTGAGTCGGATATCCTTGAGTTAAGTTTCTTGAACCATTGGCAAGTGCAAGTGTTGGAATTGAATCCACATGTCCAACAGAATTTAATTGTGATTTAAGGTAGTCATGCCTACTCGAACCGATTGTGAATACCAATTCTTTAAAAGTTAACGTATTCATTTTGGAAATGATTGATTTCAGCTCACGTCTTGCTTGTCTACAATCAGCGCTTAAACCACATAATGTAGTGTCAACTTTATCTAACAGAGAATGAGTCGTATCCAGAATAGTTTTAGGGAAGTTAATACCTCGATAAGGGGCGTCGAAAGAAATGAAAGTCGATATTTTGTAGTCATTTAATTCGTTAGTATTTTCTAACTTGGCAAGTGCATAACGTGATACAACGCCTCCCATAGACAGCCCTACAACCGATGTAGATGTTACGGTATTTACATCCTTAAGCATTTCAAGGAGACGCCTAAGGCCTTTGGCGTTGTATGTTACACCAGAGTCTTGCTTATCGTATCTGTATAGTATGACATCGTACCCAGCTGTTCGAAGGCTACTTAATAGACCACCATTATTTACGTCAGAATAATAATCGGATGCACTGTAGTTAGTATCTGATAGTGAGAATTTATAGGGCTGCACTACGACTACAGGTTTATCAAGTATATTATCTCCACTGCGATAGATGTTTGCTGTGCCATATTTAGTCGTATATTCTATCTCCTCCCAACTTGCACACCACCCTCCCCTAGAGTTTATCCTGGGACTACCTCCTTCTGGCACCCATTCAGTGCATACCGTTTCGCTTCTTGTTATCGAGATATTCCAAATATTGCTATGGTTGGACCTTGTCGTTAGCTCGTTACTTTCTGGCAATGAATTGTGAAATAAATTAATGGCCGAGTTTGATTCTTTATCTAAATGGTACTCATCCAATATTGTAGTAGCAGTTGCGAATTGAGATAAAAATAATGAAGTTAATAGTAAACTTTTCCCTGAACTCATATATTCCCCTTGGTTTTATTTTAAATTTATCTATTGTTGTTTTTAAATGTCTTGTCAAGATTTACTATATTGGCATTTTTTACACTTTGATAGGGCAGTGGTTAATATATGTAATCTTATTTAATTTATATATTTATAATGTTATTTTTGCAAAAAAAAACAAATGTTTAATGAAGGGAATAATATTTAGGAGCGAGAGGGGGGGGGCTAAGGGAGACTACTCTATTGATAATTATGCATTATTAGAGCTGGTGATAATCTATAAGTAGTTAATGTTAGGGAAAGGATTGCCTGAACTAGGTTAAGCATTAAAGCTTATCATAATCACTATAATAAATGGAGGTGTACCTTCATAACTGATTATTTTTATTGTGTTTGTTGTTTTTTTTAATTTAATGCTGGAGTAATTTACTTATTTTTGATATTAATAGGTTTCAGAGTGTTCCATTTCTGTTAAGTTGCAGTTGTTTTAAAGCGTGGTAAATGTAAATGGATGTTATGTTGTGTCTCAATGGAAGCAATTCAAAAAGGGAGATCCGTTAATGGAAAACTCCTCTATGTTAGCTTATCTATCTGAATTTTTTTGGGTTTTATCTAAGCTAGCTATGCCAATACTCGCCACCGCTTTGGTGGTAGGCCTTTTAATAAGTATTTTTCAAGTTGTTACACAAATCCAAGAAATGACACTGACATTTGTACCTAAGCTGATTGTTGTATTACTGGTTGTAGGCGTATTATCAGGTTGGTTGTTAGAAACTATAAAAATCTACGCTATATCAACGATTAGCCAAATTTCTGAGTTTTAAAAAGTAATGGAATATTATTTTAAAGTATTCTTTTTGTTTTACTTCCGAGTAGGCGTTATTTTTTGGTTGCCATTGGTTGGCCCTATGTCGAGAATACCTAAAACTGTCAGGTTTATCGTTGTTAATGTGTTGGTTATTGCTGTTTTTCTTCTACAAGGGAGTCAAGGAGTAAGAAACCCAATTTTAGATACTCATCCTTATATTTTGTTACTTGGGATGGAGTTTGTGACTGGGTTAGTATTCACCTTGATATTAACGGTACCAGCAGTCGTATTATTGTTTTTAGGTCGAACTGTTGATATGCAAATAGGCCTAGGTGCTGCAGGTATATTTAATCCGACAAGTAAAACGCAAGATTCACTTTTAGGGGCATTGTTTTCTTTTTCTGCTCTTACATTGTTTTGGGCACTAGGGCTACATCTAGATGTCATTGAAATACTTATAGAAAGTACAAAGGTGTTACCGTTAGGTCAGGTATATAATGTAAGTTATAAGGTTTTTATGGAATATTTTTCAACATCTTTTGTTTTGGGCCTTATGCTCTTCTTTCCTGTTATTACTTCATTATTTATTGTCGATGTTTGCTCGGGGATTGTATCTAAAAGCATGCCACAAATGAGTATCTATTTTGTCATAATGCCTTTGAAAATATTGATAGGTTTTATTGTATTAGCTATAACGTTGACAAATTTATCGTCGCATTTTGAAATGCTAGTTAGGTCACCTGTTAAATTTCTGGTAGGACAGTAAGTATGTCAGATGAACATAAATCAGAGGAAGCTTCTCAATATAAACTTAAGGAAGCACAGAAACGCGGGCAGATCCCTAAGAGTATAGAGCTGAATGGTTGGCTTTTAGTTTTGATTTCTTTGGCTTACTTTTTCCTATTTGCGGAACAATTAGGTACAGAGTTAATGTCTAATATTAGTCATTACTTACAAATACTTAGTTATATGGATATTAGTAATGATTACTTGTTAATCGCTAAAGAGATATTTTATTCTCTAGCTGTGTTACTTGTGCCATTTTTTTTAATTCTTATTCTTTCCACTGTAATCATAAATGTTTTGTTTAACGGATTTATTTTTAGTTTTGAGCCTCTTACACCTAAATTTGAAAAGATGAATCCCATAAAAGGTTTGAAAAAAATATTTTCGAAGAAAAACTTATTTGAGTTAGTAAAACAAACGGTTAAGTTAAGTTCAGTGGCAGCCTGTTGTTATTTATTATCTTTTGGTGTGATAGAAAAATTACTCTTTGCTAGCCAGACACTTGTATCGTCAATGCTTGGTCTGACTTTATCACAGGAGGCACTAAGGCTTGGTTTCTATATCTTAGCGGTTACCTTGCCGCTTGTTCTACTTGATGTGTTGTTTACTCGATGGGATTTCAAGAAACAAATGATGATGAGCTCAAGAGAGGTCAAGGATGAATACAAAAAGAAAGAGGGTGATCCTCAAATTAAATCCAAGCGTAAAGAAGTTCAGAAGGAACTGGCAAAAAAATTAATTGCTCTAGGCAAAGTTAAAGATGCTGATATCGTTATTAATAATCCAACTCATATTGCAGTTGCGATAAAATTCGATCCAAAAACGATGATAGCACCAATTGTTGTTGCCTCAGGTCGTGGCATTTTAGGTAAGTTTATTCGCCGTATTGCTGTTAAGCATTCTTTAATGCAGATAACTAATATTTCTCTTGCTCGGCGCTTGTATAAACAAGTCGGAATTGGCCAGCCTTTACCTGCAGAGTATTTTGATGAGTTTGCACCTATATATCGAAAAATCCTTGGAATGGATGAAACTAAATGAAGATTAAACTGAGGGATTACGGCTTTAGAGGTGATGTGTTTTTTGCCATAGGCGTCATTGCAATTTTGATGCTTCTGTTTGTACCCATTCCTGCAGTAGTGCTTGATGTTTTGATTATTCTTAATATTAGCTTTGCTTTGTTAATATTACTTTTGACCTTTTACTCTGAACGCCCATTAGATTTCTCAACTCTGCCTTCTGTTTTACTGCTAGTGACCCTCTTTAGGTTAGGGTTAAATATATCATCTACGCGACTTATTCTTACTGATGGTAATGCAGGTAAAGTTATATCTTCTGTCGGTTCATATGTTGTTGCAGGGAACTATGTAATTGGTTTGGTAATATTTTTTATTTTGGTTGTGGTGCAGTTTATTGTCGTTACTAATGGTGCTCAGCGAGTCGCCGAAGTGACAGCTCGTTTTACTCTTGATTCTATGCCTGGTAAGCAAATGAGTATCGATGCTGATTTAAATATGGGAATTATTGACGAGAAGCAGGCTCAGGAGCGTAGAGCTTATATTGAAAAAGAAGCTAACTTTTATGGTGCAATGGATGGTGCTACAAAGTTTGTAAAAGGAGATGCCATTGCCAGCATTATAATTATTTTAATTAATATTATAGGAGGGCTTGCTATTGGAGTAGCGCAAGCTGGACTGTCATGGCAACAAGCGTTACATATATATACTTTGCAAACAGTTGGAGATGGCATTGTAACTCAAATTCCCTCATTAATTATAGCTGTGGGAACGGGCATTATTATTACTAGAGCCGCAACTCAAGGTAATCTCTCCGAACAATTATTTAGCCAGATCATGACTCATCCACTTACGTTGTTTATTGTTGCCGTAGTGATTGGCTCTGCTGCTTTGCTCCCAGGCCTACCAGCTCTGACATTAGTATTTGTGGCGTTAACTTTTTCTGTTCTTGGATATTTTGCACATCAAAAAAACAAACTGAAATCCAGTAGTTTAAATGAAACTGATGCTAAGGACGAAATTAATAATAGAAATCAAGATAGTATGCTTGAAGTTTCATTTGAGTCTAAGATATGGGAGCAGTTACAGCCAATTCAAGATGAATTACTGCGGCAGTTTGTACGATTTAAGTCTGAGTTTGAAAGTAAGTATGGTTTATTTTTACCTGAATTAAGAATGACCGAAGATAATAAATTGAAGAGTCATGAGTACTCTATTCGGATTTCCAATATAGAGCTTGCTTCAGGTTCCTTGCACCCAGATAGAATGATGGTGATAGATTCGCAGAATAAGCTCGATAAAAATATGGGAATTGAAGCAAAGGAGCCGGCATACGGTCTAAGTGCATTATGGATTTCACCGGACAAAGCTAAGGACGTTAAGCAAGGGGGAATGACTGTAGTAGAGCCAATCACTGTGCTGATGACGCATGTTTCCGAGTTTGTAAAGTCTCATGCTGAGGAGTTTGTGACTCGCAGTTTTGTTGATCAACTTGTAACTGAACAACGGGAGTTGAATGAAGCACTCGTTTCTGAAGTTATCCCTACTCAGTTAGCTATTGCTGATATCCAGCAGATTTTCACTAAATTAGTTCAAGAAAAAGTGTGTTTACATAATGTTGCTCATATCTTTGAGGTTCTAGCCGACAAAGCTCGTCATGAAAAAGATGTTTTAGCATTAACTGAGTGGGTAAGGCATAGATTAAGAAATCAAATAACGAGCCTGTTATTAGATGATAATAGAACACTGAATATTATTTCAATTGCACCATTGTTGGAACGTTCTTTATTGAATGGCACAAATAATTTGGTTGAAAAAGGGCTTCAGATAGCTCCAGCTGACTTAGAGAATTTAGTACAGCAGACCGTATTCTTTGTGGAGAAAGCAATATCTATTGGAGCCGAACCAGTATTATTGGTTAACCCTGTTATTAGACGCCCATTATGGCAGTTATTAAGTCGAACAGTCCCTTTGTTACATATTATCTCTGTAAGTGAAATACCCCACCATATAAAACTTAATAGTCTTGGTATTATCCAAGCCAATAATCAGCAGGCGGCTTAGTATGATAGAAGCTGTAGTTATTGATGGAATAAATTCACAGTTACAAAGTCTTAAGGCTACCGGCAATAATGTAGCCAATGCCGGTACTCCTGGATATTTGAGGCAAACTAGCTTTAGTCAGGTTTTAACTGGCCAAATAGAAACAAAGTCTCAAGTCAGTAGTGAACAATTGGTAGGGTCTATTAGACAGACTGGCAATTTATATGATTTTGCCATTTTGGGAAAAGGTTTGTTTGTTGTTGAGCAGCAAGGGGAACTAAGACTAACTCAGGACGGTCGTTTCAAGTTAAACGATATCGGAGAGCTAGTACATATCTCTGGAGCTAAAGCTATGACGCCTGATGGATCTCTCGGGATTAATATTGAATCAAATCAAATAGCACAAAGCCTTTGGACTGTGTCAACTTCAAAAGCATATGTTGATCTACAGCCGATGGAGATGGGCCTTTATCTTGCGAATTGGAGTGATTGGGAGACTAATGATGGCAGTAAGGTTTTGGCACAAGCAATAAATTATACCGAACATAATGCGACTGCAGATGTGCTTGAAATGATGCGAATTCAACGCGCAGTTGAATCCTTACAAAAAGCTTATCAAACCTATGATGCAGCGATTGGTTATGGAATTTCTGAATTAGGGAGAAGGTAAATGATAGACGCTTTATACATTGCAGAATCAGGGCTGGATGCAAAACAGAAACAACTCGATGCGATAGCTCATAATATCGCAAATGTCACTACGCCTGGTTATAAGGCTAGCCAAATTAATTTCTTAACTGTTGTCCAGGAAGAGCGGAATAACGCTGGGGATATACAGAGTTCGCAAGGTTTGGGTGTCATGGGGCGTCAATCTGCTCTTGATATGACTGCTGGAAAAATGGAACAAACTGGTAGAGCTCTTGATATTGCAATTAATGGTGCGGGTTTTATTGAAGTTGAACAAGTAGGTGGAAAGCTTGTTTATTCAAGAGGTGGTCGTTTAGCTACTGATTCACAAGGGTATTTAAGTACTGGGAATGGGCTCAGGTTAGCTGCGATGTTACAAATACCACCTGATGCCGAAAATATAATTATTTCTAATGATGGGGTGTTAAGTGCAAAATTGTCCGGAAATAACACGATTGAAATAGGTCAAATTCAGTTAATTAATTTTACTGATATGTCAGCAGTTAAAGCCATCGGTAATAATTTATTTGAAGCAGATAAAAGTGCTTTAAATTCTGCCTATTATGGAAATGTTGGTGAGGCCGGAATGGGAATAGTTCAACAAGGTATGTTGGAGTCTTCTAATGTGTCGATGAATCAAGAGATGATGAATATGATGATGGCGCAACGTAGTTATCAGTTAAATGCTAGGTTAGTCCAAGTATCAGACCAGATACTAGAAACTTTGAATAATTTAAGACGTTAGATGCGACTTTTAGTCATTCTTCTTCTTCTTTCTTTCAACACTCAGTCACAAGCGGTGGAGAGAGTGGTGCGCGGGTATTCTCCGCTGATGCTATCTGATTTATTTCCTGAAGCCAAAGAGCAAGATAGAACTTTACTCCCTGAGCCTGTAAAAAAATGGATCCGTTTAGGTGAATACCTTACATCCGAGGAACTAAAGCGCTATTCGGCCTCAGGAAATAGCACTGTTTGGGTTGATAAATGCGAGCAAGTTGATGGAAAAATATTGAGGAATAAGATCACCTCTTGGTTGACTAAACAAGCTTGGTCGAATTCATTAAGAATAAGCAAAGTCACCTTAACGGATAAAAGGTTGTGTAGTGATTGGTTGAGCGTGGACCAATTTTCATTATTAAACTCACAGTATATTGGAAGAAAAATTTCATTAATAAATACAGATAAACCGTCAAATGTTTTAACTATTTATTTATCAGCTGAGTATCGTGTTTGGATAAGTGAAGTAGGAATAATGGCTAATACATTATTACGTAAGAATACTTTGGTAAGTAGTTGGAAAGTATTAATGAATAGTGTCAGCTTAAATGATTTAACTATAGATCTAGCACTTGATTGGAAGACTCGTAAGCCAATCGAGGCCGGTCAAATAATCTCCGGTAATATGTTAGTACAATCGGCAATAGTGGAAGTGGGAGATCAAGTGACTGTCTTTCTTGTTAAGGGGGGCTTAACCATTGATGTCACAGCTAGAGCATTAGGTCGAGGTTATGTGGGGGATCAGGTCCTAATTTTAGTTGATGGAGCTAAGTCGCCAATTAAGGGGGAAGTTGTGCATAAAGGAGTAGTGAAAATTGGTGCTTAGAATGTTGTTACTATTATCTTGCTTTACTTGCTCTGCAACAGATCTTGTAGAGGTCGATAAACTTAGAGCTCTTACTGCGGATAAAAGAGCCGTAGGGGTTGGTGATGTAGTAACCCTGCTTGTTTTTGAAGATGCTAAGGCGGGTTCAAGTGCTAATTTAAAGGAGCAAGGAGAATTTGAAATGTCAGCTGGTGCTAACCGAGACGAGTTAGCTTGGCAATATGGCTTAGGGGCTATGTCTTCTAATAAAGGAGATGCTGCAACTCAGAGAAACGGTTTTATAAAGGCATATATCACCGTTGTCATTCAACATGTTGACCCTAACGGATTATTTTTAGTTCAAGGAACTCAAAGATTACAAATAAATGGTGAAGAGCAGGTTATTTCAGTAAGTGGAAAACTAAGAAAGAATGATATTGCCGCTAACAATACAGCACTTTCATCAAGACTGTTGGACGCCAGTATTAGTTTTACGGGTCAAGGTACTGTAAGTACAGGACATGATTCTAATCTCTTCAGTCGTTTTTTCCGTTGGCTTGGGGTGTTGTGATGAATTGTCGTAAGTTGATTATATTATTGCTTTTATTTTCTATTCCTACGTTTGGTAGTGCAAGCCAAGTGACGGTTAAGGATGTTGCTCGTATATATGGTGTGAGAGACACAGCTTTGGTTGGTTATGGTCTTGTGACTGGCTTGGCTGGGAGTGGGGATTCCGCTCGATTCTCATCTACGTCTCAGTCACTTAAAAGTGTGCTGCGCTCCTTTGATGTGAATATTGAAGATAAAGAAGTACAAAGTCGCAATGTTGCTGCTGTGATTGTAACCGCTTCAATACCTGCTTTTGCGGAGATAGGGGACAAGTTAGATGTACAGGTAAGTTCTTTGGGAGATGCACGGAGTTTGTCTGGTGGTACATTATTATTAAGCCCCTTGAAAGCTCCAAATGATGTGATTTATGCGCTTGCCCAAGGGCAAATAACGGTTGGGGGTTATCGTTTTGAGGAAGATCAAAATGTAATGGCTAAAAACCATGCGACCGTAGGTAACATAACTCGTGGAGCCACGACTGAACGTTCAGTCGTGGCAAGTATTTTTTCTCAAAATGGCTCTGTTTCATTAATACTCAATACCCCCGATTTTACAATGTTAGATAATGTGACAATGGCATTAAGGCATGAATTCCCGAGACTTAATATCCAGCCAGTCCATGCCGGGAAATTAGATATTGGCGGTGATGGTTTATCGTTAAGCCATTTAGCAAAAATAGAGCAAGTTAAAATAAAAGTTGCACAGTTTGCCAGGATCGTAGTGAACGAAAGGTCAGGTATTATTGTTTCAGGTTCTGATATACCAGTTTCAAGTGTTGTCATTAGCCACGGAAATCTTAACTTGAAAATAAGTTCAACCCCCAGAGTTTCACAACCAGACAGTGTTTTTTTTGGTGACCAATCAAATATTAAAACAGTAACAGTTAGAGATACTGAAATTCAAGTTAATGAGCAGCAACAAGCCATTTATATTAATAAAAATACGACAACTATTGCAGAGGTTGTTTCTTCGTTACAGAAACTCAATATATCGACTAGAGATATGATCTCTATTCTAGAGGGACTTAAGAGAAGTGGCGCTTTACATGCTGAAATAGTGATCCAGTAAGGAATTAAGTATGCAAGTTAATCAAATTTTAATGGAAGCGATGCAAGTGGCTAAATCTCAGCACAAGCATACAGCTATTCAGATTGCTCAATACAATAATCTAGAAGTTGAGCACTTATCTAGGGTTGATTTTGGACGAGTGTTGAGCGACTCCCTACAACAACCGCAAAAGAGTACTGATAGTTTGATTATTCAAAATAGCCAATATGTTAGTCGAGATTATATCTCTTTAGATCAACTTACTGCGGAGGCTTTAGATTCTAGTGGGAAATATAAGGTTTTGACAGAGATGCTCAATCGTCGTCTTGGATTAATGTCTATCGCTGTGTCTGGGCAGGAAAGATAATGGCTGAACTAGACGTAAAATCAATAGTACAAACTGGTATGGCATTCGAAAGAGTCAGAATTGAAGCTGCCTCTTTAAATATTGCTCGAGCAAATGCGGTCTCTGCAAATACATCTCAAGTGGAGCCTCTTTTTATGGCAACGCTGTCAAGTAGTGAGCTATTACCTGAGAACGTAAAGTTGACCAGTTACTATAAAAACAAAGCCATTTACCAACCCGCTCATCCGCTTGCAGATAAACAAGGATTTATTTATAAGCCCGATATCGACTTAGCACATGAAATGGTGACATTAAGTAGTGCAAAGAGAGCTTATGAAGCCAATATAAAAGTTTATAACAGTTATAAAGAAATGTCTGCCAAAGCATTAGAAATAGGGAAATAACAGTGGAAGTTGAAGCGATTGAAATCATAGGTAGCCTCTCTGAAAAGATGCAAGTCACATCATCTCAAGTACCAGAGTCTTCTTTTGTAGATCTTATTGGTGAAGGAGTCAATAAGGTAAGTAAAGATTTGAATTTAGCGAGTGAACTGGTGGAAAAGTATGCTCGCGGTGAACAGGTCGAAGTAGATGAAATCATGATTGCTATGGAGCAAGCACAGTTGTCATTGAAATTAGCTGTAGAAGTCAAAAATAAGTTGACTGCTGCGTATCAGGAATTATTCAGGATGCAGGTTTAGAGCCTAAATAAGAGATGAGCAGTATGGATAAGATAACAAATAAAATAAGATTTTTGATTATTAGTGTGAGCTTGGTATTTATTACGTTAATAGCATTATTTTGGGTACTTCAGGATTCTAAGCAAGTGCTCTTTTCTGGTTTATCTCAAACGACATTAATGGAGTATGTTGCTAAATTGGAAGCCGAAGGAATAGCTTATCAGGTTGAAGGGACTTCAATTTTTGTTGCGGCTTCTGATAGTAATCAGGCTAGAGTTGCAGCTATGGAAGATAGTATACAAAGTAATAAAATTACAGGTTTCGAGCTATATGAAAATAGTGATTTAGGTGCGACAGAACGAGCACAGCATGCAAATTATATTCGTGCTCTTCAGGGAGAGATTGAACGTACACTAACAGGTTTTAGCTATGTAAAAAAAGCGAGGGTGCACTTAAGTTTGCCTCGTAAAAAATTGTTTATGAATGAAGAAAAGTTAGTTAAAGCTTCAGTTACTTTGTTTTCAGTAGATAATTACCAGCCTAGAACTGCTGATATTTCAGCTATAAAACGACTAGTAGTGTCTGCTGTTGAAGACTTAAAGATAGAACAAGTCGTAGTGATTGATGGAGCCGGTCAATGGGGAACTTTTGATTCTCAAGCAAGCACTGATGCACTTACTTTAGTTCTTCGTAGAGATACTGAGTCATATCTTGAACAAAAAATATACCAAGTATTAAGTCCTTTTTTCCCAACTTCGAGTATATCCGCTTCAGTAGCGGTTAAGTTAAATACTAATACCGTTAAAATACATGAGACTAAGGCGATAAAAGGAGAGAAAGGCCCAGGTTTGATTAGTTCTGAAATTAGATTCGAAGAGACTCAGCTGAATGCAGAAAAGAAACCAGAGTTAAAGTCGCTACGTAGTGAAGTTAACTATGCACATGGCGCATTGACGCAGGAAATTGAACAAGCACCAGGAGAGATCCTTAGGTTAACAGCTGCAGTTTCTATTAATGCTAAAGTTGAACCTGAGTTTCAGGCAGAAATTTCACAACTAGTCGAAAATACGATCGGTTTCGATACAGAGCGTAATGATAGAGTTTTAGTTAGTTTTTTCTTTTTGCCTAAAAAAGAACAAGCGGTAGTGCTCCCAGTTATTGCAGAGCCTGTAGTCATTAAACAGGTTGTAGATCATCGTTTGTGGATTTTTAGCCTGATTGGATTAGTGACTCTATTGTGTATGGCTACAGGCATCTTTTATTTTATCAATAAAAGAGAAAAGACGGATCAACGTTTATTAAGCCAGATTGATTATTTATTTGACGATAAGGTTAATCAGAATGCGTGAGGTTGTATGGAAAGCTGCCGTGATCTTATTGTCCGTAGATCGCACTAAGCGGTTCAGACTGATGAAGAAGATGACTCCAGATCGTGCAAACGAAATCAAACTTGCATTAAAAAAAATTGAGCGGTTAGAGCTTACTTTTGATGATTTTACCAAGTTGAAGTTGCCGATCTGTGCGTTTGAATGTGAATCCACTGATGAGGTCAATTGGTTACGAGCTCATGCCCGTGATAATGGAAACTTAAAAACTAAAGAAAAAGCCAAGAAAGCTTTTCTAAGTTTACTTAGTGAAAATAGAGGGCAGGCGTAATGACTAAAGTGCAGAGCTTCCCTTGGGCAATAGAGCCTATATCAAAATCAGAATGTGAAAATAAAGTGGCCAAGCGTACCACTGAATCCATGGTTTTAGAGATAGAAGCGAATTTGAAGCAATTGCCACCGGAGGTGAGCTCACTCTTACTGCAACCTTATATTGAAGAGTCTCTTTCGTTTCATCGGGCCAAGTTAGAAACTTGCTTAGCAGAACAAATGCAGGATAAATTGGAAAGTGAATTACAAGTTAGAGTGGATTTAGCTGTAGCGCCATTAAAGAAGAGTATTGAACTTGAAGAAGGTAAACGTAGATATAAAGTTGAACAGTTAGTTGAGCATTTTATGGCTCCAGAAATTGAGAGTACTCAAATAGAATCAGAACACGTACTAGCATTGGCGCTAACTATTTCTGAGAAAATATTAGGTCAAAAAGTTATTTCAAAACCTTGTTACAATTCATGGGTTGATAGCATACTTGGAACGGCTCAAGGGCATTTAATGCCTACATTAAGTATTAATCAGCAAGACTACGATATGCTATTAGAATATGACTTAATAGAGAAAATTAATAAAAAAGTTGAAAGTATTAAGGTTGTGGAAGTCGCTAATTTTAGCTTTGAAATTGAGTCTATTCGTGGGCAGAGTGGCCATGATTCATTAGCCATATTGTTACAGCTGCAAATTTGGTTAAATGGCCAAGGAAATTATAGTGATTAACCTTACTCAATTACAGGATGTAACGACAAGGTATCATAGCGGATACATACTATCTAGCGAAGGACTTATGCTCGTGGCTTCTTTACCACAAGCATTTGTTGGTGAGCTTTGTACTATAAAACGTGCAAATGAATCACTCCCAGATATTTATGCTGAAGTTGTCTCAATCTCAGAGACCCAAATAAAGTTAATGCCCTTTCAGTCTGTGAGTGGAATAAGCTTTGGTGATAAGTTAGTTGGTAGAGGTACTTCTATTAGTTTACCCATGGGATCGAGTATGTTAGGTCATGTTGTTGATGCTTTTGGTGATCCTCTAGATGGTCAGAAATTAAGTAAAGCCCCCATGAAAACAGCAGCTTTAGCGTCACATATTAATCCATTAAGTCGAACTGCTATTGTAGATACCTTGCATACGAGAGTGAAAGCTTTGGATAGTTTTATTCCTATTGGTAAAGGCCAGAGAATAGGGATATTAGCTGGTAGCGGAGTAGGGAAGAGCACTTTACTTGCAATGTTGAGCGAGAGTTGTGTTCGGCAAAATTCAGTGGCTGTGATTGTACTGGTTGGGGAGAGAGGCCGTGAGGTTGAAGAGTTTGTTAACCTGCATATGTTTGATGCGATGCGTGATCGTGCTGTTCTTATAGCCGCAACTGCAGAAGAAATGCCTGTTACAAGAGTACTTGCTGTTAAATATGGTTTAGCTTTAGCCGAGTCTTTGTCACATGAAGGTAAAGAGGTCGTTTTCGTTGTTGATTCGCTTACTCGAGTTGCTATGGCTCAAAGAGAAATCGGTTTGGCTATTGGAGAGCCACCAACCGCGAAAGGATACACACCTTCTGTTTTTTCTTTATTACAACGTATCGTTGAGCGATGTGGTGCATTTCGTGAACGAGCTTCGATTACTGCTTTATTTAGTATTTTGGTCGAAACTGATGATTTTGATGATCCAATAGTAGATACCTTAAGAGCTGTTTTAGACGGTCATATCGTGTTGGATAGAGAGTTAGCTGAACAAGGTCATTTTCCTGCAATTGATGTGCTACGAAGCGTAAGCAGACTAACGACTAACTTATTTGATTTGACAAAGAAGCAGTTAGCACGTGATGGGAGAGTGCTTCTGTCTGAATACAAACAAAAGAAGATGATGATAGAGATTGCTGAAGCTGAAGGTAGTTTAATTGGTAAGTTCAAACATTTAAAAGATAGACATGATTTATTGATTAAATGGTTACAACAAGAAGAGTTAAGTCAAACACCGGTGAAAGAATTGGACCGACAATTGATGGATATTTTAGAAGTAAAGTTCACATGACGGTGAATCGGCTTTGGAAATTGAAAAAATATCGAGATAATCGACGAATTAATTTTGAACTGCAAAATTTGAAGTCATTTATTGAGATAAAAGAGCAAAAACTGATGACTTTGTGTATTCAGCAGAAGTTACTGGGTGCCGATCATGAAATTAAAGATCACGCTAGTTTACAAATTGCAGCAGTTAATTTAGCTTGGCTAGAAGGCGTTGAAAAAAATATTAATGTTTTACAAGAAGAATTAATTGGACTGAACCTTAGTAAAGTAGATAAAGAAAAGTCGCTGCACCTTTTAGAGCATGTTATAGATGAGATTGATAAATTAATCGACCGTGAAGATAAGGTTGTTTGTCGTAATGATTTAAAAGTAAAAGACAAGCAAGTTCAATCTTGGTTGTGTGAAAGTTTAGCTAGGAGATTGTATGATTGAGTTTGAACCTGTTAATCAGACCTTAAAGTTTCCCGAAAAACCTACTGGTGAGTCTAAGGATAATAATCAATTTTTTATCACTCGATTAAATACTAAACCATCGAGCCAAGACATATTGGATAAAAGCAGTATTGATAGAAAAGCAGTTGTGGATGTTTTACCTGATAATGGCCCTTTGACGACAGAGTTGTTAGAACAGTGGCAAGATTCAACAGATATAGCCTCCTCAATGTTGCCTTACGCTTTATATGGGGGTCAACAGGGAGATGTTAAACCAGGTTTAGGCGGTACAAACGATGGGGTAAAACAAACTCCTGTCTGGCTTGCTGTTGGTAGTTATCAGATTCAGACATTTAATGCGGTAAACACCGCAAACGAAGTGATATATAAATTTGGAAATGACATTAGTGGTCATAGTACTTCAGATACAGTGAGTCATTATAAAAATGTATGGTCTGAATTTCACAGTGGTAAATTTAATGGTGTTTTGACAACTAATCTACAAAGCCTTGGTGTCAATGGCGTTACTAATAATCAATCTAAAAATCATAAAGCTATTGAAGTATCAGGTATCAATTCATCTTTCTGGAAAGCATTAGAGCTGACTTCTGTTCGAAGGTTCACAGTTGCTGAGCACTTAGGGGTTCGTACTGCAAGGGTCAGAGATTACTTTAGCGCTGATGTTAATATTGAATATACAGAAGTGTTTGAAAGTTTAAATATAGATAGGTTGATTATAAATGGTAATTTGCATAGGGAGAGGAAATAAATGGATATTCAATCTATCGGTGGGAACTCATCTACTGCTAATAGCACACAAAGTAACATCAAATTAGATGACTTTTTACAATTGTTTGTTGCTCAATTGAATTATCAAGATCCACTGGAACCTGTTAATAACAGCGAGTTTTTAGCTCAGTTAGCACAGTTTTCTTCACTTGAGATTAACCGACAGAGTAATGATAATTCCTTATCTCTTCTAGCCATAGGGTCCTCTGATCAGGCACTAGGTTTAATAGGAAGAAGTGTTGAAGTTAGTACTCAAAGTGGTCAAGCATTTATTGGTGATGTTACTGGAGTTAATTTTACTCAAGAAGGTCCCATGCTAACTGTCAAAGGGGCTGACAATTCTCTTTTAACTGATATTAAGTTAGGCCAAATTACTGTAGTTAAATAAAAGGAAATTAATATGTTACAGGCTTTCTATACTGGCCTTTCAGGTCTCAATAGTTATTCACAGAATTTAGATAATGTGAGTAATAATATCGCAAATATGAACACAGCTGGGTATCGTGGAACGGATAGTTTTTATCAAGCTTTAGGTGGAGACAGTGGGAAACCGGGTTTAGGGTCACAAATATCAGGTTTAGGGTATCGCTTTTCTGTGGGTGACATAAGGCAGACTGGCAATGACTTTGACCTAGCAATTACAGGTACTGGATTTTTTGCGTTGTTGGATAATGACCAGGTCTTTTATACGCGAACAGGCCAATTTGAATTTAATGAAGATAATGTATTAGTTGATAAGAATACTGGTTTTAAAGTCGCTGGTATTGATAGTGATGGGCAATTAAGTGAAATTAATCTTAGTAGTTATCTAGCTATAAAACCAACAGCAACATCCAAACTGACACTTACTGGAAACTTGTCTCCTTTAGATGATGTGCATCAGATCAGTAGCGCTAAAATGATTAACGCCTTAGGTGAAGAAGTGGACTTGAGTATTAAGTTTACTAACGAAAAAGCAACCTTTCCTAACCAGTGGAAAATCGAGATACTTGATGATACTGGAAATGTGCTTCATACCGATTCAGTAAAATTTGGACCTGATGGCACACCTGAAGTTGGAAGTGGTAAATTCATTTTTAATCTTGCTGATAGCACTGGTAGCACGACTCCTGTAAATATAACAGTGGGCACTATTGGTGACTTTTCCGCAGTGACTCAAACAAGTGCGACAGGGTCTGACTCTAACGTATCATTGCATGCAGTAGATGGTAAGGGAATAGGTCAGTTACTTAAGCGTAGTTTTGATTCAGAAGGAAAAATAACATTAAATTATAGCAATGGTGACAAATCTACTCCACTGACTATAGCTATGGTTGATTTTGATGACATTAGAACTCTGGAAGTGGACTCAGGAACATTATTTAAAGCCAATGATACACAAAGTCGAGTCGTGGGAAAAGCTGGTGAAGGGCGCTTTAAGCAATTTGCTACATCGAGTATAGAGATGTCAAATGTTGATCTTTCACAAGAGTTTGCTGACATGCTTGTTATTCAAAGAGGATACCAAGCAAGTTCTCGTATATTGAATGTAGCAAATCAAATGATTGAACAATTGTATGAAAACACTCGAGGGCGCTAATGATTGCTTTGAGGCTACCAAATTGCTGGTCTAAATTTGAGCGAGAGAAGACTGAGGCAAGTTGTACTGAAGAGATTTTTCATTGGTCGAATGAATGGTTTTTAGAGCCTTTATGTGAAGTCAAATGGCATTGGAATAATACACTTTTCAGTTGTGCAACACAGCATTTAGAGGTTGAAGACCTTGACTGTCAGTGGTTGAACCTGGCTCATTATGCTATCACAGGGAAAAGCTTAGCAGTTTCTGCAACGAAAAGGCTATCTTTGCTTGCTGACCAAATGCAGAAAGAGTTGTATCAATCGTGTGGTGTCCTTGAGCCCCATCATCAGTGTGCAGCAATAATAGAGATTCGGTTATATCAAGATTTGACTTTGTATATGTCGATATCAACAGAATACATGCCAAGAAAAACTATTGAGGAGCAAGGAGCTGTTTCTGGTGACATCATAGATAAAATGTTAGGTGAACAACGAGTAACGTTACATTCTAGCTTAGAGAGCTTACCTATGAATCTTGAGCAAATAAACTCCCTTAAAAATGGAGATAGAATTATGTTGAAACATCGATGTGACTCTGAGGTGACGTTACTTAATAAATCTTATAAAACTAACGTTAGTGGTTTTTTAGCCAGTGTTATGGGTAATAGGGCTATAGTCGTAAAATGAGAGGTATAGAATGTCAGAAGCTTCACCATTTGAATTGACAGAGGTTGTCGATTTACCTATAGGAAAGCCTATAGAAACATCGTTAGATCAAACTATATTAGAACAAACTCAAGTTGAATTGAACGTATATTTGGGAGACGTTTCGGTAAGTATTTCAGAACTTAAAGATCTTAAAGTTAATAGCATAATTCAACTATTACAAAAAGTGGATTCAGAATTTGATCTTAAGTGGAAAGAGGTTGTTGTAGCCAAAGGTCGGTTGGTGGCTGTAGATGAGTATTTAGCACTAGAAATTACTCAGGTGATGCCAAATGAAGAATGAGCTGGGATTAAGAGTGGATGATCCCGTTAGCCCCGTTAGTTGGATAATATTAGGTGTGATCTGTTTAATTACTGTCATTATCTGGATATATATCAAGCAAAAAAAATTAGATCCGTCAAACTTATCTACATCGCATCAACGATTTCCTTTAGGAGGGCAATGTTATCTCATATCTATAGAGACTGAAGGAAAAAAGTATAAATTATATGAAACGCCAAGAGGGCTAATTAAATTAGATTTAGATTACCAACAACCTAATGATTTGGAGGTTTAAGTGGTAGCGACTCAATCATTAAATGAATGGCTACCTCACATTCTTGATAAGCCTTGGTTAGATAGTTTAGCACCAGAGTTAAGAGTTATTCTTACTGTAAGTAGTTTAACTTTAATACCTGTAATAGTCATATCAATGACTGCTTTTACACGAATAATAATAGTGCTTTCTTTATTGAGACAGGCATTAGGACTACAACAAACTCCTCCTAATAGTGTCTTAATAGCTCTGAGTCTGTTTTTAACTGTTTTTGCTATGAGTGGCGTGTTTGAGCAGATTAATAAAAATTCATTTGTCCCCTATACCAACAATTCTATTGAACTTAGTGCTGCAGTTAACAATGCCATTGAACCTTTGAAAAGCTTTATGTTATCTCAAACCGATGAGACTCATTTTGTTCGAGTGTTAGATATGGCTAATGTTGCTGCTCCTAAATCTCGTGATGATGTCTCGCTCATTCATTTAGTACCTGCATTCATGTTATCAGAGTTAACGTTAGCTTTTAAAATGGCGTTTCTTATTTTTTTACCATTTCTGATGATAGACTTATTAGTTGCAAGTAGTTTAATGGCGTTGGGTATGATCATGGTACCTCCCATTACGGTGTCATTACCATTGAAAATAATGGTTTTTATTTTGATTGATGGTTGGACATTAATTGCGGGATCATTAGTGCAAAGTTTTTTATAACGTCGAGAATGTAATGAATAATGAACTGTTAGATTTGATTGAAAATATTCGTTCACTGCCATCAGAAGAGGCTCTGAGCGTGCTTGAAAATACTTCAGTGAATATGGAGGGTGATCCTGATTGGCTTTTTTTAATTGCATGTTTTCAAGCTGATAATAATAGAGTTTCAGATGCGAAAAATAACTTTTTTACTTTACTTGATCAAGACCCTGATAATGAACTAGCACGAATACAACTTGCTTGTATTCATCTTTCACTTGGCGAATTCAAACAGATTTTATATTTGCTTTGTCCTTATTTAGTTTGGCAAAAAAACACAACCTGTATTGCATCTCTGGCACATGCTTTGTTATCTTTTGTACAGAATGATAAAGATAAGGTTGAGTATTATCTAGCTGAGGCTAAAGAGTCTGGTGATGCTCCTAGCTTACAATTAGTTATTCAGCAGTTGGATGCTCTATTGAAAGAAGGGATTATGAATATGGGGAATAAAATAGTAAGTGCAGAAGAGTCTAAAAATAATACAACTAGTCATTTGTTGAATAATCTATACAGTAAAAAATATTAACCAGGTAAATAAATGAACAATATACCTACCTTGTTCATGTATATTAATTACTAGATTAGTATACAAATTAAGGGGTAATTATTCTGTATAGATTACTCATTTTCTGACTCTTAAAGCTACCTTTTTTAAGTCAGTCTTGTTTTTTTTCATCACCAAAATGTATCAAATCATCTAAAACAAATTTCTTTATTTCGAGCTGATTTTCAGGAGATAAATTATATTTTCCAGCAAGTTGGGCATAATCTTCAGGGCTAAGTGAGACTGTGAGCCTTGGACGCTTCGGTCTTTTGGTGACTGAAAGGCCTAAAATGGTGCGGATCTGATCCGATGGGCTAAGCCCTGAATCTAATGCTGCTTTGCGGATAGAGTATTGAAATTTCTCATCGAGATCGAAAGCCACCTGTGTCGCCTTTGCCGCTTTCTGATTTTGTAACCATTGTTCCGGTAGTGGGTGTTTCGGCTTAGTCATTCCGTTTACCTTTAAATGTTGATTAAGCGACGAGTGACGAGCTCGATTAGACGTTCAGGCCTTTTTGCCTTGTCTTTATATCGCAGCTCGTGACTACAGGTTATGCGCTATTTTGCTGGCCAATAATCTCTTATATCAGATAAGGGACGGTATAAGGTTAACATGACATCGGTTTCGCCACCGTCATAGACTTCAACATCGACAGCAAATTTTTCGTCATCATCGAGTAAGAAGTACGACTCAAATGCGTCACCTCTGGCACCATCTTCATCTTGAGGCGGCTTCTTGTTGCGGTAGTCTTCTCGATGGAAATAACCAAACTGAGCAAAATTAACTTGATGGTATTGCTGACCTAACCATTGTTCAAATTGCGTGGCTAATTCATTAGGTAAATCTTGGGTGGTGAGCATGGCTTGCTCATCTTCTTCAAAAATAGCGCCAAACTGGTCGAGATCGAAGATCTGTTCAACCTGACCACGATTGACCTTAATGGAGAAAGCAAGATAGGTCTCATCATCTTCATCAAGTGACAGAAAAATAGTGTCCTGCCCATGGCCTTTCAATACCCATTCAGCCTTTTGGCTGCGTTCATACTCATAGGTATTGACTGACTCAACTCTGAGTTGTTGGCCGCGAAGCTGTGGCGGCAAAGCAAAGCTGTCATCAAGAGAGATCATATCGCCTGTCATTAGATGCGAAGGGTGATCGAGTTGACGTTTTGGCGCCTCTTTTTTACCGAAAAGGCCTTTTAAAAATCCCATCATCGACTCCTGTTATTTGAACTTTTAATACCAATCAGTATAAAGATGTGATCGCTCAGCGAGAGTTTAGCGCTTCTGGGGCAAGGCAACGAGTGAAGAACATAGTTGTTCTACGTTTAAGCTCGTTAACACCGCATCAGATGTGCTAAAACTCGCCTGCAAGGAGTGTTTTTGGCTGCCTACTTCTGCGTTGCATGAACTCACAAGGGAATAACCATTCCATTATCCATTCGCCTTGAATTAGTTTGCCAAAAAACACTCTGAGTAGATCACTTTCTTATACTGATTGGTATAATGCAAAAGAGCGCTTTTCTTAAGATTAAGAAAAGCGCTACTTGTTAGCTATTGAATCTATTCAAGCGATTTTCGTCGAACATCTTCATTGAGCTTAATGGTTACTTACGCGCTTTAAGGCGGTCAAGTACGGCGTTGGCATTAGACTTTTGCTCACCAATGCCTGCTTCGGCAAGTTTAGCGTGCAGTGACTTGTCACTGTTTTCATCAGCAAGTTGCTCAGAAGCAACCAAACGGTCATCAAACTGCTGCTGACGTGCCTTGATACGCTCTAGTGAATCTTTAGCATTTAATAACTTAGAGTTACTGCCTGCAAAAGAGTCAGTGATACTAGCCGTTGCCTTTTGAACACTTTCAGTGGTTTTCACCATGCTCAATTGACGTTGGTAATCAGTTAGTTGACGCTCTGTCTTACGAACAAGATCTTTAAGACGAGTAGCGTGTGCTGTGAAGCTAACGTTTGCCGTTTCTTGCTCTGAAAGCTCTTGGTCTAGTTGAGAAATTTTCTCAGCAACTTCCATTGCTAAAGTTTCATTCTCTTTCTCAAGTGCTTGAGTTGCATAACCTTCATGTTCGCTGATAGAGCGCTTTAGACGGTCAACTTCACGGCTAGCTTGCATCTCTTTAGCCATAACGTCAGTTAATTCACGTTTTGCTTTCGTTAGGTGATTTTCAGCATCACGGATCTCTTGCTCGAAAATACGAGTAGAGTTTGCATCGACGATGCTTTGACCAACTTCAGTAGCACCACCACGAAAAGCGGTTAAAATCTTATTTAGTATGCCCATTATGTGGCTCCTTTTACGTTGTCTCAGCGAGTAGATCCAAGACCAACAAATTGATTAATTAAGTTAAAACTTACTTCAAGAAGTTGCTCATCTCATCGATGACTTCTAGGCAGTTATCGGAAAGAACTGACAGCTCTTGTTCGATCTCCTGCATATTTGACTGAACAGAAAGTGCTCCGTAAACCACATATTTATCATCAATTTTTGCAAATGATGACAGTGGCATTGGGATGTTGAGCTCTAACATTGTCTCAAGCATCTCTAAGCGACGTTCCTGATTAACTTCATCTTCGCCCCAAAGGTAACTGATGCAGAGAACTTGGTTTTCTGTCACCGATACGAATACAGGGATCTCTTCACGTCCAACGATATTGACCTGCAATACCTCAACTTCACCACTGATTGGATAGCAATCAAATTGCAAGCCTGTGTGGCTCTTGTCACAAAGATCATTAAGATGGTTAGCAATAGTGTGAATATTCATATTTGTCCTTATGACATATTATGTCTGGGGTTAAAGATAGCACTACGACATAATATGTCAAGTGCTATTTTTCATAAAAGTAATTCGTCCTGAATTCTGTGTTTTTACTCTTTGCTCTATGTTGAGGTCAGAAGAGTGTGACTCCCTGATTCTCAGACCAAGCCTTTTGGTGATACTGGTACAGTTGCATCGAGCCTATTCGATTTGCTTTGATGTTGTCTATCTCTTGATAGAAATTTCCTGGAAATTCGAAAGACCCTTTGATAAGCCCAGGTGTTAACCAGTCATCTTCTATCGATAATTGTTCGATATCACTTAATCTTGTTTTAGCATCTTTACCTGATACCGTCGCAATACTCCAGCCCCACTCACCAAAGCTAGGCACATTATGATGATACTGGTTGACATCAAAACCTGCTAGCGCCAAGGTTTTCCCTACCGATATAAAGGCGTTAGGCGCGTGGTAAGGTGACGTTGACTGTACGGTTAGAGCACCGTCAGCACTTAAGAGTTCCTTTAACTTTTTATAAAAGAGATCGGAATAGAGTTTATTCAAGTCAGGATGGCTAGGGTCGGGAAGATCGACAATGATAGTGTCGAACTTTTTACCGTCTCTTAGCAGATCATCTACCCCGTTAAAGGCGTCATCAACGACAACATTGACCCTAGGCTCATTGAGTGCATCACCGTTTAATTTGAGTAAGGTTTGGCTTAAACGTGTTGGCATGTCGGCATCGTGAGAGGTGAAAAGCTCAAGCAAATCTTTATCAAGATCAATTAAGGTCACGGCTTTAGGGTTCCATTTAAAAACTTGCTTTAAGCCTAAGCCGTCACCGCCACCAATGATCAAAATATTATCATGGCGTGCACTTGCTTCCATTGTAGGGTGAACCAGAAAAGCATGGTAAATGTGCTCGTCTTCACTGGAAAATTGCAGTCTTCCATTGATATATAAAGAGTAAACTGGCGCGATACCGTTGCCTCTTAAGCGCTCGGTAAAAGTGAGCTGTTGAAAACGCGTCGATTTAGCATAAATAACATTGTCTTTATAGAGCAAGTTATTAAAGTTCTGTTCCCAACTCGGCCCATGCCACGCTAGCAAGAGTAATATTGCTGAGGCGATAAAGTGTCCAACCAGTAGGATTTTGACGAAACGAATTCGATCCCAAAAACGCCAAATAAAGATGAAACCAGCCAGTAGGTTAAAACTGGCTGTTAATGCCGCTGCCAACTGAATATCAATGGCGAGCATAAAGCTTACCCAGATGGCCGCACCTATACCTGCACCAACATAATCAGCGCCATAAATGGTACCTGCGTTATGCATTAAATGTTCGTCACACAGAGATTGGCGCACGCGGGCAATAAGAGGGATCTCCATGCCGATCATTAAACCGAGTATCACGCCCCAAACATAGGGTAGATATTCGCTTAGATGCTGCATGAGGCCGATAAAGCCACCTTCAGGCAGTAGATCTGGCGGCAAGCCTAGCGTGCTGGCGATAATGAGGGGAAGTTGCTGACCAAAGCCAATAATGGCGGCGGTGATTAAGATTGCAAGTGAGCCACACAGGGCAACGCTGAGTTCAAGTATGGCAAAACCTGTATAGGCGCAGCGTATTTTTCGCGCGGCAAAAGCACCAACACCCATCGACACAATCATGAGGCCGATCATGGTGTAGATCGCGGCTTCCAAGGCGCCGAGAATACGTCCTGCATAGTGGGAAAGCAGGTATTCGTAGATTAACCCACATCCAGCAAGTACAGCCATGATGCCAAGCAATAACGTGTCGTCAAACCAGCTTAGTTTTTTCTCTTTGGTGCTTCCAGCTAATGCTGGCTCGGTTACTTCACTCACTGAATTCTCACGATTTACAATTTGAAGGAGGAATAAAGAAGAACGGCTCCAAGAGCCGTTCATTGATTGCTAATATTGCTAAACAGCAGCAATATTAAGGGGCTATTAAGCCATTAGGCTGGTGAGGATTAAGGCAATCGCCACACTTAATGCCAGCTCAACGGTTGCAACACCGATGTTATTTTGTTGCTCAACTTCTTGGGCTAAATTGATGTTTGCCAGTACCACTTTCTTCACTATTTTAATCAGTACAGTCAGTGCGACTAGCATGATAATTGAGAAGGTTAACCAGCCGACTAAGTTAGCGAGGTAAGCTTCTGGATTATAGATAATGAAGTGGCTAGCGGCATTAAAACTCAATGCCATGGCAAGCATGTAGCCGCTGTGACGGATGGCTACGGCTTTATGTTCCTGAACTAAAGCTGTTTGCATCGAAGCATTTTGATTGCGTTTAGCGTAGCGGAACTCGCGAAAACGCGTCAGCAATACGAGCATCAATTGAGAAATGGCAAAAGCACTGAAGATGGCGATAAAGGTATTGAAAGTCAGATCTTCAGCCCACAGCAATACCGAGCGAATGATGATAGCGGTGGCTATCGCGGCACTGGCATCGACGATGGCGACTGAAATATTACCTTTGAGGATAAGCTCGTTTTTGTTGAACTCGTTAAGCGCAATTTTATCGTGCAGGTATCGACCTAGTTTGATTAACACCAGACCGAACAAACCATAAGCCGTCATACCAATCGCTTCAACTAGATAGGAATGAGCTGCTTCCCCTGTAATGGCGCCAGTAAGGACAATACCCAGTCCAGCAATTGCACCAGCGGTGCTAATGCCGAAGGCAAAGTTGTCTCTTTCAGAAAGCTCAACCCGACTGTCGACTTTAATGCTCCAACCCTGAAGGTAACGCATAAAGGTTAGTAGAATAATCGCTATGGTTAAGTCTATGGCCAGTATGATGACCAAGTCTTGCGTAATACCGAAGTTTTGAAATAATGTCATGAGCGTTCCTTATCTATTTTCCTCGGCGTACACCGCGAGTAGTACGACTGTTTGAGTTACGGAAGTTACTGTTCTTTGAGTAATTAGAACGGAACTTGCTGCCACTCTTACTACTGTTGCCTACTGAACTAGCTTTAGGTGCGCTAGTGCTTTGGCGGGATAAACTTGTCGAACCTGTACGCGTTTTGGCATAAGGGCTATCGAATTTTTTACCCTGAGAATTAAACTGCTTCTTAGTTTTCTCAAACGTCTGTTTCTGGGCTGTAGCCTGTTTAGGTGAGGTATAGCGAGAACGACCAACATCATTGTAATAGCTATAATTTCTTCGGCTAGACCAGCGATCGTAACCAATAGGCCCACGCATCACATTAGAGAACATGGAATACATGCCATACCATGCCCAAAAAGACATGCCATTAGAACCCGTTTGCCAGCTGCCATAACCAGGGTTACCGACAAGTTGGCTGCCTGCACCGAGATCTTCAGCGCCATTGGCGAGTGCCGCCGCTTCACGACTAATCGAGTTTACTCGGCCTAAAGCACCTTTAGACATGTCGGCAACCACGTTGAGTGGATCCGATAGCATATCGTTGTACAGACTAGGGTCTGCTGCTTGGTAGATATTTTCAGCTTCAGCTAACTGTTGATCCAAGTCGACATAGTTTTTGGCATCTCCTAGTTCTTTATAGCGGCGAACCAAGGATGTATACATAGGTCCTTTAGTGGTTCCATCTTTCGCTAGTTCATTGAGTAGTGGTACCAGATCCGGTTGCTGCTTAATCAATACACTTGTGTACTGCTTAAGCAAAGTCGCGTTTCGGATCTGACCGTTATCCAGCATTTTTCCTAGGGTATCGATTCTCTGGCCGGCTAATTGCTGAAACTGAGCAATTCGATCAGGCCTGTCATCACCACAACCTACTAAGGTTAATAGCAATGTTAGTGTGAGAACACGTATAAGCATCGCTGCCATGTTTTCTCCATTTTTAGGGTAGAGGCTAAATGAATTTTTCTAGCTATCTATTTCATAACTTAAAACATTTGGAATTAAGTTATAGTAACCTCTAGATTGAATGAAAAAGTAATCTTTTTTTATTTAACTTGTGTCAGGCGGCTCAAAAAGCCAAGACAGTTTACATTTTGGTTACCACCAAGACATATTATGTCTTAAATGATAATAAGTCGATTGCCATAATTGTTAGGGATTATTATTACCATGGAAAATATCAGTAACAAGCCATTATCTGCCATTATTTCAGACGTTGCAGATCGTTACTGGCAACGCATGAATGAAGCATGGCCTGAACTTGCTAATGAATTAACTGAAGATCAAGCCCAAGAACTATATCGAATCATGGGCTTGAGTGATTTTATTGCGGAGCAGTTATGCCGTCACCCAGATTGGGTTCTCCCCCTTTTTAATGGCGAACTTGAAAACCTTTCAAGGCAGGAGTTCGACAAAGATCTGCACGAATTATTGAGTGACTCTTCGGGTGAAGATGAAGTTAAAGCGCTTTTAAGACGTTATCGCAATCGGCAGATGGTTCGCTTAGCTTGGCGAGATTTTTTCAGTTACACCTCTTTAGAAAACTCTTTGCTCGATCTATCTGCACTGGCCGAAGCGTTGATTATCTCTGCTCGTGACTGGCTTTATATCCAAATGTGTAAGCAGTATGGCACTCCGATTGATGCAGAGGGAAATCCTCAACCTCTTATTATTCTGGGAATGGGAAAGCTGGGGGGAAGAGAGCTGAACTTCTCCTCAGATATCGATCTTATTTTTACTTTTCCTGAGCACGGAGAGACACAAGGCGCCCGTCGTGCCATTGATAATCAACAGTTCTTCATCCGTATGGGGCAACGCTTAGTTAATTTATTACATCAAGTGACGGTGGATGGATTTGTCTATCGTGTCGATATGCGTCTTCGCCCTTATGGTGATAGTGGCCCTTTAGTTGTCAGTTTCAGTGGTCTTGAAGATTACTACCAAGAGCAGGGAAGAGACTGGGAACGTTATGCCATGGTGAAAGCGAGGGCGCTTGGTCCTTGGACAGCCCATTCTGATGAGCTTCACTCTATGCTACGACCATTTGTTTATCGTCGTTATATCGATTTCTCAGCGATTGAATCTTTACGGAAAATGAAACAACTCATTACCCAAGAGGTGAGGCGTCGAAAACTGACCGACAACATTAAGTTGGGAGCGGGGGGAATTCGTGAAGTTGAATTTGTTGTTCAAAGTTTTCAGTTGATTCGTGGTGGGCAAGAGCCTGCATTGCGTCAACAAAGTTTGTTTGCGGCAATCGATACTTTATATAATTTAGGCCAGTTAGAGTACCTGGCTGTCGATGAGCTTAAGCAGAGTTATGTATTGTTAAGGCGAGTTGAAAATTTGCTGCAGGGGATCGGCGACCAACAAACACAAACCTTGCCGGATGATGGCTTAAATTGGTATCGCTTATGTCACTGTATGGGAATGGCATCAGAAGCTGAGCTGCGTACTCATATTGAATCTTCAATGAGTAAGATCCATCGTCATTTTCTCGATACTGTTGGTGGTCGGATTGAGGATGAAACTGCTGATTTGTGGACTCAACAATTGTGGATAGCCTACGAAGATGATGATGCACAAACACTGATTAAAGAGCAGATGATTGAAGACCCTGCGCTTTGGCCGCTGTTGAAGTCGTGGCGTGAGACCGTCACAAATCGAAGTATTGGACCTAGGGGACGAGATACATTAGACAAGTTGATGCCTTGGTTGTTGAATGAATTAACTAATTTAGAATCTCCTTCAAGTGCTTTAGCTTCAGTGACTAAAGTGATCGATCAAATCCTAACTCGTACAACTTACCTCGAGTTGCTTTATGAGAATCCTGGTGCGCGGCAGCAACTTGTGAGCCTGTGTTGTGCCAGTCCTTGGATTGCGAGTCAGCTTGCTAAGTTTCCGATGTTACTTGATGAGCTTATTGATCCTTCTCAGCTCTACGACACCACCTCATTGGATGATTATGGCAGTGAGTTACGCCAATATTTACTGCGTGTTCCTGAGGAAGATATGGAGCAGCAGATGGAAGCCTTGCGACAATTTAAGTTATCCCAACAGCTTAAAATCGCCGCTGCAGACGTGACTGGAGTCTTACCTGTGTGTCAGGTGAGTGATCATCTTACCTTTTTAGCTGAAGCTATTATTGAGCAGGTTGTGATGCAAGCGTGGCAACAGGTGAGCAAGCGTCACGGAACCCCTGCATATTTAGCAGAAGGGGTGACAGGTTTTGCGGTCATTGGTTATGGCAAAGCGGGTGGGATAGAGTTAGGTTACAGCTCAGATCTTGATCTGGTGTTCTTGCATAACTTTTCTCGTGAAAAATACCCAGAACAAGGTGAAACAAATGGGGATCGTCCTATAGAGGTTGGACATTTTTACCTCAAGTTGGCCCAAAGAATCCTCCACCTTTTCTCAACTCGTACCACATCTGGCGAACTCTATGAAGTGGACATGCGCTTACGTCCATCAGGCTCCTCAGGCTTGTTGGTGAGTGAAATCGAGTATTTCGGACAATATCAGCGTGAAGAAGCTTGGACGTGGGAGCACCAAGCCTTAGTTCGTGCTCGATTTATGTTTGGCAGTAATGCGCTGTCCAGCCGGTTTAGCGAGCTAAGAACTCAGGTCTTAGAGTTGCCAAGAGAGAGAGCTAAGCTGGCAAAAGAGGTGAGAGATATGCGCACTAAGATGCGATCTCACTTGTTAAAGGTAAAGTCCGGTTTGTTTGATTTAAAGCAAAGTGCAGGGGGAATTGCCGATATTGAATTTATTGCTCAATATTTAGTGTTAGCAAATACCCATGAGCATAAGGAGCTATCGACGTGGTCTGATAACCTTCGAATCTTTGGAACCTTAGGTGAGTTAACTCTTTTATCCAATGCTGATGCTGAAGCCTTAATACGAGCATACCTGTTTCTACGTGATGAGAGCCACAGGCTGACATTGCAGCAGAAACCGAGTGAACTGCCTGTAGAACTCGTTGAAGAACATGCTAACCGGGTGATGGAGATTTATCAGAACACGTTAATGCAAGATTGAAAATCAAGCCGAGTTTAGTGTGATTGCTGTTGTGATGTTATAAATATGGTTTGCATTATGCAAAAAACGGGATGCTTTTGGAGGGCTAGTATACCGTAAGATGTTGAATATTTAATGGGTGTTATGGTTGGCTCGACTATTGCCTTGTACTTAGTACATCTGCTTTAGTCTTGGAGTTGCCCATGAAACCCATTTCAAATTGCGCCTACTGTGGAGTTGTTGCTCCAGATCGCATGACTTTATGTATTCCTTCTCTTCCTTTGGTGGAAGCACACGCCCCGTACTCAATTCTTAAACCAGTCAAAAAAAGAGCGTCGTTTCCTGTTTTATGGGGAGTTATCTTAGGTTGCTTAATGGTGTGTAACAGCGCCCAAGCTGACGATGTCAGATTGAAACTAAGAGATTACTATCTTCAACAGTTGGCTGAAAGTGATAACCAAACGCTTGATGAAAATAGAGTCGATAGTGGGGTAGGGTTTAGGGTCAAGGGAGAGGCTAATCAATTTGAGATAGGTTATACAAGTCAGTCAAACTGGCAAGTGGGCTTTGAGCAACTTGTGCTGGGTGGACAAAACGCACTATTCACTGAGGTGGTCAGTTTGGATTCCGATCTTCAGGAGAGTTTTACTCAAGCTGTAGAGCAATACTCTGGCTGGGGAGCTAAATTAGGGTACCGTTATGTGTTGGAAGGCAACCTCTCATATTCCATTCATGTTGGTGGATTTAACTGGGAGCAGGTTACTTTTAACTCCAGTGAAGAGCAAAAACAAGCTGGGATTGGTGAAACTGGGATCTCTCCTTATGTTGGTGTCGGAGTGGAATACAGGCTCAGTGAGCAGGCTAGTTGGAGCCTAAATTGGCAGCAGTTGAACTGAGAGATAATAGTTTTGATGATCTCGCTGTCACGCTTGCTTACCGATTTTAACGTGATGTCATACAGTGATACGATTTGTTTCAGATATTCATACGCTTAAGATTTTACTGTATGGCGTTTTGGATTATATTGGTAGCTTGGTATTCGCTTAGGAAATGAAAATGATGGTTGGAAATATTGGCACGGCAGTTTTGCTGAATGATCCTAGTCATCTCATGTCACCTCCGGCTAAAAGTGCTGAGGTGGTATCACCTAAACCCGCAAACATGGTTTCAACCAAGGTGGAGTTATCTCCTGCTGGAATCAGTCTCAGTCAAAAAGAGGCGAGCGGAGTTCAAGCGGGAAATCAATTAATCTCAAAGCAGGGCGACACCGAAAAATCCGATGGGATCAAATCTTTCGCATATGGTGCTTTAGGTATGGATCATCCTGACAAGGTTGGTGAAGAGGAGGATGATTCCTATACAGCTGGCCAATTCTTAAAAGCGGCTGCGACAGTGGGGAGTGTTATTGCCCTGTTTATTTAATGTATTCTCTATTTAGTCTCTATTTTTACCTGTTAATTATCCTTTTTATCTCGATTCGAACTTTAAAGTTAACCATTTAAGCTTTGGTGGCTTGTCCTCATTATTTCTGTTTGCTAATAATAATTTTTTAAACTTGTTGATGAAATCATTATGAGTGGAATCAAATTTTTTATTGCGTTAATTCTAGCGAGTCTCTGTGGTGCTTTCCTTTTCAACTTAACGGTAGAATCTGGTGTATTCAGTGACGATAGTGCTAAGAGTCATTCAGATAAGCAGCCTAGCTTTACAAGGTCTGAACGGATAGAAAGAGATACAGAATCTTCAGCTGTGCCTAAGAGGAGCCTTAGGGAGCAGAGAGAAATTGATAAAGCGAATATTGCCGATCTTGAGTCTCGATTGGAACAGATGACAAATGAGGTAGGCAGACTTAATGCACTAGTAGAGACAAAGTCTGTGATCATAGAGGAGTTAACTGCTGAGTTGAAAGTGGGTTTGACTGAATATGCGAAATCTCACATGGAGAAGCAGTTAGAAGAGAAATTAAAGACACAGCTTGTAGAGCTGCCAGGGGCAACCTCACCTGAAGGGATTAAAAAATTAATTGAAACAGAGCGTAGAGATGAGCAGTGGGCCTATGATGTCGAGACACAGCTTGCTGATTTTATTCAAATGTCAGAGGCCAGTGATGAGCTCACTGTAGAAGAGATTAATTGTCGAAGTCAAAGCTGCAAATTTAGCTTTACTCATAATGACTCGTTCGTGGGTTGGGATCAGTTTAAAGGTGCACTTGATGCACAGGAGTGGTGGACGTTTAAGACTACAATTGTTTTCAAAACGTCGAACAATATAGAGGTATTGGTAACCAATACAAACCCTAAGTAAGTCCCTTAGAGTTGAGTCGTTTTTATCTTTATAAAGCCTGTGTGAGTGATGCTTCGCTTAATTGATAATATTAATGAAGTGGTGACAGAGAGACTCAAGGCCACAAAAATAGCGACGAGAATAATGAGCTGATATTTCACTGCTAACATCGGATCGCTCCCTCCTAAAATTTGCCCTGTCATCATTCCTGGTAAGGTCACCAACCCCATGCTGGTCAAAGAGGCTAATATGGGCGCTAAAGACTGAGACAATGCAGATTGCAAGAAAGGAAAAGCGGCTTGATAAGGTTGTGCGCCCAGTGCTAGAGCTCCCTCATACTCCATCTTTTTTTCATCAAAAGCTGTAAATAATCGCTGCAGGGCAACAATATTACCGCTTAAAGAGTTTCCCAATAACATGCCAGCAAGTGGGATGAGATATTGAGCGCTATACAGAGGCTGGGGTTGAAGTAGTAGCAAAAGTAAAATGAACATCAGGGGGATAACCCCGATGATAAGGCCTGACAATACCGGGAGGTAGAGAACTCGCCTTGGGAGTTTTGCACCAGTGACAATGGCACTAGTCCCGATGAGAACCATTACGCTTAACCATAAGATATTGATCAGTAAACTGTCGAGAGAGAAAAGAAACTCCAGATAGAGACCAACCAAAATGAGCTGACAGATCATACGGGTGACAGAAATGGATATTTCGCGGCCCAGATGCAGCTTTAACTTAAGGTTTATCGCTAAAGGGACTATCAGCACTGACATAAAGACAGCGAGCTGCCACCAGGCAATATCAATACTCGATCCCATTGTCATTTCTGCTCTTAATTGTCTCCAGAAGAAGACTGGAATTTTATGCGTAATTCATAAGCAGGTCAAAACCTTATCCAGAAGGGCCTAGGGCCCCTTCTGCCAGAGTTAGGTTTGGAACTGGTTTACCTGAGTTTGTAATCGAATACTAATTTCAGCCAACTCTAAACCTGCTTGTGCAGTTTGAGTTGCACCGGTTGAGAGTTCAATAGACATATTATGAATCTTATCGATATTACGATTAACCTCTTCTGATACCGCGCATTGCTCTTCAGAAGCAGACGCTATTTGCGCACTCATCTGGTTAATATTATCCATCGCTTGGGCAATTAAGTTAAGGGCATCACCAGAGTTACTTGCATGATCGACTGCTGTTTTTGATTGCTCTTGGCTTCTTTCCATCACAGAAACAGCCTTACCTGAGCTGGTTTGTAACTTCTCAACTATCTCATTTATCTCCTCAGTGGATTGCTGGGTTCGCGTAGCGAGTGTGCGAACTTCATCGGCAACGACGGCAAAACCACGACCTTGCTCCCCAGCTCGTGCTGCTTCAATAGCGGCATTGAGAGCTAATAGATTTGTTTGCTCAGCTATTCCTTTAATGACCTCAAGCATGGAAGTGATTGCACTGCTTTGGCTCTCTACCTCTAAAATTGCATGGGCAGACTCTTCTAACTGATTAGAGAGCTCATTAATTTGTTCAATGACTTGTTTGACGACTTTGGTGCCTTTCTCTGTGTGTTCTGAAGCTTGACTTGCTGAATTCGCTGTTTGCGCGATATTGGTGGCGACATCTCTGCTAGTGGTCGTTAACTCATTCATTGCTGTCGCGACCTGGGCTGTTTCATCACGTTGTATCTCAATTGTCGTGCTGGTTTGAGCCGTGACGACAGAAACCTCTTCTGCAGCTGTTGATAGCTGTACTGTCATCTCTGCGATATCTGAAAACAGGTTTAACAATTTCTGTCGCATTTCATTCATCGCAGTTAAGAGTTCGCCGATCTCATCTTTACTGGTAATTTCTATACTCTGGCTAAGATCGCCCGAGGCCGTGTTAATTGCAGAGCGAATTCCGCTAACAATGGTGCTGGTGGTAATCCAGCTTGTGATGGTACCAAATAATATACTGACGATGGCGATGACAATGAGCATCAATATTGCTTCATGCTCGTAAGCTTCTGCATGTTTGGCGCTTTTTTCGGTAAATTCGCCAATTTCATTAAGCAGTGCTTTTAATTCATTATCCAACTTTTCCTCTTCAACCTCTACTTGTGCTGCAATCTCCTCTGCTGCATGTCTTTGGCCTTGATTGAGTAAAGTAAATACCTGATGTGCATGTATAACGAAGCTTTTATGCTCTATGTCTATTTGTTTAAGACCAATATTTAAAGACTCAAACTCTTTTAAGGCCTCTCCTGTAGCACCTAGCATAGCGTTTTCACTCATGCTCTGTGCTGCTGAGAGCTCCTTTTCAATCTCTTCAGTACCATGATCAAACTTCCCGATTACAGTCTGTAATTTGGCCGCGGCGTTTTCTTCTAGTTGTAGAATACTGCCGTAATGCATAGCGCGTTCAAATTGAATGACTTGCTCAAGTTGTAGGGTAGTGATGGAAGCGAGCTTTTTAGTCAAAGGGATATCTTGTTCTGCAATGGTTTCAAGCTCGACACCAATTTTATTCATTGAGTAGATAGCAAAGCCAGAGCTGAAAATAAGCAGGAATATCAATAAGCCTGCACTTCCTATCAATTTAGCTTTAAGAGAAAGATTGTTCATCGGTGTTTCCTTTATTCTGGTTTATCCTACGGCTTTCCAAGTTGTGATTAGTTGGCAGGCAATTCAGTCTTTAAGTTTGATTATTGGAAAGGATATAAGTAAGCGTAACTGCTATCTAGCCTTTGTCCACTCACAAGCCTTAAAGGCTGTAAATTCTGTATCTTAGTATTGAAAAGGTTTTGCTATAAAGGGAACTTAATAGGTTTTGCTAAGAAATATTATTGTTCAATATTAATAGGTTGGAACTTACTCCTTTTTAGTTTGATGATGTGGGATAGCGTTGGGTGCAATCAAGTCTCATTTGACTTTGGTTAAGTCACTTTATTATCTGTAACGGGCTGCATTAGCTTGTCGAAATACTCTAAAGACTGCATTTCAGTTAAACGGCTATAAGTTCGTTTAAATTCGAAACTAAGGGCACCGCCAATATAGAGATCTTCCAAGGTGACTGTGGCGCTAAGATAGAGGTTTACGCCTTGGTCATAAAGCTCATCAACTAGGCTGATAAAACGTCTGGCAGGATCATCATTAACGGCATACTCCAGTTGCCGTTCACCAGTCTTAGTCGCTATTGAACCATCTTCAGTGCCACGTGCGCGTATCCAGCCCTTGAGTTCTCCACCAAGAGGAGGTATGCCACTGAGTAAGATGGTGTCGAAGCGACTGGCCAATTCAATATAATCGAGTTGTGAGCGTGGACCATTACAGAGGGCGTTAAAATCGAACCAAGCGATATTTTGATTGGCTTTCACCACCTCAATAGACCTGCCTAAGATCATTAACGCTTGGTTGTGGTTAAGTGCACCGCAACTTAATTGATCGAATAAAGCTGTAAAGTTTGCTTGAGACTTAAGAAAATAGGTTTGACGATAGCTAAGGTGCCGTAGTCGATGGTCTTGCGGCCCATTTAAGTGGATCTGCTGAGTATGTTGTTGCAGTAGTGCAATTGCGGGTTCGAACCTTTGTCGCTGTAAGCCATTTTCATATAAGCGTTCGATGGGAATGTTTGAGGTTGCAACGAGCACGATATCGAGTTCAAAGAGGGCGTTAAACAAGGTACCTAAAATCATGGCGTCACCAATGTCGGCAACAAAAAACTCATCGAAGCAGATCACTGTTGATTCGGCAGCTATGCGTTTAGCAATCCGTTTTAGCGGATCTCGATTGCCAGATTCTAGCATCATCTCTTTATGGATCCGCGCCATAAAACGGTGAAAATGCAGCCTTAGAGGCGTGTGTCCAGTGAGCTCTGCAGTGGCGTTACAGAAAAGATCCATGAGCATGGTTTTTCCTCTGCCTACATCTCCCCATAAGTACAGGCCTAGCATCTGCTGTTTTGTGGGGTTTTTTAGCTGTTGATAGAGGGTTTCTAGTTGAATCAAAGCCTGTAATTGAACGGAATCATTGGCAAAGTTGGATTGTTCCAGTTTTTGGTAGTAGCGCTTAAGCGGAGAGAAACTCATAGACGAAGCTAGATCTTATTAAGAGGGAATAACGTGTCAGTATACCCTAATTTAGAACAGAGCATCAGCAGGTCATAGACTGGTAAATGAGCGATTAATCCTGTAGCTTAATGGTTGTTTATTGAGCAACTATATAGTTGAGGTAAGTAAATTGTGATTAAACTTATACATATTTTATTACTCGTCAGTTTTTCTACGATGAGTTTGGCTGATGAGCCTAGAGATGTGGTGTTTGGTTTGTTATTAATCAGTGATGATTCAGCAGATAATAAGTTAGCAGCCAAAGACCTTTACCACCTCCCTCCTGAAGACCCTAAGCTTTTAGACCTTGCAGCATGGGTATTGACCAACCAAGCACCACTGAATAACGATGAGCAGGAGGACACGTTGTCCTGGTTAGCAAAAGCCTTGGGTGCTTCTAAGAAGGCAAGGTACAGAGATTTGTTAACTGAATTGAATAGCCAAACCTCCTCCACAAAACTAAAACGTTATATTAAAGGCGCACTGACAGAGATTGGTGAGGTGCAAGGGCAAGCGTTTGCGCTTGAAAGTTATGATGCCGATAAGGTGAGTCAAGAACTGCAGGCGCTAGCGATTGAAACCCAGATCTCTAAAAAAGATTTTTCACAGGTGAGTGTGGGCTCGAGTCTTAAGGATGTATTACAAGCCTTAGGTCAACCAAATACTGTCGGACAATATGTTCGCAGTAGTTATAAGCTTTTTCTCGGTAATATAAAGGTGCAAAATTTACGTTTAACCTACCTAAATGCTGGTTCAATGGAGTTCAGCTTAGACAGTAATGTTTGGGTGCTTAAAAACGCGTTTACTCAATCAGATATTGATACTACAGATGTCGCACCGACTGAAGTGGCTCTGGTTTCTCAATTACTTGGCAGTGATTATATTTTAGTGCGTAAAAGTGCCCGTGAGGCTATAGCAACAAAACTGACCAATCCCGCGGCATTGGATCAGGTTGCACAAAGGGTATGGCAGCTTAAAGATATTGATGATAAATACATGGGGGATGCAATGGCATGGCTATGTAAAGTGTTAGCTGCCAGTGGCAATGGTCGTTACCATGATGTTCTCAATAAAATACATGAACAAGCTGGCAATAAAAAAATTGCTAAATATGCAAAATCTTCCAGAAAAGAACTAACAAGATCTGAACCTAGCTTTCAGGTTCAATAGCAATACGGCTTAAATTGATGAGTGGCTAATGCCACTCGCTTGTTTTATAGCTTGTCAGATCTCAGCACCAGCTCAACACGGCGATTGAGTTTCTGCCCCGCTTCATTGCTATTGTTAGCCACCGGAGAATACTCGCCAATCCCCTTAGGAGTGAGCTGGGTTTTAGGGACTTGATATTCAGACACTAAGAGCTTAACAACGGCTTTAGCACGTTTATCTGATAGTATCTGATTGTAACTCTGCTTACCTTTATCATCAGTGTGACCTATGACATAGAAGCTTTGTTTTGGATGAGATTTAAGATAGGTAGCCACAACTTCAACAACCGATTTCGCCTCTGGTAATATCTGGTCACTGTCGAATTTAAACAGTAATCCATCCAGTGCGACATGGCCGGTTTCAGCCATCTTATCTGTTAATCCATCGAGATCAATGTTGACTCTATCGTCGACGAGTTGTGTTTCTTCGACCACTCTCAACTCGACCCAAAGGCCATCACTGTAGCCGATAACATAAACCATGGCATGCACTCTGCCTTCAGGACGATCTAGCGTGTATAAACTGTAAAATTGACTCTCATCTTGGCCGTTACTGGCTAAGGTTTTAATATTCTGGTAAACCTTAGTTCGTCCACCACAATCCTTTCCCTGACAGTTAAATACTGATGTAAAACCTAATTGTGAGAGTGCCGCTTTATAGTTAGCATTCACTTCATACTCTGAGTAATTACGGGGTAGATCGTAACTTATGTCTGTGATCCGTCCTTCAAGCTCTTCAAGTTGGTACTTTTTTTTATTGATGGCACTTATCACTTTGATTTGGCCAAAATCGAACTGTTTATAATCATTAATATATGCACCAGGCAACCGATCAATCATAGGATGGTCTTTACTGTTGCGTTGATCCTTGTGTGATCTGTCTTCAAACTGGTTCTGAATGATTTCAGTGCCAAGGTATGCTTGATTTACTTTGACCAAATCCAGAGGTTCTGGCACCACTTCAACTATGTCTAACTGTAAGCTTGCACTTCTCTTCCAGTTGGCGGAATAGAGTGATAGAAAAAGTAACTTTTTATCGAGCACTAATTTAGCAGTTACTAGCGCAGGGTGATTTTTTGGGGTCGTGTTCAGAGGGCTAATTTGTTGTTGTAATCGATTTTCTTTACCGCATTGTTCTGTCGCACACTCAAAGAGTATCTCACCACCTAGTTTGGTAATTTGTGCTTTGTAGTTATTAATTATGTGAGTAGGTTCATAGCTCACTGGTATTTCGTAAGAGATCCGAGAGAGTTTTCCGCTAATATCATCCATGAGGTACTTTCCCTCATCCAGCCCTATTACAAGTGGATAATAAGTAAAGTGACGCTCAAGCTTTTTATCGATTTTTGCTTCAGATAATGGGGCAAAAAGTTGCTCTTTGGCATTCACTTGCGCGCTCAATACTATACTTGTTGCCAATAGTAGGCTAAATCCAACACGTAACATGATTGTACTCACTCCATGAAGAAACGGATGGAGGGCAGAGCCCTCACAAGCTCACTGTGACCTATTTACTTGGTAAAAGCGAGATTAGGTGCTGATAATATCTCTGACCGAAACTGTCTTCTTCACCGTTATAAGTGAGTAGAAGAAAGTCATTCATGTCATCGAAACTGATGGCCTTATTCATCTCTATTTCAATAATTTGATCATCATTAATTAGATAGTTATCTGGTATGACTTGGGCTGCAATTTCTTGTGGGACATTAATTTCAACAATATGTATCACAGGTAGATCATTGGGACTGGTTTGCAGTGACCATTCGAACGTGCTTATTGTCCCAAATGTTAACTCAATCGATAGCTGCTTTTTCGTCTCATTAATGGTTACTTCATCAGAGGAGAATGTTGGCCAAAACAGGCGAGCCATATCCGCAGTTGTGAGCAGTTCCGGATCATTATGAGTGGGCATATCCCAAGTCGAATAGTTAGCTTCAATACGGCACATCACATCCTGAGTTTGCTCGATATTGTAGCGATAGATGTATGCGGGCCAGTCGAGTTTATTTAGTTTAAATGCAATGGGTGTAGCCTCGATTATAGCGCTCCACTCTTCACTGTCTCTATGGTGTTTCTCGACGCTAAAGTTAATGGGTACATCAGTACCATCGTAATGGGTTGTGATTGTATTGTTGTGATACACAGCTGCAACTGGTTCATAGCCTTGATTATCACGATTAACATTGATCCATGTTTCAAGCTCACCATTCCAACACTCAACCGGAATGGGCTGCTCGTTACTTGAGTCGATGATGGAACCGCTAGGTTGATTGTCGGTGACAAAACCCGCTAGAGTGAGATTTGGATTTCCGTAGTCTAGTGTGTAGAAGCTGTTAAGGTGCACGGGTGCCAAAGTGAACTGGTGAGGAGTTAACCCATCATCCATGATATTGGATTTTAGTATCTGCCAATCATCCCCTGACATGATTTTTTCATCAAATGGTGTGTCGATATAACCTTGTGCAAGTAAGGTATTGTTTACCAAAAAACGTACAGCGATGGGATCTGAATTTAGATACTCATCGACAGATAGACCTGAGCCTTCAATTAACGCCATAAGCGCCGATTTACTGCTTGAGAGCACTTCATCAACGCCCAAAATAGCAGTGAGATTGTCATCGATTAACGCGGTCAGATGGGAGTGTAACTTTTGGGTATTAACGAATGCTTCGGCTTTACTTTGTTCTGTCGATAACTGATAAACATCACTGCCTGAGTGTGGGTAAAGAGAGTTAAGAATGACTGCCAGTGCCTGTTTCTTTATCACAATATCACTGCTCGATAAGGTTTGTGCGTGCATCTGTTCATAACGTTGGAATTCGATGTGAGTTAACGCATTAATGGCACCATCATGCTCGCTTAATGACATTAACTGAGCGGCGGCATTATTGATAATGGTGTTGGTTTTTTTTGGTGCCACTGAATGGGTATTGTTCGGTGAAATAAACTGGGGAATGTTAAGGCGTGTCGATTTGTATTTAACAGATAACTGAGTCGGAACGGCTAAGATTGATGTATTAGTATCAGTCCAATTTGCGATCAGGTAATACTCGGGAGTTTCTGTACTGTCCGTCCAGTTAATGAGGTAGCTGCCGTCTGGTTCAGTGGTAGATTGTGGGTCATCGGCATCGCAAAGTTTGTTTATGTTTAAGTCTACGCAGACATCTGCCCCAGCAATAGCACCTGAATAGGCGACAATACCACTTACCTTGTGGTCAAACTCATCAGTTGCTGGTGGCACGATAACAGGGGGGACAATATCGGCAGGATTTGAATCAGATCCCCCACAAGCACTCAGTAATAATGATGAGAGGAATATAAGACCTAACTTAGGTTTGAGCATATCTGTATCCTTACAAATATTGAAGCAAGATGCTGAATCGAATAATTATCCTGTTTTTTGGCTGGTGGGCTATTCCCCGAAAGGATGTATTTAAGACGAAAGAATGATTATCTCAAGGATATGTACCCAAACGGCTTAGGAGTGCTCGCTTCAGAGGCCTTGTACTAGCTCAATTGCAGATGTGTTTCCAAGTAGCTTGAGCCATTATAAGGTTATCTGCTTTATTGTTCGGGGCAATCAGTTAATACCATGAGTTGCTTTGCGCCGGAATCCAGCTGTTCCATGACGTCAACCTGTTGGCTTGAGTTCATTCCTTTATATAAAACGGCAACATTTTGGTGGGTGAAAAGTGGCGCTAATGGATCACAGTCTTTCGATTTATGAATTGAGAGTGTACTTGGGGTCGCTAGGGCTAGATGCTCCCAATCCTGAGTCTCAACATTTGTGAGATTCATTGAGCCTTTAAATGAAGACAAATTGCCAAATGTGTTCAGTGTGAGAGAACTCAGATAAAGGGTCTCTAAAGAGGAAAGTGTGTTAAGAGGGGATAAAGAATCCAGTGTACCTCCTTTAATATTAATCATGGTTATCTGCTCAAAATTGACAAGGTCGTCGAGCTGGCTATGGCTACCTTCAGGTAAATCGCAAGTGAAAAAGATCACTTGATGGGTCAGTGTCGCTTGAGAAGTGGCTGCCGATTGCTTGATACAAGATTCGATATGTTTATCGCTAAAGTTCAGATCGGATATGGAGATAGTCGGTTTACGTTTGATGGTGATATTAATTTCAGCAACATCGTCAGCCGTCTCGACTCTTCCGCTTATGTTGGCGTTTGTTTTAACCAAACCTTCTGAGGGATAACGGTCGTCAATAAACTCATCATCTAACATCTGTTTATGGGATTGTTCCCCTTGCTGAGTGGACATGTGGTTTAGTTGACTATCCAACGCATTGAAACCTTGGTTAAGTGGACCTATTGCTTCTGTCATATAGCAGAGCTTAAACATCTCAAATAGGTTCACCGTCATCGCGACTCTGGATTGATTTATATTGATCTCTGTTAAGGCGGCAAATGCCTCTTCTTCGCTTGAGGTGGCAGCGAGGGATTTAATGTTATTGACGTACTTTTGTAACTCCGTAATGGTTTGCCTAAACTCGGCTATCTGCTGTGGTTGATAACAGCTTGAATCTCGACTGATGGAGTAAACAAAAGTGTGATAATGACCAAGATAAGTGTTGGCAATTGACAGCATCTCTTTTGCATCGAGCTCTATTTTTCCCATTAAGCCACTTTGGAGTACAGCTTTGGCACTTTTAGTTTGCTCTAAAGTCTGATTTAAGCGCTCAAAATGGCTGGCATGCTGCTGATTGAGTTTTCGAGCTTGTTTGAGGATATCATCAGTATTGAGCTGAAATGTATCGATAGCGTCTTTGGTACTGCTTAGCTGGGGCGAACTTTCATTATTTGCTTGTGCTGAAAAATGGATAGCACAGAGAAGAATAGCGCTTCGTAACAGGGGGGATTTTAATGACTTCTTCACTCTATATTCTCCAATTGTGCCATTATCCATAGTGACAGAAAGCGGTGACTCCATCATGACTGAATTTCAGGTTTGCTTCTACGCTCTAGGTTTTATATTTACAGCGAAAGCTTACCTCCATCCATAGAGGAAATATATTATTCTTAGGGAGGGGTTAATAGCAAATAATGAAACCAAGTCAAATCTCGCGTCTATATCATGTTAAGAAGGGTTTACCGCTAAACTTTGCGATTCTATGGCCGAGTCTATTCATCTCAGCTTGGCTTCCGAAATTAAACTTAAAGGGCTTGTCTTTTAAGCTTGATATGATCAGTAAATTGTAATGGTTAGTTTTTTTCGGATCAAAATCAAGGCTAAAAGCTTTGATGTTATCCATTGGGATATCTTGTTTGGCTACTGGGTACACTGAATTAATCTGTGTGCTAATTAATCTTTTATTTAAATCAATCTCAATGGACACCTTAACAAATAGTAGGTGCCAAGTTAATAAAGCGGCTAATGCCCAATAGATGACAGACAGGTCACTGTTACGTCCAAGTGTTAATCCAATAACAATTGTTATTAATACGGTGACAGCACCTATTATTTTACGACTAACAAAGTTCACACTTGTATGGGTGATAATAGCTTTGGTCGAGGATATCTTTTTAAATAACATTAGTCAGATCCTAATTGTTTTAATAAAAAACCAAGAGTAATAAAGACTGGAAGCGGGAGAAGTATTTTCAACCACACCATCGAATTCCAAAGAGGTTGAATAGCATGATTCGAGGCAACAGTATCAGCCATTTTACAACTTAATAGCCTAGTGATACCACTGTTGTTAAATGGTATTACATCAGGATACTGACTCACTTGCTCAAAGGTTTGCACTTGAAAAAGTCTCATAATGAATAGTAGTGTTTCCTCTGCCTCTTCAACTTTTCCTATCACATAATTCTGCTTACGTATAATGAGTTGATAAGTGTTTTGTTTGTGTATTGAAGGGGTGAGAATGATGCTGGTTTTTGCTAACAGCTTCTCTTTCGTTCGTCTAAGTTTGATACCGAATAAACGGAACTCAAAATAAGAGGTTGCTGTAATGCTATCTAACACGAGTGTTTTTGTCGCCGCCAAACAAAAAATAATGATGGCCATCATAAACAAACTGGCGTAGAGATAAACGTTCTGTTGTGAGCCATAAAGAGTGATGTGTATAAGTAAGGCTTCGATCATAGGGAATATCAAAATAAAAATGATGGTACGCCTGAATAATCGGGATTCAGTTGCCAAAATTAACCTATCTGGCAATCCTTTATTGCTGATGTGTACCTTACTCTTTTTTGATAGAGCTGAGTAATTCAAAGGTATACCCTTCTTATTCAAACGAATCACCGTTTTATTTATATTTTTTAGTTACTAATGCGAATTAATACCATAGCTATCATGTCAAAACTATTATCACTTAGTATAATAGAATTATCGATATGATTATTAATAAGTATTATCTATCATTCTATTTAACGTGTATTCCCTCTTCGTCTGATAATGACTATGCTCCAAGTGTTTTCGTATAGAATGCATTTACTTCACCGGTTGTTCTTTATTAATTTGTATGTTTGGTGTTTATTGTTTTTTTTATGTTGCTTGTTTTCTTGATTATATTTTTAATTGTTAATTTACATGCTATTTGTTGACTAATGCTTTTTTAGATGTTTTCTTGTTAATTCATTTATTTAATTATCATTGGTAAAGGTAGGGTTTTATTCTGATGGATTAAATTTTATGATTATTTATGTTGGTTGTTAACGTTTTATTATCTTTTTTGTGATTATAATGTTGTTGCTGATTTTAATCACGAAGTATGATTGGTTATTTGGATTTATATTATGTACTCCTACATGCGTAGATAATAAATTAATATCTAGGACAATAATTGTCTGTATATTATGCATAAGGTTACATACCCAAAGGTATGTAACATGTCGTTATAAATGTTTAAACATTAAGTCATGCAAATGTGTTAATTGGAGTATGACATTGCTCATTTACGGTGTTGGCTGATTGTGAGGGCTGAGATCATTCTTGTTCTATTATCAGACATCATTTCAATATTATTCGATGAACAACATCAATATTTTGCACTGTTCAATAAGGTCTTATTGCAAAAATCTGACAGTTTTTCAGCTAATATATTCATCGATTGCAGGCTGCCGAATTCAAGCCTAATGGGCTTCAACCTTTCATCCATGATGATTGAAAGCTTGTATTGATGTTGTCTTGTCGAGTCTTTATCGACTCTAAATGCCTTTATGTCAGCAATGGAGATATCTTGCTGTGCAATTAGGTAAATAGAACTTACACGGGTGCTAATGGTTTGATTAGCGATATCAATATGGATCTGTTTTCTTGCAAAAAGTAAGTGCCAACCTAAAAGTGCACCAAAAGCCCAACCGATAACCACACCATAATTTTCATCTCCAAGGCGAGTTGCCATAAAAATAGTGAGTACAGCAAGAATAGCGCTGATAATAGTTCGGCTAATCTTTGAGAAGCGAGTCGTTGTAATCTTTGCTTGTGTAGGACTAAGCTGCTTAAACACCATTATAGCGCTCCTCCAAAGAGTTTAATGCCAATACCTATCATCAACAAATAGGGTAAAGGCAATAATAATCGAGCAAAGTTAATTGGCTGCCACAGAGGTGGGTATTCCTGAATGGGGTCATTTGCAGCACAAGGATGCTTAATCAACATAGATGCGGCTAACTGTGCTTCATCTAGTTTACAAGTTTGCGGAAAATGACTTATTTGCTCAGTGGCTTGCAGATCAAAGTGATTGGCAACAAATAATGTGGCTCGAAGTGTTTCTGTGAAATTGCCGATGGGATAGCTCAGTTGATCTATTTTTAACTCAAATTGCTGATGATCTTTGCTGAAGCGACGAAGTAGTAATTCTGTAGTGCTGAGCGGAAATGGGTCAGTCTTGGATAGATGCTTACCCATAAAACTCAGCTCAAAATAACGAGTGTCACTTTCTTTATCTAACACTAATGTGTGTGTTAATAACCACAGTACTAGGTCTAAAAGGATCAAGAAGCCGGCGACAAATTGGTAGAAGGTTTGCTCCATGCCATCCAAAGTGACAGCCATTGTAAGGGATGCAAGCAGGGGGGCTAATAAAATCAAAGCCAGTGCCCGTATGTAAGATTGCTTCTTGGTGGCGAGCTTTAGCCTTAATGGTAAATCGGTCGCTTTAATATGTACTTTTGTATTCTCGGATAGTTGTGAATATTGGAGCATGTATTATTCCCTTTTCGAACTTATCCCTTGTTCGCATTTGCTTAACAGTGCCATGCATTTCAATCAAATTGAAAGTATTGAGTACAGGTAGACTTAAGATTGATGACCGTAACATCAATCTAGATGAGCCAATAGGTATCCTCATTGATGGGAACGGCAGGTATGGGTTAAGGCAGTGATGATAAAAACCATCCTTTGGGGGTTTGAATAAACTTACAATTCATCGTTGAGCGGTATTTCTCACCAATAATGAGAAGATCTACCTTGGCTTGTTTTTGAGCCTGATACCTCTCTTTCTTAATCTCTGATGGTGCTTGGTAGCTCACTTTGACTGGTTCAATACTGATGATTGTTTCTTTGATAAACCAGCGCTTATGAGCTCGTTCTAATACCTTCATCGAACGTTTTTTTTCAAAGTCTGATGGGGTGACAGGCATTTGGGCTAAAAACGTGGTGAGATCTTTTTTCTCAATAAACTCAAAAGTGTCTAAACATCGTTGAGTTAATGTTTTATCCAAATTTGGTGATGTCTCGGCCATGCTGGTGCTTAGCCACAACAAAGGTGTTAAAGCGAGGTAACGTAACATTATTATTCCTTATTAGAATGGAGAGTGGCAATACACTCTCCATTCTATTCATCGTTTACTCATGCTGTAATGCGTTAAGTGGATTGATTTTACTGGTCACTTTTAGATTTGTGGGACCGACTTCAACTTGGAAGGTTTTCACACTATCCTTGAGCAGATCTCGTCCTTCTAAAGCATCTCCACCCACCGAAATAACATTACCTTCAAATAGGATGTAATAGGTTCCGATTTCATCCTCAGCACGAATACCAACAAGCTTAACGGTATGAGAACCTGCATTTAGCGGGACTGAGATCGGGCCAACTTTTCGTTGAGGGCTTGAACCATCAGTAATTACTTTATCATCAACCACTAATTTAAAGATATCATCATTAAAGTTACCATTGTCTCCAAATGTTATATCTAAAATGAACGGGATCGTAAACACGAGTCCGTTACTTACTTCATTATTGACTTCTACTGTTACCTCACCGGTAATGACATTATTAGGTACTGTCACTGTCAGCTTTCCTGCTTCAGACTTCCTGACACTTGCCACAACTCTAAGGCCATCTTTACCCGCAAAAGTGACACGGTTTTTAGATTTAAGTGTATGAAATCCGATACCTTCAATAATAATAGTGTCGCCTGGCTGTCCAGTATTTGCTTTAAGGCGAGCTATCTCTAATCCATCTCCAATCTGAATTTTGACTGGGGAGTTTGCTTCCTCGCCTCGATGTTCGACACGAACAGCAATAGGCCCGACGGCAGTTGCAAGTAGCGTTCCCGGTACAGTGATCTCCAGTAATGTCCCTTCTGGTGAGACAGTATCATGAACTCTTTGAACTTCTAAGCTGGATGCACCTTCATCTTTTAAGTAAGTGATTGGTTCTTCATCGAACCAATACCAACGTTCGTTGATACCAAAGCCAGTACCAATAATCGATAAGGGTTTATCGACAGCCTCTGCTTTCATGATGCTAGGTTCTATATCAACAATGGTTAATCCCCAAGTGACGGTAAAATCAGACTTTATTGGAACAAAAGCCATATCTTTTATTGTCTTAACTTGATCGATTAATATGTCAGCAACTTGTGCACCAGTGATAATGGCTTCTATTTGTCCAACAAATGGCGTCCATTTTCTTAATGCTGCTCCAGCGGCCATCACTGCAATATCTTGAGGACTAACACCAAGTTCTTGAAGTACAGCTTTAGTGATTGGACCAAGCTTTCCTGCGTTGGCTGGATCGGCCAGCAGTTCAACTTCATTCTTATAGAATTCAATCGCTATCTCTTTAACAAAGTTGCCAATGTCTTCATTGGTTATGTCTTCATCATCGTATAGCTTCTCAGCTTCTTCAATGAGCTTTGGCGAGAATTGAATGACTAACTTGGTGATAACGACAGGATCAAAACCTTTGGGCTCATAGCCTATTCCGGTTAAAATAAGGTCGAAAAACTTAAGTAAAATGCCATCAACAATGGTTCTTATTGCAATGCTTTTACGGGCTTGAGTGATGGCACGATCATAGTCGCTACTGCCGTTATGAGTAAAAGGAGATGGCCCCAATGGTGCGCCAACACCTGGTGCTATCACTTGATATAGACAATTTTGGTAAGGACATTCATTGTAGTATTGATCCTTTGACCAAAACTCTAACCCTAAAAAAGTACCAGCTTGTGGGCCTAAAATATTGCCGTCCCAACCATTCTTTATGTGCTTTCTTAATGGAGAATCGAGCTGAGCTGGATCATATTCACCGTCTTCACCTAAAGGGATAATCATGGTGCTTAGGTATAATTTTGTTCTATTTTTCAGTTCGACACAGCCGTCATAACTAAGCTTACTTTTTTGGTCGTCATTTATGTCACCGTTATCTGGGCAACTTGGGTCAGACGGAAGCCAATTATCAAGAAAGTTAGTTGCATCAAGTGAATAGTCAAAATGATCGGTACCATAGCTAACGATGGTAGGTTTTATGTTGTTTGAACTTTGTTGTTGATTTTGAACCGTCTCACTCTGGAGCTGTCTTGGCTTTTTTGAATTGGCAGTGAACGATTTATTGTTGCTGTATTTGCTAAAGATCGCGTTACTTTTATTGATCAGTAAATTTGTTGTCTCTGAGCTTAGTTTATCTAAGGCAACGGGAGATTGTTCCAGCAAGGATGTTAAATACGTATGTATGTCTTCAAATTCAGGGTAGGTAACAATCGTTTCTTTAAACGTATTTAGTTGCTCCTTCGGGATTTTATTGACCCCGATAAAATCTAAAATATACCTAAAACTGGTACTGTTAGTATCGAGTGTAAAGTTGGTTTCTTGAGGAAGAATATAACCACTCAGGTAAATTTTACCATTGTGTGCATCTTGAGAGTCAAAGAAGCTTGTGACAGGTGTAAGTTGATTTTTAAAGTGCTCAACTTGAGTGTTATTGGATGCATTGAGTGAATAGGTTGAACCAAGCAAGGTCTCTATGTTGAGATCGTCGGAGTCTATATCGCCCACCTCTACCAACTGAACTGCAATTTGCTTCGTGACATAATAGGTAACCGCATTACTTTGACCGATGGCATTATTAACTTGCAACTCTCCATCAGTGAGAGTGTTAGGAGTTTTGACTGTCAGTGTTGAACCTGTATTGCTTACGATCTCAAGGGCTATGCCATTGGCAGTGATAGTCATGTCATCTGAAAAATCCGCGCCCACGAGTTGATTTTGAGCATCTTCTTTTAGCAATAGCGCCCCAGATGCGCTGATCACTGGACTGTTCTTTGGGTGTAGCGTGATATTTCTGCTGTTGGTTTTGTTGATGCCGTCTGAAATAAATACACTGCTTGTGTTAGCTGGAACATTAGCTTTGGCCACACCATTAAAAACAGATATTGGTAGGTTAATTGGCTCGAGTCCTTTACGTTTAAAGACTAAGTAATGCTGTCCGGCGCTTAATGATTCATCAATGGCAATCTGTAATAGATCGTCTTCACGGAGAAAGTTTGTGGGGATATTATTATGCGTGACGTATGGGGCGCCAGTCAGCACATCTTGATTCTCTGTTATGTCTACAAGCCTTTGTTGATCATAGATATCAAGTAGCCCATCATTATCATCATCTAGATCAAGATAGTCAGGCGTGGTGTCGAAATCAGTGTCTGTTGGTTGACTGGCATCATTACCGTACTCTTGAACATCTAGAATGGTATTACCATCGGAATCATCGTCTAGAAAATTACCGATGCCATCGTTATCACGATCGTCAGATCCTTCGATCCGATCAGATAACCCATCGCCATCACTATCAGTATCTAGCCAATTGGGAAGCGCATCGTTGTCTGGATTAAAACTGATCTGGTCAGAATATAACGGGTACAAAAACTCTTCGGTGTCCGCAATCGTATCTGAATCCGTATCGTGAGTTAAGTTATTAATTTCTAATGCTATCTCTCTAACATCATCAATAGCGTCACCATCTTGGTCCTCGAAGATCTCGGCATGGTAGGTGAAGCTCTCTTTGCCATCAAAATTAATATCGTTTATACCAATATGATGTAAACCGTCATCTAAAATTTCAACATTAATTGCAATGGCTTTTAATGCTGGGTCGATATCAATCACCCCAAAGTTTAGTGCGTTACCATTCTTGTCTGAAAAATATATATTCGGTTTAAAGTCAGGATCTTGGTATTTCAGAATTAGCGTATAAAATTGCGCTTCATCTGCGTTAAAAGAGAAGAGGTCGCCATTATCTGATTTTTGTGAAATAGCACCACTAACAGCAAAGGGTGGTTTCAATCCCACCGTTGTGGCGATGGAGGGATTATCGTTAGGCTCCACCTCAGTAATAAGATCTATCGATTGTTTTTCAAGGTCAAATGGGTAGCCATCAAACTCATCTAAAACACCATCACCATCTTCATCCCTGTTCGCCCACGTGCCGGCTAAATCAATGGGATCAGTGGGATCTGGATCCGGGTCGGGTGTTGGAGGCGGAGTAGGGGGCGTAGGATCTGTCGGTACTTCAGGATCAGTGCCTTCGCCCTCTTCAAGCTCACTATTACAGCCCGCGAGTCCAAGGGTTGCTGCGAGTAATGTGGCTAACCAAAGCTTCTGGGTTAGCTTGAGTGTGTTGTATTTCATTTTCATACTTCCCTTTGTCAATTCTTGCAGTTTCCTACTGCTTTAAACTTGTTGAACTCACCGTTATTGAGTCATTTATATTTACATTCTAAATGGGGTTTGCATTCGCATTAGCCCTTGAGACGTGAGTGCTAAAAAAATATCTCCAGTGGCAGCACCAAGCACATTGCAAGCAATTTGATCTGGACTTGGGGCGTATAACAATGAAGTAACGATCTCTTTAATTACATAGTTTGCGAAGGGAACGATGAGCTTCTGACACCAACGAACTTCGATTTGTAATAAATTGGCGTCTTGGATATTCAGTTGGCGATTGTTGCCGACATTTTTTAATATTGGATTTCGATACATTAAGTTGTTGTTGGGAATTTCAGAGATATATCCACTTGTGTATTTATTGCGTACTTTAAAGCGACTGAACGTCTGGCTATCAGGGCTCAGAATACGAATCTCACTTTGCAGAGCGGTAGCGATGTTAGCTTTAACAACAGCTGCTAACGTGTCACTGATGTCAGTGCCATGAGCGAAGAGGGGCATCATCCCTTGGGCGAGTCCTTTGCGGATCTCAGTCTTGCTACCATGGTTTAATGTGCCTGCTCTAACCGCTTGCGCTGTTGCAGCATCTAAGGTGCTTTTACTTGAATAGATAAACCCCCATTGCGCTATCATCATCATAGAAACGAGAATGACAGGCATTAAAAAAGGCAAGGCAAGATTAAACTCAAACATGCTTTGCCCTTTTTGAGTGCGGTTTAGCATGGTGATCTTCATCTGGCCGCTTGCTCACTCGGTAGGCTGGGCTTATGAGTTTGGCTCTGTATGGTATTGAGTGCATGCAGTAGTGCTTGAATCTGACGACCGACAGGGCTGTTTTGGTCGCCCTGTTTGTTCGCTGATGTGAGTACTTGTGTCGATTGTTTTATTCTCACTAAGCTCATGTTATACCAAGCTTTCTGATTCGCAGGTTCAAGTTCTAAGCAGCGCATGTAGGCTGCTACTGCGGCATTATGACGACCGGTTCGAGTGTATATGTTGCCCAGACGAAACCAGCCTGGAGCATAGTTAGGAACACTGGCTAATACCTGCAAATATAAGCTTTCAGCTTGATCGAGCCGTGCCATCTTATAGGCTTGTTCGGCTTCAGCTTGCAGGGTCATTATCTGCTGATTTCCTTGGGGCTTTTTCTCTTGATGAGAGGAAACACATCCGGATAGGTTTATTAGGCTGGCCATCAAGAGGCTTATGATTATTAGTCTTGCCATGACAGAGTGTCTCCTTGTTTTATATTTTTATTTTCTGTGTTTCCAGCGGCGAGCTCCAACACTTGGGTAGCACCTCTGCACGCGCTACTGCGCCAGGGTTTTAGGTTTTTTGTGATTTTGAGAACTTTGTTATTATTGTTGAGGTAAACAATATCGAGTGAATACTTCATCCCTATGGTATGAACGGAATTACAAGGTGAGATCAGCAGGCCTTGTTCATTGGTAAGGCGTTTCCGTCCCAGTAGACCTCGGAGTCGTAGCCAAGGGGTATTTGCAAGAAAAACCTGCTCAATCTGGGTACCGTTGTGATTGTTGATACGGGTATTTTTCATGTTATAGCTCATACATAAACTTCATTGCGATAGGGAAAGCCAAAATCATGAAGGTGACGGGGAAGATGAAAATAATCAGTGGAAAGACTAATTTGACCGGGGCTTCTAAGGCCTTTTTCTCTGCGCGTTGAAAACGCTCTACACGGCGCTGATCTGATTGAACTCTTAATGTTTGTCCTAGGCTGGCACCGGTTTTTTCTGCTTGCGCGAGTGCACTGACTAGGCTGTTTATTTCTGTGATCTGAACCCGTTCAGCCATGTTTCTAAATGATTGTGCTCGTGACATACCGGCTCTCATGTCGCGAATGACTTTTTCAAATTCGATTTTTAATGGTCCATTGGGGCCGCGTTCTACAGCTTGTCCTATCGCGCCTGTCATGTTGAGGCCGGCTTCTATTGACATGGTCAAGTAATCTAAATACACAGGTAAAGATTTCACGATAAGCCCTTGGCGTTTCTTCCGTAAATCGTTAAGTGTCATGACGGGCAGGAAGTAACCGATGACAGCGGCAATGAATAGGTATTTTAGGTTGATTTCATCCAGCAACAGGCTGCAGACGACCGTTAAACTTAATGCGAAAAGTGTGCTGATGATCCTGATTGCAAAGTACTGCTCTGCCGTCATCATGTATGAGACTCCAGACACTTGCAGTTTCTTAGAGATCCTTTCCAGATAATCGACACTCAAATTTTCACTAATGTAAAAAGCGAATAATCTGATCGATGGCCATAGCATTTTGAGTCCCGGAGAGAGAGGATCCATAAACTCACGATTAGTCTTAGGGACTCTTCGATATATACGGATACAACTCACCGTAAGAAAGATGATCGCGATGGTAAAAAACGCAACAATTAAATTGACCATGTGTATTACCTATACATCGATTGCGACAATTTTTCGTATGGACAGATAGCCGCTCGTTAGCATGATAAATATCAATGCCATAAGCGCCCAGCCCATCGGCTCTGTGAAGATCCTACCCATGGATCTTGGTTCCATGTGGTACAGGACAATGCCGATAAAAATTGGCAGTAGTGTCATGACGACTCCCTGCATTTTTCCCTGAGAGGTGAGGGCATCAATTTTCCCCTCCATCTCAATCTTTCTTCTCAAGGTAGAAGATAATCTGAGCAAGACCTCTGCTAAGTTTCCGCCGACCTCTCTTGAGATTTGCATACCAGCGGTAACCAGTTGAAACTCATCTTCAGGGATGCGCTTGAACATGTTGTCGAGTGCGGTATTGAACTCGACACCCAGTCGTTGCTCTCTTTGAAATAGTTGAAACTCTTGCTTGATAGGCGCTTCCATCTCTTCTGCCATAAATTCGATAGCACTGCTGATGTTGGCACCTGATTGCATTGATGACGCGATCATGTTGAGCGCATCAGGAAGTTGGTGAACAAATTTTCGACGGCGGCGAGTATGGAGATATTTATAGGCAAATCTTGGAATGATCGAGAGGATGATGCTGATAATAATGCCGACTATCCAGGAGCCGAGGAATATTCTTACCAGAAAAGGCACCGACAGTAGCGTGAGCATATTGAGCCAAAATAGCTGACGAGGCTCAATGAACAGGAACATATCAGCGAGATTAGTTCTTGCCGATGAGGTAAAGGTTTCCTGATATTTTACTGCAAGTTGTGCAGATAAATGTTTCAGTGCCCATACCATTATCGCGACAGTAAGAAAGGCAAAAATAGCCGCAAAAATAGAACTAGTCATTTTTTGCATCCTTATCGAAAATATCGAGTTTAACTTTTACGCCTTGTTTACGAAGTTGCTCGTAAAACTCCGGCATAGTGCCCGTTGCCGTGTAGTAACCTTGTACCTTGCCTTCGCTGTTAAAGCCTGTTTGTTCAAACTTAAAGATCTCAGATAGCTGAACGATGCTGCCTTCTATGCCTGTGAGTTCACAGATGCTGGTGACGCGCCTTGAACCATCGGAAAAACGGGATTGTTGAACGATAATATTCACCGCGGAGGTGATCTGTTCTCGAATCGCTTGTACTGGCAAGTTCATTCCAGCCATCATGACCATGACTTCTAAACGTGAAATACAATCGCGTGGAGAGTTGGAGTGAGCGGTGGTTAATGACCCATCATGGCCCGTATTCATTGCTTGGAGCATGTCTAACGCTTCACCGCCACGGCACTCACCAATGACCACTCGGTCAGGTCGCATTCTGAGACAGTTTTTCACTAAGTCGCGGATCTCAATCGCCCCTTTTCCTTCCTGATTTGGTGGACGTGCTTCGAGTGAGACTAAGTTAGGTTGATATAATTGAAGCTCCGCTGCATCTTCGACGGTGACAATGCGCTCGTTATCGGGAATGAAGTTAGACAGTACGTTTAGTAGCGTTGTTTTTCCTGAGCCAGTACCACCAGAAATGACGATATTGCGCTTTTGATTGACGGCAGTTTCAAGAAATTCAGCCATGGCATGATTCATTGAACCAAAATTGACAAGATCGTCACAGCTAAGCCTTTGCTGCATAAATTTTCGGATCGTGATGCAGGGGCCTTTAAGTGCTAAAGGAGGGATAACGGCATTGACGCGTGAACCATCTTTTAATCGAGCATCAACCATCGGAGAGCTTTCATCGATACGTCGGCCTATTGGTGTGACGATGCGCTCTATTGCGCCTAAAACGGCTTGGTCATCTGAAAAAACCACGTCAGAAAGATAGAGTTTGCCTGCTTTCTCATAGAAAATTTGGTCATGGCTATTGACCATTATTTCGGTTACATCATTATCTGCAATCAGCCCTTCCAGAGGGCCAAGACCTATGGTTTCGTCTAGCACTTCTTTAATTAAAGATTTGATCTCAATCTCTTTAGGAAGTTTGAGATTAGAGATGATCTGATTAATCAGTGATTCGCTTTGGCTTCTAAGCTCGATATCACTCATCTCATTGACGTTAACTCGGCGTAAATCCATCTGTTTAAGCAGCTCAGTGTGGACCTTACGACGCCAATCATTTCGTATTTTTATGTTCTCTAGTTGTTCGTCCGATAGCGTTGGCGGTGAGTTCGCTGATATCACTTTTTTCTCTTGTGCGGGCTCAGGTACACTGCTGTCAGTTTGAGTAGGTAAAGTCGGTTTTGGACTTACTGGTTCATTAAATGTCTCTTGAGTTACTGATTTTGAAGAGAACTCAGGGTCTGTGCTGTGTACTCGTATTTGGTAATCACCGACCTGTATTTTGTCCGTCATGACCAAGGGACCGTATTGGGTTACCTTCTCATTATTAATTTTAATTCCGGTACGGCTTTTATTATCTTCAATAAAGATACCTTGATCATTCTGAGTCAAAATCGCATGATGTTTAGATACTTTTAATCCTCTTAATACAATAAGTTGCTCTGGATCTTTGCCAATATTACAGTGAGGGTGAATACATTGAAATTCACCTACCTTTGTTCCTTTTGTGGTGCTAACGACGACGTTAAACATCTCACTCTCCTAATCCAGAATATAAAAAGCTTCAAGCTTATTGGTTTCTTCAGCCATCTCTAAACCTCGGGCTAGCTGTTTATCGTGGCTCTCTTCACCTGGGAAGACGATCGTGGGAGTGACAAAGATGACAAGTTCAGTTTTGTTATCTTTAAAATCTCTGGATTTGAATAACTCACCTAAAATAGGAATGTCGCCTAAGAAGGGGAACTTATTGACCACTTTCGACATTTCGCTGTTAACCAATCCTGAAATGACGATGGTTTCATTATTTTTTACATTAATGACAGACTCTGTTCGGCGAGTCAGTGTTCCTGGAATACCATCGATGGCAACGGAGGGATCGATAGAACTAACCTCTGCCATAACACGACTGATGATATTGTTATTGCCATCAACGACAGGCTCGATGTCGAGCTTTATGCCGTACTCTTTAAACTCTACATCCACAGAACCAAGACCACTGATACTGCGGATAGGAAATTCACCACCGGATAAAAAGCTTGCGGACTCACCGCTACGAGTAGTGAGGTTTGGTTCGGCCAGCATGCGGGCATCGCCCTTTTCTGAAAGAAGCTGGATTTGAGAGCCTATGCCCGTGACAATGCCAAAGTAGCTCCAGCCTCGAGTGTCTAACACACCAATACCGTCAGTTATCGCGCCACCAATCGCTTCGGCGTACTGCCCTGGAGATGCCACATTAAATAGAGGGTTTGAAGTGAACGCTTTAGCCGCGCCAAAAGCTGGCCCTGACATGCCGGTTTCCCATTTGATGCCGACGTTATTGAGTGTTGATTTATTAAATTCAACAATCTTGACCTGCATCTTGATCATGGGAGACATGGTTTTAGCAAATTTTAAATAATTAACTAGTGAAACAACATTAGGAGCTTCGCCGATAATGCTCTCTAACTGCTGTTTCAAGGCCAGATCCGCTTCACCTTGCACTATGATTAGGCCGTCGCTTTCTGTGACCGATATTGAGGGGAATGCAGCTAGCATCTTCTTTACTTTGTCGCTGGTCCGTAAGCTATTGTCGTTGGTCACAGTGATGCTGAGCTTGATTAGCTTTCCATTCTTTTGCCACAACTGTAGATCGGTATTTCCGTTGCCTTCTCCGATAAGAAGCACGCCTTTATCATCAATAACCTTGGCGCTAATAACCTTGCTATTACCAACGACGATTCGTTCTACATCTTTGGCTTTATAAAGCTCAACAGCCCCAACATATAACTTCATTGGTTTATTATTATGAGCAAAGCTTAGAAAAGGAATTAATAGTGCTATCCAAATGATTCTTATAATTTTATTATTTTTCATAATGCTGTTTTATTCTTAAGTTGGCTCAGTTGCTCTAACATTTCAATAGGAAGAGGATAGGCTTGAATGGACGTTTTAATGCCGTTGCCTCCGGTTATAATCTCTACTTCTCGCGTTAGCACATCGTCAGACTGGTTAAAAAGTTGGCCCTCATGCAGAGAGACAAACTCAAGTGGTAATTTTTCGTTTTTATTACGCAGTAAGGTGACAAATTTGCCTTTCTCTTTTGCTACCGTGACCCTTGCAGCGTCGGTGACGCTGAGGGCTAAAGTGACGGTGTCATAGGCATTGGGGTTATCGTAAAGGGTGTCTACCAGTTCAGGATTGATGTCTATGCTGCGTTTGCCTGTTGCAATGACTGTAATATCTTCGAGTAATAGCTGTAGCCTATTAAGATCGCTGCCTGTATTTTCGTCTTCAAACGAAAGAAGCAGATCAATGTGATCTGAGGGAACCAACATTCCCGCAGTAGAGTTGAGCTCATCTATATTGATGGTGACGGCACGTTGACCCTCTCTCAGCATATCTGAGAACTTCTCTATTTTATGCCCTGGCAGGTAGGTGCTAATTAAGGGGCGACCAGGAGAAATTGGGGCAAGTAGCATTTGCCCCACTATGAGATCAAAATCCCTGGGATGAATAGCATCAAGGGGTAAAGTATCGGCGCGTATTTGTCTGACGGACATATTTTGTTGTGAAATTATATCGCCAGTTCTGAGCTCTTGGGTTGCCACAACAACATCTGCCATAACGATATTATCTTTTGATAGTTCAGCCCTTAGTTCCTGTTCTTTAGTGATAAAGTAATTATTAGTTGCCCAAGCTGCAATGCTACCAAGTACGATGGCAATGACGAGAAGAACCCAGTTGAAGTCTATTGATTTTATTTGCATTTTTAAGACCAAATTTAATTAGGTAGAGCGGGCAGTGATTTGCTATATGCAAATGCGGAATACCAGTCCCTTAGTGAATCAAGACACAGTTCCATGACGTTGTTACTGTCCTCGATCGGCGTCAATAACGCGGCTATCAGCGCTGAGCATACGACCAAGTATTCGACACTTGCTTGTCCTCTTAGATTGGATTTTCTTGAGGGCTTATACATATCTATAATCCTTCCGTGACTTGGTTAGCGACAATGTAAACTTTTGATTTTTTGATGTTAAAACTAATATCAATGAGATTGGTGCCTTGGCTCATTTGCAGAACAGCTTTACCTGCATTGGTGTCTAAAATGGCTGAGTTTTCTATCCAGCCTCGCTGTTGAAAGTGTCGGCGGTAGTAATGGTAACTTGCTGATAAGCTCTGGGGACTGCTCAAGACTAAGGTTCGTCCCTGTTTGAAAAGATCCTGTGATTGAATGTCCGAAATAACCGTTGCACCGTGTGGTTTGGGAAATTTCTGTTGATTAACTCTGGCAAGTTCAGTCTCACTAATGTCTTTAGTGATGCCGACATAAGTGACCACACCATCATAAGTTTGACTGATACGGGCCGTCAGTAGGTAAGGGCGTTGCATGCTATTGATAACATAATCACCATCGAACATTCTGGCATCGAAACGTTCGCTTTTTTCTTGCCATTGTTGTTTAAAGAAGTTAGCCATCATCATTTGGCTTTGCTTATCGGTTACTACCCAGGTTTTCATGGGATAGCCTTGATAACGCATGTCATCAGCCACGACTTCAACTTTAGCGGTTTCTGGAAATTCAATTTCAGGCCAATCGGAAGCATATGACTGAGTTGAAAATAGGGTAAGCAGTACAAGTAAAATATTTTTCATCCAATTAGCCTCCACAGTTAGTTGTGCCATAGGTACAAAGTCTATTGAGTGGGAGAACATCAGGATCGACATGCCCGAGTCTTAATCGACTTGGGCGCAACTCTTTACCAAAAGGAAGGATGCTTAATAAGCGTTGTGCGGTACGTATTACGCCGTTGTCCATATAGTTAGTGAGTACTAAGCGTTCAACTCTGTTTTTAACGTGGTAGGGCCCACCCGCATTCCAGCCTGAAGCCAATAAAGCGCTATTGCTCTGAAAATTCAGATTAATGTCATCAAAAGGTTCTATATAGAGGTTTTCGACATTAGAACTTACATTCGTGCGGTAAAACTGATCTCTTTCTAATGAAAATCCAGTAAAAGAGAGCAGGCCTATGGCGCGTCCTACTGCACTGCCTATCGTGCCAGGTAGCCTGCCGCCAGAATGTGTTCGAGTGAATCTATCGAGCTCGTTACCATTGCTTGGACTCTGCCGATTTGACTTAAGCATGGTTTCAGCATTTCGATTCTGACGTACTTGGTGCTTTAGTGTTGGATGAACCTTGTTTACCCAATCCCATTGCGCCGTTGTTCGACTGGTCAGCTTATTGCCGTCATCCTGATAGAATCGCCAAGGGATCTGTTTCGCTGTTTCAACTTCACTTTTTTGGGCCAAATATAGACCGCTTCTTCTGGGGAGCCGACTTGGACGACGCTCCTTCCACACGGTTCTTTCCCATGCAGAGTAGTGAGACGCTTGCTGAGCTTTATGTTTTACGACCCCCATTTTCGCCATAAATGGCAAAAGGATGAGCAGTGGTATAACGACAAAACTGATACCAATAGCACTCTCAATCAGTGCTTGGCCTCGCTGTCTTATAAATGGTTGCTGTTTCATTACAGGAACCTAGTTATGGCTAAGACGATATTTCGTTCAGAGTTAGTGGAGTCTGATAATCGAGTTTGCCAAAAAGGGTTGTAGAGATTGCCATACTCATGACGGCGATCGCTGCGGCGCCATGCTGATGAAGATATCATCAGATCGTAAGGTCTTGAATAATAGACTTGAGCAGCAGATAGTGCTGTCATTCTATCCCCTAACATCTCTTCATTTATAGCTGGGTTCGTGTTGGCTTCTCCAACATCAACGGTTTTACTTGTCCGTGTGTTTTTTTGTGATTTGGACACGACAACGGCAATGTTTTGAGTCGTGTTTTTTGACTTTGCCGAATTTGAAAGTCCATAGAATGGCTGTACGCCGTTATAGCCTCCTCGGGTTTCTTGCTCATATCCAGCATATCGAGAGGCTGAACGATTGGTGCCTCGACTTGAGCCCCAATAGCTCTTGCTGCCAATGCTTCTTATATTGGCTCTACTGTCTGAACGTGTTGCTCCCCAACCTAATGGGGTTTCTCTGTAACCTCTCCAGCGGCAACCTGACCAGCTGCAACGGAACTTTGACAGGTGAAAGCTGATTGTATCCATAGAGGTCCAAGTCTCAGCTTGGTATTTACCATTAGAAATCAGTTCGCTACCGCCTGTTTTATAGGTTTTCCAGCGAAGTGGAAATAAACTGACAGACCAAGGACCATTTAATTTATAACTGCGAGATTTACTGAAAGAGTCACGTGAATCTAAGGATACGGTAAGAAAGTCTTGGAATTGATTGGTGCCTTTTTGGTTTGGTTTTTGATTACTTCTGCTATGCCGCTTTTGAAAATCGACCCATAAATTTTTAACATCCCCCAACATTTGTGGGTTCTGTAATAAGTCTAATTTAGCTTTGGGGTCATTCGCTTTGACAATATCGCCAGCCGTAACGACGGTCGATACTAGGCCTGCATAGTGCACAATTTGTTGTGATACGGATAAGGTTTGTAAAATAATATCTTCAGCATAAACCAAGGCTTCGAAAACCGGCTGTGCGACACTATTGATGGAACCAACGGCGGACTTTATGCCTGATAAAACTTGCCCTAAATAGGGAACCCAACATAGAAAATTACACGCGTTTTGAGCGAATTTATCGGTCATGTTAAACCAAGACGATAACCCGACCATTTGAGCGACAGCGACTTGATTCGCGACCGATGCTCTGTTGGTGTAAGCTTTAAAATTAAAATCTCGAGCGGCAATAGTGGCAATACTGTAGGCAGTGTTGTCAGCGGTGTTTTGCAATTTACTACCGTGTAAATTGAGTTGGGATGCGTTAAAACTAAATATCACAACCATCAAAGCAAATGACATTAGAATTAATGACAAGGCCATTGCTTGGCCTTTATTTTTTGTCAGCATTCGTCCATGTCTCATTGCTGTATTTTCCATATGCTTAATCGCATTTTATTGATTAGAAATTATCGCTATTGGTATTCAAATCCGTGAATCGTTTTATTGAATAGAACGTAAGTGGGCGTGAATATTAAAAACGAATTAATCTACACCGCCTCCGCCACCTGTTCCATCACTGGCTTTATTGGCCCCTTCATTGTAATTACCGAGGTTGTAGTCTTTATTCGCAACGGTGGTTGCTTCTGTCGCAGAGCCTTTGGCAGCAGTGATTTGTGCAGAAGAGTCAACGCCTGAGACTTCCGATGATATGCCTGCAACTTGATTACGGACTGTTTGACCAAAGAAGCTATAAACACCGATTGCTGACACTGCAATGAGTGCAACAATGATAATGTACTCGGTCATACCTTGACCTAGATGGTTAAACTTTCTCATCACTTAATTCCATTTGTGATAAAAGCAAGAAAAGAGAGTCTTTTCTTGCTTAGATTGGGGCGGAATTAGTTACCAGCAGCACTTTTATTTGCGGCTTCGTTGTAATTACCGAGGTTATAATCTTCTTTTGCCACGTTAGTCGCATCAACAGCTGATGCTTTAGCTGCCGTGATTTGTGCAGTAGAGTCCACACCTGACATTTCAGAAGAGAGCCCTGCAACCTGGTTACGGATTGTTTGACCAAAAAAGCTGTACACACCAATTGCTGAAACAGCAATCAATGCCACAATGATAATATATTCAGTCATACCTTGACCGCGTTGTTTATTTTTTAACATTCCATCTCTCCTTGAGAATATAATACAGTTAACGGTATATTATACTGAATGTGATAAGTCTCAATTATTAGAAAGGATAATTTTAACATTCCGAATACATTCTTTGGGGTGGGTTCTTAATTGATTTCTTTGCCTTGGTTATAAGCAAGTAATAAATGACTGCGGTTTCTTATATTGGTCTTTTTGTAAATATTTTGCATATGCATTTTTATTGTGTTAATGGAAACGTTTAATTTGTCTGCCACTTGATCGTTGCTGAGCCCATTGCAAACTAAAGACAATACCTCTTTTTCTTTTTTTGTTGTCGATGTCATTAATAACACCTGACCTTTAGATAAAGTTTGGTTTTGATAATTTAAAATGAATTTAGATAATGACTCATTACTAAAGTAAAGATTGCCATTTAAAATATTTGTGATTGTCTCTAATAAAGTGTGAGCAGGTGACTCAGAAAGGATGGCAGCTCTAAATCCAAGTTTTATAAGGAAAACTTCATCATCTATCGATAGTTTATTGCATATTGCAATATGCAATCCACTGGAGAAAAGTATCTCGTCTAAATATTTTACATCATCTATAACTGAGTTTAAAAAGTGTAATAATATTTTTTGTTTTTCTTGTGAATTATTCCATGCACTCGTAATGTTTTTACTTTGATTAACTTTTAGGTTTAATAATCCCGCAGTGTTTTTTAGTTTTAGTAAGTTATTATCTGTGTGATTAAGGGTAAAAATTTCACCATCATACATCCCATTTCCTTATGACATCCAACAGATGTAATGCTTTATTACTCGCTTCTTAGTACTACAAATCTATCTTGTAATATCGTAATCATCGTTCTTTTTCAGTTATCTTGATTGTATCTGTTTGCACAGCGATCGCAACAGTTGATTAACCTATTCGTCGTCCATTTCGTCGAGTTTGCATCTGGGTGGGTTTTGTTTTGGGTTCTTTTTGTCTTATTAGTGTTATTTTTTAGTATTTAATACTAAAGGCTGATGCAGAGTGCTTAATATTTCGGATATAGCGATGTTTTATTCTGCAAAGCTTAATTGTCATATTATATGAATTAATATTTAATTGGTATTATCTCCCAATGTGGTAATTTTTCATGGAGATCTTTTTCTATTTTATCCATATCACCACGGATCAATATTGTAGGCGTACTTAAAAAGACATGTTGAGCCATGTGTTGCAGTGCCAGTGGGGTTAACTCACTAATGACATTTTGTTGAGCCTCACTTGAATCTACTTTTTTTAGTGCTAGCTGCTTTAGGTAATACGCAAATGCTGAGTTGATGGATTGCGAGGTTAATAGGTACTTACTTTTTTCATGTATTTTAAGTACTGATAGTTCAGCTTCTTCTATGAGTGTTTCACTGGCCAGATCGAGGTGATCTAAAATTCCTGAGATAAACGCGCCAGTATGTTGCAGTTGAGTACTGCCATAAAATTTTAGCGTGCGAGCCAGTGGATTGTTGAAACACCTTCCATATATGCCGTAAGTGAGACCGCGTTGCTCCCGTAAATCATAATAGAGCCTACCGGAAAAGCTGCGCCCCAACCAACTTGCCAACAATTGACAGCTAAGTGGGCCACTTTTTTCATTAAGCACCATCTCTTTATCTGAGTATGTTTGAGATGTGGATGTTGAGATGGGTAAACGGTAACCGACTCTGACTTGAGTTTGTACTGCGCCTGGTGCATCGATGATATAGAGGCGTTTTTGTGGATGCTGAGTGACAGTCGGCAAGGGGTCATGTTTCAGACTGGCGGCGCTGGTCTCTTTACTATTGGCAGGGGGGGGATTGGGCAACTCCAGCGCTAATCTCTTCGGTAGCTCAATCAGCGCGTCTTCCTTTGCTGAGGTTAGCAGGTGCCATGTCGAGCCCGTTAATATAGCTGACTGTAGTTTGATCAGGTCTTTATCGGTGAGTTCATCTTGCAGGGCTTGATTGCGTAAACTTAAGTTATAAGGGTGTTGTTCGCCGAGTATCTCCTTTGCCCATACTGTCTCTATCTCACCGCCGCTGTATGCATTGATATGCTTATTCAGTTTTAACTGTCGGCGAACCGTGTCTAGATCTAAACCCTCGAAAGCTTCTGCTTGCCAACTTCTGGCTAACAAGGTTATGGCTGAGTTGACTTCTGCACTTGGGCAGGCCATCTGTAGGCTGATGCTGTGCATACTGGCGTTAATGCGTAAACTCTCAATACATGTAAGACTCGATGTTGACGCTAGCCTGTAGGCTCTTTGATAGAGCGCGATATTAAGGACATCAATATTGTTAAATGGTCGCTTGGGATTGATCAAGCTTAGGTTTAGATACACTAACTCCGATGGGCTTGACGGGTACTGATGTAAAGTGAGATTTTCAGCTATTTTGCTGACAGTCCACGTCTTATGTTTACCCTCATTAAAATTGACCTTAGGTGCACCTTTAAGTGTGGTGAATTCTGACACAATAGGTGCTTGACTGTCAGTGAATACTAACTTTGTTTGTTGGCAGGCTGAAAGGCCAAGTAATAACATGAAGCTGAAAGCGAGTGGGGTAATTCTTGGTGTTAATCTGGTTAGCTGTCTCATAGCACACTCTCCTCCAGAGTATCGCTCACTCCTTCAGGTAAGACTTCGAGTAGGGATTTTGTCCACCTGATGTACCAAGAAGGCAGCAGATCCAGTCGAACCAGATTATCGGCAAAATACAGCCTTGCTACCTGTTGAATTTGCGCAGTCGTCACAGTGTTAATGCGTTCCCAAGGCCCAGTTAATGGCGTTAATGTATCTCTTTGTTGTGTTGCTGAGAGCAATCGCGCAAGTTGGGACGGTCGGTCGAGTCGTTGCAGCGCTTGATTAAGCCAGTTGGCTTTTAATTGGTGCAAAGACTCGTCATCAATACCATTATCGGCGATATCAATAATCATCTTTTGTACGTTAGTCACCAGCTGGTTGAGTGAAGTTTTAGCTCTGGGCACCATGACTAAGTTACTGACACCCATAAGATCCATTGAGAGAGGGATGGAATAGGTGAGCAGTTGCTCTGGATCGGTTAGCCCGCTCTGTTTCATTAAACTGGCTCTATTTTGAAACAGGTAGGCCTCAAGTAATGCGATTGCTGCGGCATCTTGATGTTGCTGACCAACGGTATGCCAAGCAAGTAGCACAGCAGGCCAAGGGCCTCTGGCGTCGATGATCTCACCATGTACCTGTTTGTTTTTCGGTGCAAGCGGGGTAGCCGTGGCTAAAGAGGGAACCTTCAATGCTGGTTGCGGATTCTGCCATTGGCCAAACTCAGCATCGACCCAAGCATGGGTATTGTCGGAGTAGGTTCCCACTATGCTCAGTTGTGTGGCATCGGGTCGGTAATGGCGTTGATGAAACTGATTTAGCTGCTCAACGGTGGCACTGCTGACATCCTCTTTACTGCCTATGACAGAATGGCCATAAGGGGTTCCGTCCGCCTGTGAAAGTAGGAACTCCATTGCATCACGTACATAGGGTTGATTATCGATAGTGGTTGCCATCTCTTCCAGTACTGTTGCTTGTTGGTTTTCTACTGTTTGCTGACTCAGTACCGGACGAATAAAGCGATCAGCCTCTAGCCAAAGAGCAAGTTCAAGCGCTTCAGATGGCAGAGTGAGGTAGTAGTTGGTGAAATCGAAAAAGGTAGAAGCATTAAACTGGCCGCTTAGGGCGCTCATGGTTTGCGCGTAGCTGTCGCCGGGAGCATGTTGGCTGCCTTTAAATAGCATATGTTCAAATAGGTGAGCATACCCTGTTTGTCCTGTTATCTCATCTCTTGAACCTACCCTGAATTGGGTGGCAACAGACACACTGGTACTGAATGGGATCGGCAAAAGCCTAAGTTGTAGGCCATTATCAAGCTTTCTGTAGACAATGGTTTTTTCTATCGAATAGAGGGGAGCGGCCATCTGTTGCAGAGTTTGCCCGCTAGCCTGATTTGAGAGTAACGCGACCAAGCCAAGTAGGAGATATTTTTTCAGGGGATAGGTCCTTATTTATACCAGATATCGTTGGATCACTTAGTTATTTTATATCAGCTTTGCTAGGAGCATATCTAGGTATGTTCCCAAAATACCTGAGAATGTTTGTTTCAGGGGTCTTGTTTAAGCTCAATTCTTGGCGTGTTTTTTATGCAGGTAGTTTCAAGATGCTGATAATTAATGATTTTAATGTTGTCCAGTATCCAAAAATATGATCAAGACACTTATGCTTGCTTGTTACTATGACAGGGGGTGTCTTTATGACATGATGTTGTAGCGCATCAAGATGACTTGAAAATAGACAAATATGTGCTTGGTCATAAAACTGCATTGTATTAGCGGTAATATGGAGATTACTCTGGAACTAGCCTTATATAATTCTCATTATTTTGTTTTTTATGTTTTTATTGTTATTTGATTTTGTTGGTTTTTAATTTAAATTAGTGAGTCATTTAGGTTTTTTGGTATTAATTGGTGTAGATGGGCTAAATTTAATCTTATCTTCCCCTGAAGATAGGCTCGATAATGTATAATGCCTTAACTTTATAGGATTGAGAACATCCTGTTAGTTTGGCACTTTGAGATACTGTTATCACGTTTAGGGAGTTCATTATGAATGCAGAAACCATTAACCACTTTTTTCTAATTGGCGCATTCTTAATCGCGGTGAGCGTACTGTTAAGTGCAGTTTCATCTCGTGTTGGCATTCCTATTCTCTTGGTATTTCTTGGTGTGGGGATTCTTGCCGGAGAAAATGGCCCCGGTGGCATCCACTTTAATGACTACTCCGTTGCTTATCTCGTCAGTAATTTAGCGCTGGCGATCATCTTACTTGATGGCGGCATGCGCACCCGAGTGTCCAGTTTTCGTGTTGCTCTTTGGCCAGCGCTTTCGCTTGCCACTTTTGGTGTGGCGATAACAACAGGGCTCACCGGCTTAATGGCGGCTTGGCTGTTCGACCTCAACTTGCTTCAAGGTCTCTTGATTGGGGCGATTGTTGGCTCGACCGATGCAGCCGCGGTGTTCTCTTTGCTCAAAGGTAAACGGTTAAACGAGCGTGTTGGCGCCACACTTGAGATTGAATCGGGCAGTAATGATCCAATGGCGGTCTTTTTAACCGTAACCCTTATCGCCATACTCGCCAGTGTGGGCGATGGCTTGTCAGCAAGCTTTATGGCCATCAGCTTTCTCAAGCAGTTTGGCATCGGCGTGATGATGGGGGCGGGAGGAGGCTGGCTGTTATGGCAACTGATAAACCGCACGCAATTGGCCGATGGCTTGTATCCTATTTTGGCACTCAGTGGCGGCCTGATCGTATTTGCCACCTCAAATTACCTCGGTGGCAGTGGCATACTGTCTGTTTATCTGGTCGGTCTACTGCTGGGGAATAAAGCCACCCGTGGTCGTCATGCCATATTGAATGTGTTTGATGGTATGACTTGGTTAAGTCAAATTGGCATGTTCTTGGTACTGGGGCTGCTCTTAACACCGTCCGAGTTGACTGATGTCGCTATCCCCGCGTTGGCACTGGCGTTTGGTATGATTTTAATCGCCAGACCAATCTCAGTCTGGTTAAGTTTGCTTCCCTTTAAAAGTTTTAGCGCCAAAGAGCGCTGGTTCATCTCCTGGGTTGGCTTACGCGGCGCGGTGCCGATTATTCTGGCTGTATTCCCCATGATGGCGGGTTTACCTAATGCGCAGCTCTATTTCAACGTGGCTTTCTTCGTTGTACTGGTATCGCTATTAGTGCAAGGCTGCTCTTTGGGGAAAGCATCACGCCTAGCAAAAGTGGATCTGCCTCCAGTCCCTGGCCCTATCTCCAGAGCTGGCGTCGAAATCTATCCTAAGAGTGAATGGGAACTGTTTGTTTATCACCTCAGTGAGAACAAGTGGTGTGTGGGCGAGCCATTAAGAAAACTGAATATGCCAGAGGGCACTCATATTGCGGCCCTGTATCGCAATAACGAGATGTTGCACCCCTCGGGAAGTACGATGCTGAACACCGGCGATATTCTTTGCGTGTTAGGGCATGAAAAGGATCTTGATGGCTTAGGCAGGCTATTTAGTGAGCCACCTTTAACTAAGGTATTACCACGCTTTTTTGGTGACTTCTTCTTCGGTGTTGATATTGAACTGTCAGCGCTTGCGACTATGTATGGCTTAACGTTGGATGAGAAAACCATCAGCATGTCGGTAGGCGAGCTACTCAATGATCATTTGGCCGGTGAGCATGTGTTAGGTGATCAATTTGAGTGGCAATCACTGCACTGGATTATCTGCGAGCTTGAACAAGGCGTAGCAACCAAGGTCGGCATTCGTTTACCCTCAGAGATGACCCTGTCCTGAGTAGTACAAAGTTAAATCGCCCTAATGGTTATGTTTTCTTCAATGTATCAATTGTGTCGTTGTTCATAGAGATAAACAATTGAAGTGATAGAAGTAATTTTATCACTTCAGTCCTTATCCCCAATTGACTAACCCGCTGACCTTGTTATCTTATGACTATATTTCATGTGTTGGAAAGATAATGGCTAGCGGAATTGTTACTCCTAAATATGTCAGTGATTTCAGCTGTATAGGCCCTGATTGTGAAGATAGCTGCTGTATCGGTTGGAACATCTATATCGATAAGCAAAGCTATAAAAAGACAATGGCCCATCGCGAATTGAAAAGCTTGGCTAAAACAGCCATGAAAAAGATTAAGAAAAGTGATGACCAGTGGGCGATTATACGCTCAGACGCCCAAGGCGCATGCCCCTTTTTGGATGGTAAGAAACTGTGTAAAGTTCACTCCTTAGCCGGTGAAGATACCCTGAGCGAAACCTGTAAAACCTACCCTAGAACCTGCTTGGTGAGAGACAGTGACAAGTTTCAATCGCTCTCGTTATCTTGTCCGGAAGCGGCGAGATTAATCCTCTTTAGTCCCGATGCGTTTATGTTTGATCATAAACTCAGTGGTTCAAAAATCACACCCCATGAAAGCCCGCTTTGGCTCAGTAAATCCTACGACAACAGCATCGAGCTGCTGCTCAATGAGCATCTTAATTGGCAGGAGTCGTTACTGGCCATCGGCCTGTTAATTAATACTGCGGATAAGGTTTGGGGAAATGAGGTCGATGCTAGTCAGCTGGACGTTCGCTTAGAGCAACTCACCTTGTTAGCTGAGAAAGGTATGCTGCAAGAGCAGTATAAAGCCTTGGCTTATGCCGACGGACATCAGGTACAAGCATTCGCATCCATTCATGGCATGTTTATCGATGAGCACCCAAGACGTGATGGGGTCAGATTTAAAACGATTAATGATGCTATCAGTGCATTGCTTAACGATGACAGAACCGTGGATGTCGATAAGATTAACCATGCATGGAACACCATCGCATCCCCCGCGTTAGAGGAGCATGGCGATCTGTTTAAGCGCTATATACTGTATTACATTTACCATGAATACTTTCCTATCACCTTAAACGAAGCCCCCCAGTCAGCCTTTAGATTACTGGTACTCGATTGCTTCATGCTCCGCTGCTATCTAGCCGTGATAGCCCATAAAAACAATGGTCTGTCTGAGAGTGATGTGATCCTCTGTTTTCAGGTTTACCATGTTGTACGACAACATAAATCGACCTTTATTAAAGGGGCAACCGCCATCATGGATAAGTTTAACTTCTCCAGCGTAGCAGGGATCATAAGCTTGTTAAAAACTGGAGGGTAATACTTGTGAAATAACAAGTTTTGAATATTTTTTTGATGGGTTCATTGGGCGGTTTTGGTGTTTAATAGGTTTGCTGGATACCATTACTGAATTGGTGTTTATTGCTTGCAGCAGGTGCCGTGCAGGGATGCACCAATGTCGCAGTGGCAGGATGCCAAGGAGCTACCCGTCATATGTAAATACTTCTGCGGGACGCTGCAAGTACAATTCCTGTAAGCTCGACGGTGGCATCTGACCTATATGGATATAGGAAATGCCGGAAAATGTAGGGAACATTTTTGGCCTTGCCACCAACGCCCTCAGCCGCATTCACACCTGCTTGTTTATCTCTTCGATTTGGGTTAATTGGCTACGACCCCTTTGTTAGATATGTGGTGGGTTCATTGTGCTGTTTTAGTATTTGGTAGATTTTCTGAAGACCGTAGCTGAATAGGTGTTTATTGCTTGCAGCAGGCCGATGTGTAAATACTTCTGTGACACAGCACTAGTATGTCCCTATAGCTTCGGCCATGACATCCATGTCATGGACGGTCACAGCCGCATTCACACCTGAGTGTTTATCTCTTCGATTTAGGTTAATTGGCTACGACCCCTTTGTTAAAAATGAATGATAGTGGTACTCGGATCTCGAGCAGGCTAAGTGTATTGTTACTCATTGCCTGCTTATCTCAATTTGTGCTTTACCTGCTAGGTCTAGCCGTTAAAGTGGCTGGAAGACACTGGCAATATCAAGCTAATTCAATAAAACATCGCAATGTGCTCTCAAACCAATTTATTGGCTTAAGGGCTTACAAAGATAGGAAGTTGAAGCTGCTAAAATCTCACTGGCGAGCCGCTATAATGGCGCTGAAAGATTTAGTTAGGGATCCACAGGCATACTATTAAATTTGTGGGGATCCCTCAGACACTGACCCCACATATTCTGTTAATGGTTTGACTGTGTTGTGCTATCAGTTACTAGTAGGTTTAATTAAGCGATGTCATTGTATGTGGATTAAATCGGGCATCAACTTCATGACGGTTATAACCTGACTCTATCAGCCTACTTTCAAACTCTTCCTCGCTAAAGCAAATTCCAGTTCTTGATAGAAAGTTAAAGATATTATCGATGTAGAAGTTGTTTTGTTCATGTTCCTGAAGGTTTTGTGATATTTCATCAAGATCTAAGCCTTTATGTTCTGGTATCTCTATACAGTTCAAGAAAACCCTATAAATTTCTGAGTTGTTTTCATTGTACTTAAGATGTAGAGATATTACCTCTTCATGAAACCGAGAGTAATCGTTGGTATAATAGGGATGTTCGATAGCTAGCAGCCAACTAGTGTATTCTCCAAGTCTCACCAAGCTTTCTAATGTTTTACTTCCACTAATTGCTAAAGATTCAAAAAAACTAATTTTGTTATTGTCTGAGTTATTTTCAAAATAACTATTTAAAATGGAAATAGTCTCTTCATCAGAAAATGGCTTAGACATTAGAATATATGTTAAATCAGACTGTGAGTAGAGGTTGGTAAAAGGTCCATTTAATTTTTTTATAAATAGTAATCTTTCAATAAACGAGTAATCAAGGATTTCGTCTAAGTATACTATTTTTTTACTTGCTAGAGATAAGATCACATTTCGAATGATGTCAGTATTCTTTAGTAGTATAATGCTGTTAAACCATGACTTAATCCATGATACGTCATCTTTATTATTCAAAATATTTTTGTGCGATGAAAATATTTTGTATCTAGAATCCTGAGATAACCAACAGTCAAAATCAAATAAGTGTGATGAGTTGATAAAATCTAGATAACAAGTCACAGAAACAATTGCATCAGCTGAAAGTTCTGTGAACTCAGAAAACAATGTGGCTGGAGTTTTGAACTTTATTAGAATATCAAGCAGGCTGCTCAACTCATGATCTGAGTTAAATTTTAGATGTTGAAAATGTCTTTTGAATAATAATCTTTCATCAGTATTCAGAGCATGTTCAATTATCTGTATATCAACATTTTGGCCTATATAATCGTATGCGGATCTTGCGCTATCTGCGAAATCTTCCAAAATTAAGTGCTCATTTAATTTCAGTAACTCGGGTAGTACTTTATGCATATGATGAACCTCACACGCATAATCCATGGCTAGGAACCTTAGACAATTAAGGGAGTTATGCTCTATCGCCAGTAAGAATACCTCATCAAAATCTAGACGAAAATGATGGTTTTCTTCACTTAACTCACTATGGAAAACGTCTAAATTGTCTGTTTTAACTAAGTCTAAAGCTTCTTTCTGCTTCAACATGGATGTAACTGCCTAAACAATAATCTGATAGTTAGAGGTTATCATGAGTGTATACAGTTGTATAGTGTGTATATATGCATTTAAGGTACATGATTGTATGGAGTAAAAACTAAAGGACGTAAAAACTGGTTGTTCAACCACAACCATCAGCGGTGCTGAAGCCAGCGCTATTTTATACAGCATCATAGAAACCGCTAAAGCTAACGGTCTTATTCTGTTCGATTACATCGAATATTGTTTGGAGCAGTTATCTCACCCTGATTGCGACTTCAATAGCCTCTTACCCTGGCTCGTCAAGTTGAGCAACGAACAAAGGCGAACAAAGGGGTCGTAACGAATTAACTAATGGTTAAATCGAAGAGATAACCTTCTTGTAAATCAGTAAGTGTAGATACGGCTGCGAGCTTCGACTTCAGGGATAAAGTCGTAGAGCGTATAGGGATTTTACAGCACCTCGCAGAAGTGTCCGTACACACCACGCTGGAGGCGATAGATAACCTTAAAGGTACTATCTTCAAGCACACCAGCAAATATCAAATCAGCCAGAAGCTAAATAAGACAATGTAATTAGTCTTCATTCAAACAGAATTTAACTTGCCACCCACAATTAATAACATAGGCCGCGTTCACACCTTATTGCTTATCTCTTCGATTTGAGCCAATGAGCTACGACTCCTTTGTTAGGCTAGTGAAAAGTGAGCTTGATTATATGGCAGTCCTCTGAAGTTAAATATTTGACGACGCTCCCCATACATCAACTGACGATGAATCATAAAACTCAAATGTTTTTAAGGGGTAGGATTTACGCCACTTTTCAATTTTACTAATTATAATCTGGTTATGAGGCTCGGTTGGACTTCCAAAGAGACCTATAAATATTTTTAGTTTTCTGTTATTCCTATTAATAAAATCAAATACATGATCATCTTCATCCCGGATAGAATGTCCAAATATAAATAGGTTTCCAGTGATGCTTTTTAAGGAAGAGAATGTTCTTGATAAGTACCCATTCTTTTTAATTCTAGCTAGCTTGTGTTCAGTTGTTCCCTCAGAGATAAAAACTGGAAACCTATCTTGGCTAATTGCATTTTTAACTTGATCAGCTAGTGGTACGCCCAAGTTTGCATAGGATAGTTTTTCAATATCTGAGCCATCACTAAATATATGCATTGCTCCATGAATGTAGTATGTACTTTGGCCATTCTCTCTACCTATTTCCCAATGTAACGAAGTATCTCGTTCTTCCTCCGGAATGTATTCATCAGAGTGAGGGTGGCGAAAACCGTCATCACATGGCAATCTCAGCGCCTTATCTTCATTAAAATGCATTAAGACCCAGTATAGAATTAGATCGTAGTTAAATGTGTAAGTTTTTCCCGTTTCAAAGTTAAGAAGAAACCTACGGCAGCTTTCATACTGATGATCTGTTATTTCTGAAGGTTTCGGCGGATGAGATTTGGATATTACGTGTATCAAAGTTCTTTTAAGCTCTTCAATATCTGAATGAATATGATTAGTAATACCCTCAGATGAATCATAGTGTTGAACAATATCCACTGCTTCTAGTAAACGCCTCATGACAAATTCAAAGTCATGTGTATCTATAGCATCAAAAAGCATATTGATACGTTCAGATTCAATATTTTCGGCCAGTTGTTTGTAGTTAAATATTGAGGGAAATAGTGAAACACTAAAACCGTTACCAAGCATTAAGTGCTTCTTAGTGCTTCCTGCTTGGGCGATGCACTCTTCGAAAGTTTTTATTTGTGTCACAGGTTTCGTCCCCTATAAATATTTATTGCTAAATCAAAATGACTATTTACCCTTTTTGTGTTTATGGACATCTAAATCGGGGTGCTTTGGCTTATTTTCTGGTGTAACACGTCGTCTTTGGTCCGTTTTACCTGTTGATGGTGCGATTGGTTTAGGACCTGGTTTGATACTCACAATAAACTCCATAAAATAAATGTATTACTCACAGTCAAATCTAGCTGATTGGGTGTTTCTGGGATATGCGTGTTCGTCACAAATTGTGATAAAAATATTGGGGAAGGCTGATTTAAATCAACTAGTTGTATTGCTCGCTGGAGTAAAGCTTACTCTTAGTACCTTTGATATTAAGAGTGTTGAGCTTGGTTCTTCCCTAATTGGCGGTCTCTCTGTCATCTGCTTACCGCATGTTAAGACGAGTTCAGCCTGCATTCCCTAGCTGTTTAGATAATACCCTACATATTCTATGGTATTCAATATGCATTGAAGTAATACACTGAAATATAAGTGGTTGCACTAGATTTTGTTGGTGGGAGGAGATAAACACTGGTTTAATGGTTTTAGCCAGCTTTTCTCTCTGTTTCTCTTGTGCTTTTGCTCCTCTCCGTGTTCCTCCGTGCACTCCGTGGTGAATCGCTTTTATCTCTAAAAACAAAGGGGTCGTAACGAATTAACTAATGGTTAAATCGAAGAGATAACCTTCTTGTAAATCAGCAAGTGTATATGCGGCTGCGAGTTTCCAAAACAGGGCTGAAAATGTTCCCTCCATCTCTAGACATTTCCACCACCCATGGCGGTCAGATGTACTGGCAGCATGCCACAGAAGTAACTGTGCATACCTCGCTGGAGGCGATAGATAGTCATGAAGGGGTGGCATTCAACAACCCAACTCAATACACATTCAGCTAAAAGCTTTCAGCTAGATCCTACTTTATAGCAACAAGAGCAGTTCAGGATGACGGTTAGCGCATAAAAAATGTCATCAGCCTTCATTCGAAGGCTGGGTAACTTTGGGCTGAATGAGTTAGTTCTTCCTGCCAATAAATCCAAATCGAAGAGACTGATGAATAGGTGTAGATGCGGCAGTGACCGTCCGTGACATGGCCGTTCTATGACATCCATGTCACCACGGCATTCGTGAATCCATTCACATCAGATGTCACGGCCGAGACTATAGGGATATACTGGTGTCGTGTCACTGAAGTAGCTGCACATACCTCGCAGGAGGCGATAAGCAGCAATGAAGGGCTGACTTTCAAAAACCTACCCAATACCAAACCAGCCAAATGAACCAGATCAGAAAATGTAATCAGCCTTCATTCGAAGGCCGCACAATTTTGATGAAGAGAGCCAACTGTGACGATTCACCAGTTAATATACTGATGGGTCACTCTCATTAGGCCGTGTCTTAAATCGTCTGTGTAACCACATATATTGAGCGCGATTCTTGTTGATGATCTGCTCAATAATGTGGTTGCCTCGTTTGGCATCTTCGACTTCATCTTTGGTTGGGAAGTCATTTAATGGTGGCGATATTTCGATGGTGTAACCCTTATCATCAGCATTGCGCACCACGCTAAATGGCAGCACCTTTGCTTTTCCAAGGCGGGCTAACGTCGTGGCACCCGTGATGGTTGCCGCGTCTGGCATGGCGAAAAAGGGGATAAAAGTGGCACTTGAACGTCCGAAGTCTTGATCGGCGGTATACCAGATCACATCAGGGGTTCGAAGACAACGAACCATCTGACGCAGGTCGCGTTTAGAAACAAGCGCCTTGTTAGATCTAAGTCGTCCCTTTACCTGAAGGTATTCCATGACGGGATTATTGTGTGGGCGATAGACGCCGACGCCAGGTTGAAACTGTCCAAATATTCTAGCGCCCATCTCTAGAGGTAAACAGTGTACGGCGAATAATATCACCCCGTGCCCGTCGTTGAGGGTCTGCTGCACATGTTCTTGGCCTGTAATGCTCATGTGGCGCTGCACTTTTTCGTCTGACCACCACCAAGCATTGATGGTGTCGAAGACTGCCTTGCCGGTTTCTTCAAAATTTCTAGTTAGCAATTCATCTTGTTCTGCTTGCGGCATATCGGGGAAGCAGAGCGCTAAATTTCGCTTTGCTGTGTTGACGCGACCGCCGATAAGCTTCTTCGCTATTCGGCCTATTGTCGCCCCTATTTTCATCTGAATGGCTAAGGGAAGTAGCTGGGTTAAGCGCATTAAGCCGACCCCAAGCCAGAGTAGCCAGAATTTTGGATGATATAGATGATTTGAAAATTGCGCTTTTTCTACCACGGTGAACTCGAAAGATTATGAACCTGATGGGCTATTCTAACGTAATTTTATTGTAAATGGCTGCAAAATTACTGCTGAACTTGGCTCCAATTAATCACAAAATTAGGTACAATCAATGATTAATTTTGAAAACAGATATGAGCGTTATGAAGGTTTCTCTGCCAGCATTTGAAAAAGCTAAGGTTTTAGTCGTCGGTGATGTGATGTTAGATCGTTACTGGACTGGCCCTACCGGCCGTATTTCCCCAGAAGCGCCAGTACCTGTGGTACAAATAAAACAGATAGAAGACAGACCCGGCGGTGCGGCAAACGTTGCCTTAAATGTGGCAACCTTAGGTGGGCAAGTGTGCCTTGCTGGCATTGTGGGTAATGATGAAACCGCTCAAGCGCTCACCAAAGGGATTCAGGCGTTAGGTGTTGAGGCTAACTGGCATTGCGTTGAGGGCAAACCTACCATCACTAAACTTAGAGTGATGTCTAGAAATCAGCAGCTTATCCGTTTAGATTTTGAGGAAGCTTACGCAGTTGAAGAGAGTGTCGCTCTGTTTAAGAAAACCGAAGCGCTGCTTGATGGTGTTGGTGTGGTGATTCTTTCTGATTACGCCAAAGGTGCAATCACCGACCCCCAGAACTTTATCAAGCTCGCAAAATCCAAAGGTGTAAAAGTCTTGGTTGATCCTAAAGGCAGTGATTTTTCTCGCTACCGAGGTGCTTCGCTACTCACGCCTAACATGAGCGAATTTGAAGGTGTTGTTGGTGCGGTTACCTCTGAAGCTGATTTAGTGGAAAAAGCGCAAGCCTTGTTAGCTGACTTTGAGATTGACGCTATATTAGTGACGCGCTCTGAAAAGGGCATGACCCTTATTACCGCACAAGGGCCTGAACTGCATATTCCAACAGTGGCTCGTGAAGTCTATGACGTGACGGGGGCTGGTGACACTGTGATCTCGGCACTGGCAACCGCGTTAGCGGCGGGCAGTGAACTGCCTCAAGCTTGTGCGATTGCAAATACAGCCGCGGGCATTGTTGTGGCCAAACTTGGTACTTCAACAGTGAGCCGTATTGAGTTGATTAAGGCGTTGTCTCTGAGTCATGGAGAATCGGGTTTTGGTTCGGTGAGCGAAGATCAATTAGCCTACGCGTTAGAACAGGCAAGGCTTAGAGGCGAGCGTGTTGTGATGACCAATGGTTGTTTCGATATTTTGCACGCCGGCCATGTGAGTTATCTAAAACAAGCTAAAGACTTAGGTGACCGTTTGATCGTTGCTGTTAACGATGATGCGTCAGTCAAACGCTTGAAGGGCGAAGGACGTCCTGTTAATCAGGTTGATCGCCGCATGGCCGTATTAGCTGGGCTCGCCTCGGTTGATTGGGTGGTTCCTTTCAGTGAAGATACCCCACAGCGGATTATCGCAAGGCTGCTTCCGGATCTGCTTGTTAAAGGCGGAGACTATAAGATTGAAGAGATTGCCGGTGGTGAAGAGGTGATGGCATCGGGTGGCAGCGTGATGGTGCTAGGGTTTGAAGATGGTATTTCAACTACTAAGATTATTGAAAATATCATGGCCAATCAGTGAGCTGGACGGCATTTGCGCTAACGACTAGCTTACTGTTGGCTCCGGTTGACACTAAGCAGGTGGTGTTGTGTGAGGCGTCGTTACTCAAGTCGTGCCTGAAAAACCTTTCTGTTGACGTTCGCGGGCAGTTGCCCGCCAGTGTTAATGATATTAAACAGTTATTAGGTCAGCGCGGCGCGATGGTATTGCCCCTTGACGATAAACGCGTGGCTGGCGTGGTTCTGCTTGCTCGTGATCAGCTGCCACAATCGCTTTCAATTGAGCTGTCTGGTTCACTGCATTCATTTACCTTATCAGAACAGTTGGCGGTCACTCTTTGGCATGAGGTCGGTCACCTTGAGGCGATAAACTTGGTGGCGTTGGGCGTATTTGACACTCTCTCCTCCTACCGTCATGAATGGGTCGCGGATTGTTATCTTATCTGGCGTTCAGCCAAAGAGGGCAAAGGGCTGGATTTGGCGTGGCAGCAGTATCATCGCCGCAACCTTAATATGATGCAAAACGCTGATAACATCAGCCACTGGACCGTGCCTGTGATGGCGCAAGTGCTTCAACACTACGACGCTGAACAGTTAGCTAGCTTTCATCGTTTTAGTGATTTCATGCAAGATGCGCTACCTCGATTGTTTGAAGAGGAGCAAGATACGTTAGATGAGTTTGCCAGCTTGTTTCATCGAACATTCAATACACAGGCTATGCAACTATTGCCAGATTATATGTTTTGGCGTAAACCTGTTTTAGCGCAACTGCTGGAACCCACACTTGTGTCGTTACTGGGTGAGTCAGCAGCCAGAGATTGGATGCAAAAACAGAATCTTCCCCTCCAAATCAGCCATCTTTAGGTTTTAAACTGAACCTTAGCTGAACCCTTCCTCATTAGTCGTCTTATTGGGCAAGTTACTAAAGAATTCCCTAATTTGGTTTGATAGCATCTGTGATGACTGTTTAAAACAATAACGATATCGAATAGGGAGGCGCTCAAATGGCCAAGCGTTCTAAAATAGAAACAGAGCAAACGATTAATAATATTATGGAGGAGGCGCTTAAACAGCTGCTCAATCTTGGTTACGATTCCATGTCTTATACGACCTTGTCACAAGCGACAGGGATAAGCCGTACTGGAATAAGTCATCACTTTCCTCACAAAGCTAATTTCCTTATGCGTCTGGATCCGCAAATCTGCCGTCTGTTTCAAGATGAGTTGGATTTTACCAGTTTAGCAACCCTTGAAGACTCATGGGTCCGATCTCTACAACAACCAACCAGTCGCATGGTGCTTAGATTGTTTTTTAGCTTATGTGGTGATTTAAGTCGGGAAGTGGTTCAGTTTAAGGCGGTGGATTTAGCAAAAGAGAAAGCTTACGAAGCATTTGGCGCTGATGGCGAGAAGCTGATAAGTGTGCTTCTCGGACAAAGTGCTGTTCTACTTTTATCACTACCGACTCAGGTTCAAGCGGCATAATTTTTCTAAAGCAGCCTTGTTGCTGACTGCTAACGATTCTCTCGTAGTATCAATGCTGGGGCAAAGTCGATATCACCCTCACTATCGATAGTTACAAGTTTATCGTCTTGCCTGGCGACCGCGGTTTTCTCATGGCTAGATTGCCTAACAAAAAGAAGCTGGTATCCAAGTTTTGCAAGTGTATAAAACGCAAATCTTTGTGCTGTAGAAAGCCTGTCCCAATGTTGATCGATATGAGGCTGCTCTAGCCTTCTGTCATCACAACCTGGCGTCGTATTAATAGCGGCAACTTGCATCGTTAAACCCCTGTCAAAGATTTGAGAAATCTATAGTGGTGTCACTATATAAGCAGATGTTTAACTATCATGCAAGTTTGGCTTGTTCATTAGCCCAGTATAGAAAATGGCTAATGAAAGGCTTGCTCTCACCTTATCTCTGACATTGATGATTACTCATTACTTTTCCTCTACTTAATGACCTCAACTCTGGCAGGATTATCTGTGGTCAGGTATTATCCCAGCAGTGTTACACTGCAATGCAATGTCGTTACATTTGCGGGTATAATTTAACACTGCCCTGAGTTGGGCATTATGTGCAGAAATTAAGGAGTATGACAGGATATGGAGATCTCTCCACCACCCCAAGCTAGCAGAGAATCTGTTAAACGTTTTCCCCAGCTAGATAATCAAGAGTTGATAAAGTCGAGTTTTTGGATAAGCCAAGTCTTTATGATCATAGCAACGGTGGCGGGTGTATACCTTGCCGCACAAGAGGGTCTATCTCAGGCTATCACCTTTGATACATTAACTAACAAGCAAAATAACTACTATTTGCGTCATGCACTTTATGATGAACTTAGTGATAATGTTAAAGAAGTTAATAGTTATGCTGATGTCATTGTTGCGAAGTCAGCATTTGAGAGGAAAAACTTTCATCCCAATATGGCTACATTTGTCTGGGAGAACATGCGTTATTCTCAATACACTTTGGAGACGCCTTCGGCTATTTTATCTGATACTCGCCGCTTTTATATGCAAGCAGAAGATATCGTCAATAAAATCGAGACACGTTTTTATGGGGCAAAATATGGTAGCGGTTTATTGAAAGAGTTGACCGAAAAGGTCTCAACTCAAACCTTACCTGCATTAAAAGCGAATTACACAGAGCTCGCTGCTGAACTAAGCCGAAACGACATCATAGTCGAGTAAAGGAGATTAACATGATTATGACCTGTCCAAGCTGTAATAGTGGTGGCATGAAAGAGTACGATTTTCATGGTGAAGAGGTAGATAGTTGCCAACATTGTGGTGGTCTCTGGTTTGAAAATGGTGAGCTAAATAGCGCGCTTTCTACTGCTGATAATGGCGACAACTGTGTTCGTGTTGAGGAGAACTTAGGTCAACACTTAGGTGTTTCTAAGCGTCTTTGTCATGATTGTCATGAGAGTATGCAGCATTACCATTTGATGGATGGCTATCAAATTGAGGTCGATGTTTGCCATAGTTGTAGTGGCCTATGGATCGATGAAGAGGAGAGAGTGAAAGTTGTACAGTCTCCTACTGTTAAGGCTTTACTTGCTGATTTAGACGCCAAAATTAGCGTTAAAACTTGGGTCTTCCAGTTCTTGTCGCAAATGCCTATCGAGTTCAACCTTAAACCTAAATCTCGTCCTGTGGTGACTTACATGCTGCTGGCGTTAAATATCCTGATCTTTTTAGCGTATGGTTTTGACCTACAAACAACCGAAACCGTGTTCGACAGTTTTGCTATGCGATCGAATGAAGTGCTCGCGGGGAATCAACCTTGGACGTTAATCAGTCACATGTTTCTCCATGGCGGCTTAATGCACCTTATTGGAAATATGTATTTTCTCTATGTGGTTGGCGATAACTTAGAAGATGCATTGGGTCGAATGACGTTTTTTGGTGTGTATATTATCTGTGGTTTAGCGGCCGCTGCAGCGCAAATCGCATCAGAGCCGGGCTCGGGTGTTTACATGGTGGGAGCAAGTGGTGCGATTGCTGGCTTGTTCGGCATGTACCTAATGTGGTTCCGTCATGCTAGCTTGACCTTCATGTTTGTGGTTTATCAGAAAAAGCTAAGCCCTATGGCGTTTTTTGCTATCTGGTTAGCCTTTAACGTTTTAGGCTTGTTTATGGCTGGAGATGGCGTGGCTTACTGGGCACACATTGGTGGCTTTGTTGCTGGGCTGATTATCGGTGCTGCATTAAAAGAGCAAGTGATGGCGTCAAATCCTATTCTTGCCATGATGAATGAGCCTGAGATTAAGATTGCTCGCTAGTTTGAAAAACGAATTTAAAAAGTAATAAAAGGCTGCAGTTGCAGCCTTTTTATTGTTTAACTTATACCATTAGAAATGCCATTGAAGATAAACACTTTGGTAGTTACTGCCACCGCCGATTCTACCGAACGCGGAGCTTTTCTCATAAATACCAGAACGATGATGAATACTGTAGCCAAGCCATAGGTTGCGCATATCATGACGCTTAAAAATGTCGCCTAAATTAACGTCCAATGAGAAATCTAAATAGTTGAGTAGTTTAGAGGGAGCGTATCCTTTCTCTTCTAACTCAGTCCCTTCGATGTGGCTCACTGTGCTGATGTAAGATAATCCCTCTGCCACACCCAAGCGCCATCTAGGGCCAAACTCGAAGGTGTAGAAGGCTTTGATTGCAATGACAGCCTCGGCCAGATCACTTTGCACTTCAGAATCATGATGCCAAATGGCCCCGGGGGTGAAATACAGTTCGATAGGCAAAGTAAATAGCGTGTCGGTTAAACGGACACCGTAAAACAACGAAGTGAGCTGATTATTGTAGGGGTCTGTTCGTGCATGACCTGTCATTATCTCATTGAGATTCGACGGCGTGGCCCACCCGTGCGCTAAACGTAAAAACTCACCGTCGTCATTGCCCTCAGGTGAAGCTGATTTTTGTGCCATCGACTTTCTGCTTTTGCTGTCGGGATAGAAAGCAAAGCCGAAATAGGATTCATACTGATATTGACTGTCCATCGTGGGTAGATGGGCAATATCATCTTCGAGACGACCTAGGCCAAATTGACCTAGCAGGTACAGATTACTGGCGAGATGATAGCGCGCCTTAACGCCAGCTTTAAACTCAATCCCAGCCCCTACGTCATACTGATCTAAGCCGTAATAGTATTCGTTGAAATCGGCGCTCTTCCAGTGAAACTCCGCATAGGGGTTGATGTAAAAATCTCCCTCTTCCCAGTGATACTGGGTACGGGTAAAGCCGTAGCTGCGTTTGTTAGAGTCCGACAGTATGGCTGCATCAGCTTCCCAAGGCCCTTTTAAGAAGCGATATTGCAGGCCAAAATCGAATGCTTGTGATTGCGACTCATTTTGCAGACTTTGGGGAATATCGACAAATCTGAAACGGGTGTAGGCGTTAACCTGATGGAGATCGTTTTTCCAAAGATGAACACCAGCTTCCATCCCCTCGATGAAGAAATAGTCATTCCGATATTTGATCATCGGTAAAATATCATACACTTCGTCATCTTCTGTCGCATAGGGAATGTCACCGCGTCTCATGCCTATCCCTAAGCCCCAAATATCGGTTTGATATTGAGTTTCATAGAGCGTTTCGTGTTGCGACTCAGATGTGTTGGTTTCACTGCTTTCTGAGGCTGTACAAACGTGAGGTAAAACTAAGGCGGTAATGACAGATATGATGCGAGCGTGATATTTCATAGTCTCATTGTTTTAAGCAAAACTTAGCAGCAAGTATAGAATGAAACAACTCAGTTAAATATAGGTTATTAACTTAATAGACAATTTAATAGTGGGTGCCTAAGTTAAATCAATCCATATGTTTGCAAACGTATAATTTACTACTTCCACTCTACTTATTAATAGGCTGTTAGTCTGTGTTTTTGTGATTATCCAGTGTGATGAACTGAGGCTCGTTTTTTGCTAAACAAGGGGCTCTCTTTTTCCTATATTCCAAAAAAGCATTAAAAATCAGATTTTATTCTTTTTTGGTTTTGCTTATAGGGGCTAAGCTAACAACATTACACTGAATAGGGCTGTTCCCATGTTGTTAAAAGAGCTTTCATCATTCGCTTCTCCTTTGTCTCAAGGGCAAGTAGAAAAGTTAAAACAGCTTACTTCTGAGCTGAGTGCCGTTCAACTAGCTTGGGTGAGTGGTTACTTATCTGCTACGGCAGAGCAGGGAACTGGCCAAGTCGGCGTTGAAGCCGCTGCTCCTGCACAAACGATCACTATTTTATATGGTAGCCAGACCGGGAATGGCAGAGGTGTTGCCAATGAGTTGGCCGCTAAAGCTAAAGCTCAAGGGTATGCGGTTAACTTAGCCTCTATGGGTGAGTACAAGGTACGCCAGCTTAAGCAGGAAACCTTATTATTAGCTGTGGTGAGTACACATGGTGAAGGTGAGGCGCCGGATGATGCGCTTGAACTGCATAAGTTTTTGGCTTCTAAGCGAGCCCCTAACTTAGAAAATTTACACTATTCAGTGTTGGCCTTAGGGGATTCAAGTTATGAATTTTTCTGCCAGACAGGTAAAGATTTTGATGAAAGATTAAGTGGTCTTGGTGCCAAAGCTATTCAGCCACTTGTCGAGTGTGATGTCGATTATGAAGAGGCAGCTGAGCAGTGGCAGTTGGATGTGTTGAAAGGCGTTAAACCGCTGATACAAACATCAAGTGCAAGTGTTGTCTCTATCGGCTCCTCAGCAAGCGTTGGCGAGAGCCAGTTTACCAAGCAGAAGCCTTATACAGCAGAATTATTGGTTAGCCAGAAATTAACCGGTCGTGATTCTGATCGTGATGTACGTCATGTAGAGATTGATTTAGGTGAATCTGAGCTCAGCTATCAAGCGGGTGATGCACTCGGAGTTTGGTTTAGTAACAGTGCCGAGTTGGTTGAAGAGGTCCTCACTAAGCTATCTTTGGATGGCGATACAGAAGTGACGGTGGCTAAAGGTTCACTGTCGTTGAAACAGGCATTAATTGAAAAGAAAGAACTCACTCAACTTTATCCAGGGTTAGTTAAAGGCTGGGCTGAATTAAGTGGTGATGCTGAGCTGCTTAAGATTGTTGAAGATAAGGAGCTGACGCGTCAGTTTGTACTTAATCATCAACTGGCAGATTTGGTTGCTCAATATCAGGTCAATATTACTCCGGTGCAGTTAATTGAACTGCTTCGTCCTATTACTCCACGCTTGTATTCAATTGCATCTAGTCAGTCAGAAGTTGAGTCAGAAGTGCATTTGACTGTGGCGTTGGTTGAAGACGAACGTGATGGTGCAGCCCGATTTGGCGGTGCATCGCAGTTCTTGGCGCAAGCAGCTGAGGGCGCAGAAGTGAAGGTATATGTTGAACCAAACAATCACTTTAGATTGCCTGAAAACCCCGATACACCAGTGATCATGGTTGGCCCTGGAACCGGTGTTGCGCCATTCCGTGCCTTTATGCAGGAAAGGGCTGCCCAGGGAGTTGAGGGCGATAGCTGGTTATTTTTCGGTAATCCTCATTTCGAACAAGATTTTCTCTATCAAACAGAGTGGCAGCAATACATTAAAGATGGCTCTTTGACACGCATCGATCTGGCTTTCTCTCGTGATCAAGCTCATAAAATTTATGTTCAAGACCGCATTGCAGAGCAAGGACAAGAGTTGTGGAAGTGGTTAGAGGCTGGAGCTCACCTCTATATTTGTGGTGACGCCGAGCGTATGGCCAAAGATGTCCACCAGGCACTGCTTGATGTTGCGGTTAAATTTGGTGGTAAAACCAGCGATGAGGCCGATGCCTTTTTAGAACAGCTTCGCACTGATAAGCGCTATCAGAAAGATGTGTACTAAGAAAAACTCTTAGCTACAAACCCTATAAAGAGGCAGCGCCATGATGCGTTGCACGAGTGAAGAATGAGTGAGGCTGTGGTCATGTCAGATGATAAAAGTGTAGAGAAAGTTGAAGAGTTATCGGTAAATGAATACCTGAAAACAGACAGTGATTTTTTGCGTGGAACGATTAAGGAAGGATTAGATACGGCGGTTACCGGATCTTTTAGTGAAGGCGATCAGCAGTTAATTAAGTTTCATGGTTTCTATCAGCAAGATGATCGTGATCTGCGTAATGAGCGTAAAGAGCAGAAGCTTGAGCCTCTCTATAGCTTTATGTTGCGTGCACGTGTTGCTGGTGGTGTTTGTACGCCTGAGCAGTGGTTGGGTGTTGATGAGATTTCATCGACCTTGACCAGCTCTAACAGTATCCGTTTAACCACGCGCCAAACCTTTCAATACCACGGGATCTCTAAGCGTAACTTAAGAACCCTGATCCAAAGTTTAGACAGAAAAGCACTGGATTCAATTGCTGCTTGTGGTGATGTAAACCGTAATGTGATGTGTAACCCTAACCCTGTCGAGTCTCGTCTTCACGAGCAGGCGTATTACTGGGCTAAGCAGTTATCGGATACTTATCTTCCCCACACTAAAGCCTATGCAGAGATCTGGTTAGGTGACGATAAAGTGATCACTCATGAAGGTGACACGGTTGAGCCGGTATACGGCAAAACGTATCTGCCACGTAAATTTAAGATGGCCGTTGCTGTACCGCCAGATAATGACGTTGACGTGTACACCAACGACTTAGGCTTGATTGCCGTTGCTGAAAAGGGCGAGCTAGTTGGCTTTAACTTGGTTGCTGGTGGTGGCATGGGCTCAACTCATGGTGAAGTGCAAACCTTCCCACGCCTTGCTGATGATTTTGGCTTCATTAAACCTGAAGATGTTTTGAAGTTTGCCGAAGCGGTGCTAACCGTGCAACGTGACTGGGGTAACCGCTCTAACCGTAAGCTCTCAAGACTTAAATACACCATCGTTAAATATGGTTATGAAGTCTTTAAAGCTGAAGTTGAGAAGCGTGCTGGTGTGAATTTTGAGCCTAAGCGTGATGTTGTGATCGGTGATCGCGGCGATCGATATGGCTGGATTAAAGGGGTCGACAGTAAGTGGCATTTAACGCTATTTATCGAAGGTGGCCGAATTAAAGATCTGCCTGGTCAGCCTCTGCAAACAGGATTAAGAGAGATCGCCAAAATACATAAAGGCGATTTCCGCATGACCTCTAATCAAAACTTTATCATCGCCAGTGTGGCAGAAGAAGATAAAGCAGAGATTGAAGCACTAGCAAGAAGTCACGGTTTGATGGGTAAGTTGATTACCGAAACCCGTGGTCGCTCTATTGCCTGTGTAGCTTTGCCGACATGTGCACTTGCCATGGCTGAAGCTGAACGCTACTTCCCAGACTTTCTGACCAAGGTTGAATCTTTGCAGGAGAAGCATGGCTTTCTTGATCAGGGCATAGTGATCCGCATGACGGGTTGTCCAAATGGATGTGCGCGTCCATTTGCTGCTGAAATAGGGTTAGTGGGTAAGGCGCCTGGTCGTTACAACTTGTACTTAGGTGCGAGTTTTGAAGGAACACGTTTAAATAAGCTATACCGTGAAAATATTCAAGAAGCTGAAATTCTGTCAGAACTCGATGGCTTGTTTGCCCGCTATGTGGCTGAGCGAGAGGAAGCAGAAACCTTCGGTAACTTCACGGTACGCATTGGTGCAGTGACAGCGGTAATTGATGCCGCTAAGGATTTCCATGAGCAGAGCAATCATGCCTGAATCAAGCAGTATTGATTCAATCGTCTCGAGTGATGAACTGCTAGCACTTCTCAGTGCTCCAGAAGTGGAGCAAAAGGGAGAGCTTGAGCGTATAAATGCTTTTTTAGCTGAATTAACACCAGCGCAGCGTGTTGCTTGGGCGCTTGAATATCTGCCGGGAAATCACGCGCTTTCATCCAGCTTTGGTATTCAAGGCGCGGTGATGCTGCACCTTGTGAGTAGCCAAAAAGCCGATATTCCAGTGATATTGACTGATACTGGTTACCTCTTTGCTGAAACGTATCGATTTATTGATGAGTTAACAGAGCGCCTTAAGTTGAATGTTAAAATCTACGCATCTGAGCTAACTCCAGCATGGCAGGAGGCAAGATTTGGCCTGTTATGGGAAAAAGGTTTAGATGGGTTAGATCAATATAATCGTATGAACAAGGTCGAGCCTATGCAGCGAGCGCTGAAGGAAAATGAAGTCGGCACTTGGTTTGCAGGTTTACGTCGTTCACAGTCAAGCACCCGTGAAGCTTTGCCTATTCTGGCGATTCACGGTACTCGTTTTAAAATATTACCTATTTTAGAGTGGAGTAACAAAGAGATACATGAGTACCTGACTGAGCATGACTTGCCTTACCACCCTCTGTGGGAGCAAGGTTATGTATCTGTAGGCGATACGCACTCTAGTAAGCCTTTAGAACTAGGGATGACTGAAGAGGAGACTCGCTTCAACGGCTTGAAGCGAGAGTGTGGTCTGCACTTTGAGATCTAGTTTCTAGTGAATACAATCGAACCACTTTTCTGTTGCAGATCAGTGGTTTTTTTATGTGATAAGTATGATGACTATTTCTGAAATTGTGGATAACTGGTCTGTTCAGTTAACCTTTCATTCGCTTGCTGCATAAAGCCTTGCGATTAAAATGTAAACTTTAGACTTAAATTTACGAATGTTTATACACTTTTACCCACAATGTTATGCACACTTGATCATTATGGTCTATAGTCATCAGTTCCCGTAGGTGGTTTTAGTATGCTGTTCTGTTTGGGTCCTTATGTGACCTCGTGATAACAAGGCCTTCCCGATATTAGTTGGCTTGGTTTCTGACCTTTAGGTCTTATAGAAATAGTCGATAGATATGACTTGTTATCACACGCAGAGCTGTCAGCAAACATAAGCTGCGTGTTGATTGACTTGTTAGCGCTTGTTTAATCGCAAACTTGGACCCCTGAATAGTCCGCTGTGGCTATTCAGGTAATATAATTAAATCCCCCCATCAACTTCCCTGTTAATGATTCTCGCTCATGAAGCGCTTTACGTCGTGGCTGAATTCAATTTGCAGCAGAGTCTTGTATGCTCCATAGAGATATGGAACATGTCTTTAAAGCGTATAAACACTTATAGGCCATGGAAGTCAGGTTCAGGAGGTAGGGTAACGCAGGTGCTGTTGCCGAGGAGCTTTTAAGAGCCTTGCTTCTGACGTGCTAAATTCTCGCTGAGCGATCACATCTTTATACTGATAGGGATTATCCTGCTCAGTGCTCCCCTCCCTTTTAGGGACTTGATATAGTATATTGAACCGTTAATGCCTTTAGGAATGGAATATCTAAGTAGAGCTTAGATATAAGAATTTTAATTTAAATGGAGTTTGTTGGATGAAGAAAATATTAATTGCCGCTGCAGTGATTGCAACGGGTGCTGCCGGATATTGGGTTAGTCAGGATATGGGATCAAATGGTGAACAGAATGCCATATTAACGTATGTTCCAGCCGATACGCCTGTTTTTTCTGGTCAATTAACGCCATTTCCTATTAAAGCTTATATCAACTCAGTTGCTCAAAGTTACCAAAACTACCCAGATGATATGTTCGCTGAACTCGAAGAGTCCGATGATGCTAGGGCTAAGTTCATGTTGAGTTTGACTCAAACTTATATGGAGAGCTTGGAGAGTGGTGATAAATTTATTTCTACTTTTGGTCTTCCTGAACAGATGCGTAGCTACTTTTACAGTTTGGGTCTCTTGCCTGTGGTTAAGCTCGAAGTTGAAAAACCTGATGCGATATGGGCTGTGTTAGATAAAGCAGAGAAAGAGAGCGGCTTTACTCACGAGAAAAAGAGCATAAAAGGTCAAGAGTACCGTGCATATACACTGACTGATCCGGGTGAACCCGAAGCGATTAGCTTACTGTTTTCTATCAGTAAGGGGATTCTAACAGTCACATTGGATAGTGCTTTTAATCAGCCAGAGACCGTTGCAACAGCACTGGGTCTTGCGCCAGTAACCAACTCTTTAGCCGATTCAGGCATATTGCAAGATATCATGAAGACCCACGGTTTTAATGGTGACGGTATTGGGTATATAAATCATCAAGAGTTGATAAAAGCGATCACGACGACAGATGGCAATCAATTAGCAAGACAGCTTACTGCATTGGCTGAGCTGGAAGGGGAAGACCCTTTCGCGATTGTACGTTCAAATGAGTGTCATACAGAGTTATCGGCAATGGCTGCTAATTGGCCTCGCACTGTATTTGGTGTCAGTAATGTCTCTATTAGCGACACACAGAGCCACATGGAATTGGCCACTATTGTTGAGAGCAAAAATCAGGTGATGCTCGACGCATTGTCATCTATGCGAGGTTTTATTCCAGAGTATATTCGCAATAACAATGATTCTGTGTTCTCAATGGGGCTAGGTATCGATGTGAGTCAGCTTGTGCCTGCATTAACTTCTATCTGGGATGACATGCTAACACCGCAATATCAGTGTGTGGTGTTGCAAGAGGTACAAGAGGAGATGTCAGGCCAGAGCCCTGCAATGCTAGGCATGTTTACCGGCATGGTCAATGGCGTAAAAGGGGTGGCGGTTTCACTTATTGGCTATAAGTTTAGTGATGACCAAGATAACCCTGCACTTGATAGTTTGGATGCGATAATCAGTTTATCTACCGAGAACCCAAGCATGCTGTTTAATATGCTTAAGCCTTTTGCCCCGGAATTAGCGGATATTCAATTAGCTGATGGAGGCGAAGCCGTTGATCTCTCCTATTTGTTGCCTCTTCCGCCTGAGTTTGCAATAAAACCTATGATGGCAGTTAAAGGTGATCACTTAGTGATTTACACTGGAAAAGTTGGCGAAGAGAAAGCCAATGATCTGGCGAATGAAGCATTAAGTAATAATGGGCTTTTCTCTCTAGCAGTCGATTATGGCAAGATGCTCACCCCTGTGATTACCTTTGCTGAGATGAGCGGAGAGCCATTACCTGAAGAGTTGTTAATGATGGAGGACTATAATATGCAGGCTAAAATGGGTATAGACATTAATCCAACAGGTATCATTTTCGATTCTATTGTGGATAGCAAAGTGACAGTAACAACTAAGTAAATACGTTAATATAGCCAGCTAAGCTGGCTTTTTTAGACATTAGGAACCGTTAAGCTATGCCGATAGCAGGTATGTTTTTAAAAGCAAATGAAGTGCGTGTTGTGACATTGTCAGGTTCACGTTCAAGTCATCAGTTAGTGTCACCTAAAGTAAATAAATTGGCCTTGATAAAGAATCCAAGTCAGAGTGAAGTCATCCAGTTTGCAGAGACTATTCGTGCCTATTGTGTAGAGCATAAGATTGAACAGATTGTCTTGAATCGTAGAGCGACATCAGGGCAAGGCGCTGGTGGTGCAGGAACCTTCTTAATGGAGGGGGTTATTTTAGCCATGGCGCCGACAAAAGTAGACTTTGTACATCCGGCAACAGTCAGGGCAACAGATAAAAAAACTGCTGAGTTTAAAGGTTTAAAGCCTAAAACGGTCGATCTTGGTAAAGCTTACGACTTAGCATTTGAATTACTTACTTAATTTTTTTAGTTTATTGCATTTTAAACTCAGTGAAACTTGAAATTTACTGAGTTTGAGCTCATTTTTCTTTAAGGATTAATGGGTTTGATATTCCATCTAAGCCTTAAGTAAGGTATAAGAGCGCTATGAAAATTCCAAAACGTATCCAGCCTCTCGTCGATGAAGGCTTAGTAGATGAAGTCCTTCGTCCATTGATGAGTGGCAAAGAAGCCGATGTCTTCGTTGTCCGCAGTGGTGGCGATGTGCGTTGTGCAAAAATTTATAAAGAAGCTGAGAAGCGCAGCTTTAAGCAAGCGGTTCAATATCGCGAGGGGCGCAAGAGCCGTAACAGTCGCCGCTCTAGAGCGATGGAAAAAGGCTCTAAATTTGGCCGTAGTGAGCAAGAGTCTGCTTGGCAAAATGCTGAAGTGGATGCTCTGTATCGTTTGGCGAATGCCGGAGTGCGTGTTCCACAACCTTATGGATGCTTCGACGGTGTGCTCTTAATGGAGCTTATCACCGATGATGATGGTTTTGTCGCACCACGCCTTAATGACGTTACTTTAACGTCTGAGCAAGCGCTTGAGCAGCATGAGACCGTGATGAAAGACGTACAGCGTATGTTATGTGCTGGGTTAATTCATGGTGATCTTTCTGAGTTTAATGTTTTATTGGACAGTTCTGGCCCAGTCATTATCGATCTGCCTCAAGCTGTTGATGCAGCAGCCAATAACAACGCAAAACGTATGTTAGAGCGTGATGTGAATAACATGACTCAATACTATGGTCAGTTTGCGCCTGAGTTGCTAGAGACTAAATACGCTAAAGAGATGTGGGCTTTGTTTGAGTCAGGAAAACTAAAACCTGAAACTGAGCTAACGGGTGTGTTTGTCGAGAGTACTAAAGCGGCCGATGTTGACTCTGTTCTTGCTGAAATTGAAGCGGCTTTCGATGAAGAGCAAGAGCGTAAAGAGCGTATTAGAGAAGCGTCTGAAGAAAATTAATTGAGTTCTCCCTAGGGCTATCGTTAGCCTTCGGGAGAGACTTTATGCTATCCCTTTTGTTTTTCAACTCCCAGTTCAGCTAAGTTTGCGGCAATATCTTCGGCCGCAGTTTCTGCATTAATATCCTCATCTATTTTCAAAATCTTGCCATCTTTATCGATGTAAAACGTCACTCTACTTGCCACGCGAACAAAGTTAAGTACGTCATAGGCTTTAGCCGTTTCTTTTGTCGGATCGCTTAACATGGGGAAGTCAGCTTTTTGCTTCTTGGCAAAATCTTGGTTGTCTTCTAAGTCATCGACACTGGCCATCATATACACCGCATTATACTCACGAATTAAATGACCTTTTTGAACCAGAGAGCGACACTCTAACGTGCAACCATGGGTGTTTGCCATCGGGTACCAGGCGAGCACTAATGCTTTTTCACCAGCATAGTCACTGAGTTGATAGAAATCACCATCGGTTGATTGAAGTTTAAAGTTTGGCGCGGTATCGCCGACTTTAAGATCGGTGGCCATTAAGGTTAAAGGACTGATGGATATCATGACTAATAGTGTTTTTAGAAAAGCTTTCATGTGAGCTATACCTGTGAATTCTAATGTTATCTCACTAGATTAGCATATTTGCTTATTTATATCGCAGTTAGGAGAGGTTAGCGCTAAGGGTTAATTGTATTTTGCTATCACCTTCAACGAGTGTGGTGAGTTGCTCACCAGATTCAATCGTCATGATCTGTTGTGCTGTGTGAATTGAGTTAGTCTGGTTTATGATGACTAAGCTATGAACTTGAATGAGGTTAGCAGAGAGAAGGGTTGGCGTAAGTGTTATTGCGACCTTATCATTTTTGATAAGCAGCTCATTATCTATCAAGATTTGATCGCTTGTGTCGATTAAACAGCTGCCCTCGAACAGAAGTTGAAGAGTGAGAGCCAAGTTTGGCTTGTTTTCTAACTCAAACTTCTCTGCTTGCTTCTTGAATTGTGCATTGAGATAAAACCCGCCAATCGGACTGCTCATCTTGCGATTCCATATGCTTTATGTGCCATTCAAAAGCTGAACTGGCAATAACTTATTTCCCATTATTCACACCAACTCTACTATGCATTTTTGTCATTTTCTAGCTCAATGAGCATATTCGCATAATTAATCCAGTCTATAACCAAGGACTTAATCAACATTTGAGTGCCAGGATCTACATTTGGATGTATCTCTTTAGTCTTTAATGTTTCGATAATGTACCTAACTTCTAATGGGACAATGTTGACCCTGAAGTTATCTCTTGGACTCGGATTATTATCGACTTGAGGGTTAATGGGGCCGGACATCTGATTTTGAACAACCAGTGCCAATGCAGGGTTCACATCTCGTAGCATGGCGACCGTCATACGAAGTGCGCCGCGATTGAAGGTATCCGCTCTTGGTATAAATTTGCCCTTATTTGGCATCGTTAATATTGCTCCTTAAGATAAGGCCAGAGTGCTTAGGCCCTTTGTCTGTAAGTATATCAATTCAGTTCTTTGTGGCAGTAACATAAGACTGAGATAATTTGCCCTTATTCTGATTGATCGCTTGTTCATTAAGCAGAGTGTTCAAAGTTTGCCAATGAAGCGGCTCATTTTCTGTGTGCTGAATGTCTGGTTGAGTACCAACACCTGATATCAACTTGCCTTGGTTACTGTAGTTAAGGCTGGTTGTGAGCTCGATACTTAGCTTACTGTTGGGCAAACGGAAACGATAGTGTTTACCGATATCCCCTAGCGTTTTTTCACCGACTAAAGTGACTCTGGACCAGTTTCTTGCTAGATAAGCCACCCATTCGCACTCTTGTCTACATTGGGGGCCAATCAGCAGGACAAGTTGATTGGATCGTGAGTGTTTGCTAGGCAAAGCTTGGTTTTTTCTACCGTAGAGTTGACTAAAATGATCAGTGTGCTGACGCTCAATCTCTTTTTTCACTTCAGAAATCTGTATCTGTTCAAAGAAGGTGAGTTCATCTAATGGGCGAAAGTAATCAGGCCTTAAATAGTCACTTTTGAAGTCGATAGAGCGTCGATATTGGGCGAGGGTGAAAACGGGATTAACAGCGTTCTGGCTGACCCTATTTAAGGGCGTAGGATCTGCAAATTCGTTTATCAGCATGTTTAATAATGTGTTGCTGACTCCACTCGCTTCTCTTAGATCTAAGAGGGTTAATGGATTCTCAAATGCGAGTTTAAGTTCGGATTGCATCAAGTTATCTGTCGCGAGATTGTTTAAGTCTGTGATCTTAATTGGGACGGCGGTCTTATCTAAACTTGTGAGTGACAGCTCCTGATAAACAGGTGCTAATTTGAGAGGAATCGTTAGTTCAAGCTGTGATTTGGAGTCTTCTCCATTGCTAAGCGAAAGGGTGAGGGTTTCAGCTGACTCTATGCCCATTTCTGTCCTTAATATATCTATCTGTGACAGCCATTGACGTTGAAGTCTTACGCTCCCTTGCTGTGATTTAGGCATAAAGTGTTTAGCGGTGCTGAGCCAACGGGAAATAGGAATGCCATCGATATGAGTGACAAATGGGTGCTCAAGCGCTAGTGGGTTATCGAACGTATCAAGTGCAAGCCAGAAGTCACCCATAGGCCTTAATGTAAAAGGAAGTTGGCCTGTCGGCGTTATATCAGGAGAGAGGTAAAGCCCAGGATCGTCTAGTTGAGCTAATAATTTCACCATCTCTGTATGAAATTGATTGGCGTCTATTTGGACAGGGTAACGATAGCAAAGGTAGTCTATTTTTTGCTTAATTTTTTGCAGGCGTGAGGGGTCAAGACTTGTAAACGCCGAATGCCGTTCGATCTCATAAAATAATGAGTCGAGATCTTGTTGCATTTGGTTATAGCTTAAGCTCGTTTTTAAGGTGTTATCTACTAGCATAAAACGTGAGAGCTGCAGAATACAAAGGAGTAAGCAGATACCAAATATGTTAACTATATCTTTAAACCCAAAGGTCATATCACTCCTTGATATGCTAAGCAATATTGAGAGTTCTCAATTGAGGATGAAAGCTGGCACATCTTTAAAAACCAGCTTAATACACTATAGCCCATCTACGCTTCTTTGAAGGTCTAATCTCTGTGTTTACAACTCTATTTAAGCTTGCTTTCTGGGGTAAGTAAGTACTTAATCTTTTCTTGAAAAAGCACTTGTCTTATCCCATTGCTAACACATTACTTTTAAAGAATATCGTTTATCGATACACCAATGCCTATTCGTTGTGTGTGGGCGTTGTAATCGATTAAGCTTTCGCCGTAACCATTAAAATACTGGGTGTAAATCCTTAGCTGACCAATGATAGGGTAGCTCCAAGTGGCTTCGAATGCGCCATAATTCGGGCTGGATAAGTTGTTTCTTAGCATCATCGTAAACCTATGCTCGTCGATCCCATAGATGCCAGTCAGCTCAAAGTTACCCATGTAGTCTTCGATATCTGGATTATCATCACCTTCAGGAGAAGTAGGGGTTTCTTTTTCATCTTCAGGTAGGCGCCACCAAACTTTTGCAGCCAAGGCGAATGGGCCACTATCAAATACCATGGTACCGTAGAGTCGATTCCAACTACGAGAAAGGCTACCTGATTTACCGTTTGATTGGTGGGCTGCACCCACTCCCCAGAAGGAGTTACGTAATGGACCTAGCTGCCAATCATTGTTGAACATCATAAATATCTCAGGTTCATGATTGGTTTCACGAAAAGGTGAGGAGATATCCTTGTTGTAGACCTGCCAGTAGGATTGGTTCGTGTAGGCAACAAAGAGGTGACCATTGTCACCGAAGACGTTGTACATCAAGGGAAACTTAAAGCTGACCTGAAATTTAGCCTCTACGTTATCTAGCCCTAATGAGCGCTCAGCCATATCTTTATCGAAAGGGGCTGTATTCGGACTGGTGTTATAGGTTGCCGGCAAAATATAGTTGACGTTATGGGGCGTCATTACAAAAGGGAGTTCAGAGGTGGCCAGTTCATCATGTACGCGTTCATCGACGAGCGAGGTTTTATGTACTCTCTCAACTGAACTGTCATCCTTTTTAGTGTTAACAGACTTTTGCGCTTGGGGGCTTTCAGTTTTTTGTTTATGTTCTTTAAAATCGTGCTCTTTAATATCATGAGCATAAACAGATGATGACAAAGCAAGACTGGGTAGGAGGGCCAACAATAAACGGCTTAATGGTATCTTCGGTAGGTTTTTCAGTGTCTTCATAAGTCATCCATGAAAGATCATAATTATTTTTATTGTGGCGAATATTACCTTTCTATTGCGCTTTTTAATAGGCGTCTATAAACAGTTGCTTAATATAGTAACAACTATTTCCTTACACTGTAGTACTGATAAACAGGCATTAACCTGCTGTTATCGAGTTAGATTTCGTTTATTTTCTGTCTTAAATAACTAAAAGGAATAAAGAGTAAGAAATAACTATTTATTAAGTTATAAGTAGGCAGGTATATTTTACGGTATAGAGTCATGTGTGGAGTAAGAGATGGACATCGTAAAGTTACCCGGTCAAAGAGCTGGTGGAAAGGTATGGTTAGTCGGAGCGGGGCCTGGAGATGTTGAGCTATTAACGCTTAAAGCATACCGGATCCTGAAAAGTGCCGATGTCGTACTTTACGATGCGCTCGTCAGCGATGACATTATGGCCCTCGTCCCTCAAGATGCCGAAAAAATAGCTGTGGGCAAACGTGCGGGTAAACACAGCGCGGCACAGGATGAAATTAATCAATTACTGGTGACGAAAGGCTTCACTCGTAAGAATGTTGTTCGCTTAAAAGGAGGCGATCCTTTTATTTTCGGACGTGGTGGAGAGGAGTTGCAAAGCTTGGTCGAAGCAGGACTTGAGTTTGAGGTGGTACCGGGTATCACAGCTGCAAGCGGCACATCAGCCTATGCTGGGATCCCGCTGACACACAGAGATTATGCTCAGGGTGTTTCATTTATTACTGGTCACTGCCAACTAGAAACTCGTCCTATGGATTGGAACGCTTATGCCAATCCCAATAATACCTTAGTTATTTATATGGGGATCCTGAATGCGGGTTTGATTAAGACAGGGCTAATGGATGCGGGACGCGGGGCTGATACGCCAGTAGCCATCGTATCTAAAGCGACGACAGCCGATCAACGACGCTTTATCGGTACTCTAGGTGAGTTGGATGCGCTAGCCTCGAATCCAGAGCTTAAGATGCCCGCTTTGATGATTATCGGTGAAGTGGTAGAGCTGGCGGATACGCTACATTGGTTCAACCCCAACGCCGATAGTGAACTTATGGAGATGGGTGTTGAACTGGAAGACAGGCTTTAAAGGGTTATTCAATTCTAAAATCTTTAGCGAACAGTGCACGAAAGGCTTTAATATATTCCGAGTCCGCTTTAGGCTGAATAAGTTGAGTTAATTCATCACCAATGGGCGTTAAACGGTAATAGGTCAATAATAGATGCCCACTCTTAGGTGTGAGTTTCATCGTTTCTGATAAGAGCGTGAAGCTGATAGAGTTTTTGCTATTGAGTAAACCCGTTTCAAACTCTCCGCGATGCAGTATTCCTGCATCCACTAAGGTCAAAATGCTTGAGTAAGGCATGCCGAAATTAGAAAAGCCGATATTAATAGGGGCTGACTTACGAAATAGCTGTCCTATTCCTCCCGTATAACGATAGCCATTAATCAGTTTTAATCGTGTTTCCCCATTTACTTTTATGGCCATTCCTAACGCTTTTTCAAAGGTTTGGGCTTCTTTATGGGTGAGCTGTTTCAAAATAGAGAGAGTACGTAAGCTAAAGTTACCGGGTTTGGTGATCTCGTTGGCTAAGATACGTCCCCACAACTCTTGCATTTTTCGATTATGTATCTGTTCGGCAAGCTGAAAAAATTGATGAGCCCAATCGGGATCGAGATCAACTCCAGTGACGTCCGATGGCGTATGGGTTAGAGCGATAGCGTAGATTGTTTCAAGGTTTGCTTGGTAGCGGCTCAGTAACTTATGTTGTCTGTGCTGAGCGCGCTCGACAATTGAAGAGTTACTTGGTCGGTACTCATCTTCACTGCCCAACCCGAGTTGATGCCCTAATAACAGGGCCTTTTTACGGGCCGATACATCGGGTTGAGCCGATTTTTTCTCGCTTACTTTTACCAATTCCGCCATCGCTGTCTCTGTACTATTTTTATTATTGTATTAAATATTAACTTAATCTGCTTGATTGATAGATTTTTTGTCTCGATTTTTTGAAGTTAAGCTCCAAATGACTTCATTTCCTTGGGCTGGTGCGCTGGGGATATTTCTCGCTAAAATCAGTGAGCAGATGGCAAAACCAGCACCGATATAGAATACCGCTTCAGGTGAATGTAACCAGAGTAAACCAAGTAAAGCTGGGATCACTACAGCTGCGATGTGATTAATGGTAAAGCTGACGGACATCGTGGCGGCGATATCTTTACCGTCGGCTATCTTCTGGAAGTAAGTTTTAATGGCAATAGCCATAGCAAATAATAAGTGATCAATAACATAAAGCGCAGCAGCCATTTCAGGCTGTTCTACTAAGGCGTAGCTAACAAAGATGAGGATTAAGCCAATGTATTCTATTGTCAGTGCGTTTCGCTCGCCTATGCGGCCGATAAAGCGACCGATAGCCGGGGCAAACAGCAAATTAACCACATAATTGATGAGAAAAAGAGCGGTGATCTCGCTGATACTATAGCCAAACTTCTCTACCATCATAAATCCGGCAAAGACCATAAAGATCTGTCGTCTGGCTCCAGAGAAAAAGGTTAGCAGGTAATAGAGCCAGTATTTCTTTCTTAATATCAGTTTTTTATGCTGAACCTCACCCACCTCAAATTTCGGAAAGTAGAGCGTAATGGTGATCACCATGATGAGCCCTAAGCTGCCAATAAGTGCGTACATCCAAACATAATCTAACTGAAGCCAAGTCATCACTATCCAGATACTGGCATAACCTGACAGCGCAGCAGCAGAGCGCCATGCCAAGGCTTTGCCCAAGAAACTGGCGGTCTCTTTTTTGTCGATCCACTGTAAAGTCAGCGATTGGTTGATGGTTTCGAAATAATGGAACCCGATCGACATAATCACGGTGGTTAAATAGAGCCCAAGTACGCTGGGGTAAAAACCAGTGATCGCAACGCCAACACACAGTATTGCGAGTGACAGTAAAGCAAAAGATTGCTCTCGGATCAGAATAAGAATGAAGATGGCAGTGAAAGCGAGAAACCCTGGAACCTCACGTAAACTTTGTAAAATACCTATTTCTGCACCGGTAAACTGGGCTCTTTCGATGACAAAGTTATTCAGTAGCACCTGCCATACAGAGAAAACCAATGACATGATAAAGGTCATCCATAGCAGCAGTTTTTGTGGGTTTTTACTCACTTGAGGATCCATCTAGTAATTAATGACTGTTATTCATGCGATTGTATCATTATCTAGCCCCTATTTTTCACACATCTGTGACGTGATTGTGAACTTATTGCAAAAAGTAATGTAAATTTTAATGAAAATGATTCGCATTTGAGTTAATTTGTTCCGCAAATTCAGGGGAAGCTGTTAAATCAGTGCGGATAAAATTGATGAAGACCAAGTTAAGTTTACTGGCTATATGCATTGCCAGTCTGAGCAGTGGCTATGTTTCTGCAGCGCCAGATCCAGTTAAGTTGCAACAGGCTATCGAGAAACAAGAACGAGAGCTTAAACAGCTTAAAAAGGACTTGGCTGAACTGGCTGCTCAGCAAAACATACAGCGTGAAGCGCAAGCAAAACAAGCTGAAGTGATAAAGGGGGCTAAGCAGGAGATCGCTAATAACAAATTCAGTAAGTTCAGCTTTTCATCCTACGGCAGCGTCAATTACACCAGTGATGAGTATTATGAAAATGTGCAAGATACCTCTCCTGAGCGCCGTGGTCGTTTTGATCTAGAACGCATAGTCACAGAATTTGGCTACCAGTTTAATGATGAATGGGACATGGAAGTTGAAATTGAGTATGAGCATGGTGGCACCGGTGCTTCTCTTGAATATGATGGTTTCGATGAGTTTGGTGAGTTTGAGTCAGAGATTGAAGCTGGCGGTGAGGTGATGATTGAGAAAGCACAACTTCGCTACCGTCCAAGCGATGCCTTTGGGGTTAAGTTCGGTAATATTCACCTCCCCATTGGCCTTTCCAGTATTTTACATAAGCCAGATCAGTATCTGACGGTTCTGCGCCATCGCAGTGAAGCTGCAGTGTTGCCTGCGGTTTGGAACGAGACCGGTGTTGGAATTTTTGGTGAAGTGGCTAATTTCCACTATCAGGCTCAGGTTGTTAGCGGCTTAAATTCAGAATATTTCAGAACCTATGATTGGGTGGCATCAGGTCATCAGAAGCGGTTCGAGCATGTTAATGCCGATGACCTTGCATATGCGGTACGTCTAGATTATGGCTCTTTTAAAGAGGGCACAGCCTTAGGTGTGGCGTATTACTACGGTAACACGTCAGGAAATCGCCATAAGAGCAACAAGGTTTCTGGCGATGGTGTAGTGAGTATTCTTGCCCTGTCTGGTGCATTTGTACAAGGTCCATGGATCCTTCGTGGCCAATACCTAAATGGAAGTTTGAGCGATTCAGATGCGATTACTCAAGCAAACAAAACTACGCCAGGACTTAAACCAGGTAATTTTGCGCAGCTTGGATCTAAGTCAGAAGCTTTCTTTGTTGAAGCGGGTTTTGACTTAAGTGAGTACACCTCTGTGCCAGTCACAGTGTTTGCCAATATCGATTATTCAAATCCCCTAGCCGAAGTTGAAACCGGCACAGCCACTAAGCGCTATGAAAATACTTGGACTAGCGTGGGTGTTAACTATTCCCCTATTCCGGAAATAGTGATCAAGGCTGAAGCAGGCAGACAACAAGTTGCTGTTGCTTCAATACCTGATACGAACTTTTTTGCTCTTGGTGTCGGCTATCAATTCTCGCTGTGATCTCACAGCAACACAAAAATCATAATAAATTAAGTTATTTGGAGTTTTACATGAAACAGGTTAAATACTCAGCCATTGCAATTGCACTTATCACAACACTCGCAGCCTGTGGTGGCTCAGGAAGCGACAGTTCTACTCCTGTTGTACCTGACAATACCTTTAGTTTTGCCGCGACTGAGATGATCACCAATTTGACCGATGATGTCATCATCAGTGGCTATAGCAATTTAGCGGCTAAAGGCGAAGCCATGCTACTTGCAACTGAAACGCTGGTCGCAACGCCAACTCAGGCGAATCTTTTGGCTGCACAAGAAGCGTGGAAGGCTGCACGTCAGCCATGGGAGCAAGGTGAGTCTCATATCTTTGGTCCTGTTGATTCATTGGGTATCGATCCTCATTTAGATAGCTGGCCTTTAAATACAACGGATTTAACGACAGTTTTAGCCACTAATTCAGGCTTCGATCCTGAGACCATTAAAGGCTGGAATGATGATGTACAGGGTTTCCATGCGATGGAGTTCCTGCTGTTTGGTGATGGTCTTAACGATAATGAGAAAGATATTGCTGAGTTGTCGGCAACTGAACGTGATTACCTAATGGGCCTTGCGGGTGTGTTTCGTGACTATACCAAGGTATTGGATGATGCGTGGCAGATAAGCCACGATGGCCAAGCTGGAAGCCAGCCTTATGGTGAATTAGTTAAAACACCGGGTACGGCTGAAAATACCTTCTACAGCTCTCAAGTGGGTGTCATTGAAGAGTTGGTGAACGGCATGATTGGCATTGTCGATGAAGTCGGTAACGGTAAAATTGCAGATCCGTTTGGTGCTACGTTAGCGGCTGCTGATACGTCTAAAGTGGAGTCTCAGTATTCTTGGAACTCGTTAACGGATTTCAGTAATAACATTATTGGTGTGCGTAATGTTTACCAAGGTGAGTTTTCTGGTGCTGCTGACAAGCAAGGCATCGTGGACTTCGTTGCCGCTGGCGATTCAGTACTTGCTAGCAGAGTCACCGCTGAAATTGATGACGCGATTATTAAAATCTTAGCTATTTCAGGTTCTAACAACATGCCTTTCCGTCAAGCTATCTCAGATGTCGATGGGCGTGTCAGAGTTCAAACTGCTGTTGATGCCCTAACTAAACTGCAAGCAAGCCTAGAGTCTGATGTTCTTCCGCTGCTTAAAAAATGGAAGGTGTAAGCAACTCGACCTTACCTCAAGTTAAGGTCACGTAGTGGTTAATTAATACTGCAAAGTAACAAAACATATGGAGGCGTTGGATAGTCTCCATTTTTTGACTTTAAAAGCCTTACAAAAAGAAAGGACTAGCTCAGGATAGGGCTAGGCTTTCATCTTTAAGACAGTTGTGTGAGATGACAATGAAAAATATTAAAAGAGATAGATTGAGTCTTAGATTTTCTTCTAAACCTTTAGGTTTAACCTTGGCAGCCTGCATCGGGCTCACCGCCTGTGGTGGCTCAGGTGATGAAGTTGTGACACCCAAGCCCGATGAAAAAGTATATCCAGCGTATACCGACATTAAAGCCAGCGGCGGTGAGACCACCACATTTGATGCATCAGAGTCGGGACATGGTTTTTCAACGCCAGCTCCTAATCTGTCCACTGCTGATTTAGCGCATCATTTGGAAGGGGATCTTGGTTTCGAGACCGCTTTTACCACAGCCCCTAATGTTGAACATCCAGATCTCGATGGCTTAGGGCCAGTATTTAATAATGCGGATTGTAACTCTTGTCATCAGCGCGACGGTCGTAACTCAACACCAATTGTACCAGCAGATAAGGAGCGCATTAAACTGGGTTCTGAAGCTGGGCTGTTTTTGCGGATAAGTAAAGCTGCTGCACAGGCATGTACTAGCGGTAATGCGGCTAATGACTATTGTGCCCCACCGGCAGTGCCTAATTTTGGTGGTCAGCTATTTCATCGTGGCGTGCTCAAGGCACGTCCTGATTGGGAAGATAATCTATTTGGCGGTCAAGCGGATGTTTATCTGTCCTATGAAACCAAACAAGTTACTTACTCAGATGGCAACGTCGTCACGTTAAAGAAGCCTTTATTTGCTGTTGAGAATCCTTATGACGCGCCCGGCGAGACCTTAAATAGTGCCAACCTAACATCAGATCTGCTTCAAGATGACGTGCTGATGGGGTGGCGTAATGGCATGCCTGTATTTGGTTTGGGCTTGCTGGAAGCGATACCTGAAAAGGATATTCTTGCCTTAGTTGATGCCTCCGACTCAAATGGCGATGGTATCTCAGGTAAAGCTAATTTTGTTTTTGACGCAGTAAAAGCACAAGCGGGAGATAACGATCCTGTGTCGCTTGGGCGATTTGGTTGGAAAGCCAATACACCGAGTGTTCGTGTGCAATCGCTTGGTGCTCTACGTGGTGATATTGGCATCACTAATCCCTTGTTTCCTGATGAGAGCATTACCGGAACAGCGCTTCATGATAGCTACCTAACCCGAACGGGATTTACCGATACAGGTGAAGATGAAAATGGTGCGCCTGAAGCCAGTGCCGAATTTAGCGATTCTGTGGTTTTTTATGCAGAAACCTTAGCGGTACCAGCAAGGAGAAATGTCGATTCGCCTGACGTACGTGAAGGTGCACGTCTGTTTGAACAGGTCAATTGTACCGGTTGTCACAAGGCGAGCTTTGTGACCAAATCATCGGGTGAAATAGGTGGTGTGGCTATGAGCGATGCGCTTAAAGGGCAAACTATCTACCCGTTTACCGATATGCTACTGCATGACATGGGTGAGGGGCTTGCTGATGGTCGTCCCGATTTTCTTGCTGATGGTAACGAATGGCGAACTCGTCCTCTATGGGGAATAGGTTTGACCCAAACAGTTAATCCACAAGCGGGTTTTTTACATGACGGGCGAGCGGCGACTGTCGAAGAAGCGATTCTCTGGCACGGCGGAGAAGCAACGACTAGCCGAGATGGTTTTATGGCGTTAAGCATCGATGAGCGTAAGCAAGTTATTGCATTCTTGATGTCTCTGTAGCGTTATTCAAGATGATAAGACGCAGCGATTCAGTGTAAGTTGAATCGCTAGGTTTATTTTATTAAAACAATTTGTGATGGAGGTAAAGCTAACACTGATTTTGACAATAGTTGCCGTGATCTGTTTCAAGTAAATTCAGTGATATATACCTTATTATAGGTAGGTGTAAATTTACCTTGAGGTACCAGTCGGTGAGCAAAATCTTAATTATATATTCGAGTGTGCATGGACAAACTCGTAAGATCTGTGAGTGTTTACAGAAGCAGTTTATTGCCTTGGGAAACGAAGTGGTTATTAGTTGCTTAGCTGAGTGTCCAGATCTTGCCGACTTTGACAAAATTGTTCTTGGCGCCAGTATTCGACACGGTAAACATAATCCCAGTGTTTATGATTTTGTTACTCAACATCGCGCTATTTTAGACACTAAAATCACCAGCTTTTTTTCGGTGAATTTAGTGGCTCGTAAACCCGCAAAAAATACCCCTAAGACTAACCCTTACATGCTGGCCTTTATTGAAAAGAGTGAGTGGCAACCCAACTTGCTTCAGGTATTTGCTGGTAAGCTAAATTATCAAGGTTATGGTTTTGTGGACCGTAATGCTATTCGATTTATTATGTGGCTAACCAAGGGACCTACGGATGCTCTGACTAATATAGAGTACACCGATTGGGATAAAGTCGATATCTTTTCCCGTGAGTTTAGTGGGCTTTAAATCCAGTTTAATGGAGCGATCGCCATGGTAAGCATTACAGCACAAATACGAAAAATGTATGCTCGGTATAGCGAGTATCAACATCTACTGATCATACTTTTATCTCTTTACCTTATTTTGACCAGTAGTTGGATATTGATGGGGCGTAGCTTAAGAGCAAACGCTTCATTGTGGGATATGACTCATGTTTATCTTGGGTTGCTCACCACTCTACTGGCTTGCCTATTTTTGTTGGCGAACTGCATTCGGGGTAAATGGCAGCAGTATTTTCCTTGGTTACTGGGAGATATCACTCAATTAGTGAGAGACTGTAAAGGTGTGTTTAAGGGCAATCTCCCTGTCAGTGGTGGTCGTGGGCTTTTTAGTTGTGTCGAAGGCCTTGGCATGCTGCTTTTAGTGGGAGTCGGCTTAACGGGGTCCTTGTGGTTTGTCTTACAGGGCAGTTCAGATGCACTATTCTGGCGTAACTATCACATCATTTTTGCGAAAGGCTTTATTGGCTTTATTGCTATACACATCTTATTTGCTTGCCTGCATCTATTAGATTTCATTAGAAATTGATCTACACTCAGCTATACGGATAAGGTTTCTTAGTTGAGGTAACTTTGCGGCCAAGAGTGATCCATCTTGTCGATGATAACAAACTGGGTGGAGTCAACTTGGCTCTAAAGAGTTTGTGCGAGTCAAAATTAGCCAAAGATTTTGATTTTTCTATCCTCCAAGTCAATCTCAAGTTTTGGCTTCCTCAACGGTATGAGGCCGATATTCTGGTTATTCATGCCGCGGCTTCTTGGCGTAAGTTGCCAGGATTTATTCTGCTAAAACTGTTAAATATCGGCACACCTATTTTTTACCAAGAACACCATTATTGCGAAGGGTTCATTTTTCATGAAAGCCGCAGTCACTGGCGTTTTTTCTTAATGCTAAAACTTAGCTACTTCTTGATGGATAAAGTGTTGGCTGTCTCCATCGCTCAAGGGTGTTGGCTACTTGAAAATCAATTATTGAAGGAGAGAACGCTGGTTGTTTTAAAGCAGGGAAGGTCGGTCAATGCCATGCTCTCTTTGCCTAAAAAGCCACTCTCTTTACCATTGCAGCTAGGTGCATATGGTCGATTTCATAAACAGAAAGGTTTTGATCTTCTTATTCAGGCAATGTCTAAGTTGCCCGCTGACAAAGTGGAGTTAAGACTGGCTGGAAGTGGAGAGATGTTGCCACGGTTGGAGTCTATGGCTGCAGGGCTTGAGAATGTAACCTTGATAGGGGAAATTGAGAATGTGCCTTTGTTCTTATCCTCATGTGATGCCGTGGTGATCCCTTCACGCTGGGAACCTTTTGGTTTGATCTGCCAGGAGTCTATTGCGGCTGGTAAGGTGATAGTGACAAGCTCTGTTGATGGTTTGCTGGAGCAGGTCCAGGTGTTAGCGAAGACGAGAGGAAATGACGGGCATCTGGCGGTTATGCTTACGGATCTAACTTCGGCGAGTTTAGTTCAGACACTAGAGAGTTTGATTGTTCAAGCTGAGCAGAAGCTTGAAAAGTGTGGGGCAGATGTTAGTTTTTCAGACTTGAGCGATGAAGAGCGGGCTTTAGCTGCTAGGCGCTGGCCTCAGTTGTTGAATGACTGGCAGTCATTGCTTATTTCTGAACTGGAGAAAGGCAAAAGGCCCCAATAGGAGCCTTTTTGACTAGTTTGCATAAATGCTTATTTGTGCTCTAGCGCTAGGTAATTAATTAGGTCAATCAGTTGACCTAAAGAGCGGATTTCACCCATGTTGACAGCATATTTATCATTGACGATAAAGGCTGGAACACTTTGAATGCGAAACTCGCGTTGTTGTGCGCGCCATAATGCTATCTTGTTGTCGACCTTTTTACTGTCAGCAATGCTGTCGTACTGCTTAGCATCGATACCGTTAGCAGCGAAAACCTTTTTGATGTCATCACGGTTATTAAGTTCAGGCTTTTTATGAGGCGTGGTCTCGTTAGCATGGTCATGCCCATGAGCTCCCTCTTCACCTTGAATTGCAGCAAACATGGCGTGAGTTAACTTATCACCAGCGTTAAGCTCTTGGATAACCGCTAGAGAACGCATCACTTCAGTGCCGATTTCGCTGTTCATAAAGTCAACGTGCTTGCTATCAAACTTCACGTTTTTATTTAGGTTAGCTTTAATGTCACCTAGGTACTGAGTTTCCATATTGAAACAGTTATGGCAGTAAAAAGAGTAGAACTCAGTTAGTTTAGGTTGGGTACTCGCAGCTTTGTCAGATACTTGGGTAAAGTGCTTACCTTCAATAAATTGTGCGGCGAAGCTGCTCAATGGTGCGACGGCTAATGTTAACGCTAATGCAATATGTTTAATCAATCTATTGTCCTCAAAAGTGGCAGGCTGAAGATGGTTTTACTCTCTAGCTGTATCTGTCATGTAGACAAAAAAGCCAGCAATATGCCATACGGTGCCTAATAAATTCAGCATAAAAGCTTAAGCTTAATTATGACTGAATTTCACTATGGAAACAGCGTGAGGAGTGTGACTTAGGTTGGAGTTAGCTACATTTCTATCATTTCACGCGTAAAGTTTGCCATGCTTCACAAACTTGGCGAAATTGAGCCGCGTTACCATCGGGCCGGTCTGGGTGCCATTTTAAGGCGAGTTTTCGCCAGCGACGACGCACTTCTCTATCTGTGGCGTCTAAGTTGAGGTCAAACACCTTCAGTGCCTTATCTTTATGCATTAGGTTTGGGTTGGTACCTATATAGTCTTCATATCGGCTCCAGAATGACTCCAACATCTCCTTGATGATATTGGGGCAAGTATCATAGTTTATCCAATTCAAATAATACTCACGTAACGCATCATCTTCTCTCAGGCTGGATTCAAGGTTGGTCGGAATTATTTTAAAGACTTGGATCTCCATGGCTTTAACTTGTAACCAATGCTCAGGTAGAAGAATGGACTGCAGCTGAAAAAGAGCATTCATCAATAGGAAGTTACGTTTGAAGAGGGCTTTGTCTTGATCCTCGTCAAGATCTTGCATCAAGCCCTTTTGTTGAAGCTCGGTCGCAAGCAGGTGAACTTTCCAACTGTGATTAGAATTTTGTAGCAGACTGAATACTGGCCAGATTAGCGGATTATCCCCTTTGATGTTTGAGATCCCATCTTGTGAGTCGCTCGTGATGAGCGGAGATGTTTGGGATATTTTTTTGGCAGATAGCATAAGTTATTCATCCTGAATTGACAATTGTTCTGAGTCGCAGAGCTAGGGAAGAAAGCTCTATTTGTTGTGACTATGACACAAGCGATCCGGAACGCAAGTGAGTAATGATTAAGAGATACTTGAACTCCTTGTCCTCTTAATTATGGCCTAATTTAGCTATAAGGGTGAATTTGATTTATAGCCGTTAAGAACTAGTCTCAATGGAGGTCTATTTGTTTTTATGTAAGCTCATATTTGTCTAAGCACAGTGTTGCACCTGTCTGAGAAGAATAGGGCCATCTTTATTAATATTTATAAAGTAAGCAGAGTGCCTACCTATGATGCCTAGCGATAAGGCTTTTTCGCATAAATGTCTTCTATTGTCAGTATTGATTGGTTTACTCGTGGCCGGATTAAGCGGTGCGATGTTTTATTATAAAGAGCTCGATGCGATTGGAGTTGATTTTAGACGAGGTGTTGAAGGTAAAACCACAGCCGTGGAGCGAGAGTTAATCGCAAACCTTGAGGTGCTGTTTTCGCTTGAAAGTTTATTTACCAGTTCTGAAGAGGTTAGCGCGACTGATTTTACCAATCTAGCTAATGGCTTTCTGGTCAGACACCATGCTATTCAGGCATTGGAGTGGGCGCCTAGAGTGACGGGAGCTGAAAGAGAGGAGTATGAGCGCGCGCGTAGACTGGACTTCCCTGATTTTGAATTTACCGAGCGAGAATCTCAAGGGAGTATGGTTAAAGCGGCCAAGCGTGACGTTTATTTTCCTGTCTACTTTGTTGCTCCAATTGAAGGCAATGAAGTGGCATTTGGTTTCGACTTGGCTTCAAACGCAAATCGATTAAGTATGATAGAAAAGTCTCGGGACTTAGATCTGACACTTGCCACTCAAAGCATTACCTTAGTTCAGGAGGTCTTCAATCAAAAAGGCTTTTTGATTTTAATGCCTGTGTATGCAGGTGATGCTAGAACGATAGCGAAACGTCAGGAAAAATTATTAGGGTTTGTTATAGGTGTCTACCGAATTGCCGATATTGTTGAGTCAGCGATAAAGCAAACAGGGGCTAAGGGTATTAACTTAAAGCTTATTGATAACACAGGTATTGATGCTGAACTTCTATATGCAAATTATCCGAGTGCTCAAGCGTTAGATCATTTGTTACTCTCTTTTGCTTACACTATCCCACTCAGACGAATTGGTGGGAGGCAATGGACGGTGATCGCGACCCCTAGTCAAGGCTATGTAGCTGAACGTCAGAGTTTATTCCCCTTTTTCGTCGGTGTGTTTGGCTGTATTTTTGTGCTTCTTGGTGGCGGTTATATCTATATTGCTATTGAGCATTCAGGGCGTATTAGGCAAGAATCTGAGAAGCGAAGTCGTGAGCTAGAAGAGGCAAAGATAGCACTTGAGGAGCAGTCATTAACTGATGATTTGACCCACATAGCAAACCGAAAGTGTTTCGATATTCGTTTTGAGGAGGAGTGGGCAAGGTCGGTACGTGATGGAAGTTCATTGTCACTAATCATGATCGATATCGATAGTTTTAGGCTGTTTAATGAGACTTATGGCTATGCAAGTGGCGATAAGTGCTTACTGGATTTGGCCTATAAATTGTCAAAGATGCCGAATCGGACCACAGACCTTGTGGCACGTTATGGCGGTGATCAATTCATTATTTTGTTGCCCAATACAGATGAACCGATTTTATTGGCTGATAAGTGTCGCATCAATATCGAGAAACTCCACATTGTGCATGAGGCTTCATCTGTTTCAGATTATGTGACCATTAGTCTTGGAGTTATCAGTGTCGTGCCTACGCAGAAAAATTATCCTGCAGATTCTATGCTTAGCGTTAAAGAACTATTGAACCAGTCTAAGAAACTGGGGAAAAACCGAGTGAGCATTGGCAGTGATGTTATCTCGGCTAAAAAAGGTGACATTCTTAAATTTAAACACTTCTCCAAGAATTCAGGAGAGTAATTATCTTTACACGATCTTGAAATTATTCCCATCTCTGCAGCAATAAATTCCACAGAACGTTCACATTATGATGTCAATAGGTATAGGATAGGATCGTACTGATATTCAGTTTTAGTATGATTGGCTTCTAGTAACATTGATGTCGCATCTGATGGCTTCTTTAGGATTAATAGGCTAGGTATAAAATGGAATTGAATAAAACCTTAACGCTTTCAACTGTCTCACTTGCTTCACTTATGAGTTTTAGTGTTAACGCCCTAGATTGGCGCATTGCATTTGGTGGGCACGATTTCATTGTTGAACAGGAGAGTTCACACACTTTTGGCGCTGACGTTCATTTTTCTTTAGCGCATCTGACACAGTCAAATATTTTGTTAACTGCCTCAATTGATGTCCTCGTTGATCATGATAAAGATAAGTTAGACCCTGACCATATTCCCATCTGGTTCATGTCAAATTACATGGCTAAAGGTGAACTGGTTTCTCTGTCAGCTAATAGTGCGCTTATGTGGGAAGTTGAGCTTGATGGCAAGCGAAATACCGTGAGCTCAGTAGAGAAACAGGTAAAGCTCTTTCCCGCGATTAGTTATGAATATAACACAGAGGCTTTTTTTGCTGCTGTTAAAGGTGCTGCAGGTTATTATTTCCTAGAAATTGATGACGATGTGCCGCGCTTACGTGGGTATGATCGAGAGGACTTTCAGAATAAAACAGGAGCTTACTCTTTTGCTGCGAATACCCGAATCGCTATGGGCAAATCGATGGACCTGTCTTTAACTGCTCAACATTGGAATGATGGTGATGAGTGGTTAGAAAATAAATACGGCGCCGCGCTAACCTATGACTCAAATTTTTGGATTGAAAATAGTCATTTAGCCCTGAGCGTTGAACACACTGAATATAATTTGGACCCCTATGCCAAGATCAACGTAAGTGATCCCGATTACCTTGCTATTTTGCCTTGGAATAATGACACATTAGTAAGGCTATATATCGATATGCCTTGGGAATTTTAACTATCTAAGGGTGATTAACTTGGCCTTTAGTAAGCGCTTTTGAGTATATCTATGAACCGCTTTTCAAAATATATATTATTTTTTTCAATCCTTGTTGGGGTAGGGTTTTCCGCTTACATAGGCAAAAGTATATATAATAAAGAGAGTAGCGCAATTGAGCTGGATTTTAGAAAAGATGTTGATGATAAAGCGGCGGCATTAGAGCGTGAGATCTTACTCAATATTGAAGTTCTACATGCCATTAAAGGCCTTTTCGATAGCTCAAGTAATGTAACTTCTAAAGAGTTTAGCCGCATAGCTCGTAGCTTTTTAGCTCGTCATCAGGATATTCAAGCATTGGAGTGGGTACCTCGGGTGCTTTCTAGCGAACGACTGGCCTTTGAAGAAAGTCTGCAAACCAAGATCCCTGAGTTTGAAATTATTGAGCAAAAAATAGATATCATGATCTCAGCTGTTGAGCGAGAGAGCCATTTTCCCATTTTTTATGTGGCGCCATATGCTGGAAATGAACGAGTGCTTGGCTATGACTTTGCTTCGAGGGAGGAGACGTTATCGGTGATGGAGCGTGCTCGAGATCTCGATAAACCATTGGCAACATCCAGTATAGATCTACTTTCCTACAGGTCTAAACAGCAAGGTATTATCATCTTTCTGCCGACCTATTCAGGAGAACCGAGCACGCTAGATAAACGAAAAGAACAGTTAAGAGGCTTTGTCGCGGGGGTTTATCGCATCGATGATATGTTCGGTAGCGCGATTAAACGTACTTCCGCTGAGGGGATCTTTTTTTCGCTAGAGGATAAGACCAATGAGTCTATCAACAATCTCTATTCTAACTTTCCTGTCGATCTTATTTTAGATTCATCCCAAACAGCGTTTACCTATGAAAAGAGGTTGAGTCCATTTAGTGGTCGACAATGGTCTATCGTTGCAACGCCTAGTGCAGGCTATATTACTGAGCGACGAGGTCGACTACCCTATATTATTGTCATTTTTGGTAGCTTATTAGTGTTACTTGCAGTCCTCTATATCTACGTTCTAATGAGACGATCAGATTGGATTGAGCGGGAGGTTAAGCAAAGGACACATGATCTGAATGAAGCTAAGCAGATGCTTGAAGCCTTATCACAGACCGATAGTTTAACGAAAATAGCCAACCGACGTTGCTTTGATGAGAGCCTACAAGCTTGTTGGCAGCATGCTATTCGCGAGAGGTCGAGTATAGGGTTGATCATGATAGATATTGATCACTTTAAATTGTATAACGACACTTATGGTCATCTTGCCGGAGATCAATGTTTGCGTGAGGTTGCTAGCGAACTGAACCAAACCATGAACCGAAAAACCGATCTTGTGGCCCGTTACGGCGGTGAAGAATTTGTGGTTTTGATGCCACACACTCGCGATTGCATCTCGCCAGCGATACGGTGCCAAACCAATATAGAACAACTTAGTCTGCCCCATGAAAGTTCGCCAACCAACGAGTTTGTTACTGTCAGTGTAGGGGTCACGAGTATCTTCCCGAATAAAGATTCAGATATGCTTAAGTTTACTGTGGAGGCAGATAAAGCCTTATATCAAGCGAAAAACTCAGGGCGTAATCGTGTCTGTGTTTATAGTGGTACCTGAGCAATCGCGAGTCGGTTAATTATTTCTAATGCTATACAACCACTTCGTGTGAGCGTTCTTTAGCTTTGTTAATAATTCGCTTTTCAATCAAGCTTGAAAGCAGAAACATCAGTAAATAGCCAGTCCCTAACGCTAATATTACCGCGACTACATTGTCTGTTATTCGACTGTAGAGGTAGTAACTGACTATCAAAGCCAAGATCCCACTCCCTCTAATCATTAAGCTTTGTGTAAATAAGCCGTGGGCTTTGATAAATGCCAGCTGATAAGCATTAAGCATCATAAAAATGAAGAACATTGAGAAATGCATTAATACAGGTGCTGATTTTGCGTACTGAGGTGGAAATATTAATGAAACGATTTCATGGCTAAAAAGGAGCATTAAGATAAAGAAACTACTGCTGACGATAATTGCCATCTTGTATACCCAATGTTTGATCTGCTTAATTTGTTGAGCGTCTTCATTACGAACACAAACGGCGAGTTCTGGGAGTACAAATCGATAAATTGGAAAAACAAATAGCAAGGTTAAATAGGCGATGATAGGCCTAACGACGACTTGGAAGTCTCCAAGTTCATCAATACTGAAATGGCCAATGGTGAGCAGTACTGTTATGTAAATCATTAAAATACTTGCTCCAGCCTCAAGGGAAGCTGTAAAGCTTTTTTTCATAAAATCACGAAGACTGGGATCCATATTAATCGGTGCAATAGGCGGTGTTGCAACTTGCTTACGGCGGTTAAAAAACATATAGGCTGCGATAGCAGTAGAGGAAAACATCAGACTGAAAAAGAGTGATGATATAGCCGTTTGTTTTAACGAATAGAAACAGACGAGGAAGGTAAATACTTGTCCTAACGGTTCTAGCCAAGTGACTTTGTTTGAGATGTCGTACATACGGTACATGGCAATTTGATTGGTAAAATAGACCTTAAATCCCATACCTAAGATAATGCCGACTAAATGGAAGTACTCAACATTAATGTGTAGTTGATGTTTTATGTAAGGCAGTACGACGCCCCAGGTGAGCAGTACCATGGCGATGAGGCTATAGCGGAAAAGATTGGTGATATCTTTGTCATTTTTTGTTTGTGAATAACTTACGACCATTGAGGATCGAAAGCCTGTCATCAAAATGAGAGAGAGGGAGATGATATCGACAACCGTATGGTAAAGCGCGAGATCGTCTTTAGGCATCCACTGAGCTAACCAAATTTTAAAGCCAAAGCCAAGGGTGATACTCACAAGCGTTGCCCATATTCCGGCAATAAAGGCTTGTTTTACACGTTGAATTGAAGTGGCTTGCATAATGTTCCAATAGCTGTAAAAAAGGGAATTAAAGAGGAGATGAATTTTATCCTGCAATACTGAGATTCTATAGGTTTGGCTGGTAAAGATGTGACTGATGTTCCTTCTTTACACTTTAACGGTTTAAGCCATGGCACTTTTATTAACATCAAGCTCAAAATACTGGCAACTTGTGCCTAATTCTACCTTAGGTATTCAATCATTCAGATACTAATACGCCTAGAATTAAACTCACGTAAAGCCTCTGAAACGAGCATTCTCAGGTAGTTTGGGTATATACTTAAACAACAACTTTCAGTTACTTAACTCTCACCTACATAAGGTTTCTAGCTTGCATAATCATTCGGTACAAGGCTCAGAAGCGTCTGAGTTGATTAAAATAGCTACTTTTAACCTGTTCAATTTTATTGAGCCGCCAGGTGCCTATTACGATTTTGAGAATATCTACAGTCAGGAGCAGTGGCAGAAGAAGCTGCAATGGATTGCTAAGTATCTCAATGAACATCAGCCGGATGTGATCGGTTTTCAAGAGGTGTTTAGCCCAAAGGCCTTAGCTGAGTTGACTAAATCTTGTGGCTTAGAATATTTTGCAGTACTAGATAGACCCGATGTGGTTGATGACTTTATCTATAGTAAGCCTGTGGTCGCCATTGCTTCCCGTTATCCTATTACTGAAATGTACTCTGTCGAAGCCGATGAACGGCTAGCAGGTATGATGGGGATGCAAGCTGGATTTAGTTTTAGTCGTAAACCGTTGAGGGCAACGATTGTTCTGCCTAAGCTTGGCCCTTGTGACTGCTATGTGGTGCACTTTAAATCTAAACGTCCCTTATTTGATGCCCAAACTGAGTATTGTTCATCTCAACCCGAGATTGAGATGAAAACGGGTCAGCTTCTGGCTGTGGAAGCATTAGCTCAATGGGGATCGAGTATTCAACGAGGCTCTGAAGCTGCGCTGCTTCGATGGGCGATGGTAGAGCGTCGTGCACAAACTCAATTTCCTATGCTATTGATGGGAGACTTTAATGACAGTCTACGCGACGGCGTGTTAGCTTCATTAACATCGGTCGATACTCGAATTAAACCCGACCCAACGTTGGGGGATATCAAGCAGCAATTGCAAGAATATCAACTTCAAGATGCCTATGATTTATATCAAAACAGTCAATACAGCCTCTCTTCACAAGTGCGGCCAGCGACTTATTATTATTTTGCTGAAGGTTCTGTGCTCGATTATATTTTGCTCTCCAGTGAGTTCGATGCTAAAAATAGCCGAAGTCTTGCAGAAGTTGGACGGTATGAAACCTATGACCGTCATCTAATCAATCCAAGTTTTGATCTTGATAGTCAGAGCACAGATCATGCACCTGTGATGATCACTCTCTCCATTCGTCGCTAGGTTATGCCTAAGCCAATTAAGAGCCGATATTATGCTTGATGCGATCTGTACTTTAGATAAATCTGAAGATGTGACCTACTCAGTATTTAAGTTTCAGAAGCTTAGTGATGATGAGATTGAGCAGTATCGACAATTTTTGTCCTGTCCTGTTTGCAATGGTAAAGCTTATTACCGTAAAGCGTCGAAAGATGGCAAGGCTGCCTGTTTTGGTTCCCGTTACCATAAAGCGGATTGTCGAGAGTTTAAGCCTTCTCTCGCGAAAGTGAAGGAGGAACAAGATGCCATTGAGGTCAATCAAGTCTTGGTTGATAGCGATGCTTTGGTTATCGACTTCTCTATCTCGCCGACAGTGGCTGGTGGTGTTAAGCCTAAAGCTAGGAAGGTTAACCAAGAACCGAAGGAAAATGAACAAGTCAGTGTAGATGCTTTGACTGACGATCCAGATAAGGTACTTTCAAATCAACAAGGCCCTGATGTTCCTCTAATTTCAGCCACTACGCCTGTTCCAGATAAGCGTGTTTCGGCCCAAGGGTTAGAAAAATTACTCAATAGCCTGCTAAGGGGCAGTGAACTTGCCGATTCAGATCTTTGGGTTTATACCGACGAGAAGTATCGATGGCGAGCCAAGAACCTGTTTGTTAATTTCGCCGATGCCGAGCCTACTGAAAATGGTTCTCCGAGAATGTATTGGGGCACAGTGTCTCACTGTGATAAGACGATGGGGTGGCTAAACCCTGCAGACAGCCAAGATGTCGGCATCCCGATCGATGAGTTTCAAACGGCGCTTTTTAAGCGGTTTGCTATTGATGATCGCCGAGACATTGAAGGTGCTGGGGTGATTATGTTCGGGAAATGTTTTTGGAATAAGGGCAAGACACGTAAAATTATTCAACTTTGGGGAAAAGACATTAGCCGCATGTTTATCTCTAAAGCCGAGGATTAATAAAAGTCGGATGCATTAGACTTAGGGCCTAGTAAAAAAATGGTGAGCAGTAATGAAGATGGGCTGATTTTATTGATGGTACTGAGTATTCCATAAGAGTGGTACCAAGTATGTGGATAGCAACTTTATGCTAAGTGTTTACCAGCATATTGTAAGGGTAAAACCTTCATTGCTAGTGTTATCTATCGAATTGCGTTTAAGGTTATACTTAACAATTGCTTACCACTATGTTTTTTGATTTTACCTTTCCTAATTCCTGCCATCCTATGATACTTTCTAATCTCAATGTTGTGGGCAAGCTAAGGCACTCCTGTCAGTTTACTTTTGGTTGACTAGCGCCCTATTCAATTACTTGTACCTTCTAATGATTAAGCCTGTATATGGAGAGTCGATGTCTGAAAATATAGTGAAATATATGTTATGGAGCTTTGTTTTCATGCTGCTTGTCGGTGTCATTGGGATTGTGATCTATCTGAACTCAACTCCTCGGGAGGATAATACACATTTACATGAATTAGTGATGGGAACTTGGGTCAAGCTGCCTGGTTTTTGTGAAGGAAAGGTCACTGATATTGAGCGAATGGAGATCATATCCCCTGAATCTATGATGGTTGACAGAAAGCCGGTGAGGATCTCTGGTTTTACACTGAGCGAGACCTCTCCTGTGGTTGTTAATTGCCAAACTATTGGGCAGGGAGAGTTATATGCTCAAACTTCATTTCTGGGGAATCGATTCACGCGTCTCTATATCGGAAGTGTCGGAGGTTATGTGGTATTAAAAGAAGTGAATCCTCGAGGTGAATTTTGGTTTAAATATGATCAGAAGTTACAAGAAAAACTTCAAGCGATGAAAAGTTTCCCCGATTTTAATCGAATCTAATTATTATCTCTTTTTAATTTAAGACAACCAGACTCATTATTTTTAATTTAACGTCATTTAAAAACTAATAGACTGTGTTCTATTCTGTGATCTTATCGTTCTATTTTTACTACCGTAACCCACTTTATTTAACCCTTGCTTTTTGTGTGTAAATAGTCTCTATGTTTGGCTGCTTTTAATTTAACAACCAAATATGTCGATTTACGGGTGTTAACCAGTTGTTTATCGTTTTTTAATCCTGTTATTATATTGTGTCAAGGCCGACCCAATTAAAGGATTACTGGTGTCGATATCATAGAGGCTAGTTTCCATATCGTGAAAGGCTTATTCAATGTTCAACTTTAAAATAAAACAGAAAATGACATTAGGCTTACTGATTCCGCTCATCCTTATGAGCTGTATCTGCTTTCTTGCTGTCAATATGATGGGCAAAATTGAGTCCGGCGTAGTAAGTATTTATAACGATAGAGTTGTGCCTTTAGAGGAGCTTAAAGTAATAGGCGATGATTATGCCGTCTATATTATCGATGCTATAAATAAGGCCAATGCCGGTGCGTTAAGTGCTGAAGAAGCGAGTAAAATTTTACGGCATGCTAGCCTGAGTATTAGTGAAAAGTGGCAGGCCTTTTTGAGCACCAATCTCACAGAGGAAGAAGCCCAATTAAGCCGAGAAGCGAATAGATTATTTTCTGCAGCGGATACTTCTGTAGCACAGATTATTCAAAAGCTTGATGGATTAGAAGGAGATATTACTGGAGAGTTGAGTCATGATATTTTACCCCTCTATGATGTTGTTGATCCTGTCAGTGCTAAAATTTCAGAGCTAGTGGCTCTACAGTTAAGAGTGGCGGGTGAAGAAAAACATAAAGTCAGTGAGATCTATTCTTCGTCCGTTGTTCTATTTATTACTCTGAACTTAATTGCTGTGATTGCGAGTATTCTCATTGGACTCTGGGTGACCAGAGCGGTAATGCTTCCGATAAATGATATTGTTAATAAGTTGAATACCATTCAGAAAGACTCCGATCTTACTGTGCAATTCAATACGTTTAATGATGATGAGTTAGGTCAAATATCTTCTAATCTAAGCTTAGTCATTAACCACTTGCGTGAGATTTTAGAATCGATCTTCCATGCCTCGAATACTGTTGGAGATTCGACGATCAAGCTACGTGAATTTACACTTAAAAACAGTGAACGCATGTATGAGCAACAATCGGAGACAGAGCAAACTGCTACGGCGATGAACCAGATGGTCGCAACAGTGGCTGAGGTTGCTCAAAATACGACGGTTGCTGCTGATTCAGCAAGAGATGCAGATACTAGTGCAGCTAATGGGGATCTGATTGTTCAGCAGTCAATTACGAGTATGTCCTCGCTTTCGGAGCAGATAAAACAAGCTGCTGAGGTCATTACTAAATTGTCTGATGAAAGCAGAAACATCGGCAGCATGCTGGACGTCATTAAGGGGATTGCTGAGCAAACAAACTTACTGGCGTTAAATGCTGCGATTGAAGCTGCTAGAGCAGGAGAGCAGGGCAGAGGTTTTGCCGTTGTTGCCGATGAAGTAAGAACATTAGCTCAACGTACTCAGAACTCGACTCAAGAGATTGAATCTATGATTGAGCGACTGCAAAAAGGGGTACAGCAAGCAGTGGTCTCTATGGAGTTGGGGATTAAGCAGGTTAATGATGCAAATGATAAGGCTAACATGGCAGGAGATGCACTCAATAAGATTGTAGGTTCAGTCGATAATATCAGCAATATGAATACTCAAATTGCAACCGCTGCGGAAGAGCAGAGCTGTGTGGCTGAAAGCATTAATCGAAGTATCATCACAATCAGTGATATTGCTTTGGCATCGACTGACTCCTCCCATGAACTGTCGAGTTCGGTAGAGGAACTGAGTTCTCTAGCGGAGAATATGCGTTCTCAAGTGGGTCAGTTTAAGTTATAAACTCTATCTTTACTTTGGGAAATAAGCCCTCGTTTACTGCTATTAAGAGGGCTTGATATTGATGTCTGTTTTCCGTTATAGCTAGAAAATATGCGTTAGCTAAGGAAAAAACAGATGTTGACTTTAATCTTGAGTAAAAACAGCTTTCTCTGCTTGTTTAATAATATTGGCGAGTTCACCGCTGGCGTTCATCTGTTTAATAACGTTATTTATTTCAACAACCAGTTGTGGATGATCTTGGTGAATATAGTGATATAAATAGAGTTCATCTAACGGCTCATTTAGATTGACGATATCGGTGTAACCTCGCGCTTTAATAGTTAAAAGGCCATCAATGGTATTCGTGAGCGCAATTTGGGCTCGACCTAATTCGAGAAAGTCCATCATGGCTTGAGTGGAGTCCATATCGTAAACAAAAGGCATGCCCTTGGTTATGTTATCGGTATGCTTTACTCCTCTGACTTTGACGATTTTATAGTGTTCAAGATCTTCCTTTCGATTGATCACAACTCCGCTGTCTTTTTTGTAAAAAGCCATCGTCTGCAGTGAATAATAGGGAGTAGGAACTCGTATTGCATGTGGGTATTCTATTCCGTAGGAAAAAATACGCATGATTTCACCATCTTTTTCGCCCGTAGAGAGCATGCTGGAGGCCCGTTTACCCGGCAGTGGCTTTATGGTGATGGTATGTCCCAGTTTCTGATAGAAATGCGGTAACACTTTACGGCCAACTTCTTGCTCTATTAAGTTTTCAATTGAGACAAACTGGTATTCTTTAGCAATGCATTCCATTGTGGTAAGCGTTAACAGCACGAATAAAATAATATTCCCTTTCATTTTAAGGCCCCGTAATTAACTTATAAAAATAATGGTTTTATTATAGTGTAGTGTTAAGTGCATTATTTTCTATTTGTCGGCTAATAAACATAGGTTGTTAATATTAGCGTTGACGGTATTTATCTTTATTTTTTTTGCCTATTTTATAAAGTAAGCCACGAGTTGCTCGTCTAAAGCGAGGAAATAGATAACCTAAAGTGGTGAGCTTACCACTGAACCATGGCATGGCTATTTCAGCATTTTGGCCTTGTGAGAGTTTGATGACGGCATTGGCGACCTGTTCTGGACTACTCATGGGTTGCGAATAGACAATATCTTCAACTTCATCGATTTCATCCATGATAAAGCTGGTATCAATTGGACCTGGTGAGACAACTGCGACATTAATCGCTCTGTCTTTAAGCTCATCATGCAGAGCATAGGTGAAGGCCCGTAATCCGGATTTAGTGCTGCTGTAAGTCGCAGCGCCCTGCAATGGAGCTCGCCCTGCTAAAGAGCCTACCATAATAATGGCATTGCGCTTACCAGTTGTAGGATCTGGCATGTGGGGTAATACAAGGGCGCTAAGATAGAGAGGAGACTTAAGATTCAAATCCACCATGGCAGCAATTTGAGCTGGTGTTCGCTCGCTAAAATTACCTCTATGGTGCAGACCCACATTATTGATTAACACGTTAATGCAGCCAAATTGCTCAACGGCTTTATCTACCAGAGTCTGGCATGCCTCTAGATCGGCAATATCAGCGGTTAGTGTCAGCACCTTTGCTTTAGGATACAGTACGAGTGTATTTTCGAGTGCTTGTAATCCAGCTAACCCTCGTGCTGCGAGTATTAAATTTACTCCTTGTGGAAAAGCTTTTGCAAATCCAATAGCGCACGCTGCGCCTACGCCTTTTGAGGCACCCGTAATTAATATTGTTGGTATAGAGCTTTCGGTTTTAACATTTATTTCATGACCAAGTTCATTGCTCATCTATCAGCCTTATTATTTTTATCGAGTCATTGAACACTATCGAAGGGGGAGTAGATTGTTTATTTTGTTGTTTCTAACAAAGTTTAAAAACTAGTTTAATTTATATAGCGAATACTTGGTATTGACAAGTCCTCATTGGAATATTAGAGTTAACTTACCTATCGGGTGGTAGGTTTGATTTGTAGGTTAGAGTGGTTTGAATCACGACAATGTGAGATGACAGCTCACAAAACGATTGTTAAGTGTCATATTCGGATAAGAAAATAGAAGCGTCAATCTTCTATTTCTAGAATCAATGTATGTGACTGTATTGGTATTAATATAAGTAGGGAAAATTATGCCTGTGTTAAATAAGGGGAAGTGGCAATCATTACAAGATGAGTCATCATTGGAACAAGTTGATGTTTTTAATAAAGACTTTATTCCGGAAACGGATCGGTTTCATCTTTATATCAGTAAGGCTTGTCCATTTGCTCATCGCCCCTATCTGGTAATGCGTTTACTCGGATTGGAGGAGCATGTATCGATATCTACGCTAGCCGCTAAACGCTTTGATTTAGGCTGGCAGTTTGACAGTGAGTATCCAGATACTCTTAACCAAGCATCAAGGCTATCCGAGCTTTATGTAAAATCCAAATCTGATTTTTCAGGCAAGGTGACAGTGCCTGTTCTGTGGGATAAAGAGCTGCAAACCATCGTTAATGATGATTCTGCCTATTTAGCGAAATGTTTTGCGACAGATTGGCTTTCACTCGCGACGACGCCAATGGATCTGTATCCCGTTGAGTTAAAAAAAGAAATAGATGAGTTATGCAAATGGCTTCATCACAACATCAATACGGGTGTTTACAGGGTTGGCTTTGCACATATTCAAGAGTCGTATGATATTCAGGTTGAGTCATTATTTAAGAGCTTAGCAATATTAGACAAAAGGTTAGCGAAGCAAACTTACCTAATAGGTGAGCAATTAACACTGGCTGATGTTTATCTGTGGCCGACGCTTATTAGATTCGAAGCTGTTTATCAATGCCTGTTTAAAGCGAATAAATATCAACTGGGTTCATACAAAAATCTATATCGATACATGTTGCATTTGCTAGACAATCCTCAATTTGCTTCGACACTGGATGTCGGCTACATAAAACAACATTATTTCTTTAGTTTTAAAGCACAAAATACCACAGGTATTGTCCCTGTAGGGCCTGTTCTTCCTTGGTTATAGTTGAGTGTTGCAGCTTTCAAATTGAGTCTGACAAAGTTGTAAAAACGCCTCAGCTTGGGGGGATAAATGCCTTTCTATAGAACGAAAAATGCCAATTTCTCGTTCTATAAAAGGTGTTTTGAGTGGTATCCAAACTAAGTTTTTGTTTTCTAGAGGAAAGGCTAGTTTAGGGAGGGTGGTGACGCCGACGCCTAATTCGAGCACTGAAAATAATGAAGTAATATTCTCGACATCATAGTTTGCTTGTTCTGCTAACGCAGCCGCAGGCGTCGCGGCGAGCAGTCTACAAGTGCCATTTTTGACGAAAGGAAATGGGCTTATATCCGTCCAATCAACCCCTTGTGTATGGATGGCAAGTGGGTGCTCTTTTTGACAAACAAGGCCTAGTGGGTCAGTGAAAAGCGGGAAAAACTCTATTCTATGATCATTAATATGCAGGCAATTCCCTAAGGCTAAATCAACCTCTCCGGCGAGTAATCTTTTCTCAATTCCTACCGCATTATCATCGATTAATGACACATGAACGTCAGGGTGATCATTGCAAAAAAAGGCCAATACTTTTGGCAGAAGTTTAGCGGCAACGGAAGGCACAGAAGCTATTTTTAAACAGCCTAACTGTCCTTTGGCCGCCGCCCTAAGATCATTATTCAATGATTGATAGAGGTCTAGAAACTGATTGACCATTGGTAAACATACTTCGCCATAAGGGGTGAGCTTTGCCTTATGACCAGTATCGAATAACGCTTGCTCTAAGATTTTCTCTAACTCTTTAACTGAAGTTGATAAGGCAGCTTGAGAGCGGTTTGCTGTATCAGATGCGGCTCTAAAACCGCCTTTTTCAGCGACGAGAGAGAAATACCTTAACTGCTGAAGTTTAATGTCCATAACGACCTGTTTGCCTTTTTTTAAACGGTTCAGATAGAACCATGGATATAACGATAAAAAAAACTTATCAATCGTAAAAAATAAAGCGTTCGATTGATTACTTATTCTTGCGCATAATTTAGACATTACGCAATAACAATTGTTAATAAAGGTAAAGAATGACTGCAAGCTTAATAAAACAACCCGTGAAAACAGAACTTTACGCATCTAAGGCACCATTAGAGTGGGCAGTTATTAATAATGGGACTTTATATACCGCCCAAATTCCTATCAATTCATCAGGCGACGTTGTTGCTGGTGGCATAGGCGCACAATCAAAGCAGGTTATGGAGAACTTAATGCATACGTTAGATGCAGCGGGTGTGGATTCAAATGCTGTGTTGCAAGTGCTTATTTATGTTACTGACCGTAGTTATTTAGCTGAATTTAATCAAGTATATAGTCAATATTTTACCACTCCATATCCAAACCGAGCAGCGATGGTGATTGCCGGACTGGCACGAGAAGAAATGTTAGTCGAACTCGTCGTTTATGCGGCAGTCAATTAATCAATAACCAATAAAATCAAATAAAAAAATGGGATTCAAAATGACATTTTCTGCAGAAAAATCGCTTTATATTAATGGTGAGTGGCACTCTGGTACTAGTACAAAAACCAACATTAACCCGTCTGATATTACCTCAAGCTTAGGCGAGTTCTCTCAGGCCAGCAAGCAGCAGGTTGTCGATGCGATTGAAGCAGCAAGACATGCTCAACCTCAATGGGAACATACTCCGTTAGAGCAAAAGCAGCGTGTTCTACAAGGGATTGGTGACGAGTTAATTGCACGTTGTGATGAGTTGGGCAAATTACTCTCATGTGAAGAGGGCAAACCTTTTGCAGAAGGCAGAGGTGAGATATACCGAGCTGGGCAATTCTTCCAGTATTTTGCCGGAGAAGTGTTAAGGCAGATGGGGGATATCGCAGAGTCGGTTCGCCCTGGTGTATCCGTTGAGGTGACACGTGAAGCATTAGGCGTTGTTGCTGTTATTTCTCCTTGGAACTTTCCAACAGCAACTGCGGCTTGGAAGATCGCTCCAGCACTGGCTTTTGGTAATAGCGTTATCTGGAAACCAGCAAATTTAACGCCTGCCAGCGCCGTAGCACTAACTGAAATTATTCATCGACAAGGCTTGCCAGCGGGGACTTTTAATCTAGTACTCGGTAGTGGTGCTGAAGTGGGGAATACCTTAATTAACTCTGCTGATATTGACGGTGTTAGCTTTACCGGTTCTGTGGATACAGGGCGAAAAGTTGCCACGGCTACTGCGGCTAATTTTGTTCGTTGCCAACTGGAAATGGGCAGTAAAAACGCGTTGGTGATTGCTGATGACGCTGATATCAACATCGCTGTCGAAGCGACCATCATGGGTTCGTTTTCAGGTGCAGGCCAAAAATGTACCGCTTCTTCAAGACTCGTCGTATTAGATAGTATTCATGATGAATATGTTGATGCCCTGATTAAACGTATGGCTGGCTTGAAAGTTGGCCACGCCCTGTCAGAAGGTGTCTTCATGGGGCCTATTGTCGATAAAACACAACTAGACGCTAACTTTGACTGGCTTGATAAAGCCAAAGCTCAAGGTGCATCAGTGGGCTTTGGTGGCGAAAGACTGACGTTAGAGCATGAAGGCTACTACATGTCACCGACGCTATTGTTAGAGACTGAAAACAGTTGGTCAGTGAACCAGGAGGAGGTGTTTGCTCCCATGGCTAGCATTATTAGGGTGAACAATCTGGATGAAGCAATCGCGACTGTTAACGATACGCGCTTTGGCTTAACCGGCGGGATCATCACTCAAAGCTTACGCAGTAGCGCCATGTTCAAACAGCAGGCTCAAACAGGCTGTGTCATGGTGAACTTGCCAACAGCGGGTACCGATTACCACGTTCCGTTTGGCGGCCGTAAAGAGTCAAGTTTTGGTCCTAGAGAGCAAGGCCAATACGCCAAAGAGTTCTATACCATCGTCAAAACCACTTACCTGCGTCCATATTAAGGGGATTCTATGTACCAGAATCAAATTATTATTGACGGTTTGCAGTATTGCAATTGGACCCGAGATTACTTTATCACCTTGAGGGACAGCGGTATTACAGCAGTGCATGTGACGCTTGCTTATCATGAAGATGCTCGTCAAACCTTGAGCCTTTTTGGCCAATGGAATCGATTATTTGAGCAAAACAGTGATGTGATCATTCCTGTTGATGGCGTGAGTGATATTGCGCTCGCCAAAGCATCGGGCCGAGTTGGGATCATATTTGGTGCGCAAAATTGTTCACCTATTGACGATGAGATTGATCTCGTTGAAGTGATGCGTAAGCAAGGCTTACTTATCATGCAGCTCACCTATAACAATCAAAGCTTACTGGCGACGGGTTGTTATGAAAGAGTTGATTCTGGTGTGACCCGCTTTGGTAAGCAGGTCATTAAGGAGATGAATCGCGTCGGCATGATTATCGACATGTCCCACAGCGCGGAACGCTCAACCTTAGACACAATTGAAATCTCAACCCGTCCAATTTGCATCAGTCATGCAAATCCGACTTTTGCTCACGATGCATTAAGAAATAAATCGAACGATGTGTTGAAGGCCTTAGGAGGAACAGGCGGGTTATTGGGATTTAGCTTGTACCCATTTCACCTGCCAAATGGAAGCCAATGTCAGCTAAGTGACTTCTGCGAGATGGTCGCTAGAACAGCAGATTTAATCGGTGTTGAACATTTAGCGATTGGCAGTGATTTATGTTTAAACCAGCCACAGTCAGTACTGGAATGGATGCGAAATGGTCGCTGGTCAAAGTCGATGGATTATGGCGAAGGATCGTCGTCAAACTCTGGGTGGCCTGACGCTTTACCTTGGTTTGATGCTAAAAATGGCATGAAAAATATCTATCAAGGCTTACTTGAACATGGTTTTGCCCAAGAGGAAGTTAATCAAATTATTGGTGGTAATTGGTTTAATTTCTTGGAATTAAGTTTAAAAAAATAACAAAAACCGAATGATGTAATCATCACTCATATTATTTAAGAGCGTGTTGTTATCAGTATTTCATAATTAGTAGAACAAAATAATGAAGCTGATATGTGCAAAAAAAAGCAGTTTAATGCTTGGAGACAATAAATGTCTAATATAACCGATAGCACAGCTATGGCGGATAAACCTGAATCCGTTATGGCAAAATTAGGAGTCGATAATCCAGCTTTGTGGATGAGCGGTGGTTTTATTACCTTGTTCGTCATCTTAGCGCTATTTGATAGTCAGCTCCTGTCTGAAATCGTTAATGTTGGCTTCGCTTGGTCTGTAAATTACTTTGGACCATTCTGGCAAATATTAATGTTACTGACCTTCTTTATCGCCATTGCTTTGGCTTCAGCCAAGACGGGTAATGTCCGTTTAGGCAACCTTGATGAACCTGAGTTAGATGGTTTTAAATGGATGGCGATAATTCTGTGTACTTTACTCGCTGGTGGTGGCGTATTTTGGGCTGCTGCTGAACCTATTGCTCACTTTGTTTCACCTCCACCTCTCTACGGTGCACAAGAAGATCAGATGCAAGGTGCCTTTAATGCACTATCACAATCTTTTATGCACTGGGGATTTTTAGCGTGGGCCATTTTAGGCAGTTTGACCTCAATCGTATTGATGCACCTTCACTACGACAAAGGTTTACCGCTTCAACCAAGAACCTTGCTCTATCCTATTTTAGGTGAGCGCGCCTTGAAAGGCATGACGGGTGCTACGATTGATGCTTGCTGCATTATTGCGGTTGCAGCGGGCACTATCGGCCCAATTGGCTTTCTTGGTTTGCAATTGAGTTTTGCCTTAAATGCACTGTTCGGTATTCCGGATGGCTTCACTACACAGTTAATCATTGTAATGTTAGCAATTGTTATTTATACAGTTTCAGCTCTCAGTGGCGTTAACCGTGGGATTCAGATCCTCAGTCGATATAACGTCATCTTAGCGGTAGGTCTGATCATCTATATCTTAATATTTGGTCCAACTAACTTTATCGTTAATAGCTACCTTCAAGGGGTGGGGACGATGATCGATAACTTTATCCCTATGGCGACTTACCGTGGTGATGAAGCGTGGTTAAGCTGGTGGACCGTGTTCTTCTGGGGTTGGTTTATTGGTTATGGTCCCATGATGGCGATCTTCCTTGCTAAGATCTCCAGAGGCTACACCATTAGAAGAATTGTTTTCTCTATCTGTATCATTGCTCCGTTGATCACATGTTTCTGGTTCACTGTCGTTGGTGGCTCAGGATTGGCATTCGAAATCGCTAATCCGGGTTCAATTAGTAAAGCCTTCGAAGGATTTAATTTGCCAGGTGCTTTATTAGCAGTGACTAATCAATTACCTTTCCCTATGGTTATCTCGATCCTATTCTTAATTTTAACCACCATATTCATTGTCACCACAGGTGATTCAATGACTTATACAATTAGCGTGGTTGTGAGTGGTAAGGCAGAACCTAATGCAGTTATTCGTGTTTTTTGGGGAATTATGATGGGGGTTACAGCCATTATCTTGATTTCCTTAGGTTCTGGAGGAGTGAGCGCATTGCAATCATTTATTGTAATAACCGCTGTTCCGGTGTCATTGATCCTACTGCCGTCCCTATGGAATGGACCACAAATAGCCATGAAGATGGCAAAAGAACAAGGTCTATAAACCGATAATGTGCAGCTAGCATGTGTAGCTGCACTGTTTTCTATTTGGTGGGGTGATTTATGCATCGTGAGAATGAACAGGAGATGATGTCAAGCATGTCAGACTCATACGAACATCAATCTGGAGTCTCAATGCGAGATCCAGCGATAGTAATGGATCCTAGAAGATTAGGGGCGATGCATCAAACTCGTCTTAGCTTTGTAAGAAGCTTATTAAGACGTATGTATCATAAAGAGTGGCAGCTTAATGTCGCTCAATGGGAGATCAGTTCTCAAGGCTTTGGTGTCGCTATATATAAGCTGACGACACCTAATCAAGATTATCATTTGGTGATTTTCTCCAATGAGATGAATGATGAAGACCGTATTGATCGCGTTATTGCTGAAAAGTGGGATATCACCTTTGCCTTAGTGATAGGCGAGATTGATGAAAACTTGCTTAAACAACTGCAAAATAATGTGCCTTTACAGGAAGCGGGAAGAAATTCAACTCAAGTGATTGTACTGGCTCGTGCTAATAAAAGTGTGCGGGTATTCGAACATTTAGTCAGTTCATTGGCAGCGGGTAAGCAACCAGATACGGCGGTGCTTGCTCAAGTTGGCTATATATTGAGAACGACCGCCGTTTACGGCAATGGTAAATTTGGTATCGCAGATTTTGAGATATTACAAAATAACCCAGATTTCGATCTCTCTTTTAGTGCCCAAATGTGTGCAGTGTATATTTTAAGGCAGTTTAGCCTCGATTGGGTTAATGACTTAGCTAAGCAGCTTGGAGGCGAGCAGGCAGTCGAGTTAGACATTGGGTTACAGCGTTATCTTGGGGTTGGTAATGCCACAGGGCTTGGTATGGCGCCATACTTGATTAATCACCCAAGAATCGTCGATCAGTGGCTGTCTCAGCGCGAAAAGGTGATTGGTTTAATTAGCCAGAAAGAAGCACAGGAAGCTGATAGCCGTTTACTACTGAATTTACTCCAGCGAGCACGTACACACTTAGAACAAGTGGTGACAATTGATGAGTATCAGCAGCAGTTGAATTATCAAGCCGTTTTGGATCTGTCTGAGATGATTAAGTTCATTGATTATACTAAAAATCAAAAACTTAAGTGGGAACGGCAGATTCAATATAATCAAAGGTTTAATCTTGAATCGCAAGAGGTATTTCTTGCTTGCCTGATTGAGTGTTATCCAGAGGTTGTCGATCCGTTTGAGGAATCAATGAATGCCGATGAATCCTTATCCATTCCTCGTGGGACATGTATTCGTCAAATGCTTGAAGTGCTTAAAAGTCGCTATTTATGGGCGATAGAAATTGATTTTAGCCAAGATGAAAATAAATATTGGTTCTGGTATCGATCTGAAGATAAAGAGGAGCCTCGTTTAGGCGTAAGGGGCATTGAAGCTGGAGAAGATAAAGAGTTACCACTTGATGTTGCTCGGCAAGTTAATCAGCTATATCAGGTACTAATTACTGAGCCAGATACCAGTACCCTTGCAGAGTTTTTATTAGCATCACCTCAGTATGCCGGTATTGTGAGAAGAGTTTGGACCTTAGGCCATTGTCATATGGGAGATATCCAGATGAATGTACTGGCCAAACAAGCACTACCGATGAATTTACTGCGCTGTAAGTTATCGATGTTCGGAGCCACAAAGTTTGATCCAAGATCTGATCGTTGGGTCAGGGTGACTCTGTTTCAAGGCGCCCCATTAATGAATGAAATCCATCCAAATGAATGGTTATTTCCGATACTGCCAGACTTCTCATCAAAAAGTCACGTGGAGAAGCATGCATGATTTTAGTATCTCATAACGAGTTGGTCGCAGTGACCAGTAAAGCATTTTCAGGTTTGAGATTGCCTTATGGAGAAGCCGATCTGATTGCTAATATGGTTGCCGATCTCGAGATGGTTGGTTTACATGGCATAAAACATTTTATTACTGCGCTTAACTATCTAAACCAGACAAATGTTAAGCCCTGTAATATTACGTTTGAATCAGATTCGGAGATTAATATAGATTTAAATAATGAGAGTATATTATGTCATCTACCAACCATACTTGGTTATATATCAGATAAGTTGCTCGAAAATAATAACGTTAAATTAAATATTGAAAATTGCTGTAACCGTTGGTTGGCATTTGGAGAGTTATGCAAGCTTTCTAAAGATGGAATATCAATTAAAACGTGTTGGGATGATTTTTTTGAACCCATTACAATTAAATATCTACTTAACTCAGGAAATAAACTACCTGAAATATATATTAATAATTTAATGAGTCGTGATAATGATGGATCATTCATTGCAAGTCGGAAACTCACGATAGAACTGAGCAACAGCACATTTTCGTTACCTAGTGCGGCTGATTACCAGCAACATATCTCATCTGCTGAGCTGAAAAGGTACCAAGAAGACTCATGGTCTAATGGTATTTCTATTCAGTTATCTGACTGGGAAAAATTAAAAGAGTCTTCACAAGCGATATTAGTTCCCAGTGGGAATGTCATTTAACTATAGTCTAACTACCTCACGGTTTAAATTTAATTGATAAGTTTTACTTATTGGTTAATAACTATTAACCGTTAGGTGATTAAATAATAAAGTGCGAATATAAACTGTATCAACTCGAATGATTTTCTTTGAATCTTAATTGTACGTTATCAAGCTGATGATTGATAACTATCTGGTTAGTTGTGACTTCGAATATTAAAAACATTCATAATGTTGGAATTTAAATCTATCAAAAATATATTAATATAAGGTTTAGAAACTACGATGAAATATAAAAAAATTATAAGTGCTATCGCGACTTCAATTGTTCTTTTGTCTCCAACTAGCCACGCTGGTGAGCTGTTTGATTGGTATGGCAGTATTAGAGCTCAAGTACAAGATACGAATAAAGGTGAGCTTGAATATAAGGATAATTATTCTCGATTAGGTGCTGCTGGAAGTGCAGAAATTTTGGATGGCATTAAAGCCAGTTATAACGTTGAGTTTAGACTATTTACTAGCGATGGTTCTTTTGCTGGAAGTGATACCCGCGCACGATTGGCCAATATTGGTCTAGAGAGTGAATATGGTTCACTGTTAATTGGTAAGCAGTATTCGCCACAATGGAACTACACCAATAACGCCATTGATATCTTTGCCGATGTTGACCAATCTGCTGGCTGTACCAATGAGTCTTCAGGGGTTATTTGTCACACTAGCCGTTATGGTTTATTTGGCTATGATGAGGCGGGTAATGGGCACTATGTTGAGGTGTTAAGGCCTGATAGAGCGGTCACGTATACCACCCCAGATCTCAATGGATTTCAAGCATCGGCCATGGCTATTTTAAATGATGGTGATGTTAAATCAAACGCAGCGGGAACCGATAATGAGAGCTTGGTTGGTTACAATATTGCTGCAAAATACACGTGGCAAGATCTGACTTTCTCTGCTGCCCGCTTTGCCGTTGATTCATTTGTTGAAGAAGCCAGTATCGATTCGGTTCAAGTGGTGTATAACCACGAGAACTTAAGCTTAGCTGCGCACTATCAAATATCTGAAGATCTAAGATTTTATGAAGGTTTACCAGCTGCTGGCGAGATGGTTGATGAGAAAGTCTATGAAATCTACGTAGGGTATAAGTTTACTGATGTGCAGGTACAAGCGGCATATTCAATCGTTGATATGACCTCAAAAAGCAATGTGAATGTCGACACCGATCACTTCCTAATTGATGTTATCTACCCGCATAAGTATGGCAAGTTTTATGCGGAATATAGCATGTGGGGAGATGAAGCTGAGGAGTTATTTATTGCGGCTGATACAGTGCTCGTCGGTGTACAATTTGATTTCTAAGGTCACTGTGCACTTATCTAAAGCAGTAGTGCTTTAGATAAGAGTTAAATTTAGAACACTGAATTTAGGACTCTTTTTTAGAAAACTGGTTTTAGAACCCAACCCTGGTAGTTCAAAGGCGCCCTATGATTTTTCAGGGCGCCTTTTCTTATTCTGAGAAGGAATAACTAGGTCGATAAAAAATTATCGCTTTTAGAATGAAAGCTTTTTTTCGGAGGAAGGATAATATCGCTCTTGGATGCAAGTAGGGCAAAGATGCTCCAGAGCACATTACTCAATGCACAGATTATTAGCGGTAAAGTCCAGCTTTGCATCTGTTCATGAATAGCTCCCATCATTATGGGACCCGTTGCCGCAAGCAAATAACCCAAAAATTGAGCCATGCCAGAGAGGGTTGCAGCTTGATGTGCATCAGATGTTCGCAGACTGATGAGGGCTAAAGCGACGATAAAACCACCGCCAGCACCAAATCCAAATAGCATGGCCCACAATATGGCGAGTGAAGGGGCGATGATTAACCCTGTAATACCGATAAAGGCCAGTAAGGTTAAACTCAAACTCAATAGTCGCTTATCTTGAATTCTGGACATAAGCGGGATCAATACAATCGCAGGTACGGCGGTGAAAAGTTGCAGTAATCCATGAATGACACCTGCTTGTTCATGGCTGTAACCTTTATCGACCAAAATGGTGGGCAGCCAGCTAATAAAGATGTACATCAAAAATGAATTAAAGGCCAAAAATAGCGTGATTTGCCATGCTTGAGCCGAGCGCCAAAGGTAACTGTGGCTATCGAGTTCGGTGATATCTGCTGTTGGAGGAGTATGGTTTCTCATCTGAGGTAACCAGACCAAGATAGCGATGATGGGGAAGATGACTATCCCACCCAAAGCGAAGGCCCAATTGGGAATAAAAGAGATGGCTAGAGTATCTGCTAAGTGTGTCATCGGAATAGCTAAACTGGCACTCAGCGCTGAACCCACTCCCATCATGAGCACATAGATAGAGGTGATGGTTGTGACCTTGTTTGGAAAATCTCGTTTCATTAAGCTAGGCAACAAAACGTTGGCAATGGCTATTCCTGCCCCTATGGTAACCGTGCCGATAAACAATGTCGTCGTCGACCCTAATGAGCGCATGGTGATCCCTGTAAGCACCAATATTAATGAGGTCATCAGCGCGTGTTCAAGACCATGCTTTCTCGCTAACTTTGAAGCAACAGGTGAGAAAATAGCAAAAGCCAGTAAAGGCAGTGTCGTTAACATGCCAGCTTGAGTGGCTGATAGATTAAGCTGGTCTCTGATTAGATCGAGTAACGGACCAACACCAGTGATAGGGCTTCGCAGAGAGATGGCAATTAATAAAATTCCGAAGAGTAAGAAAGCCGTATTGTTGATTCGAGAAGGTTGAACTTGTGTCACTGAAAATTCCTCATTTTAGACACTGCTGATATAGAGGTATATTACTCCTCATTTTTATTGCTGAATTAAGTTATAGTGACTTTATATATCTAAAAACGGTCAAGTCATGCACTCAAAACCGCCTGTGTTTACAGATTTTCATTCCGACAGTTATCCGCAGAAAGTGGTCTCATTAAGGGCGACCGGAGGAGACAGAGAAGCAGAAACCCCTTTTCATCAACATCATAAATGCCAGCTTGTTATGGCCTTGAGTGGGTTTGTAAAGTGCAAAATTGCTGATGCTATCTGGATGGTACCTCCCAACTGTGCAGTGTGGATCCCAAGTCAGGTTCCCCACAGTAATAAGATCTCCAGTAATGCAGAGGTGTGCATGTTGTTCATCGATCCTGATGTCGAAGGCATGCCAGATAAAAGTTGTACGTTATCCGTGTCGCCCTTAGTGCGTGAGTTAATCATCTATTTATGCGAACAAGAGCAACGCTACCTTGCTGACAGTCCTACAGCTAAGCTAGTGGATGTGTTAATTGAACAATTACAAAGCATGCCAACCGAGCACTTTGACTTCCCAATTCCAGCAGAGCCGAGGTTAAATGCCATAGCGTCACAACTGATGGCAACGCCAGCTGATAGGCGTGGTGTGGGAGAGTGGGCTAAGCAGCATGCCATGAGTGAGCGTACCTTAGCCAGACTGGTTAAACAGAAAACAGGGCTGACTTTTGGTCGCTGGCGAGGTCAATTGCATCTGGTGTTAGCCCTGCAAAAGTTAACGACTGGGGATTCAGTGCAACGTATTGCTGATGAACTCGGTTATGAGTCAGTGGGTGCGTTCATTACTTTTTTTAAGAAGACCTTAGGCCAACCGCCAAAACAGTATATGAAGCAAAAGGATTAACCTTATACCAATCAATATAAAGATTTGATCACTCAGCGAGAATTTATACCAATCAGTATAAAGATTTGATCGCTCAGCGAGAGTTTAGCGGTGCTGAGGCAAGGCAACGAGTGAAGAGCATAGTTGTTCTACGGTCAAGCTCGTTAACACAGTATCAGCACCGCTAAAACTCGCCAGTAAGGAGTGTTTTTGGCTTTCTACTTCTACGTTGAATGAACTCACAAGGGAACAACCATTCTATTATCCATTCGCCTTGAATTAGTTTGCCAAAAGACACTCTGAGTAGATCAACTTCTTATACTGATTGGTATTAGCGGTCCCGTTCTTGTTTGAACGGGCTCTTGAGTCAATGTCATACTCTGGTCGTTTGCGGATTTCTACCAAAGCTTTCTAGGGTGAGGTATGTACTTTTGTAATGGAAATTTAGGCGTGAAACTGTTGATACATTCAGCGTTGTTTCTACGTTGGTTGTAGCGGCCATAAATATTCTGCAGTTTATCTAAGGGCATAGGCTGAGAATATAGGTAGCCTTGGTGTAAGTAGACCCCCTTTTTGCTGAGGTAGTCAGCTTGGGCTTGAGTTTCAACGCCTTCAGCAATCATCTCCATTTTAGACTCGTGTCCAAATGCGATAATCGCGTTAAGTACGCCCGCCTTTAAATCGTCGGTGCCGATAGTGTCGATAAACATTTTATCGATTTTTATACAGTTAAGCCCAAGTCTTTGTAGGTAACTAAAGCCCCCAAATCCAGTGCCAAAATCATCCAACTTAAAACCTTTGCAGTGAGAAGTCAGTTGGTTGATCTCTATGATGGCTTTCTCAAAGTGGGCCATCGGTTTACGCTCGGTTAATTCAAAGCTGAGTCGCTGAGTGTCTTGGTTGGCGTGCTTTTCAAACCATTGGCTTAGCAGCCCTTTCTCAAGGTGTTCAGCAACAATGTTGACGCTGACCCAACCAATAAGCATAGGCATATCTTGTTTGACCTGTGCCAATGTTGACTCAGTGATCGGAATGACAAGCCCCGAGTCTTCTGCATAGGGAATGAACTGGTTTGGCGATACCAATTCACCATCACTTCTTTGCCAGCGAACCAGCATCTCTTGCCCCACAATTTCATTGGTGCGAGAGTCAATGACTATCTGATAGTAAGGGATAAATTCATTATTCTTCAAACCGTTTTCAAGCATGTTTTCCAAGGAGACTTGTTGGTGCAACCAATGCCAAAAATAGATGCCACATAAGGAGGATAAAATTAAACTTAGGGACAACAAATGAAGCCAGCTTTTTTCTTTATAATCTAGAAACATGGCATCGCCACTGATCAAGGTTTGGGTCAAGTCTAAAGAGGGAATATAACGGGTAATACTCCGACTGTTTTTTGTATTAGAGACAGTCTGCTTACCTCGTGAAACTAAAGGTAAATCATGATACTGAATATCGACTTGATAACAGTTAGGACAAAGCTCGTTCAAAAAACTATTGAATACAGTGCTATTGGCAACTCCAACCAAGCGGTGTTCACCGACAGGGATTTCAAAAATAAAGTTACGGAAAAACGGGTTTCGATTAATCGACGTACTTATTTTAACCGGCGTGTCTGGCAATATCTTAGTGTCATCAGCTTCATAGTAATATGGCACTGACAAGTTAGAGCACTTCTTGCCATTAGCGAGCTCCATTTGAACAAGCCGTACCATGTCAGGGCTGAATTCAGGACTTTTTAATAGGGCGATATCTGCTTCACTACAGGTCCAAGTGAGTTGGCCTAAGATACCTTCTGCTTCTGGAGTAGAGGAAGATAACATACGTTCTATCATAAGCTCTTCGAGCAGATCAAAATCCTGCTGAAGTTTGGTTACTAACTCATATTGTGCCACTTGCGGGTGAATTAATGCCACCAACAATAAAGGGATAATAAAAATAAGCAGGGTGCTAAACCATGGGAATTTTAAATAATGGTATAAGCGAGGTGGAAGCTTAGTTAGCAAGGTTGTAGTCTCTAAGAGGGCGTTGTCGCAAACGTGAAATATAGGTTTAGCTGATCTAGCTATTAAGTTAGCTGTACATTGCGTGTACGGTTAAGGAGGCGCATTATCCACCTAATTACATTTGCTTCTGTGAACTAAAGCACAGAATTTAAAAGGTTAATCTAAATAGTGATAAAGTATGATGTCACCATTATTCGATTGATTCTCTTGCCTTAATTGGTTTTTTACGTGTGATCGGCTGTATTTAAAGGTTTTGAGTAGACGAATTAATGCTGTTGTTGCACCCTAGAATCAAGGGGAGTGAGCACAAAGGCAAAGTTAAAAGGCACGTGGCTGCTGGAAATTTTTCTTGTGAAAGAATGGTCTTATATCCGTTAAATGTTATAAATTTGAGTAGTGCTAGATTCAAGTCATTAAATGTATATGCCCAAGTAATTTGAGTATGTTAGGAGATAGATTCATGGCAGTAGAAAAAGCGATTTTAGCGGGTGGATGTTTTTGGGGAATGCAGGATCTTATCCGTAAGCGTACTGGCGTAATATCCACGCGAGTAGGTTATACCGGTGGTGATGTTGTTAATGCCACCTATAGAGATCATGGTAATCATGCTGAAGGCATTGAGATTTTATTTGATAATACGCTGACAAGTTTCAATGAGATTTTAGCTTTCTTTTTTCAAATACATGATCCATCAACATCAGACAGACAAGGCAACGACAAAGGAGCGTCTTATCGCTCAGCTATCTTTTATGACTCTAATGAACAAAAAACGTTAGCCGAAAAGATGATCGCGCGGATCAATGCTTCAGGGATCTGGCCTGGGACTGTGGTGACTGAGCTTTCTCCAGCTGGTGACTTTTGGCAAGCAGAGCCTGAACATCAAGATTACCTTGAACTCAGACCTAACGGTTACACTTGTCATTTTCCTCGCCCTGATTGGGTTTTACCCCATGAAGACTCATAGGTTTACGACACACAGTTTTGATAAAATGGACATAAAGATGAGTGATGAAAAGATCGATCTGGGTTTAGCTTTTGATAACAGTTACGCCAAAGAACTGGAAGATTTTTATCTCACTTGCTCGGGAGCTAAAGCACCAGTCCCGGAACTGATTAAGCTCAACCGACCTTTGGCTGAGCGCATCGGGTTGAGTAACACTGACTCTGAGTCGCTAGCGCAAGTCTTCTCTGGTAGCGAGGTCTCAGTGGGTTCATTGCCGCTGGCACAAGCCTACGCCGGACATCAGTTTGGCGGCTTCAGCCCACAATTGGGGGACGGTCGGGCCTTGCTACTTGGCGAGGTGCTGGACCAAGAGGGTAAGCGACTGGACATCCAGCTTAAAGGCTCGGGTCGAACTCCATTTTCACGAGGCGGAGATGGTAAAGCGGTACTGGGTGCAGTACTGCGGGAATACATTTTGAGTGAGGCCATGTTTGCTCTGGATATTCCAACCACAAGAGCGCTTGCTGTCGTGACAACAGGTGAGCCTATCTACCGCACTCAATATCTGCCGGGGGCAGTGTTAACCCGTGTGGCATCGAGTCATTTACGCGTTGGAACCTTCCAATACTTTGCATCCCGCGGTGAGCAAGAGAAGGTCAAACAGTTAGCTGATTATGCGATAGCTCGTCATTATTCTGAGCTTAAAGGGAGTAAACAGGTTTATGTAGACTTCCTTTGTGCAGTGAGAGATAAGCAGGCTGAGCTGGTGGCGAAATGGCTATTGGTTGGTTTTATTCATGGCGTGATGAATACCGATAATATGACTATTAGTGGTGAAACTATCGACTATGGTCCTTGTGCTTTTATGGACAACTATGGCGCTGACACTGTGTTTAGCTCTATCGATAGAGATGGACGCTACTCCTACAGTAATCAGCCCGTTATGGCTCAATGGGATCTTGCTCGATTAGCTGAAACGTTATTGCCATTACTCCATGAAGATCAAGATGAAGCGATTGAAATAGCCACTAAAGCCGTGACTGATTTTTGGGATGTTTTTCAGCACCATTGGGTTACAGGTATGCGGGCTAAACTGGGACTCTCGACGGAAGAAGAGGACGACTTTGCCTTAGGTGAACAACTGCTTGAATCTATGTCTGGAGAGGAGGTGGACTTTACTCATCTGTTCCGTCAACTTGCCGACGATGTAGAAAAAGGGACTAATGAAAGCCAAACGCTATTTAACAATGCTGATAAGTTTTTGTTATGGCGAGAAAGCTGGTTAGCACGTTTGGCAAGAGATACGCTTTCAATGCCAGAACGCATCGCCATGATGAACTTGGCGAATCCTATTTATATCGCAAGGAATCATCAAGTTGAGCGAGCTATCGAAGCTGCAGAGCAGCGAGGTGATTATCAGCCTTTTGAGAAGTTAATCACCGTATTAGCCACCCCATATACACAGCAAGCAGATGCGCAGGAATATGCTGAAGCAGCGCCTTTGGAGTTCGGATCTTACACTACCTTCTGCGGAACATAATGGTATTGCAGTGAAGCAGTCATTTTATTTTTGACTCAATGTAGAAATGTCACTCCTTGGTTCGTCTTTAATGTATCTACGCTAATTAATAGGTTTGTTCAGATTAGCTTAGATACACCTATTGTTTAAATAAAAAAATGTAATACATATCTATTGATATCAAGGAGATATAAATGAAATTTTTAGCATTGCTCTATGCCCAGCCTCAGAACGAGCCGCAATACAATACGCCTGAGTGGGATGAGATGATCCAAGAGTTTATGACGCTCACTGAGCTGTATAAAAATAAAGGTGTGTTTATTGCGGGTGAAGGACTGCAGGATGCCAGTACAGCGACATCAATAAAAGTGCGCGCTAACCAGTCAGAGTTGCATGACGGTCCTTTTGCTGAAACCAAAGAGCAGTTGGGGGGCTTCTATTTACTTGATTGCAAGGATTTAGAAGAAGCCTTGATGTACGCCGCTAAGATCCCAGTGGCTAAATGGGGCACGGTTGAAGTCCGTCCGGTAGCGGAATATTAATATCAGCTTCCCTTTGACAGGTGATATCAGTGGTTAAGCTGATCTCTGAGCAGTTAGATAAACTGGTACGCCAAGACAAAGGCCGGATCATGGCGACGTTAATGGGTCAGTTTGGGGATTTAGCGCGCTGTGAGGAGGCGTTTCAGGATGCTCAGGCATTGGCACTGCGAGCTTGGTATAAGGGCATCCCAGATAATGCTAGAGCTTGGATATTAAAAACCGCTCGCCATCGTGCAATTGATACCATACGTCGTGAACATTGCTTTCAGGGCGTGGTGTCAGATCTCAGTGCTCAAATAGACTTCGATGCCTCAGTGGATAACATCGCAGACATTGAAGAGATTGAACTGCCTGATGAACGTTTAAAGTTGATGTTGATTTGTTGTCACCCCGCTCTGGAGGAGAAAACCTGTGTGGTTATGTCTCTGAGGTTTATTGCGGGGTTAACGACAACGGAGATAGGGCGTGGTTTTCTTGATAAGCCCGCAACAATAGGCCAGAGGCTGAGCAGAGCAAAAAACAAGATCCGTTTGAGTGGCATTCGTTATGGTTTACCTACACATGATCAGCTGGCAGGTCGTATCACGGTAGTCCTTAAGGTTATCTACCTTATTTTCAATGAGGGTTACGTCTGCCAAAAAGGAGACGAACAACTCAGGTTTGATCTGTGTGAAGAAGCACTGTATCTGGCAGATTTGGTGTCACAATTGCAGCCTAACCATGCTGAGGCGCAAGGATTACTGGCATTAATGCAGTTATGCCACGCAAGGAGTGCAGCGAGGCAAACCGGTGATGGGATGTTTATTCCATTAGAACATCAAATTCGTGAGCTGTGGGATAGGAAAGTCATCACTGAGGCGAGTCGGCGTTTAGAGCTAGCGCTAACATTGGGTGAAATGGGGCCATACCAACTACAAGCGGCCATTGCTGCTATTCATTGCCAAGCACCCAACTACGCATCTACAGATTGGCCGCAAATAGTGATGATGTATCGCTTATTGTTTAAATGCCAAGCAAATGATGTGGTGCTATTGAACTTGTCTGTTGCTGAGTCATATATCTACGGTATGGAGTATGCGTTACAAAAAATCGAGCCATTAGCTGAATCCTTGTCTGCATACCAACCTTTTCATGCCACTCGTGCCGATTTTCTATCAAAATTAGACCGTTTTGATGAGTCGATAAAGGCCTATGAGCATGCTTTAGCACTCACCTCAGTGGTGAGCGAGAGGCGATATCTACAACAGCAAAAAAAAGGTGTGCTGGAGAGAAAACCTAAACAGTGATCATATTCAGAATGCCGATTGAGATCAGAGGAGGTTGAGATGACAAGTACGCTTCAGCGGCTTGGGTTAAGTGGGACTTGTTATTGGTGTACCGAGGCGATTTTCTTATCATTAAAGGGGGTGACTCATGTCGAGCAAGGCTGGATATCCTCGTTTGATGAGACATTAATGACTCAAGCCTATCTGTTTAACCAGTTCAAGTTATCGGCGGAAAAAATGCAAAACTATTACTACACCGATAGTGACCGTCCTTTTTGTAAAAATATCATCGCCCCAAAATTAAATAAGCTACTCGAAAGTCATGGGGAGTTTATGAATAAAGATAAACTTCCCTTTACTGCTAAATAGAATTCTCAGCTCTTGGTCCCCAGTTGCTAAATCAAAGGTCGTTAACTACTCTTTTTAAGTGGTTTAAGCCGATGGAAATTAGGTTTAATAAATAATGAGTTAGACGAAATACTATAAAAACAAGGAACGTTTGAGCATGTTTATTGATAAGAAGACAAAGTTAACACTTCCCTTTGGTATTGATGGAGAACCTTGGATTAGTCAAATACCTGAAATGGCTTTCTCTCTGCATGGTGAATTGATGATCACGCCTCCTTCAGCAGATCCAGCGCTTGTGTATCAGATGCAGAATAAAGAGTTTTCGGGGCAACAAGAGCAGATAAAAGAGTGTCATGTACAACTTCCTCCTCGCGGTCAGCAAGAGAACCAACAATCAAATCAACAGCTATTGCAAGATTATCTATGCCAGCAAAAAGAGAACTTCTTAGGCTACCAACTAGTGGTTAACACCGAATATAGCGATTTATTTCCCGTCATGAATACCATGGTTAACAATTTAGGTGATCCGTTCACTAATGGCTATTACACCGTGAATAGTAAGCCTGCAGAGCGTGCAGTTTTAGATTTTTATGCGTCAGTATGGCGCGCTAATTGGCCTTCACAGAGCACTGGTGATCCCGATAGTTACTGGGGTTATGTGCTGAGTATGGGAAGCACAGAAGGTAATTTATACGCCATGTTGAATGCACGTGACTACCTCTCTGGTCGTCGATTGGTTGTCGATCAAAATAGTCACCATTTGGTTAAACCCAAGCGACGAACGAACAATCGCAACTATTATCAACCCATCGCTTTTTTCTCAGAAGATACCCACTACTCATTAACCAAAGCCATTCATGCAATGAGTATCCCTTCCTTTTACGAGATAGGGAGCGAGTTTTATCCGCACGAATGCCCATTGGGGGGAGAGTGGCCTAAACAAGTTCCATCAGAGCGGCCCAGTGAGGAAGAGGAAAAGCTAGGGAAAATAGGCTCCGGCTGCATTGATATTAGTAAGTTGCGCTTGTTGGTTGAGTTTTTTGCGAAGAAAGGCCACCCAATTTTAATCGTGTTAAATTATGGCACCGCATTCAAGGGCGCTTACGATGATATTCCAGGGGTTTATCGGGCACTCAAAGATATCTTCATTAAATACAATCTTGTGAACCGAGAAGTGAGTTTTGGCGACAACCATGATGATGTGGACGTCAGGCAAGGATATTGGTTTCATGTTGATGGCGCTTTAGGGGCTTCGTTTATGCCATTTATTAATATGGCGATGAAAACGGGTCAGCTTAACGCTGATAACTGCAGTGAATGTTCACTTAAATTTCCAGAGTTTGATTTTAGTCTGCCTTATATCAACTCTATCGTGACCAGTGGGCATAAGTTTTTAGGTGCTCCTACACCTTGTGGGATTTATATGAGTAAGCATAAGTATTTAGCGACGACCAGTAACCCAAGTTATGTTGGCGCTGTCGACTCGACTCTGGCTGGTTCAAGGAATGGTTTAGCGTCACTCACCTTATGGTCTTTATTGGGGAAAACCGGTTATGAGGAGCTACAAAATAGGGCGATTAAGTCTTTGTCGATGGCGTTAACATTGCACGCTAGATTAGCATCGCTCGCCGAGATGATATTGGCACGCGATGGCTTAGATATTTGGTTACATAGGTCTCCTTTTTCTTTGTGCATTTTATTACGAAAGACCAATAAAGAGATAACGTTTAAATATTCGTTGTGTGAGGCACAAGAAGTGGTCAATAAAGGAGAGGACAGATATAACCGCAAATATATTCATCTTTATTGTTTATGGGACCGACAACAATCTGCACTTGATAATTTAATTGAAGATTTGTCACAACCAGGCGCTTTCGATGTAGAAGCTGAAAGCCTATTATACCAATCAGTATAAGAAGTTGATCTGCTCAGAGTGTTTTTTGGCAAACTAATTCAAGGCGAATGGATGACATAATGGTTATTCCCTTATGAGTTCATTCAACGCAGAAGTAGGCAGCCAAAAATACTCCTTACAGGCGAGTTTTAGCGGTTCTGATACTGTGTTAACGAGCTTAACCGTAGAATAACTATGCTCTTCACTCGTTGCCTTGCCTCAGAACCGCTAAACTCTCGCTGAGCGATCAAATCTTTATACTGATTGGTATTAGCTGATATCGATGAGCAGCAAAGACTATCTCAAGTCTCTAATTTCAGTTAGTAGCTGAAGTGATGGGTGGAATGACTTAGATAAAGTCCACCCACAACCATTAAGCAGTTGCACTTCTCCAGCATACTTTGTTTCGTCCTTGGGCTTTAGCTTGATATAGGTGTTCATCTACAATCTTTAAAAAGGATTCATGATCCATATCTCGTGTCGGTATTGTCGATGCACCTCCAACGCTGATAGTGAGGTAATGGGATATTGATGATGAATCATGGGCGATTTGTAAGTCTTCAACAGAGGTGCAGACTTCAGACAGTAGGCGTTGGGCGCTTTCTGCATCAGTATGAGGCAAAATAACAGCAAACTCTTCTCCGCCATAACGGGCGATAATGTCATGTGGTCGTTTTAACTGCTTCTTGATGTGATTTGCGACAACACGTAGGGCATTATCACCATTTAAATGGCCATACTCATCATTGTAACTTTTGAAAAAATCTATATCTATCATGGCAATAGATAGTTGGGTTTCATTCCGATTACATGCGCTCCAGACCTTTTTGATATCTAATTCATAGAATCGACGATTGTATATTTCAGTTAAACTGTCGATTAAGGCAAGCTGCTCCAGCAAGTTTTTATGTCGTTGACCGCGTAAGTGGTTGCGAACTCTTGCTTGCACTATGGGCGGGTGGAATGGCTTGGTGATGTAATCAACAGCACCGAGATCTAATCCTATTTTTTCATCTTCAGGGGATATTTTTGATGAGACGAATATGACGGGGATATTGAACGTCGATTCATCGCTTTTAAGGGATTTGATGACCTGGTGGCCATTCATACCCGGCATGACCACGTCTAATAGTATTAAATCAGGGGTATGTTTGCAGGCAAGGCTTAGTCCTTGAGCTCCATCTTTGGCCAGAAAAACTTTATGGTTCGGCATGAGGAGTTCAGATAAAAGAGTGCGATTGTCCATTGCGTCATCAATAATTAAAACTTTATCGATATCATTATTAAGGATCAAAAATGGATCATTGATATCCTCAATAATTAACCCTGTGTTTATGTATTCATCCATGCTTTAAATCCCTTTACTCGTCAATTTGTTGTGCCAATATGGTTAACTGTTTACTGGCATTAGAATAATTAACATCTTGAATTTCCATTAAGATAGATTCAAGTGCATCATTGTGTCGGTCCATTACACTGGTCGTTCTTAGTTTGTTGATGATACTTTCAGCCGCTGCATTATCGTCGTCTAATAATTGATTAAGTTGAGAGATGAGTTTCTTTATTAACTGGCTATCATCAATTTTAGAGGTTGAATGCGTCTTTTTTTGCTCTTTTTTGAGTACTGATAATGACGTTAATGAGCTGTTTAGCTGTGCTATAAATAGTGGTATTTGTTGCTCAAGCATTTCACTGTTTTCTTTATCAATATGGTTGAGTAATTCATTGGTTAACTTTTCGAGTTGCTCAGCTAAACGGGATAATGTTATCTCGCCTAAGCTTGCCGCTGAAGATTTGATTGTGTGGAATAGTCTATGTAAATGATCAAAGTCTCTTTGTTTTTTACTCTGCAAAATATCTTGTTCGACATTTAAATATTCATCATAAAATAAGTTAAGCATTCTGATGTATAAGTCTGTTTTGTGATTGTGCTGTTTCAATCCGATAGCAGTATCGAAGCCTGAAAGTGCTATTGGGAAATCATCAGATTGCTCAGTTTTCGCCTGCTCATTGCTGATGGAATATTCATCTGGCTCATCTGGATCAAACGAGTTTATTGTTGCACTTGCATCAATCCAGCGAGTGATGGTGCGGTATAAGAGTTGATGATCAATCGGTTTGTTGAGGTGATCATTCATGCCGTTATCTAGGCTTCGTTTATAGTCATCTGGTGAAGCGTGTGCCGTCATGGCGATGATGGGTAATTGTTTATATTTAATCTCTTTGCGAATGATTTGAGTGGCTGTGAGTCCATCCATTATCGGCATTTGAACATCCATCAGAACAAGATCGTAGCTATGCTGCTTTATCATGTTGACGGCTTCCTCTCCATTGGAGGCTGTAGATACTTTGATGCCAACATCCACCAGAAACTCTTTTGCGACTTCCCGATTTTAGGCGCTGTCATCCACGACCAGTACCCGACTTCCACGCAATGCATTGAGATCCAAGTTCCCTAGCAGGTTGAGTTCCCGGTTTGCGGTGACAGGGCGTGATATTTTTTCTTGGAAGAATATCTCCACCAGACTGTCATGAATGCCAGAGGCATCGACGGGTTTAGAGATGATTTTTTTAATGTTGGCTTGATGAGCATCAGACTCGACTCTATCCACATCATAAGCTGTTACCATTAGCATGGCGACAGGGGCTTTTATTCTGCTATTGCCTTCTATTTTTTTAGCGGTTTCAACACCATTGATGGCGGGAATATTCCAATCAAGGAAGACAACATCAAAAGGGTTGTCTTTACTTGTGGCTGATTCAAGCTCATCAATGGCGGCATAACCATCGGCGACGGTGGTGACTTCTATGCCTAGAGATATGAGAATATCTGCTAAGACCTCTCTGGCCATTGCATTGTCATCAACAACTAGGGCTTGCATCCCTTTCAACTTATTGTATGAAGGCCAGCGTTGGGTGTTATTTCCGGTATTGGGTTGTATTTTGCAGGTGAAATGAAACTGGCTACCTTTATCTATTTCACTGTCAACCCAAATACGGCCGCTCATTAACTCTGTCAGCTGTCGACAAATTGCGAGTCCTAGTCCCGTGCCGCCATATTTTCGGGTAATACTGGAGTCAATTTGGGTAAAGGGTGAGAATAATTGATCGATCCTTTGGTGATCAATGCCGATCCCTGTGTCGATAATGCTAAAGCGTAAAGTGCTGAGTTGATCTTGTTGCTCTAGGAGTTTTACGCGAATGATGACTTCGCCTTTTTCTGTAAATTTTACCGCGTTACTGGCTAAGTTTATCAGGATTTGGCCAAGGCGAGTCGGATCACCTATCCAGTGAAAAGGGACCCTTTTATCCACATCTAATAGCAGTTCAACTCCCTTGCTTTGGGCTTTATAGGCACTGATATTTGTGACTCTGCGTAATACATCCCTTAAATCAAATTGGAACTCATCGAGGGTGAGTTTATTGGCTTCAATTTTGGAGTAATCCAACACATCATTGATGGTATTTAATAATACATCTGAAGAGGAGAGCACTTTTTCCATAAAGTCACGCTGACGCTTATCTAAGCTAGTTTTGAGCATTAACTGGCTTAGGCCAATAATTGCGTTCATCGGGGTTCTGACTTCGTGGCTCATATGTGCGAGGAAGTTTGACTTTGCTTTACTGGCTATTTCTGCTCTTTTATGTGATTCCACTAATTCAGAGGTACGCTCGGATACTTTCTGTTCTAGTGTGGTGCTGTATTCAAAGATTCTGGCCGCCATGGATTTAAAGACATTGGCTAAAATCCCCATCTCATCTTTTCGATGGCTCGGTAATTCTAAGTCTCCCCCTGCGACGAGTTGGTAGTTGGCTTGGCCAATTTCAGCAGATGCGCGCCCAAACATCTTTAATGGTATTACGACTTTATTGAGGGTCACCACATAAAGCATCAGCATCTCAACGACAAGTGAGAACAAGCCGATTATGAGTACAAAATGGGCCGTAGAACGAGCTGCTGCGATAACGAGTTTTTGCGGATATACAGTAACGAGTAACCAGTCAGGCCCCTTAATTCGTGCAATCGCCATCCAAGCTTGTTCTGCTTCATCAAAGTTAATGATGACGTTTTCATCCGCAGCTTGATTGGCGGTGATGATCTTATTGACCATGGTTTTTAGCTTGGGATCGTTTTGGGCACTGGTAGGCAGTTCGTCGATGCCGCTTTTCATGATCTTTTCATCATTTGGGTGAACAATTATCTGTCCATCCAAACTAACCAGAAAGTTGTAGGTACCTTCGAGCTTGTCATGGATGATTCGGTCGATAACATCGACCAATAAAATATCATGTCCTATCGTTATTAAATGCTGTGATTCAAGATCGACTGGCGTCTCTAAAGAGACCATCCAATCTTTGGCAGTTTTGTCAAAATACAAACCAGTCCAAACAGGTTTGCGTTGAGGGTTATTGGCTTCAGTGGCGATGGTGTACCACTGCTCTTGGGTGATGTCGAGCTCAGGATCGGCGTCTAAGCCCCAAGGCAAACCAGGCCAATAGAGCATGGCAACATTTTCTGGCATAGAGACGTAGAGGCTTTCAAAACGGTTGGTCCATGCAGGACCATATTGCGCTAATAGATGGTAGGAGATATTAACTTTGTTGCGAAAGGTTTGATCTTCTACTGGCGCGCCACGACCAATATAAGCGGTTAAGTTTTTCAGTTGGTCACCTTGGGCTGTTCTTAACCCATAATAGGTTTCTGCTTGTAACCGAGTAGTGCCATCTTCTTGAGTGATAAAACGTTGAATAAATTCATTTTCAGAAACGTCGATATCGCTGTTAAAGGCTTCAACAAAATGGTTCTTAAACACTTGATGATTTTCTGCTGCCAGTTCAAATATCAGACTCTCTTTGTCACTTCGTTCTTTTATATACTTCTTAAGTGTCTCTACGACTTGAGATTCATATATGGTTGTTATATGCCAGTAGGTTGCTCCAGCAACTAATACGACGATAAAAGTAAGGCGGATAGCCATCTGTAATAGCATGGAGGTGGTGAGTCGATCTTTTAATTTTATAGCGTCAAAATCTGAAGCTGACTCCGTTGTTTTCATGCGTCCGTGCATAACCAATCCTTAATAATCTAAGCAACCCCAAAATAAAGTAAAATCAATTTGTTGTTCATTTTTTATGTAAAGAAAGTCTAGTTTAAAAAGTCGCTAATTCAAGTGCATATAGTGAATTTAATCACTACAGCGGACTTTGTGACAAGTACAGTTGTTAATAATGAAAATACTTTTCAACTACCTTTTTAGGCGGGATTTAATGAATGGGGACTCATGAAAGGGAATAAAGGGAAGCCGTTACTCATCAGTAGCGGCTCTAAACACCTAGCGAAAGATAAAGCTAATTACGCTGATTAGTCTTTACGGCCAAAAACTTTCACACCAGATCTGGAGCCATCAGAGCTACCGAAGACTTCTAATTTCTTAACGCAACGTTTGTAACCAAAACTACGCCATTGAGTTTCTTCATCTTTATTAAGCTCTTTGTTGAAACGCACGGTTTTGGTGTTGCCATTATTAAAGGTGACGATGACCTTTTCAAGATCAAGCTTACGCTCAGCTTTTACCTTAAAGGCATTGGCTTTACGACAGATTAGCAGTGGAATGACAGCGCCTTTACCACTGACACCTAGCACGATGGTTCTGCCAAGTGTAATTTGTTCATCTGCTTTAGCGACAGATGTTACTGTCAGTATGCTAGTTGCAAATAATATGTGAGCCATCAGTTTTTTCATGTTCATGAACTTCTAATATAGAGAGTGAGCAGGGCGGCTAAATTAGCCGTTTAGGTCAATTTACTCCATAAGAGAATGAACAAAATATGATCTAGATATCAATTATTCCCATGGAATAATGGGCTCATGTTTTACTGTCTCACATCAGATACATTGTTTATGGTTAAGCTTCACCAGAGTCATACAGACGCAACAAATACATTGCATCGGTTGAACTACCAAATAGCCGAATAAGGTATATAACATCAAAAATGATTTAAAAGAGTGAGTATCGATAGGAAATGGAAGCACTTGATTTAAGAAGGTGTATCAACGCTAGTTTTGTTCAGCTAAATCTGGCTGGGGTTGCCTTAGATTATCAAGATGGCTGGTAGTTGCAGCCATCTTGATTCTTGTTACAGAGCTTAATTACTTTGCGTTGGATAATAGATCTGGGTTCACAACCAGATTTCTGACTCCATGGGCATGATCTTCATCAAAAGCATTAGATTCTAACCACTTGCCAACACTGTCAATATTGAGTTTTATGACTTCTGGACGTACGCTCCAGCTTACCTGCAGTGGAGACGCTTTTTCGTTATAACCAGGACCTGTGGTTGAGCCAGTGTACTGTACTGGTTTTCCAGAATCGCTAGGAATGTTCACTGCTTGGTTAAGGCCATTGACCATGCCTAGTTTAGTTAAATCGGTAAAGTCTTCAGCTTCAGAATCATTAACTAGCACAAACACTTGAGTTTCTACACGTAACTGAGGGTTCATATTGGCCTCGCTTAGGCATGCTCCTAGCGTCGCGCCCGGTGTGACTTTTGCCGTTGAATGGACATAATGTACTTCAATCGTATCGCCAGGGTATAAACTTCCGTACTTGCTGGCACCAATTTCTTGCTCGATCGGGGCTAATTCTGTCTCTGATAACTCACCAGAGTATTGATAACCACCCCGGTAACCGTAACCATCACCATTACCGGCATGTTGAGTAAACTCACCGCCTTTATGTTCCGCATTTTTATGAAAATGGATATTACAAAGATTCATTTTTGTATATGCGGGAGCTTGCGCAAATGTGCGTTCGTTGTTGCCTTGTATATTGTCGATATCTCTTGGTGACTGAGGGCCGTAGCCTTTACCGAAGGTATTTTTAGCCAGTGCGGCACGTTGATCTTTTATCACCTGATCAGACACTGTGTAACCTGTATCCTGGCTCGAAGCAGCATTAGCCAAAAATGGTAAAAAGAGTGCAGTTGCACATAATATTCGTGTCTTATTACTCATTTATTTTGTCCTTTTTAGTAAGCAGAACCAGTCTGCAAGGTATAGGGTTGAGTGAGAAGGGATTACAGGCTTGGGATAAACTATTGATAATTTGCTCTGTTTGCAACCAATTTGGCTTGGAAAAGTAAAAAGAACAGGATTAAATGTCATTAGTTTTATCACTCTAAACTAGGTTAATAGCGCATATTGTACAGCTTGAGTTTAGATGAAAAATTTAGGTTTCACCCTGTAGTTTAGCTGGAGAGGGTTTCTGTACGTTGAAGGTGATGAAATGTTCGCGCTTAGGTATGGAGCAGTTTGCTCAATTGATAAAGCAGACTGAAAAGTGAAATCACGTTAGTCATTGAGCGAAAGTGAATCTCCATCTGAGATTCAACTTTCTCTACTTAAGCAATATTAGATTAGACCCTCAATCAAAGCATTCTACTTACATTAATTGCAGGCAGTGCAGGAGTACAATCTTATCCGTGACTATATATGTCACGGTTCAATCATCAATGGGTATGAAGTAAGCCTCTAAATGAGTTCGCTTACAATCTACATCAAGTTTTATCGAACAGACCGTGGCCAGAGTTGAGCAGCATAGAGATAAGCTTGTCGTTATCAAGCGGTTCTCCGCTGAGAACACTGGCGAGAATTTCACTGCCAAACAGCTGTGGTGATAATACGATGTCAGCTTTTACTTGTTTAACTCTATTCATGTTTTTACTGTCGTTGACGGCGAGAACTGTCTTGGCTTCAGCGCTTAACTCTTTCGCTGACAGCACGATAAAGGCGTTGGTCGCATCATCATCGCTTAGGGCAAGTAGAGCACGACAGTTATCGAGCCCAGCTTTGCTTAGGACTGCGTTGTCAGTGCTGTCGCCGGATATGATGTCGCACTTGCTGCCTAGGCGCTGTTCTATTAGTGGAAACTCCTCTTCAGGCCGACCGATAATCATAGTGACTTCCAGTCCTCGCTGCTTTAATTGGGCAACGGTGCTGATGGCCAAAATCGACATTCCACAAACAATAAAGTGATCATTTCTGTTCATATTTTGTTGACTACCTTTAACGAGTTTATTCAGACCACCACGGATAATAGGGCCAAATACTGTGGTGAGTGAGGTGGCAAAAACGGTGATGCCGGCGAAGATAATAGAGACGGTGAATAGACGAGCAGGCTCGGTCATGGGAATTATATCGCCATAGCCAACTGTGGTCATGGTGACGATAGAAAAGTAAAACGCAGTCATCAAGTTATCAATGGCTGGGTGGAAACCATCGCCAAAGTAGAGTGCGCCGTAGGTGGAATAAAATAGCAACATGGTGAAGCTGATAAAAGCAAAGATACCGCCGGCTGTGGCACTAGAGCGGTTAAAATCTTTGCCCAGCAGTAAAAGCCCTATTAGGGTGGCAAGGCATAAACTGATGCTGAAGCTGAGGTTGGGGTAAAAATGCATTGTGTACACTAAGGTGATCAATAGCAAAACAATGCTGACTGCCCAAGCTGTTCTGGCGCGATACAGGAGGCCAAAAGCGTTGATCATCAGGAATATTCCCAGAATAAACCAAGGACCATTAGCAATATTGGCCCAGTTGATGCCTGAAAAACTTTGAATATGGAACAACTCAACGAGATTGATGGACATGCCCCAGACGGTTTTAAATATCAGCAGGCCATTAAGAAACACCGCTAAAGCGACCAGAGAATGACGCACTTCGAGCCAGAGATTAATACTCTTTTGCCACAGATGGGAGTAACGATTCACGACAATAATCCATGCGGTGAAAACAGGTCAACATTCTAGCGCAAACGACATAGTGCAGCCATATGTTTTGTTATTTGTGCAAAGAGGGAAATTTCATATATTGAAGGGTAACGGCTGCAAGAACAAGAGATGCCCATAGTCATGGGCATTTTGATGGTTCGTTTGTTTTTAACCATTTTCACTGCACGTAGTGGAAGGCTGCAGGAATGAGCATAGGCCGCTTGGTTGAGAGCAAATACGTTTCTTACACTAATACGTGCTTAAGCACTCTCTGCCAGTTGCCACCGAGAAAACGGTCTCTGTCAGTGGATTTGTAACGTGCTTTAGCTAGCGCATCATCAAGACGGCTCATGCGATCGATATCGTTAAGTTCTGGGATGACAACATGAGTCGGGTCTTCTTCAAATCCCAATACATTTTTCGCCGCTAAACTCTGCCACCAAGGTAAATACTCTTTGACCCCTTCTGCATTATTATTGCCCATAGCCAGTAAGTTTTCTTGCCCACGTAGAGGATAGTCGTTGGCGATGGCCGCACAATCTACACCACCAATACGGGCGACGCGATCGAGTTGTTTTACGAAATCTTCAATGGTCGGTACCGTATTATTGGTCAACCAAAAACTCATCATAAACACCCCAAATACACCGCCGCTATCACCAATGGCGCGGATCACTTCGTCAGGTGAGCAGCGAGCATTGTTAACAATGGAGCGAACTGCACCGTGGCTTTGTATTATTGGGCTTTTGCTGGCTTTTACAGTATCGAGTGCAGTCTGAGGGCTAGAATGGCTGACATCGATAAGCATGTTGCGTTGGTTAAGAGCAGCGACTAATTGGTGGCCATCTGCGGTTAACGGCTTGTCGAGTCCTTGGAGACCGTCATTATCTAATGCGCCGCCAGCAAAGCGATTACCGTAGTGATGTGTCAGTTGCAATACTCGCAAACCCTGCTGATGAAACTGACTCAGATGTTGCCATGAGTTGTCGTCGCTATCGGCTTCAACGCAATCTGCGCCCTGGATTTGAAAATAGACAGCGGTGCGATCTTGTTCAACAGCCAGTGCAATATCTTGTCCAGTTAGACCTGGCATTAGTATGCTTGGGTTAGCACTAACGATGTTGTTCGCTTGTTTAATGCTAGTCATACAAGCATCAAAGGTACGCTTATAGTTAGTCGTTCCGTCGGCTTGTTCAATGGTTTCAATGGCTGACACATCGCAAATGTAGGCATTAAGCTTGGATGCGCGAACATCGTCTAGGTTGTCAGGAAGAAATGAGAGACCATCGATATAAAGACGTTTCTTAGTCGCAGCAAATGCAGATGAAATTCCCAGTGGACTTAATAATGAGGCGGCAGCTAACCCTTTGAGCATATTTCGACGGGTTTGATTGCAAGCGTTGTTGGTCATGGTGTTTCCCTTAGAGCTTGCAATCAAGGTTTAAGCTTGACTAGCGAGCGGCAAATTGTATTGAAGCAGTGGCCTGTGCGGTCGCTGCTAATAATCATGTGATGAGACCTTTAACAATATGCGCATCGCTATCGGCGAAAAAATAGTGTTTACCATCAATTAGTTCATGGTACAGCCATGCTAGGCTTTGGCAACCTTTTACTTGAATATCGACTTGTTAAAAACACCTCGCTAATAAGCAACAATGGGCGCAATACCTTAGGTGAAAGCTCAATGCCGTTAATTCCATCCTAAGTTCTGAGATATCGATCACAAATTTTTTTAATTATGAGTGTAGTCAAGTGACTACATGGTATCCTTTTTAAGGCGATTGCATAGCGCTAAATCATTCTAACCTTAGTGTTTTTTAGCAAGGTTAGTGGCTTTATAGTTGGTGTTACAACTAAGAAGTCTATTTTATTAAGTCAATATCGTGATGTTGTAGAGGTATTTATGAAGAAAGGTTCAGCAGGTTTCACTCTCATAGAGTTGGTTGTCGTTATCATTATTTTGGGGATTTTAGCTGTGACAGCTGCGCCAAAATTTATTAATTTAAATGACGATGCTGAAAGCTCAGCTATCGCAGGGATGGCAAGCTCATTAAGTGGCGGAATTACGCTTGCGCGTGCTCAGCACTCTATTGAAGGTGAAACTGGTGAGATCACATTGGCTGATGGCAAAACAGTTTCTTTTGAAGATAGTAACTTCGGTGTGACTCAGTTTCCACAGGCTCGTGGAGCAATCGAATGCATGTCGTTATGGAATAATTTAACCGATGGAGAGCGCTCTGGTCTTACTCCGGCAACGAAGCTAGTTGCTAGTCATAACAATGTTTGTATTTATACTATTTCTGAAAAACAGTTCTCATATGATTCAATGGATGGCGAAGTCATTATCTTGTAAGAGTTGTAACTCTATTTAAAGAGTACTTCAGTTTAAGGCGGTAGTTTAATTTTACCGCCTATATCAACCCCTCATAAATACTCTGAATCAAGCCGCATAATAACGAACGTAAATTCGCCTGAACGATCGTTTTCTTGAGTGATGGACTGGGTTTTATCTTGAGTGATGCGCTGGTTATTCTTCTTGGTTATGCTTAAATAGGCGAAATACTGGATCTGATTAGAGAGCGATATCCAAATGACCATGATCATTGCCTGTCCCCATTGCAGCACCTTAAATCGTGTACCCAAAGAACGTCTAGAACAACAACCCGCCTGCGGTAAGTGTAAGAAAAGTGTTTTTGTTGGCGAGCCGATTGAGCTCACTGCGACCAATTTTGCTCATCACGCTAACAAGTCTGAACTGCCGTTAGTCGTCGATTTTTGGGCGAGTTGGTGTGGACCTTGTAAAAACTTTGCCCCAGTCTTTAATCAAGCGGCCAAAACTTGGGAACCCAAATACCGTTTTGGAAAAATCAACACCGAGGAACAACAGGCATTAGCTGCCCAATTCAACATTCGCTCTATCCCCACGTTAATGGTGTTCAAACAGGGCAAGATTATTGCTCAACAGGCAGGAGCAATGAGTGCATCATCATTCAATCAATGGCTTGAGTCGTTGAAATAACATCTTGCATAACATTACTGTTTATAACTGTCATTCCAATAGGCATTAGATCTAACTAATGTTGAAGCTTGTGGTAGGATCCTCGCCGAAATTTAACTAAGTAATAAAATGGGTAATGTCGCGATGAGTAGAAAAATTGAATTATTGGCACCGGGTGGGGATGTCGATGCGATCAAAGCTGCGATAGTTGCTGGTGCAAATGCCGTTTACTGTGGCCTTGATACATTCAATGCTCGCAACCGAGCGACGAACCTTTCATTCGATGATTTAATGGGGGTTATCGGACTTGCACATCAATACGAGTGTGAAGTCTTCCTCACAATGAATATAGTGATCTTAGAGCAAGAGATCCCAAGCTTAGTTAAGTTGCTCAATCAAATTGTTAATATCGGCATCGACGGCATTATCGTTCAAGATTTGGGGATATTTAATTTAGTTAAGAAGCATTTCCCCACACTCGCAGTACATGCATCAACCCAGCTCACGACCCACAATCCGGGCCAAATACGCTTTCTGGCTAAAATTGGCGCAACTCGAGTCAATTTATCGCGCGAGTTAAATCTCGGTGAAATTAAAAGTCTGACCACGCTTGCCCATGAGCATGATGTGCTTACCGAAGTTTTTGTCCATGGCGCACTTTGTATTGCCTTCTCGGGACAGTGTTATTCGAGCTCAGTCAGTGTCGGTAATTCGGGTAACCGTGGTCGATGTAGCCAAGCGTGTCGAGATGAATATGAGATCACTGCCGCGGGCAACAAGTTCCCGTTGAACTTGAAAGATAACTCTGCTTATTTTGACCTGCCTGAATTGGTTGACGCTGGAGTCGATTCGTTAAAGATTGAAGGGCGCATAAAGGGCGCACAATATGTTCATACTGTGGTCGATAGCTGGCGCCAACAGATAGATAAGTTTATTGAAACGGGCAAGTTGTTATCTGATAACACCAGTCTTTATAAGGTGTTTAACCGTGACTTTACCAACTCCTTTTTAAAGGGGAATCTCACCAAAGACATGTTTATCGATAACCCGCGTGACAATAGCTTTCAGCATGCCAACGATAAACATAACGCCATCTCTGTGGTGCAGATCCAAGCCGTACAGAAAGATCTTTCTGAAGAGAAAAATGCCATTGGCGCACAAGTGGTTGAGAGAATTAAACACCTAAGCATTGCCAAGCAAGCATTACACATCAGCTTTAGCGGGCAAGCGGGCAAGCCACTCAAGGTGAATGTCACCACCGACAAACATGAGTTTTGCGTGCAGTCGGAGATGCCGCTTATTGCATCAGAGCAAGCATCAGTCGATCAAAGTGCCATCGAAAAACGCTTTAAGAGCTTGCAGCATGGCAAATACGCATTACAAGCATTTGATTTCAATGGTCTAGAAACCGGGCTTAACATACCGTTTAAAGAGCTGACTCGAATTAAAAATCAGATAGCATTTTTATTGAATGACTCAGTTGATGTGATCCCGGCTGTGACTTTGCCTAAGCTGACAAAGCATAGTAAGCCGACTAGCACTCCAACATTATCGCTATTGATTAGTGATGAAAAAGACCTGCATTTGTGCGATGTCACCGACGCCGACATCTATTTTAAATTGCCGGAAAGTTTTAAGAAAAACTGCACCAAGTACATCGATATCTTGTTAAGAAACCCAAGATTGATCCCTTGGTTTCCAGCCGTATTAATCGGTAAAGACTACATTGAGGCGGTTAAAATCCTTGAGCAAGTCAAGCCTATGCGAATCGTCACTAACAATACTGGCGTGGCATACAAGGCATTTGAGATGGACATTGAATGGATTGCTGGGCCTTTCATGAATACGACCAACTCCTACGCACTCTTAACCCTGCAGGAAGAGTTGAATTGTGCAGGCGCGTTTATCTCCAATGAGATCAACCAAAACCAAATCAAGAATATCTCACGCCCAGACAACTTTAAGTTGTTATATAGCATCTATCACCCCATTTTGATGATGACCAGTAGACAGTGCTTTTTCCAACAAACTGTTGGCTGCAATAAGCCCAGCATTGAAGATGGTTGTATGCTCAAGTGTGAAAAAGCCACCACCATCACCAATGTGAAAGGGATCTCTTTTGCTGTCGATAAGCAAAAAGGCGGTTATCCAAGCATCTATAATCACGAGCAGTTTTTGAATATGGATATCATCGATGATTTCTCGCACTTGTTCGATGAGTTCTTTATTGATCTAACCAATATTGGTTCTGGCTCTAAGGCTGAGCTGGATAAAACTCAGTTAATCTACCACTTTGAAAGCCTAATTAAGGGCGGCACAGATGCCAAAACTCAACTTGATGCCATGGTGACAGTGTCGACCCACGCACAGTACAGCCAAGGGTTATAACATTCTTAATGGGGCGTTAATTGTCTTAGTAGAAGTGAGTTTGGAACAATGGACGAAGAAAACGCCTCCATTGTTCCTAGTCGAAAGGGCTAAATATCAAGTTTAGGCTTCAGTGTCTTAGCCATGACCCGCTTTATCTTCCTGCTTTATTTCGATACTCGAGTAGGATATTGATGCCCTGGAATAAATCGGTGAAAAATGATAGCCAAAATGACAATTGAAACTGTTCCAAGCAGTATGGGGTGTAATAAAAAGCTCCATGCCGTATGACCGCCAAGCATGATCATGAGTGGGTTACCTCCAGCAGGAGGGTGGGTAACGTCGAACAATAGCATCAGAAATAAGCCAGCTCCCACAGCTAAACCTAAGGTTAATGGCGTAACGGCAAGGTAGTTGCTAAACAGCAGGCCAACACTTGCAGTGAGTAAGTGACCGATAATGACATTTTTGGGTTGTGCTAACGGACTTTGATGCACGCCAAAAATTAGCACCATGGTGGCACCAAAGGGAGCAATCAATAACCAGTCGAATTTAAATAAACCATCAAATGCGGCTAGGGCCCAGATACAAAGGGCTGCACCAATAGCTGATATCGTCGCAGTTAGTAGTCTATTATCTTTGAATAGTTGGACGGTGTGTTCTTTCATAGTGAATTACAACGTTTGAATAACGCCCGTAAATTATGAGGGAATAAACTCTATCAGCTAGGTCACTTCTGTCAAGATAAGCGCCTCGTGAAAGAGATAAAATAATTCGTATATGCTGACAAGGTAGGGTATAAAATATTGATGAAGTTATTTGTACGTAACGAATATACTTTTTTTCGCTGTTATTTCAGCATCAACCTTATAGGAAGAACGATATGTCACTTCTTGCACGTATCGGCAAAAGATTAGAGCCTCTCATGCTTGTAATGGGCTTGATTAGCCCTATCGCAACGCTCCCACAGCTCTACAAACTTTACTTTTCTCACAGTGAGCACGCTGCTGGTTTATCGCTTATAACTTGGGGGCTATATGCCTTTATTGCTCTGTTGTGGACAACATATGGTTTGTACCATAAAAATCCAACCATTTGGGTAGGTAACAGCCTTGGTTTTATTATGTACATGCTAATGGTTATCGGCATCAATATCATGACTTGAGAATATTATTACTTTAGTTATTACGAATACTTGTTTACTTTGTTCAATAGATAAAAATTAAAGGATTAATTGATGAAATTAAATTCATTATCACTGCTGTTGTTAGCGTCGCTCAGTTTCACTTCGTCTGCTAATGAAGTGGATAAAATGGTTGAGTTTTCCGTTTCTCAAATGAAACAAATGGGAGAATTTAAAGGCATGTCTGAGGCGACGGGGGTTTCAGAGTCTCGTTTAGAAAAAGGATTCAAAACGGCATTGACCCGCTGTTTAAAAAATCATGATATGAAGGATGGTAAATTACTTGAAGCCTGTATGAGCAAAGAGGTTCCAGCAGCCACAGGCTTAACAGCGGAGCAATTGGATACTTGGGAGGGATCTGGGGAAGCGCAGCTCCCGTCTGAGAAACTCTTTGAAGAGATGGATCAAATAACTGAAATGATATTTGATCTGGAAGATAAAGGTGAATTAACCGCGTCAGAAGAGGCACAGTTAACTAAACTGGAGAGTAAGCTCATACAACTCTCTAAGAAGCAGCGTGAAATGCAGCGTATAGAGATGAAGAATACAGCCTCTGATTTTGAAAATTACCATAAGCAGTAGTGCAACTTGATCAGCATGTATTTTTGAGGAATAAATGACTAGATTCAGAACTGCTCTCTAGCTGTATCGAGAGCTTGGTTCATGATGTTGATGATTGCAAAACCCAGTTGTTGCAGGTGAGTCAGAGGGTAATGACTCATTATATTTTATGTTACATAACCTAGGTACAGCTTTTCTTGTTTTAAAGAGATCTTCTACCCAGTCATGATACTAATCAAAGAAGGATTTTTTGTGTTTAAAACTATCAGAACTCGAATAGCCGTAAGTGCCGGAGTAGCAATGACGTTTACGTTACTCATTGCTATGGGCATGACAACGAACGCATATACGACAGTGAGTCAACAGGTGACCGATAAGGTTAAGATTCAGTTGAATGATGCGATTAATTTCCATTTAAAATCTACTGCTTCGGAGCAGGGGAAAATAATAGAAACTCAATTGTTTCCGGTTCTTGCTAATTTAAATCAAGTGAGATCAATCATAGAGTTGAGCGGTACAAATGCGGTCGGTGCCGATACCATCGTTAACCAGTTTATTGCTGCGCTAGAGGTTCAGGATAAAGCTGTATTTGCAGGTTATATGGTATGGGAGCAAAAAACTTGGCCCACAGAAACGGAAGTTCAAGTTCTAGAGGCAATTAATAGTAAGGGCTATTTAGCCCCTTTCTTTTCTCCTAATTCCAATAACAGCTTCGATTCCGTTGCGATGGAGAGTTTCAATAACACCACGCTCAATAGTAATGGTGAACGGACGGATGATTGGCACTTAATGCCGTTTGAAACTGGCCATACCTTTGTGATGGAGCCCTACATTTATCCGGTTCGTGGCAGAGATGAATTGATCACCACTATTAGCCAACCCATAAAAGTGAACGGCAGTATTGTTGGTTCCTTAGGTTTCGATTTATCCCTGTCAGAGCTTCAAGGACAGAGTGAAAAGCTGGCGGATAAATTATTTGATGGTGAAAGTAATATTATTATTTCATCTTGGAAAGGAGCAATACTGGCCAACAGTGGCGCACCATTAGAAGTTGGTAAAAAAGTTTCCAGCCAATTGTTTTCTCAATGGTCCGCTATTCAAACATTAGCCCGTCAAGCGGGGAGTGGCTTGATGTCTATTGGTTCGGAAGAATATGCGATTACCTCAGTTAATACCTCTGATTCTCATTGGATTGTGATGGTATCAGTTCCCAGAAGTAAACTGATACAAGGGATAACAGAGTTTGAAACCTGGAGCGACGTGCAGAATGAGAGTGCCATTAGACAAGGGGTTTTCGCAGGCCTTTTCGCAGTCGTACTTGGTATCATCGCCATGACTATGATAGGCAACTCTCTAGGGAGGATACTCACTAATCTTGTTGAACGTTTTAAAGATGTTGCCGAGGGAGATGGTGATCTAACCTATCGCATTGAAAAAAATGGTAAGGATGAAACTGCACAGTTAGCACATTGGTTTAATGCTTTTTTAATCCGCTTACAGGAGACTTTAGGTACTGTGATGCAGACGGCTGAACAGGTTGAACTGAGCTCGGCGAAGGGTAAATTACAAGCAGAAGGTTCAAAGCAGAAATTACTCAGCCAAGTTAACGAAGTTAACTCTCTCGCAACGGCCATCAATGAGATGAGTGCGACGGCGCAGGAGATAGCAAGTTCGGCAGTTCAAGCGGCTGCGGCTGCAAGTCAGGTACAATCCAATAGCGTTAGTGGCATGAAGCAGATGAACAATACGGTATTGGCTGTGAGTGATTTAGCATTGAAGATTAATAATGCTCAAGGACAAACTAAAAATCTGGCAAAATCCAGTGCAGCAATTCAAGGGATCTTATCAGAGATTGGTGGGATTGCAGATCAAACTAATTTACTCGCTCTTAATGCTGCGATTGAGGCAGCAAGAGCTGGTGAGGCTGGGCGGGGTTTTGCTGTTGTTGCCGATGAAGTGCGTAATCTGGCAACCCGGACTCAGAGTTCGACCGAAGAGATCCGCAAAATGTTAGCTCGCTTAGAAACAGAAACCCAGTCTATTGTTGATTTGATGCAAGAAAGTCAACAGCAAGCCATGGGGACAAAAGAGGAAACACAAGCTGCTCAGCAAGCGCTTGCGGAGATAAATCATGCGATTGAAGTCATAAATGACATGAATAATCAAATCGCTTCAGCTGCAGAAGAGCAAAGCGCTGTAGCTGAAGAGATTAATCGTAACGTAGTGGTGATTAATGATACGGCTGTGGAAGTGATGGACAGCATGACCTCAGCGGTTACCACCAGTGTTGAATTGGAGGGGAATGCGGGGGATCTTCGTATTGAGTTGAATAAGTTTAAAACTGAATAGCTTATTAGGATCCAGCTAGTCGTAGACCTCATGAGTTGAATCAACCTGGGCTATTATTTGTTGTTAATTGAAACTAAAAATAGCCCAGAATCTTATGATCTTGGGCTATTTTTAGTTGGATCCCATGCTATTGCTTGCATGAGTAACAGCTTGGTTTTTATGAGGCTCTATTCAGATAAGTATCAAAGAGAGATTGCAAGGGATGTGTGTTGAGCTCGTTAAAGCGGCTTAGGTGGTCTTTAAGTTTTGCACAACTGCGTGTAAGGGCTGTTGCTTTAATCTCATTTTTAATTTTTTCGCCTTTGCTTGGTGTGCTTAGCACTGCTAATTGGCACCGTTAATTACTCCAAGAGGCAATCTCGCTCTTGGCTAGAGCGAGGTTACCTATCTTTTTTAGCTACAGCGACTCACCATCGACCAATACACCGGCAGTGTCTGATCTTGTCTCGGTTTGCTTTAACACATCAAGTTTCTTGATGACAAAAATACCCACAGTGATAAATAGAGACATTCCAACTTCCACACCCACAACCGCTCTAAAACCGTTTTGCCATAGCTGTATTATCTGTGAACTGAACATCAACCAGTCAGCCAGTAAAGTCAGTATTAGCACCACCACAGTGGCAAAGAGCACCTGCGCGATATAGCGTTTTTTATTCTCGACTCGATAAGCCAGAAACATGGTCGCGACTAAGCTGATAACAAAGGCATAAACCATCATATCGGAACGGGCTGATATAGAGGCGGGTATGATCCGTTCACACAGGAAAGCCACCGCAGTCGCCAAGACTAAACCACCACAACTGCCCACGGATAAGCCTCTTACAAAACGGATACTACGAGCAGATACATTTTGCTGCAAACTGCGTTTATCAAGCCACAGCATATTGCCAACAAGGATCATCACACAAATGGAGATAGATAAGATAAAGTAAAGAATACGTACATCGACTCCCGCAAAATTACCGAAGTGGAGAGTGGCGATAACTTCACGTCCTTTACGAAATACGTTGTAGTTATTTATGTCTGTTTTACTGAGTAGTTCACCGGTTTTTACTCGATAAAAGAACTCATCATGTTGTGAGAAGTAAGATAAATTGTCACCCCGAATTTGAATGATGGCCGCTTCATCGCCATAGTGATAGAAAACGACATTACTGACGTTGAAGTCAGGGTTTTCTCTGGCTTCTTCAATGATGTGGTAAGCAGGTGTCATATCAAGGGGGTGTTCAATTCTAGCCTCATCAAACAGGGTAAAACCCGCATCTTTAAACAAGGCATCTTGATCGCCTTGGTAGATGAAAACCACAAAGGCAATTTGGTAAACAATGGCCAAGTTAAATACCAGACCACTCAAGGCGTACATTAACGTGAATGGCAGTGTCATCACTCCAACCACGTTATGTAGGTCCAATAATTTATCCCGTCGTTTTTTATCCGTTCGATATTGGAAGAACTGACGGAACAGCTTTTTTGCATGAATGAAAACACCTGATACAAGGGCGAAGAAGAAAAACAGGCTGATGATACCAACAATATAGGTACCTGCCGGTAAATTCAGGTTGTAGTGCAACTGATACAGAAAATCAGCTAAGAAGAAATCCTCTTTATTCGCTACAGTTTTCCCCGATTGGCTATCCACCAGTAACGAAGCCACTTCACCGTGTTCATCCTCCATACCCTCTTCGCGAATAAGGTCGAGATACACTTTGTAATAAGGATCATGCAGGGATGGCATCTGCACCATCAAATGCTCTTGGTAGTCAAAAGGATGCTGTGCCAGCTTTGCTTCAACGATTTGCTGCAGTGGCATCTCTTGTTGTTGTATTGCGACCGGAAACTGCGGAGCTACCGCCCATTGCTTCACCTCTTCATAAAAGAGCGTGACCGCGCCAGCCCAAAAAATGAGAAACAGCAGCGGTGAAATAATGACCCCAATCCAACTATGTGATTCGGTTAAATTCTTAATGATCTTATTGGATTTGGTCGTTTGGGAATTTGCAATTTGAGTATTCATTGGGTTACTTCGTCAGAAATAAAAAGGCATTAACGGCAACAGAGATCAGCAGTAATTTAATACAAGCAAGGCCACTGGCTTTAGCACTGTTATAGCTAAAGTAATAAACCATGGCGCCAACCCAAATAAGGAACCCTGCAATCAACCCGATGAGTAGCTTTACATCGATTGCGAGTGGGATTAACAGATATAGACTCAACATAATGCTGACAGACAGTGCAAGCCCACCGAAAAATGCAGTGATTGATTTAGGCCACATAACTAGCTAATTCCTAATAACATAATGCCGGAGAAAAAGCTGATGCCTAGGCTACCAGTCAACATTAGCCTGTGATTAATATGGGATGCAGCAATCACTAACAACAACCACATCGCCATGACAAGCAATAGACTATTGAGCATGGAAACTACGAGACCATAACGATACGAGAAACAATAGGTCGCCAGTAATAGACATGCTGAAAACACTGACCAAGCAGTTGATTTTTTGATGCATTTCTTATTTAGTTTTTGTTTGTTTGAAGATAAATAGCTAAACAAGCAACCTATCCATAAAAGCGATACCCCTAGAAAGACCATTCAACTGACTCACAATTAAATACAAATGATAATTATTTGTATTTATTATCGTAAATGCGTTATCAAATTACAAGTGTGTTGTGATAGCATTTTGCGCAAAATGCAAATAATAACTATTATCACTTAGGCCTGTCACATGTATTCATCTAAATTAAACTTCATTACCAGAGGAATACGCTTAGGCTTATTCGTTCCCGCAGCGTTAGTTTGCTTATCTGTTTCCGCTGATGAAGCGGAGAGAATCGATAGCGCTAATATTGAGAGGATCATGGTAACGGGACAAAAAATTGCGCGAAGCATTCAAGAAACAACAACCAGTGTCGCGGTACTAACGGAAAAACAACTTGAGCAGGAAAACATCAATAATTTCCGTGAAGTGTTGATCAATACTGCTAATACACATACTTCTGGGAGCAGTAGTTTCAGCATTCGTGGCATTGATGGATTCAACGTATCGGGTGGCGGTAATAGTTTTCTGGCTAGTGTGTATGTGGATGGTGCTCCGCTGCCAGAGCGTATGATTTCTGGTGGTGCATTCTCAACATGGGATGCTAAGCAGATTGAAGTATTAAGAGGTCCACAGTCAACACTTCAGGGTCGTAATGCGCTTGCGGGTGCGGTGATCATGACCACCCAAACACCGACACAAGAATGGGAAGGCAAGTACCAGTTAACTGCAGGTGATAATGGGCAAAAAGAGATCGGTGTCGCTATCGGTGGTGGTTTAATCGAAGATGAATTAGCGTTTCGCTTCAGTGGTGAGAAAAAGGAGCTCGGTGGGTATAATGAAAACCTCACCCGTCATGAAACCTCCGATTTCCATGACGATGAAACCTATCGGCTCAAACTACTCTATCAACCTTCTGCCATACCAGAATTTTCAGCCCTGCTAGGCTACACCTACGTCAATAGCCGCTACGGCAATACCGGAATTGAAATTGCCGAAGGTGACAATCCTTTTGAAAACCGCAATACCTATTATAACGACGGAAGAGATGAAACCATTAACGCTGATATGATCGTGCTTGAGCTGCAATATGATCTCAGTGATATTTGGAATATATCCTCCCACACTACCTGGTCAGTCGTCGACACTGACTACAAGTGGGATACCGATTTCCTTGCCATTTCAGGTTCGGTATTTCCAGAAGATACTGGCAGTGCGACCCATTACAAAAACACCACCGACTCTCTTAGCCAAGAGTTGAGGCTTATTTTTGAATACGACAATGTCAGAGGCGTCATTGGTGCATACTTCTTTAAAACAGATATCGATGACAGCTCCAATGGCTTGAGTAACTTAAAGCTTAACCGCTTAGGATTGACCAGTGATATTTTACAGGCAAGATATGGACTAAGTGAGCCTATTGCCGATTTTGTCGTTGGGCAATATTCAGAGTTTAATCCTGCCCACACCAGTGCGTTGTCATCATCTCAGCAAATGATTTCAAGCTATGCATTGTTTGCCGATGGAGTCTGGAATGTCACCGAAAAATGGGATGTTTTTGCTGGTATTCGTTTCGACCGAGAAAGTCAGCAAACACAAAGTGACGCGCGGTATGTCATCTTAAATAAAGACAAGATGCCTGACCCTGCTAGCTACATAGGGACACCTTACGAAGCAATATCTCCGCTGATTGCTGGTATCAATAAGATGTTTACTGACCTCGCCAGTAATGCCTCACAGGTGACACCTAAAATTGATACCGATTTTGACACCATTTTGCCTAAGATTGGCGTTAGCTATAACTGGTCAGAAGATTTGATCACCAGTTTTTCGTTTCAAAAAGGCTACCGTTCAGGGGGAGTCGGCATCAACAGTGTTCGCGCTAATGTGTACGAGTATGAACCTGAGTTTACCTATAATTATGAATTCTCTCTTCGTTCGACATGGCTAGATGGTGATCTCGTTGCTAATGCTAACGTGTTTTATGTTGATTGGCATGATCAGCAAGTTGCAGTGCAACTGTCACCAAACCGTTACGACACCGAAACCATCAATGCGGGTCAATCAAACGTGAAAGGGTTCGAGTTAGAGCTAAGTTATCAAGTGACCCATGAATTGGCACTGTATGCATCACTTGGTCAGGCTAAGACAGAGTTTACTGATTTTGTTATCAGCATTCCTACTGAAAAAACTCCCATTGTAGACGACCTATCAGGTCGACAGTTTACTGCGCCTGAATGGACCGGAAATATCGGTGCCACCTACACGGCTGACAATGGTATTTTCGTCAACTTAAACGCCAATTATGCCAGCAGTTCACCAAACCGTGTTAATCCATATCGAGAAGGGCTTAAAGAGGGGGATGCTGAGTTTGATCTACAAAATAGCAGCCGCACTTTAGTCAATATGCAATTGGGTTACGAATGGCAGGACATCGGCATTTACCTGCAAGGCAAAAATCTATTTGATGAAGAGTACATTACCACTAACTTTACGCGCACACCGAGTCTGGGAGCGCCAAGACAACTTGCGCTTACTTTGCGAGGTGAATTTAGTTTATAACAGCAAAATAGTTTTTAGATATGCTAAAACGACAAGAGATGGAGGCAGATAAAAACTGTCTCCACTTCATTCAAATACTACACCCGAGAGGGGACATTGCGGTATTTATACCAATCAGTATAAGAAGTTGATCTACTCAGAGTCTGAGGGATCCCCTCGAATTTAATAGCATGCTTGTGGCTCCAGAATTAAGCCTTGTAGTGTTTTAATGGCTGTTCGCCAATGCGACCTCAGTAGCTTCAATTTCCTATCTTTATATGCTCTCAAGCCAATGAATTGGTTTGAGAGCACGTTGCGGTGTTTTATTGAGTTAGCTTGATATTGCCTATGTTTATTGGCTGCTTTGACTGCTAAACCTAGCAGGTAAAGCACAAATTGAGATAGGCAGGCTACGAGTAGTAATACGCTCAGTCTACTGGCTATTCGACTACCACTATTATTCATCTTTAGGCCTGTTTTAACATCCCTAAAGCTTTCTTCTATTTGCATTCTCGTCGCATAAATTTTGATGATTCTTTTAGCTGTATTACTTGAAATGCAAAGTGATGTTGCCAGTAAC
>NZ_VKGK01000020.1 GCF_007197645.1 Shewanella hanedai
TTTGTATTCGACTCACCGCTTCTTTAATTCCTTTATCGTCGTTAGCAACGGTAAAGAAGATATCGAGAGGTCGAATGTAAATGTCGAGTTGGAACTTGCCAGTATCAACACCGACGTTAATGTTTTGATTAGTGTTTGTTTTCATAATAAGCTAACTCTTGCTTGGTTTTCTACTCATGACTTCAGGGCGGGCTCCTGACCCAGTAGACTATTCGAGTGTTTTGCTTGGAGTCGTTTGTCGCGTTCGTTCTTGTTATCGGTCTCTCAATAGAGGAGCCATTGCTCAATCGAACTACGACAAATGAAAGCTTTAGTTGCAGCTAAAGCCTGGGTCTCACATTACCCGAAACTGGGAATTATTTGTAATTAGGTGGGTTTATTATCCATACAAGGCGCTAAAGAACGGACAAAAAACAGTTGGCTTTTGTTCACTGCGTTCACTATTTTAGCCAACAATTATTTGCTCCTTAGTCGAGCGTTATATGTACTTAATAAGCTGTTTATCGCCGTAAGGATAAAATCATCTAAAATTCATAAGGACGTCAGGTATTTTTCATTCTAATCCTATACATTCAAACCCTTACTTATAACAAGAACCTGTCATGCAATTTACAAGTGAGTGATTCGATATGAAAAAGATTTTAGTTTTTTTGTTTTTATTACCTTTCTTCAATGTTGGAGCAAGTGAGCACAAATTATACCCGATGCCTGGAACACAAGTTATTCCGATTAAAGATACTATATCGAATAAACAATACGAGCTACTCATCAAACTACCCGATAATTACGCGAAAAATAAGGACAAAAACTACCCGGTTGTTTACTTTACAGATGCCGTCGAGCATATCGAATTATTATCATCTGCCTCATATATGATTATGAAAGATGTAATTTTAGTAGGCATCTCCTGGCAGAAAGACATTTCAGAGGATTTAAAGCAACAATATGGGGTTCATGTCAGTCGTTATATGGATTACACATTTAAGAAGACCATTAATCCAAGACATCCCAAAATAAAATTTGGCCAAGCTGATAGTCACCTGGCTTTTATTCGCAAAGATGTTTTTAAGTTTGTAGAAAGCAATTACCGAACCGAACCTAACAATCGAACCTATTTCGGTTTTTCCGCTGGTGGAGTATTTGGTGTTTACGCACTGATGGTACAACCCGACACATTTAAAAATTACATTCTCGGTAGTCCATTGGACGAGAAAGTTCCTACTCTCTTTGCTCAAGAACATGCCGCTTTAAAAAATACACAATCTGCGATTAATGTCTTTATTTCTTATGGTGAATTAGAGAAAGAGTCAGAGCCATTTGTCGAAGATTTTGTTAGCCAACTAAGAAATAAAAAATATAAGGGATTAGCTTCAATAAAGCGCATTGTTGTTGAGTCCTATGGACATAGCGATTCGTCTCCTCTGGTGGCGGCACACAGTTTGAAATGGTTAAAAAGCTTGCAGCCAAAGTCAAAAGAGGATCAATAATGAATCCGATTAGCGATTTTATTGCATTGTCGCGTTGCGTGTTTTCGGTGACCAGCAAAAACAATTCGAAACATGAGTTTACGGTTCTGTAAGGTCCATTACATGGGTCTAAAGCCACGAGGTGGTAGATGAATTTATGTAGAGTGCAATTGCTAAGGAAAGCGAAATATTAATTCCCTAGGTTAACTCCTCCTCAACTTGGGTAGAATTAGCTTTGTTGAGGAGGAATTGTTATGCCAATACCACTTAGAACGTCAAAGAGTGAGTATTGGCTAGCAGCAGTTCAACCGATTAAAAATCTTCGTCGTCGCCAAAACCACCGAAGCTCTCTTCTTCACCAAAACCATTATTTGCTAATGTGTCAGCACCGAAGTCTGAGCTTGGTTCGCTATATTCAGAGGCAAAACCTGAGTCATCACCTAAGAAGCTTGAATCTGCACTTTCATCAGTTGAGGTTCCAGCATCTGCAGTTTGAGTATCAGCTGCGTCTGCTTCAGGTGTCGCCTCTGCAGTGGGTTCATCATCACCAAACAGTGCGTTACTGATTAGGTGACCTGCAACCATACCGGCAGCAACGCTGGCTGCGGTTTGCATAAAGCCACCAAATGCACTTGGTTGGCGAACAGGTTGTGGCTGAACAGGCGCTGGAGTTGTGCCGCCCATCATACGGCTCAGGGTGCCACGCTCAGATTCTTTTCTGAAGTGTTCAACTTGTGACTCTAAAAAGTCATTTTTTGACTTCATGTCTTTAAGTGCCATCTCTTGCACTAATACAGCTTGCGTCAGCTTGTAGACGATGTCTTCTTGAGATGCGATTTCTTGGCTAATTAGGGCATCAGCTTCAGGATCTTTTGGCTTATTTGGGATCGCTTTTAGTTTATCGGCGACATTTTGAATCAGTTCTTTTTCTTGTGGAGTCATGTTAATTCCTAAATAAGGCATACATCATTTGTGTATTCGAACTGCATCCTAGCGCAAGGTTCGCTCCTTGCGAACAAATAATAAAGCGACTTATTATCAAAAGCTTAAATAACTCTCAGTTAACAACAATTAACAAACAAGCAGCTTTAAAAACTTACAAAGATTAAGAGAGTTTTATCTAAACAGTGCTGGTGCTACAGGAGAGTACTTGTTGGTGTAGTTGTTTACTTGAATGCAAAAAATGCCTAGATCATGAGAGATGATCTAGGCGTTGTTTTTTTTGATTACCGCTAAATAGTTCAGTTTGAGTTATTTACTTAAAAAGAGATAAAAAGACCCACAACCGTCGCTGATAATAAGTTGGCTAGCGTGGCAGCTAACAGCACTTTCATCCCAACAGAGGCAATATAGCTAGACTGTTTAGGGATCATGGTGCTTAGCGCAGCCACAACCATGGATACTGAGCCGATATTAGCAAAACCACATAGGGCAACTGTAATGACGGCCACAGCCTTAGGTGACATCACTTCGCCAGTGGTTGCGACAAGGGTTTCACCTGAGATATAAGGTGCAAAGCCTGCGTAGGCAACAAACTCGTTTAATACCAATTTTTGCGCAATGAAGTTACCCGCAACGTTGGCTTCAACCCAAGGTACGCCAATTAACCAAGCGATAGGTGAGAACGCATAGCCCAATAGTAGTTCTAAGGTAATGTTCTCAAAGCCAAACAAACCGCCAGCCCAGCCGATCATGCTGTTGAGCATGGCCATTAAGCCGATACATGCAATCAAAATTGCGCCAACAACTGCCGCAATTTGCATACCTGCTATTGCACCTTTAGCTATGGCATCGATAAAGTTTGTTGGTTTTTGATCGTCAGGCAGGGCCGGAACATCGTTCACTGGCTGCTCTGTTTCTGGGATCATCAATTTTGCAAACAATAAGCCGGCTGGCGCACTCATAAAACAGGCCATCACTAGGTATCGTACTTCAACTCCCATACCGGCAAGTCCTGCTAACACAGAGCCTGCAATAGAGGCTAAACCCCCAACCATGATGGCAAAAATCTCAGATTTGGTTAGATGTGGGTGCCAAGGTTTTACAAATAGTGGCGCCTCAGTTTGGCCACACACAGTGTTAGCAATTGCGTTCATTGATTCTGCTTTAGAAGAACCAATGATCTTTTGTAAGCCGCCTCCGAGGATTTTTACAAAGAATGTCATGATCCCCATATAGTGCAGCAAGCTGACTAATGCAGCGGTGAAGATAATGGCTGGTAGCACTTGAAAAGCAAAGATGAAACCTAAGTTTTCCACTTGGAATGTCACCAAGTTACCGAACACAAAGGTGATGCCCTTGGTGGCAAAGCCAAGCACATTGGCGACTCCATTTGAGACCGCTAATAGCATGCTTGCGCCAAAGCTGGTGGCGAGCACGAAGCCTGCGATAGAGAATTGAATGATTAACGCGCCACCGACAGTGCGCCAGTTAACTTGTTTTTTTGCGTTACAAAAAAGATAGCCTACGACGAGTAGGGCAGCGATACCGAGTAAAGATTGCAACATAATAGAAAGGCCTATTGATGAATATGATTAATCAATTGATTAATAACGTGGATTAAACGCTCGGCGTGTTGCTGAGAGAGCTTGATGACCGTGTTTGGGTTGCCACCTTCGTCAGTCGTTGAGTTCATATTGAAGGTAATGATGGTGTCGACTATCTCCATTTGGGCCGCCTTAATGGGGTGCAAAGCTGCTTGTAGGTATTGCTCAAGTGGTAAGAAGTTAAACTCCCCTGGCTGATAAGAGTTTTCAGTTGCGCCGCAGGTTATCGATAGAATGACTTTCTTGTGTTTGAGCTGGTCGCCTTTTGGGCCGAAAGCGAAGTTATAACTAAACACTTCATCAAACCAAAGCTTCATCAATGCAGGGTAAGTTGACCAATAAAGGGGAAATTGAAAGATGATGATGTCGGCTTGCGTCAGGCGTGCCTGTTCCGCTTTTATATCTATGCAGTAGTTAGCGCAAACTTGGTCGAGCTTGTGCACTGAAAGAGAACTCATTTTTTGCAGTCTATTCAGGATTTCGTTGTTCGCAATTGAGCGTTTGAGATCGGGATGACCCGAAATCAGCAGCACCTTGCTCATTGATTGATTCATGGTGTTTACACTTAAATGTTAGTAAAAAGTAGGGATAAAAATGCTGACTGAACTTGCCTCAAAACAATTTTATTGAGGGCGCCCATTGTTTTATATGTGTGGTATTTTTGGTCGGGAACAGCAGCGCGCTAATATTGCACAGGCGATGATTAAAGTAGATTGGCTTGGTTAGATATTGATATAAGAGTCACATTTAACTTGTGCCTTAGGGGGATTTTTAATCAAGTTACTTATGGAGAGAGTCAGGTAATGAGAGGTTAAGTGGTAGGGATCAAATGGTGGTATTGATTATATTTCTTTTGTACTGAATCAAATCTAAGTAAAATAGTTGTAATGCCAAAGGCAGTCACATTGAGTGATTGTGTGGATTGAAAATTTGGATTTGAAAGATGAAAGCCGCACCAACAAAAATAACCTTTTTTGAATTTTTGACTCCTTTTGTCGCATCGGGCAAAAAAACCATCACAATTCGGGATGAGTCAGAGTGCCATTATGTGCCCGGTACGCAAGTGGAAGTGTTCACCCTTGAAACTGATATCAAGGTTTGCGATATCGAGATTGAATCGGTTAATCCTATTCAGTTTAGCGAGATAAATGAGTTTCATGCAGAACAAGAGTATTTGGAACTGGGCAGACTCAAAGAGATCATCTCTGAGGTTTATCCAAACACAGAACAACTCTATGTGATCTCATACAAGTTGGTTTAAGGGTTTAATGTTATTTGGCTGACGACGATAAGTCAGCCAAATACTCTCATATTCCAGTTCAGGCTATTTGGTCAGCATCTTTCTAATCTGCTTTGCACGCTCTTCATCGCTAAGCTCTGATGGTGGCGGAGTGATAATTCCAATTTGACACGCTTTTCGTTCAGCCAGTTCATTCATCCAACGCTGCAAGTGCTCCAGACCTGACATGTCGACGCCACTCCATTCATAAATACGCACCCAAGGCCAAGTTGAAATATCGGCTATGGAGTACTCATCGCCAGCTAAATAGCGGTTATCGGCCAGTTGCTTATCCATCACCTCAAACAGGCGGCGACTCTCGTTTTGGTAACGAGCGATAACGGCGGGGATCTTCTCAGGAAAGTAGCGATAAAACACATTTGCTTGCCCCATCATAGGTCCAACACCGCCCATCTGGAACATTAGCCACTGAATGACCTGAGAACGCTTTTTAGGGGTTGCTGGTAGGAGTTTTCCTGATTTTTCTGCAAGATACAATAAAATTGCACCAGATTCGAATACGGCGAAGTCATCATTGTCACGATCGATAATGGCAGGGATTCGACCATTTGGATTGATGGCGAGAAATTCAGGTTTCTTTTGATCAGCTTCCATTAAATCCAGATGATGAACTTGGTATTCGAGTCCCATCTCCTCTAATGCGATAGATATTTTATGGCCATTGGGTGTCGCTGCTGTGTAGAGGTCAATCATGATTACTCCAAAGTTTATATCGTAGTTTAATATTGAGTTATTTCGTTAAGTGTTAGTACCTGCATTGACACTTTGCACTGCAACTCGTTGTTCTATCTGTTGTTGCCACCGTTGTAGATGAAGCTGAACCGGCGTTGGTGTGATATCCAGATGCTGAATAAAACTCACCATGACATAAGCTGTGATATCTGCAATAGAAAAAGTGTTACCAGCGATATACTCATGCTGACTGAGTTGAGTCTCTAATGTGGGCAGAAAATCGATTAGTCTCAGTTTTGATTCCTCGCCCCAAGCCTCAATGCAGTTTTCTCTGTCTTCATAGATTTTAGTGATGTTCCTAAAGGCCTGAAAGCCGACGAATAAGCCTTGGAGCTCACAGATGCGCTGCCACATCTCCACGTTTGCCTTTTCAATCGGGCTATTGCCAAAAAGTGAATTAACCGGTTTGAGCAGTTCATCGAAGTAGCGGCAGATGGCAACAGATTCACACAGGGTTTGGCCATCATCTAACTTGAGCACTGGAATACGCCCGTTGATGCTCATGGCTTTAAATTCATCGGTTAAGTTTTCTCCGCCACGAATATCGACGTTGACTCTATCAACGCTGACGCCCAGTTCGGCAAGGAAAATATTAACGCGTCTAGCACTCGGTGTTGGAGCCAATTCATATAGTGTCATTAGGGTTTCATCTTATTGGTGGCAGTAAAGACTTTAACGGAACGATTGGTTAGGTTAGAATCTAAACTATATCTGAACGTTCGGTCAAGAATAAGTTTTGACTAAATAAGAGTAAAAAGATCTATGGCAAGAAGTTGTAATTTCGACAGAGAAGAGAAGTTGGTACTGGCTATGGAGCTGTTTTGGCAACAGGGTTATGAAGCCACTTCTATTGCAGATCTGGTTGCCTACCTCGGCATAAACCGCTTTAGCTTGTATAACACCTATGGTGACAAGTTAAGCCTGTATCGTGAATCTCTTCGCTACTACTTAGAGCAATATTCGCAGCCTAAATTGAAACCCTTAGCGGCTAATGGCGGGCTTGATGGACTGTTAAGCTATATCGAGCGCTTTGTGGTGATACAAAAGGAGCAGAAATATGGTTGCTTCCTGCAAAATGCGATACTGGAGAAGATCATCTCTGATGAGGTGGTTAAGCAGCAGTGTGAGCGACTGTTCGAGGGTATGCTCGCTGCGTTTAATTCAAGTATTGAGTACGCTAAAGCTAGCGGAGAACTCAGAGCCGATGTCGACCCGATACAAGTGAGCCGTTTTCTCTTAATGCAGATGCAGGGAATACGGATACTCGGTAAAGCGGGTCAGTTTGAGGTGATTGAGGGAGCTTATCAGGTATTGAAAAGCACCCTTATCTCTTTAAAAGAACAAGAGTAGCTGACTAGTAATCCAGATCCAGTGCAAAACATAAATAGGCCATTAATTTTTGGGTCTGCTCAAACTCCTTGGCACACCAAGAGACAAAGTCTTTATCTTGGAGTTGTGTCGCCTCAATAGGTTTGATGGCGATAAAATCTTTGCGTTTTAGCTCATCGAGCATAGGGTGAGTTTTGTCATAGCCTTTAGGCGGCCTGATCAAGCTGCTTCCTTCCATCTCAAACCCAGCAGCTCTTATCTGAGCGAGTGCTTTTTTATAAGCATTGGGGTTTTCATCAATACAGGTACGCAATTTATTGAGTGCTTTTGAATCTGGGTGCCAAATTCCTGCGCCGAGAAAACAGCCTTCGTTTGCAATATGGAGATAGAGCCCTGGAGCATGCACATCTTTGCCCTGAAAGTGCCTAAATTGAATACCTACATTGGTTTTATAAGGAGTCTTATCTTTACTGAATCTGGCATCTCTTTGGGGACGCATTAGGCTACCGCCTACTTTTTTAGGCAGGGCGATGAGTCTGGGCGACAAGGCAAGAATATGAGGTTGCATCGCCTCGATAAATTTAAGAGCCGGAGTGCGAACTTCAGCCTCATATTGAGTCTGATTGGCTTTGAACCATTCACGATCGTTATTTTTGGCCAGTAGGGATAAAAAAGAGAGGCTCTTAGGGCTAAACATAGAAATAGGATGCCTGATGTAGATGAATAATAAAAAAGTATCATAAGTGAAATATCAATGACATAACTTGATTTAATTATGCTGCTATATTCTTTATACAATAATGAGTACTTCTCTCTAAACACAATGTTAATAACTTGTTAATTTAAGGTCTCTCTGTTAGGTTCAGTAATGTAACTACTTGAAAGTAGAGTAAATGGCGTTAGTCGCAGCCGATACTTTTGCGCTATTTTCAGATTAAACAGTAACTCTATACTAAAACAATAACGGAGAGACTTTATGAGATTATCGAAAATTGCGGGAGCTATCATTGCCCTGACAGTGAGTGTATCAACGACCGCAACAGCTGATGACAATCGTTACATCATACAAGTAGATAATGGTAATAAGGGTGTTGTTAAGGCACTGGCTAACAAACTCGGTGCAAAGATCCATGTTGATGGAAATGGCTTTATCTCTGCCACATTTGCAGGTAAAGACCTATCTCAAGTGAAAGGCTTGATGCATAACCCTCATATTAAGCTGGTTGAAGCTGATCAACGTCGTCAATTAATGTCGGTATACAGTGACGATGCTGGCAACCCTATGGCGCAACAAATTACGCCATATGCGGTTTATCAATCTCAGGCGAATCAAGTGGCATTTAACGCCAGTGCTGGCATGAAAGTCTGTATTATCGATTCAGGTTTAGATGCCAGTAATGGCGATTTTGAATGGAATAATATTTCAGGTGACAATGATTCAGGCACGGGTAACTGGAACGAAAACGGTGGACCACATGGTACACACGTCGCCGGTACCATTGGTGCTGCTGATAATAACATCGGTGTGGTTGGCATGGCGCCAGGTGTCGATATGCATATTATCAAGGTGTTTAACGACGATGGTTGGGGCTACTCATCTGACTTAGCGCAAGCAGCAAATCTTTGTAGTGCCGCTGGCGCGAATATTATTAGCATGAGTTTAGGTGGTGGCGGTGCTAATTCGACAGAATCAAATGCATTTCAATCATTTGTTGATGCGGGTGGCTTAGTGGTTGCCGCTGCCGGTAATGATGGCAATAACGTACGCTCATACCCCGCAGGTTATCCTTCAGTGATGATGATTGGCGCTAACGATGCCGATAATAATATTGCGGATTTCTCACAATTCCCATCTTGTACTTCGGGGCGTGGTAAGAACGTCAAGACTGATGAGACTATTTGTGTTGAGGTCACGGCGGGGGGCGTTGATACACTATCAACCTATCCGGCGGGTATGGCGACAGCATCAAATATGTCTGTCGATGGTACGACATATGCTAGCTCTGCAATGGAAAATGCGGGTGCGATTGCTGGTGGTACTTACTACATGGGAACTGCAGAAGCGACGGACAGTGGTGCCAATGGCAATATCTGTCTTATCGACCGTGGTGTCATCTCTTTCCACGATAAAGTGGCACATTGTGAAGGTTCTGGTGGCCTAGGCGCGATCATTATCAATAATGAAGCGGGTATGTTGTACGGCACATTAGGTGACACTAATGCGACGACGATTCCGGCTATTGGTGCAGCATTTGAAGACAGAGCCGCTATTTTGGCTGCTGCTAACATCAGTATCGATATTGGTACATCAGATTATGGTTTCATGAGTGGCACATCAATGGCGACACCTGCTGTGTCGGGTATTGCAGCGCTGGTCTGGTCTAACCATAACGAGTGTACAGGTAATGAAATTCGTGATGCGCTAAAAGCGACGGCAATGGACAGTGGTGCGGCGGGTAACGATGCTTATTTTGGTTATGGCATTGTCAAAGCCGCGGCAGCAGATGCGTATCTGACGGCAAATAGTTGTGCTGGTGACGGTGGTGGAGAGCCAGGTGGTGACTTTACGCTGAGTGCAAATGGCTACAAGAGTAAAGGCGTTAAAAAGGTCGATTTGAGTTTTAGCGGCGCAGCTGGCAGCAATGTCGATCTGTATCGTGATGGCAATAAAATAGCGACAACATCAGCCAGCTCAACTTATACCGATACCATTACAGGTAAAGGTGGTGGTAGCTACACCTATAAGGCCTGTGATGAAGGGATGTCAACGTGTACCGCAGAGCAAATCGTTGTTTTTTAATTTAAATCAACAAACTGCCTAGTTAGGCTGCACATAGAAAAGGTTCTTCTAATTTAGTGCCTTAAACGTGAAACAAAAACCGCAGATATCGCTCTGCGGTTTTTTGTTCGTAGAAGAAAAAGGCTACCTAAATCAAAGCTCCGATTAATTAAGTCATTTTATGCTTCTGTGCATAGTCAGCAGCTAGGAAAGCTGCTTTAATAAGTTACTCTCTGATATTTAAAGGTTGTTATGTCTTTTCCCGTGTTAGATCTTGTCTCTTTGACCTGCTTTTTCGTGTGCTGGATAGGCTATACTAGCTTTGCGCGTCGTAAGGCGAAGACCACTAATTGTATTGCTCGTTGCTTGCATCAACACCGTATTTACTGGATGAATGAGTTGATTGGTCGAGAGATTAGAGTGGGGGAGGCGGCTTTACTGGCTAATCTTGAACGAAACATTACCTTTTTCGCATCGACAACCATGTTGATCTTGGCCGGTGTGCTTACTCTGTTTGCTCAAGTCGACAAATTAGAGTCTGTGATCGCGACGATTCCTTTTACCGCAGTGCCCAATCATACAATGATTCAACTTAAACTGGTTCTGCTGACCTTTATTTTTGTGATGGCGTTTTTCCAATTTACTTGGTCAATGCGTCAGTACGGTTTCCTCAATGTGATGATTGGTGCTGCCCCGGTTGATCAGTCTGGGACTGATGAAAGTTTGAAAAGCTATGCTCTACAGATGGCCATAGTGCAAGATCAAGCGGCGCACTCTTATAACTACGGACTGCGTGCGTATTATTTCTCGATGGCGGTATTGAGTTGGTTTTTTCACCCTATATTGTTTATTGGCGTGAGTTTATTGGTGGTGTACACCTTATATCAGCGTGAGTTTAACTCTAAGGCTGTGATTGCCATTACTGCGGCTATGCAGGTGTTATCTGAACATAAGGGACATGAACATAGAGCTTAAGATTAAGGTCTGAACATAAAACCTCTGTAGGCCTGAAGTGATACGTGTTTTTTAAATAGTTTTTTTATCTGATATATAGTCATTAAATGGTTTAAATGTTTTCAGCTTGTTAATTTTAAGTTGTTTAAGTTGGGTTTTAAGTGTTTTTTTAGCAATTTATTTCACTTTTGTGTATTTTTGTTTCCCTTTTTGTTTGGTTTGAATTATTGTCTTCGCCGCTAGGAGAGCAGAGTATTTAAATGAATTAAATTCTCAAGAGTATAATGGATTGAACAAGTTAAGTTTCAAGTCTACAGATCCTCAAATAATTTTATTCTCCTAGCTTCATAAATATAAGGGAATAAATTGATGAACAAATCTACAACAGCGCTAGCAATCTTACTGGGTCTAACAAGCATGAGTGCAGTCGCTGCACAAGATAATGCTTTTCAACATGAAGCCAGTCTGGATTACCAAACAAATTCTGAAGAAGTCAGTGATGGTGCTTGGAATGCCCAGTATCGTTACTATGTTGCTCCAGTTGATCAAAGCAAAAGTCCTTATGCACTTAATGGCTTTCTTGCACAAACATCAAACATAGGTGCTAACTACAGCACTTTTGATGTAGCTGATTATGATCAATACGGTGTTGATGGCACTTATGTTTTTGATTCAAAATGGTTTGTTTCTGCTAACTATCAGCAAGTAGACGTATCTAGCACTGATTTTAATACCTATGGCGCTCAGGTGGGTTACTACTTCAATGAGTCATCTTCTGTATCTGCATTTTATCAAGACGGCGATAGTAATGTTGAAGAGAGCTATGGTCTAAACCTACGTAGTTACATTGCGCTTCAGTCTACAGCTGGTGTTGATTTGAAAGCGACTTGGGTACATTTAGATTCAGATGATGTGTTTAACCTAGGTGCAGACTGGTATGTGAATAACTCATGGTCAGTTGGCGCTGGCTACATTAATAGTGATGCTGATGATACGTTCAATATTCGTACAGCATATTGGTTACGTATCTCTGACAGTTTCTCTGCCAACTTTAACGTATCTAAAGTCCTTGATTCTGATTACGATGGCGTTGGAATGGGTGTAGGCGTTGTGGGTCGTTTCTAAACTAATTTCAACATTAGTTAACTAGCTTGGCATAAACACTGTGACAAGCCGGTAAATAGACATAAAGCTGTAAGGTTTTGCCTTGCAGCTTTTTTATTTCTGAGTTATTAACTTTCTGCTCATCCTCTCTCCTATCTTCATTCTCATCTTATTTTAACGACCAAAAGTTTATATAAAACATCTATTTATAATCTACAAAAATAGAGATAAAAACGATGTTCTGTTCATGTGTTTCTCAGTGTTATTGAGTTATAGCTTACTGTCTAGTTTCGGAGTCGGTCGTGATTCTGCGGTTAGGTAATTCAGTGATCTTGCTGACAAATAAAGTCGTATTGATGGCTGTTCGCTGTGTGTAACACATACAGGAATAAACATATGAGAATCCTAAGTAACCCAATAAAAGCAACACATCCCAAGTTAACTGCGATTTCGTCTGTGGTATTAAGCTGTCTGTTCATCGCGCCTGCGTGGTCGGTAAGCAGCGATGTTGAAATCATCACCAAGGCTCCATTGAATAAATCTGTTTCAAAACAAGCAGTGCAAAAAGATCGTGAGGTTAAAAGCGTCACTCGCTACAACATGCAGTTGGGGGGCTTTAAGCAGGAGACGCGTTCACTTAAATTTGAGCTGCCGGACACAAGTGTCATTATTGCTCAAAAGACACTCGCCTATATTACCGCTTCAGGCTCTTTAGTTTGGCAGGGAGAGGTAGTTAACCAAAACTCACCTTTGTTTCCCGGTGATAACCAGATTATTTTAGTTAAATCAGGTGAGTTTCTGTCTGCCACCATCAAATTCAATGGTCGATTGTTTAAGATGAAACCATCAAATAATCAGCAGATTGAGCTAGAAGAGATAGATCAAACCTTGCTCCCCGACGAACACAGTGAGGCGTTAACGGAAGGTCGAAATAGTCCATTCAACGAGCGAGGCGGATATTCAGCGCAACCACTATCTGTGAGCCCATCGGCGGCAACAGGTTCTGTGATTCGAGTGTTGGTCGGTTATACCAGCGAAGCGTTAAATCAAAATCCTGGCATGCAGGCGTTAATCGATTTGGCGGTGGCTGAAACCAATCAAGGATTTACTGATTCAGGGGTCAATGCACAAGTTGAGCTAGCTCATAGCTATGAGCTTAACTACGCAGAATCAGGCGATCATGGTTTAGATTTGGACCGATTTCATCTGCCCAATGATGGCTACATGGATGATGTTTATCAAATCAGAGAACAATATAGTGCTGATGTTGCCGCTATCTTAATTGGTGATGCCAGTGCATGTGGGCGTGCAAGAGAGATTGGTGCGTCAGAAGATACGGCCTTTATGGTGGTAAAGGACAGTTGTGCAACTGGATATTACTCTTTTGGTCATGAGTTAGGTCACCTGATGTCTGCACGACACAACCCTGAAAAAGACAGCAACACCACTCCTTATGCCTTTGGTCATGGGTTTCTTTATAGCCAAGGTGGTTGGCGCTCTATTATGTCTTATAACAGTAATAGTTGCTGTACCAGACAGAACTTTTGGTCAGATCCTACTCGCAGTTTTCAAAATGTGGTGAGAGGAACGACGGGTACCCACGATAATGCCAGAGTGCTGAATTTGACGGCGGCAACCGTGGCGGGATTTAGAACCGGTGGCGATGGTAATCTGCCACCAATGGCTGCATTTACCTACAGTACGAATGATCTGAGCGTCGATTTTACCGATGCTAGCAGCGATCCCGAGAATCAAATATTGACCCTGTTATGGGACTTTGGTGACGGCGCCACTTCAACCACCTCATCACCGACCCACGTTTATCAATCAGATGGAAGCTATCAGGTTTCTTTGAGGGTGACGGATGAAGCTGGAGCCAGTAACACTCACAGTCAGACTGTTAGTGTTACTGCGGGGGCGGTGAATCAAGCACCTGATGCGAGTTTTATCTATAACGCGCAGGGGTTAACCCTTAACTTTATCGATCAAAGCCAAGATCTGGATGGGCAAGTCGTATCCTGGGCATGGGACTTTGGCGACAATAGCCAATCGAGTGAACAGGCACCTAAGCATGTCTATCAAACTGCTGGTAGTTATTGGGTTGAGCTGTTGGTGACGGACAATGAAGGTGAGAGTGCAAGCCATAGAGTCTTGATTGAGGTGACTGCGCAGACGCTAATCTCAACGGAAAATTTTGAATCAGGTCTAGGGGATTGGAGCAACAATAGTAGCAATGATTGGGATTGGAGCCGACTAAACAGTGCGACAGCATCAAGTTCAACGGGTCCTGATTCAGGTGTCGGCGGACAAGGTTATTATCTCTACTTTGAGACTTCAAATAACAAAGGTGCTTATACCGCTGGCGAGCAGGCTGTTATTGAGAGCCGTGAATGGAATATTACTCAACCACGTTTGAGTTTTGATTATCATATGTATGGTGCCAATATTGGCACCTTGGCCGTCGATCTGTTTAAAGATGGCAGTTGGAACAATAATATTTGGCAAATATCTGGCCAGCAGCAAGGCTCAAGTTCTGAGGGTTATCGTCAAGCCAATGTCGACCTATCTGCATATTCAGGAGCTGTTCGTTTTAGGCTAAGGGCTGTGGCCGCTGGGGGCTGGAAAGGGGATATCGCCATTGATAACTTGCAAGTGTATGGCACCCCGTTTACGCCAGAAAATCAGGCGCCTGTATTTACACTTAATCCTAGTGTGATTGCCGATGCCAGTGTCAATCTTGCTTATAACGCTGATATCTCTACTGCAGCAACCGATCCTGATGGTGATGTGCTCACCTTCAGCGTGCTCTCTGCTCCTGCCTGGATAAGCTTGACCGCCAATGGCCAAGTTACAGGTACGCCGGAAAGTGCCGATCTTGGATTGAATACTATGCAGGTTAGAGTGACAGATCCACAAGGAGCATCAAGTGAGGCTCAAGTAGAGCTTTACGTGGTAGAAGCAAGCATAACAGCACTCACGTCATTGGATTTTGAATCTGGATTCAACAACGGCTGGAGTCAGGGCACTGGTGCAAGTCACGTCTGGGAAACGGAAGCAGGAACAACGCCATCGAGTTCAACAGGCCCCGCTTCAGGTGCCAATACTCAAAGTACCTATGCTTATTTGGAAACCTCAAAAGACTTTGCTTACAGCGCGGGAAATACGGCATACCTAGATAGTCCAACCTTAGCCGGATCTTCACGTCTACTTAGTTTCCATTACCATATGTACGGTGCTGAAATAGGGAGCCTCTTTGTTGATGTCTTTCATCAAGGAAGTTGGCAAATAGCACTTTTTCAAGTCAGTGGTGAGCAGCAGATTAGCAGCAGTGAAGCTTACCAGCATCAGGAGGTCGATCTCTCCGCTTTTGAGGGCGATATTCGCGTTCGATTCCGTGCTGAAGCTGTTGGAGGCTGGAAAGGGGATATTGCCATCGATGATATTAAAGTCGAAGGTTATCCTTAGGGGCTTAAGCGGTTAAAGTCAGCCAGCATGAAAATTAAGAGGCTAACAGCACTATGTTAGCCTCTGTCGTATCTGACGATGGTTAAAATTTTTAGATTGAGAGTGACTCATAAACGCTTCGTTAAACTCAAAGGAAACTAAAGTTTTGGTTATAATTTAACCAGAGTTGAGCGATAATTATAAGAGTAATAAGGAACCTTATAAGGCAATCATAAGAACAATAGGAATAATATTAATTGTAATATTATTCAAGTGTAAATTAATAATTAATCGCCTTCACATCCTTGTTATTATTTTTTGGATGTGTTTGACCATTGGAATATATTCATGCGCTAGTAGTTCTTATGACTTACATATTATTTTTTTGGTTATGTATTCACCAAGCTGTCAAGGTGTTTCATACTTGTTTGTTTATATTTTTTAATTGATATTATTAATTAAAATTACTTGTTATTCATTTGTTAACTGCCATTTCTGAGTCTTTAGACTGATTTTATTCATGTCGCTGTAATATTAAATTGGTTTTTATTGAATATTGGTGTAGATCAATGTGAGTGTAAGTTTTATTGCATTTTTTAAAAATCTAATTCTCGACTTGAATTTATTTGTGGCTATTTAATGTATTATTTTAAATAAATAATTAAGATTTATAGGCGTGATGATAAGTTTTTAAACTGCCTTTTATTGATTGTAACTTGAGCAGTCTCTTTGTTTTACGTAAGAAATTTAAATATATAAAAATACGCGTTAAATACTTGAAATATAAAATTTAATTCTATTAGTATCCTTACTGTATTTTGTTGAAACCGAATGACTTCCCCATCCTTTCGACAGTTTAAATATACATACTGGTGTGACCAATGTTAATTTTTAACTTGTTTTTACTATTTCTGTAGATAGAATGACTGCTGTGATAGATCTACGTTGGTACTATGTACTATGGAAGTGGATTTGTAGTATGCATTAAGTTAAAAGACGGTTGTTATCGGATTGTTAGGTTAATGCTGTAAAGAAATTGGAATAGGGTTTTCCCTATAAGCCGTATATGGAGATTTTAAAATGGCAAAAGATGGCACAGTTGCACCTAAAGAACGCATTAACATCAAATATGTTCCTTCAACAGGTGACCAACAAGCGGAAATGGAACTTCCATTAAAAATGTTGATCGTGGGTGATTTTAAAGGCCACGGAGAAGATACACAACTTGAAGAACGACAGTCAGTATCTGTAAATAAAACAAATTTTGAATCTATAATGAAAGAAAGTGGCCTTGCAGTTAATACTACGGTCGCTAATAAATTAACTGATGATGAATCTGACGAATTAACTGTAAATTTAAATTTCAGTTCCATGAAAGACTTTTCTCCTGATTCCATCGCGACACAAATTCCTGAAATAAATAAACTCATTGAACTAAGAGAAGCCCTCGTTGCTTTAAAAGGTCCACTGGGTAATATCCCATCATTTCGAACAAAACTGCAGGATTTAATTGAGACCGAGGATTCTCGTGAGCAATTATTAGCAGAACTTCAAACTCTAGATAACTAGTACTTAAGTACTGGGAATCACTCAATATGGAAAAATGACGTGGACAGTATCCCCACTAATTTTGAAGGTTCATTAAAGGAATATAATTTCATGGAATCAATGGAAAAAGCGCAGGAAAGTAGTCAGGTATTGAATGGTAATTTGTTAGATGAAATCTTGGCTCAAACCAAGATGTCACCAGTCGACGAAGGCTATGATGTTGCTAAAAAAGGCGTCGCAGCCTTCATCAGTAATATTCTTGAAACGCGATCTAGCAGCGAACCAATCAATAAAGCGCTTGTTGATAAAATGTTGGTTGAGCTGGATAAAAAGATTAGCAGTCAAATGGATCAAGTTCTGCATAATGAATCTGTCCAACAGATGGAATCATCGTGGAGAAATCTGAAGTTATTAGTTGATAGAACAGACTTTAGAGAGAACATTAAAATCGAAGTACTTCATGTGACTAAAGGTGAGTTACTTGATGATTTTGAGTTTGCGCCAGAAACCGTTCAATCTGGCCTCTATAAGCATGTATATTCTTCAGGTTATGGCCAATTTGGTGGTGAACCGATTGGTGCTATTGTAGGTAATTACGCCTTCACTCCCTCTTCACAAGATATGAAGCTACTACAGTACGTTGCTGCTGTTGGTGCAATGGCACATGCGCCATTCTTGTCGTCTGTTGGCCCTGAGTTTTTTGGTATTGATTCATTTGAAGAGTTGCCAAACTTGAAAGATCTCAAGTCAACGTTTGAAAGCCCTAAATACACTAAGTGGCGTTCATTAAGAGAGTCAGAAGACGCAAGATACTTAGGATTAACCGCGCCTAGGTTCCTATTGCGTGTCCCTTATGATCCTATCGATAATCCAATCGGCTCGTTTAATTATCGTGAAGGTGTGCATGCAAGCCACGAAGATTACCTTTGGGGTAATACTGCATTCGCTTTAGCGACACGTCTGACCGAAAGCTTTGCTAAATACCGCTGGTGTCCAAACATTATTGGTCCACAAAGTGGTGGTGCAGTTGAAGATCTCCCTGTTCATGTATTTGAATCTATGGGGGCGCTGCAATCAAAGATCCCAACGGAAGTGTTGATTACGGATCGCAAAGAATTTGAGCTTGCTGATGAAGGTTTTATCAGCTTAACCATGCGTAAAGGCAGTGATAATGCTGCATTTTTCTCTGCAAACTCAATTCAGAAGCCAAAAGTGTTTCCAAACACTAAAGAGGGTCAAGAGGCCGAGACTAATTACAAGTTAGGTACTCAGATCCCTTACATGATGATCATTAACCGTTTAGCGCATTATATTAAAGTGCTGCAACGGGAGCAGATTGGGTCATGGAAAGAGCGTCAAGATCTTGAGCGAGAGCTTAATAGTTGGATTAAGCAATTTGTTGCTGATCAGGAAAACCCACCCGCTGACGTGAGAAGTCGCAGACCTCTGCGTGCCGCTAAAGTGGAAGTGATGGATGTGCAGGGCGATCCAGGTTGGTACCAGGTGTCTATGTCTGTTCGACCACACTTTAAGTACATGGGAGCCAATTTTGAACTCTCTTTGGTTGGACGTTTAGACCAGGAGTAACTCAAATTGTTTAATCATGACGACACTCTTGGAGTGAGCTTTTTTCAGCGTTTAGGCGATGAAAAAGAACACGTTTCAGATGGACCTGAATCCATTGAATATGTCATTGCTTCGATTAAACGCAATATCTCTGGCCTGCTGAATACGCGGGTCGGAGAATCTCAAAGTTGCCCAGAACTAGGATTGTTTGATTTTAATGATGCTAATTCTGGAAGCTTTGATTTAGGCGTTAGGATCAAGTCAGGCATAAAGATGTGTATTGAGCGTTTCGAACCGCGATTATCTCATTTGGATATTCGCGTGTTACACGATAACACTTGTCCTTTTAGTCTGCGTTTTCATATCTTCGGAAAAATTAACGTTAAAACTGAACAAGAAAAGATTGAGATAGATCTGTTTCTGGACAGTAACCGTACCTATAGGGTGAGTTGACCGTGTCTCAAGACAAATATTTCAGGGATGAATTGGCCTTTCTCAGAGAGCAGGGGAAGCAATTTTCCGATCTTCATCCTCAACTGGCTCGCTATTTACACGGTAACAATACCGATCCTGATGTGGAGCGTTTACTCGAGGGCTTTGCCTTTCTAACGGGCAGATTGCGCGAAAAAATTGATGATGAGTTTCCTGAGCTGACTCACTCAATGATCAACATGTTGTGGCCTAATTACCTGCGACCAGTTCCCAGCACGAGCATTGTTCGTTTCTCTCCACTTGAGCGTGGCATCAGCCATAAGCAAACGATTGAAAAAGGCTGCATGCTGGACTCAACTCCTGTGAACGGTGAAGTGTGCCATTTCACTACGTGCAGAGAGGTCAATGTCTACCCGTTAGTGGTGAACAATATCGACTCTTTGCATTCCAGAGAAGCATCAATCGTTGATATTCATTTTACTAATTTAAGCGATCTCTCATTAAATGAGGTCGGCCTTGATGATCTTCGATTTTATTTAGGCGGGCAAGATTACAGCGCACAGATGCTCTATTTATGGCTCAACCATTACCTAGACGTGATTGAAATTCACGTGGGTGATAGACATTACTCACTGCCAAAATCCAGTTTCAAATGCGTCGGTTTTGCCAGTGGCGATGGCATCTTGCCTTACCCGCAAAATGTGTATGAAGGGTATCGAATTTTACAGGAATATTTGTCATTTCCAGATGCCTTTATGTTCTTCGATATCTGCAATATCTACAAATGCCTGCCAAGCGGTTTAACGGGTGACTTTTCCATTAAATTAAAGTTCTCTCGTACGCTGCCAGCAGATGTGCTTATTCGGGATGAATCTTTTCAGCTCTACTGTGTGCCTGTGCTGAACCTTTTTTCACATGACGCTGACCCGATTGATCTAACCGGTAAAAAAATAGAATACCCCATTTTGCCATCGAGCCGAAAGCCCTCTCATTTTGAAATTTTTAGTGTGGATAAAGTGGAAGGCTGGGTGGATTCTGATGAAGGTCGATTCCGTGGTGAAGAGCGTATTTATACGCCATTTGAGAGTTTCCAACATGAAATTGAGCGCGCACGAGAGCGTGTCGCACTCTACTATCGCCTTAGAGTAAAAGAGAGTATTCGTGAAGATGGTTTCGACCACTTTATCTCTTTTGTCAGAGGGGATGAGACGCAAAGTTTCGATGTCAGCGAGGCGGTGTCGGTTAGCTTAACCTGCACTAATCGTCAGTTACCGATGAAGTTAGGCAAAGGCGATATCTGCATTGCCACCGACAGTTCACCTAATTTTGCCACCTTTAAAAATATCACCGAACCCAATGCATCATTACGTCCCGTTTTGGATGGCAGCATGTTGTGGACCTTGATATCCAATTTGTCATTGAATTATCTCTCACTGCTTTCCAAAGATGCCTTGTGCTCAATCATTCGCGCTTATGATTTTAAATCGCTTATCGATCGACAAGCTGAACGGATCACACAAAAGCGACTTGATGGCATCGTCAGTATTGAATCCAAGCCCACTGAGCGAATTCTGCGGGGCATGCCTGTGCGGGGCTTGATGTCTGAGATCGTGCTGGATCAAAGCTATTTCGGCTCTGAAGGCGATCTGTATCTCTTTGCCACGGTACTGAGCCGTTTTTTTGCTCTCTATGCCAGCATCAATTCATTTCATCAGTTGATTGTTATTAATGCGGCTAATCAGGAAAGGTATACATGGGATATTCAGATAGGTCAGCAGCCATTGATTTAAACGATGGTGAAAATGAGCTGATACTTCCTGAAGATGTTAGCTCCTATAATTTTTTCCAGCTAGTTGAATTAATGCATAAATTGGATGGAAATAATCCAGAAGGACAGGATTGGGAAAGCTTAGGTAATGTGTTTTTTTCTGCCAATCCCAGCTTAGGTTTTCCAGCAAGTGATGTGACAGGGATTGAGAGACACCCAAAAGAGAGAGTACAGATTGAGACCACTTTCTTAGGCCTTAATGGCGTGCAATCCCCTTTACCCAGTTACATGTTAGAGGAGTTGCTGCACGACGATAGGAACATCAAGCGAGATTTTTTAGATTTTTTTAACAACAGATTAATAGCGCTTTTTTATCGAGCGTGGCGAAAGTATCGATATTACATCCGTTTTCAAGACAATGCTGTCGATAAGTTTTCATCCCAAGTGTTTGCACTTGTGGGCTTGGCAAATGAAGACGTGCGTGGGGAAACCCCTATTAATTGGTGCAAGATGCTGGCGTATGCGGGCATGTTGGCGGGCAGAAGCCGTTCACCACAGGCTGTGGCGGGCATTGTTGCTCACTGTTTCGATCTTGAAGATGTATCGATTCGAGAGTTTGAATTTAGGCATGTGGAGATCCCCGATTCTCAACGTTGCCAATTAGGGAAATACAACTCTCAACTCGGTATGGATACGGTATTAGGGGAGAGAGTAGGGGATATCAGTGGCAAATTTGTGTTGTGTATTAAAGATCTATCACTAAGCAGATTTCACGATTTTCTTCCTTCAGGCAAAGAGTTTATGCCGCTGTGTAAAGTGATGGAAGTGATCCTGAGAGAGCAGATGGCATTTGATTTTGAACTGACGCTAAAAACAGATGAAATCCCTTTACTCCGCTTAGGTGAAGAGAAAGGAGGCCAGTTAGGTTGGTCCTCATTTTTGGGACAAGCTGAAATTAAAAAACAACACGTATTAATACAAATAAGGCAGTAATGAGGTGAATCTTGGATAAATCAATATCTCTCAATATCGTTAATTCCCAGATGTTGGAATCAGGGCTAATGCCTTTTGTTCGTTTTACACAGCAAGGCGGTATTTTAGGGTGTGATATCAATGCCGATTGGCGATTAAAGGACAGAGAAGGAGAGGTGTACTCTCAGCACTGTAAAATTCTTTGGTTGGATGAACAGTTCTGCTTAGAAGATCTGTGCGGAGAGGTCTTTGTTAATAACTCCTCTTTGCCTATCGGCCTGAATCGCATTGCCAGTTTAAATGAAAACGATGAGATTCAAATTGGCCCTTACAAGGTCAGAATTTCACTGGGATTAGCGTCAGACCCTTCCACCGGTCTAACTAAACGGGTTTCTGAGATGTTCAGCGAAAATGACTTTGCTGAGTTAATGAAAGAGCCTGTTGCAGAAAAAGCGGCGGAGATCCGTGATACATCCGTTGACGACCCTATGTTGGCGTTAGATGCATTACAGAATCGGAGCAAAGAAAACATATTGAGTTTTGAATCTAGGAAAGAGGAAGAGCTTGATCATATTAGCCTAATCGACACTGACGTTGTGGTTAGTAATAAAGAGTTAACCATGCAGGCAGATTCGGAATATACCCAAGATTCTGCCATTGCATTGAAGAAGCACACTTACTTGGATGAATTTACCATGGACGAAAAGACCCTCGATTTGTTGGAATCTGAATTACATGCTGGGCTTGAACAGCCCGCTGAATCGTTAGGTGAGCATATCACCAGCGGCCCTCTGTTTAGAGGATTAGGCGTACAAATTGGCTCACTGCAAAATAGCGATCAGATGCAATCGCTGTCTGTGGATCTTGGTGCTGCACTAAAGTCGGCAATTACAGGACTGCTCGCTTTGCACAACACGGCGAACCAGAGTCGTTATGAGTTGATGAATAAAAACATGCAGCCGATTGAAGATAACCCCCTTAGATTAGGTTTGGGTTATGAAGAGACGGTTAAAACTTTATTCTCACATGATAGAAGCCCGGTACACCTTTCATCTGCAGCTGCAATTGCTGAAAGTCTGCAGTCGATTGAGCATCACAATGAAGCCGTTCAATCGGCGATCAGTGAAGCGTTGGATTACATTTTAGCGGCATTTTCGCCCACTAAATTGTTAAAGCGTTTTGCCCAATACCGTAAGTCTAGTGATCTTAATTTAGAAACCGGTGATGAGTGGGCTTGGTCTATGTACGAAAAGTACTACGAAGAGCTGACCTCTAACCGCCAAAAAGGGTTTGAAAAGCTTTTTTGGGAAGTATTTGAACAGGCATACGATCGTAAGTTACGTGAACTTCAAAGGGATATTTGATGAAAACACTGCGTCTTGTACTTGTCATTATCTTGATGGGGCAGCTGACAGCGTGTGGTTCTGTATGGGAGGGCACTAAAAAGGTTGGTGCGGTGATTTGGGATCCCTCAATTCCTGTTGGAGAACCTAAAGATCTGCCAACACAACTGACTTATAGCATCGTGGCTCAAAAGGATGTGAATCGAAATCCTAATGGGGATTCAACCCCGATTGAGTTTCAACTTTTTGAGTTAGAAGACGATTCTAAGTTGCTCGCTGCAGATTATGATTCTTTGGTGAATGATTTCGAAGACGCTTTGGGATCAAACTATATCGATCATAGCGACTTCACTATGTTACCTGGGCAATTTAAGTTTATTGAGCCTTTTGAAGTCGACGATGATACACGCTACATAGGGGTCATGGCACATTTTGGTGATCCAGAAGTTTCACAATGGAAAAAAGTGATAAAAATCAAACCAATTGGTAGGGAATACCATATTTTGATTTTATTTAAAGAACAGGAAGTCATTCTGGATAAAGTGGAATAAACATGTCGTCAAGAAATCGAGTAATTTGGGCTGAAGGTCTATTCATAAAACCACAACACTTTCAGCAGCAACAGCGTTATTTTGAATATGTCACCGATGAGCGATTAAGCTCGGTAAACAGTTATCTGTACGGTGTATCTCAACTCGAGCTAAATCCTGAATATTTAGGCTTTGGCCGCATTGCGATACAAAGAGCCAAAGGCGTCATGCCTGACGGAACCGTGTTCAATATTCCTCAAGAAGATGTATTACCAAATGCACTTGAGGTTATCGACGGTTCATTGGCAAACCAAATTGTGTATTTGGCACTTTCACTGCGCAGTGATTCCATCACCGAAGTCACAGAGAGCTCCTCTTCGGCGAGCTCACGCTTTGTGTCTCATCGACATGAAGTGCGTGATATTCATAGCGAACAGGGCGACTTTTCAACCATCGATGTCAGCCCAGTGCAGATGAGACTGATGTTTGAAAAGGAAGACCGCAGCGCTTATTCGTCGGTGGCGATAGCTAAAATTTTAGAAAAGCGCCCTGATGGCAGTGTGGTGCTAGACCCTAACTTTATTCCTTGTCATTACAATGTATTAGGTGTGCCATTTTTGCACCGTTTTATTGGTGAAATGGCTGGGATGATGCGTGAAAGGGCAAAAAATATAGCAGTAAGAATTGGCTCCCCAAGCCAAGGTGGCGTGGCAGATGTATCTGATTTTATGCTGTTACAGGCATTAAACCGAATGCAACCCATTCTGCAGCACTTATCACAGTTAAAAGGCCTGCATCCTGAGCAGTTATATCTGACCTTGGTCAGTATTTGTGGCGAGCTATTTTCCTTTACCGATGACAGCCGTATCGCACCAATATTTACCCCATACGATCATGATATGCCCGTTGCCTCATTTGGTCAGTTGATGAATATGTTACGCCAGTCGTTGAGCATTGTGCTTGAGCCTAAAGCGGTGTCGCTGCAATTGCAGAAACGTAAGTACGGCTTAATGGTCGCGCCAGTTCAAGATCCTGATCTGATTAAAGAGGCTGATTTCATCTTAGCGGTGCGAGCCAAGTTGCCATTAGAAGAGCTGAAAAAGCTCTTTATCCAACAAACTAAGATTGCATCGGTTGAGAAAATTCGTGAGTTGATCTCATTGCAGCTTCCCGGTGTTGGGCTTACACCTTTACCCGTTGCACCAAGACAGCTGCCATACCACGCAGGCTACACCTATTTCCAACTTGATAGGACAAGTAAATCTTGGGAGATGCTAAGGCACTCTACTGGGTTTGCTTTCCATGTTGCTGGCGATTTTCCTGAACTTGAGCTGCAGTTTTGGGCGATAAGGAATTAATACCATGAAACCACAAAAACAGCCGCTGACAGAGCAACAACTTGATGACGTTTTGTTTGATGAAGTTCGCAATATTGATGCTGATAAGGAGTATTGGTTTCAATTACGTGGTGACAACATTAATCAGTTGGTCGATGCCGCTACGCCGTTAATGGGCATGGTATTTCGAGTGCGTAAATTGGCGGTTTTAGATGACGTACAAAAGCTTTATCACAATACGGTTGATGACATCACGGCCATTGAAGCTGAGCTCACCGAATCTGGTTATGATCGGGCGATTATCTTAGCGTACCGCTATGTGCTGTGCTCTTTTATTGATGAAGCTGTCATGAATACGCCTTGGGGAGCGGACAGTGTTTGGGCTGAACATTCATTGCTCACCCGCTTTCATAATGAAACCTGGGGCGGCGAAAAAGTCTTTAGTATTTTACAACGACTCGAAACTGAACCTGCAAATTACCGTGAGCTGCTTGAGTTTATCTATTTGTGTTTATGTTTAGGTTTTGAAGGGCGCTACAAGGTTGTGGTGAATGGCCGTGAAGAGTTCGACAAAATTGTAAATCGACTCTATGAGACGTTAAGGCATCTTAGGGATGAAGAGCCTGAATTGCTCTGTAATGCGACCGATCACGTTGTGAATACCAAGTTCCAAATTGGTCGACAGATGCCAATTTGGACCATCTTCGCAGGCTTCTCTGTGATGCTGACGGTGATCTTTATTTTCTATTCGGTGTCGCTAGCCAATAAATCAGCCGGTGTGTTAGACCAACTGTTTCAGATCTTAAATTAAGGACGTTTTATGATCCGTATTGAATTAAGTACGCTTATTACCAAGTTAAACCCAATCACCAAGCTTGCCATGGAAGAAGCGGCTTCATTGTGCATTGGCAGAAGAAATGAAGAGATAACCCTATCTCACCTCTTGTATAGCTTATTAGAAAACCCGCTTTGCGATGTTAAGGTGCTGCTTAAGCATTCCGAGTGTGATGTTAACGAGTTCAAAACAATATTAGGCAATAGCCTACCAACAGGGGATACCTTAGACACATACCCTGCATTTTCACCGCTGTTGGTTGAGTTGCTGCAAGATGCGTGGTTGTTATCGACCACTGAGTTACAAGAAACAGAGCTGCGATCGGGCACTATTTTTCTTGCCGCTTTGATGCAATCGAGTCGTTACCTGCCTTTTGAGTTGGTGAATTTTTTCAGTGACATCAACAGAGAAGCATGGCGCAAGAACTTTACTGCGTTAACTTCCGCGTCAGCAGAATCAACAGCAACAGAGAGTTCGGGGACTCGCCAGCCTTTGACTGATACTGCCAACAGCGCGTTAGATAAGTTCACCACCAACTTTACTCAGTTTGCTAAAGATAATGAACTCGATCCTGTGCTATGCCGCGATGATGAAATTAATCTGATGATTGATATTCTTTGTCGTCGTCGCAAAAATAATCCCATTGTTGTCGGCGATGCCGGTGTGGGTAAAAGCGCGGTTGTTGAAGGGCTCGCACTGCGCATAGTGGCCGATAAAGTGCCTGATTCGTTAAAGGGAGTGCAGTTACTGTCACTCGATCTTGGGCTACTTCAGGCGGGCGCATCGGTTAAAGGCGAATTCGAGAAGCGCTTAAAAGGGGTTATCGACGAAGTTAAGCACTCAGCCATCCCGATTATTTTGTTTATCGATGAAGCTCATACCTTAATTGGTGCCGGTAACCAAGAGGGCGGTGGTGACGCTGCCAACCTCTTAAAACCTGCATTGGCCCGTGGTGAGCTGCGCACGATTGGCGCGACAACCTGGAAAGAATACAAAAAATACTTTGAAAAAGATCCGGCGCTCACTCGTCGTTTTCAGTTGGTTAAGTTGGATGAGCCAACTGCCGAACAAGCGGTGACTATATTACGTGGTTTACACGGAGTGTATGAATCTGAGCATAAAGTATTGATCCAAGATTGCGCCCTTAAAGCGGCGGCTCACTTGTCAAACCGCTACCTTTCTGGACGCCAATTGCCGGATAAAGCCATTGATGTGTTAGACACTGCGTGTGCAAGAATCGCTATCAATTTAACATCTCCACCAAGGTACCTTGCTGAGCTTGAAGGGATTATCCATCAAACAGAAGTTGAGATGTCCTTGCTATTAAGGCAAGCCTCACTGGGTCAAGTGGTTGATGAAGAGCATTTGACGAAGCTAAGAGAAAGAACCGCTGATGCGATGTCAGAACATGAAACCCTTGAGTTTACATGGCGACAACAGCAAGATTTGGTTAATAAAATCATTGAATTAAGAGGCGTCATCTTAGCCGATGATGCTGAGAGTGATCTTGAGGCTTTGCGCATCGAACTCAATATCATTGAATCTCAACTTGAGCTATTAAGTGTTGAGAATCGACTGGTTATTCCACAGGTGGACGAGCATCAAATTGCATCTGTTATCGCTGATTGGACTGGCGTGCCCGTTGACCAGATGAACAGTGACGAGCTACATAAGATCACCAATCTGCCACAACTACTGGGTGAATCGCTTAAAGGGCAGGATATTGCGATATCTCGGTTGCATAAAAATATGCTCACAGCTCGCGCTGACTTGCGTAAAGCGGGTCGTCCTAAAGGCGCGTTTTTACTGGTGGGGCCTAGTGGCGTAGGTAAAACTGAAACCGTAATTCAAATTGCTGAGCAACTCTATGGTGGCAAACAATTTTTGACCACCATCAACATGTCTGAGTATCAAGAAAAGCACACTGTATCGCGCTTAATCGGCTCACCTCCTGGCTATGTCGGTTATGGAGAGGGAGGTGTATTAACAGAATCGATTCGTAAAATGCCTTACTCCATTGTGCTACTTGATGAAGTCGAAAAAGCCCATCCCGATGTGCTGAATCTGTTCTATCAAGCATTTGATAAAGGCGAGTTGGCCGATGGTGAAGGACGCTTAATTGATTGTCAGAATATCCTTTTCTTTTTGACCTCGAACTTAGGTTATCAAACGATAGTGGATAACGCTGAAACCCCTGAGTTGATTGAAAACAGTCTTTACCCTGAATTGTCCGAATTCTTTAAACCTGCGCTCTTAGCTCGTATGGAAATCGTGCCCTTCTTACCCCTTGGGGAAAGTGTATTACGTGAAATTATCGCGTCTAAATTAGCGGCGTTAATCCAGAGACTTGAACTTAGGTACAAGGCTGAGGTGACGTGTGAACAGGCACTCACCGATGAGATCATCAAACGTACGACGCGCACTGAAAATGGTGCCCGTATGTTAGAAGCGATTATTGATGGACAGATGTTACCGCCAATAGCCCTGGCTTTACTCAATAAACTGGCTGATAAAGAGCCTGTTTTAAGCATTCGCTTAGGCTGTGTGGATGGCGAGTTTGTGGGAGAGGTTAGCTAGTGAGCACGGCGCAATGGCTGCAGCACACATCTAGCCTGCTTGAATGTAAGCAGGTTGATGATTTGATCGACCAATTTATGCAGACTTTAGAAGTTGAGTTAGCCCTGTCTGACTCATTCTTCTTGAAGCCGTCAGCTGATGGGCGTCACTTGGTGCCGTCAGCGTCAAACGACACTGGCCTATTGAAGGTGGATGGTCAAGCAAGCTGGAATGTGACTGATTTTCAGCATCCATTTGCCCATGTTCTGCAAACGGCAAAGCCGATGATGTTGGATTACTACAGCCTGGCTTATTGGCATGACAACCCTGAATTTGCCGCGCTCATATCTGAGATTCAAAGCGATGAAGGCTTACTTCTCTACCCTTTGAAGCAAGATAATCATGTGTTAGGCCTGCTTTGTTTTGCCTTGAAGGCGAGTGACAGCGTGCTTCAACGTCAGGAGTGGCAGCAATATTGTGAGGTCTTTGTCCGCCATTGGCAGTGGTTAAATAAAGTGGCAGATCAAACTGGCCAAGCCTGTCAATTAACGGATTCGATTGCAGAAATAAGAGACGAGATGACCTTACAAGTAAACCTTGCTCGTTTGTCTGATGAGCTGGTGGGTGAATCAAGTGGGATGGATAGACTGCGTAGAGATATTTTACGCGGTGCAGGGACGGTTTTATCTGTGTTGGTACAAGGTGAAACTGGCACCGGAAAAGAGTTGGTGGCTAAAGCGGTACACGATTATTCATGCCGTCATAACGCACCATTTGTGGCGATTAACTGTGCGGCTATCCCTGAAAACTTACTTGAGTCTGAGTTATTTGGATATGAAAAAGGTGCTTTTTCAGGGGCCAATAGCAATAAGAAGGGATTGATAGCGCAAGCCTCTAAGGGCACGCTTTTTCTCGATGAAATTGGTGATATGCCGCTGACCTTACAATCTAAGTTGTTACGTGTGCTTGAGTCGGGTCATTTTCGCGCGTTGGGCGCAGCCGCTGAGGTTCACTCTGATTTTCGCTTAGTGGCAGCAACGCATGTGAATTTAAAAGAGAAAGTTAATTCTGGTGAGTTTAGACGAGATCTTTATTACCGCTTAAATCAGTTTCCGGTCATGGTGCCTGAGCTTAAAGACAGATTGGATGACTTACCGAAACTGATCCACCATTTTATCGAACGTTTCAATAGCCATAATCAAGCACAAATCAGTGGAATTCGTTCTGAAGCCTTAGGCAAACTAAAAGCGCATCAATACCCCGGTAATGTGCGTGAACTGAGAAATGTCGTTGAATATGCTTGCGCTTTAACGTCCCTGAACGGTGAGATTGATGTGCCGGCATTGCCTGTTTTTGAAGAGTCATTAAGTGCTGGGGAAGGCAATGTTCAACATGAGTATGAATATGAAGATATCGGCGACTTGAAGCTGGCAGTGGCACAATTTGAACGCAATGTTATCCGTACTCGGATAAATCGATTTAAAGGCGATCGCACGAAAGCGGCGATGAGCTTAGGCCTACCTAAAAGAACATTTTCTCATAAATGTTTAAAGCTGGAGATAAATGAATAATGTTACAGGGTAAGGGATGGATCCTGTTTGGACTGCTATTTTCAGCTGCAAGCTGTTACGCAGAGGAGCATCAGCTGAGCGATGCTAAAGCGTGTGTGCTCATTAAGAGCAAACTTGAGCGGCTTTATTGTTTTGACCAAGCTTTTATGACGCCTTTAGCTGCCAATAGCACTGAAGATGTGGCCCAAGTTCGTGGTACTGAGTGGATTAGGGCACATGCGAGCGAAGCCACTCGTCAAGGTGAGACGCACTTCCTATTTGGGGCTGAAAAGGATAAGCCAAACAATATATGGCTGACGGCAAGCGCCATCGGGGCGATCCCGCCAAGGCCGATTTTAATGCTGAGCTGCATCGATGAGATTAGCCGTGTTGAGCTGATTATCCCCGAGGAGATAAGCGAGGGGTCTGTACGGGTGGGCGTGAATAAACCCAGCAGTCAGGGACAGTTATGGATGAGTGATAATTCAGGTTTGGTGTTTAGAACGGGTCGCGGTATTCCTGCTATTCACGTGATGAAAAGCATGCTCTCTGGCGACACTGTCTCATTCCGTTCTGATAATGCTGTCTTCAATGACTTGCAGTTTGATGGGACAGGCTTATCGCAAGCCATCACGTCTCTTCAAAAAGCCTGCAGATGGTAACGATATGATGCATCAATATATTAAAAAAATCTCAGACCCCATTGATACGGCTAATCCTGTCGGTGAGCGGCTATTTGACGATGTACTGTTTGATTTCGTCGAGGGTCAGTTAATGAAAGTGGGGTCTCTTTCTCATGCTGATGTGCAGTGGGGGGAAGTCGAAACGGCGGTGGTGACTCTGCTCGCCACGCGGACGAAAGATCTTAAGTTAATTACCTACTTAATGCAGTGCCTTCAGTATCAAGCCAGTCTGGACCGATACAGTTTATCCCTTGGGGTTTTAGATGCCTTTATGAAGGAGTATTGGGAAACGTGTTATCCCGCTCCTGGGGCCCGTGGTGTACTTCCAAGACGTAAGTACTTCTCGCAAATTGTGCAACGCACGGTTAAATCTGGCGAGAGTCTAGACACGCAATTTTGTGAACCACAGAGCAAAGAGCTGCTGCTCGGTCGACTAGCCAGTTTGCAAGATTCAGCTGAAAAGCTAGCACTGCCAACCGATGGGTTGTCGCTGTTAACCACAAAGTTAACTCAACAGTTTGAGCGACATGACAATAAGGTTTCAGCCACGCCCCAAAGCGCGCCTATTCAGTCTATTGACGGTACAGCATCTAAAAGTGCACCTAAATTAGAGATCGATTCGAGCAGCGAGAAAGCGACAAAACAAACTCTGCTCAAGGTTGCTGATTTTATTTCAGAGTTTGAGACCGGCATGGGGCTGAGTTTGCGGATCCGCAGATTCGCGACCTGGTTTTCTATCACCGGTGGTCCTGAAAATGCGAATGCGGCTGGCGAGACGAGTTTGATGCCAATTCCCCCAGACAGGGTGAGTGAGTACCAAAGTCAGTTAGAAAAAGGCGCGGATATGGCGTTACTCAGACGTGTGGAGTTGAGTTTAACCTTGAGCCCTTTTTGGCTTGATGGTCATTTTTTAAGTGCACAAATCGCGGTTGCACTAGGGCAGGAAGATTGGGCTAAAGCGATATATGAAGATACCACGGCATTTATTGAACGTATCCCTACGTTATTAACCATGTCGTTTAAAGGAGGCGTTCCTTTTGCGAGTGCTGAAACGCGTGCTTGGTTAGATGAGGGCTATGGACACAACCGCTTTGAAGGTAATGGACAAGGTGTTGAGCAAAAAAGGGCTGAGGTTGTTGAACTCGCCGAGTCAGGAGGTTTATCTGTTGCTTTTACAAGTTTGAATGAGCATCTACAACAGGCATCGGAGCCTAGAGATTCATTCTATTTACGTCTGCTTGGTGCAGATTTAAAACAGAGTAATCAGCTGTCAGCAATGGCTAATATCGATTACCAAGTCTTGTATCAGCAAGCAAGTCATATGGTCTTAGCAGACTGGGAGCCAACTCTTATGGCTCGATTAAAACAAAAAGCAAATCTGGATTAAGTACAGGGAATAAGTATATGTGGTCTAAGCTCAAATCTTTTTTTATCAGGCTATTACCGGAACTAAAATCGGCTTTGCCTATTTTGTTGGTTGCCATTTTTGTTTTGATTAATGTGGGGATCTGGTGGGCAGGTCCTTGGCTTGTTATCGATGAAGCTAAGCCTTTATCAAGCGTAAATTCTAGAATCATCGCCAGTATCATTTTTTCATTGTCTTGCTTTACAATTTGGGGCTGGTTCCAATGGCGTAAATTGAAGCAGTACAATGTGGATGATGAGAAGTCGCAGCAACTAAAAGATGATCCAATTATTGGCAGGCTGGAGCGTCAGGAAGTTGAACTGAATGACGTGATGTTAGGCCTTAAGGAGAGTCTCAACACCCGAAACTACCTTTATGCCTTGCCTTGGTACTTAGTGCTTGGGGTCGAAAATGCCGGTAAAACGAGTTTGATTAATCGTTCTGGGCAAAAGTTTATCTTTTCATCGGTGATGCGAGCTTCGGGTCAAAAAACGGAAAATCCTTATTCGTTTGATTGGTGGATCAGCGATGATGCAGTGCTGATCGATCCCGATGGCGAACTGCTGACGCAACGGACTGAAGAGGGCAACAATAACGGCGATATGACTAAGCGTCTTTGGATGCACTTTGTTGAATGGCTTGATAAAACACGTAGCCGTCGTCCATTAAACGGGGTGGTACTTGCCCTTGATATGGCCAATATGGTCAGCTCGGCGACATCAGACCGTAAAGCCTATGCGCATCTGATGCGTGCTCGTTTACGTGAGTTGATGGAGACGTTATCGACACGTCTGCCTGTGTATATCACCTTAACTAAGTTAGATCTTCTTTTGGGTTTTGAGCCCTTCTTTCGCCATTACAATCAGGCCGAGCGTGATGAGATCATGGGATTCACCTTTTCGCTGAACTCCGTCAATGATCTTGATAGTTGGATTGAAGAGTTCAATGTCGATTACACCGGCTTTATTACACGCATTAATGCGCATCTTCCTCGTGCTCTGCTCCAGTGTCGAGACAAGGAGGAGCGAGCGGCCATCTATAGCTTTGTTAGACAGATAGCGGGTGCTCATCAAGTGCTGCAAGAGTTTTTTGCTGATGCGTTAGCCAGTGATCAGTTTTCAACATCAGCTTTAGTGCGAGGGGTATATTTTACCTCGGTATACCAACAAGGAGTGCCGACCAATGCTTATGTCGATAGTGCTTCTCGTCGTTATGGATTAAGAGAGTCGATTAACAGTGCTCAAAAAAGTGATAATTCGACACCTTACTTTATCCATACCTTGTTCCAAAAAGTTATCTATCCAGAGGCTGGCTTAGCCTCTGATAACTTTAAAGTGGCTAAGCAGAAAAGACGTTTGATGATGTTGTCGTTTGTGGCATGTTCTATCGCTTCGGTATTGTTGGTGGGAACGTGGCATCGGTATTATTTACAAAACAGTGAACAAGCCGATGCGGTACTTAATAAGGTGACTGAGTTTAATGAACTCAATGATCAATCGAGTTTTGATCAGTTAGGAAAGAGCATTATTCCGCCGCTAAATACCATACGTACAGCAACATTAGAGTTTGGTTTCTTCCGTGAAAAATCGAGGTTCATTTCAGATTTTGGACTCTATCAAGGTCACACCATTGGCCCTAAAGTCGAAGAGACTTACCTGAAATTACTGTCATACCGTTATCTACCGACCTTGTTAAAGCAAGTGGCCGCAGATATGTCTAATGCGCCAGCCAATAGTAATGAAAAACTTGCCATCTTGAGGGTTTTTCGAATGATGGTTGATAAAAGTGGTCGTCATGATGACTTTGTAAAAGCCTATTTTACTGATGCTTGGCAAAAGTCTTATGAAGGCGATCGGATACTGCAAACGCAACTGATGGCGCACCTTGAATATGCGCTCATGCATACCGATCTTCAGGCGATGCGAGATGCGGGCGCGGTAGAAGCTGAAACCAAGTTAAGACCTTATGATTTCTTGATTTCGAAAACCCAAAGAGAGTTGAGCAGCTTACCGATAGAGCAGCGCGTGTATCGTCAGCTTAAGCAGTCTGCATCTTCACAACTTGGCAGTGCCTTGGATCTGAAACTCGCAACGGGACCGGCTTACGAATTGGTGTTTGAACAGCGTTCAGCCAATACGGATGGGGCTGATGCGATGAAAATTCCTCGCTTGCTGAGTAAGCAAGGTTTTGAGCGTTATTTCATTCCGCAATCGGACTCTATCGCCGATCTGGCGTTGATTGATAGTTGGGTGTTAGGCCAATCTGAATCAACCGATTTTAGTGACGCGGATAAGATTGCCTTAAGAAATAAGATCATCAATCAATACATTTTGGATTATCAGTCATCGTGGCGCAAAGCGTTAAATGACTTTGAGCTAAAGGACTTTTCTGACATTAACCATGGTGTGTTGGTGATCGATAACTTTGCTATCAGTAATCGTCCGGTTAATCGGATTCTAAATAGCTTAACCAAAAATACAGAGCTTTTCCCCTCCATGCCCGATGACCCAAGTGCAATGGCGGAGATTATTGTTACGCCTCAATACCAGATAGCGGCTAAGATCGATGGCGATTTTACGGTGTTAAATCAGCTGACTAAAGCTGATGGTACCGAACCTGTTTATCTCGATGAGGTGATGGAATCTGTAGGACGTTTACACGCATATCTAAAGTCGATACAAGATGCGCCTGATGTGGGTAAAGCAGCGTTAAAAGCGGCGCAAGAACGCCTAACCCTTAATGATGCTGATCCTATTTATGCACTTGAAAGGATCTCGGCCAATTTACCTAAACCTATGGATACCATGGTGGGTAAGTTAGCCAGCGAGAGTTGGAAAGTGGTACTGCAAAGCGCAATAAAGCACTTGGAAGTTCGCTGGTATAACGAGGTTTATCAAGAGTATCAACAGAGTCTAGCGTCACGTTATCCTTTTAATCCTGCTTCAAATAAACAGGTGTCGATAGATGATTTCCAAAACTTCTTTGGCCCTCAAGGTACGTTAAATCGTTTCTATAACGACCAGATGAAGATGTTTCTCGAAGAGAACTTTGATGCGTTGAATCAATTTAGTAAAGGAGATGCCAATTTAGTTCGCAACGAGGTGCTGCAATCACTAAAGCAGGCACAGCAGATACAGAAAGCCTTCTTTAATCCTAAAGGTAATCTGGATGTTGAGTTTTCATTAGAAGCATTACAGATGAGCCCCAATAAACGCCGAAGTGTGATGAACATTGATGGCCAGTTTGTGGAGTACACTCACGGCCCGCAACGAGGCATCGATCTGGTTTGGCCTAACACCTTAAGGGAGTCTGCAGTCAGCAAGTTAACCTTAGTGCCGAGTGAATCCAACGCATCACCCCGCTCTATTATGTACGAAGGTCCCTGGGCGTTCTTTCGCTTATTAGACAGCGCAAGAATGTCGGGTAGTAGCTCAACCAGTATCGATTATCAGTTTGAAGTTGATAAAGGTGATGTGACTTACCGTTTACGAACTCGGGATAATGTGAACCCATTCACGAGCAAGTTACTGAGTAGCTTTGAAATTCCTAAAACTTTGTATTAATTGATGACAGGGGGCTTCCCCCTGTTTTTTATGTAATGGAAAACAACGCCATACGTTGTTTGTTGGTGATGCCTTAATGCACAACACGAGTCGTAAACTTGAATGTTTTAACCTAGCTTCAGATCTCATCAAACTGAGAAATACTGCCGCTTATCAGCAAATGAGAGTCGAGATAAATCGACGTAATAATCCCTTGAGTGGCGGAACCGATTGGGAAAAAGTACATCAATTAGCTGAGCAGATTTCATCGGGATTGGGAGCCGATTTACTGACCTCTGCTTATTTTGTTACCGCAGCCTCTAAGACCCGCGGTGTGAGTGGACTCGCCTCCGGTTTAGAGTTGATGTTGTCAGTGGTCTCTTATTCTGCTGAATTAACGCAGCTTCCCAATGAAAAAGTTGCCGAGATTATTAACTGGGCGGTCACCAAAGTGACGCCTGAAATAAAGAAGATGACCGTGACCTCGGATAATGTTCGCGATTGGTATCGCTGTGAATATTCATGTCAGAAGTTGTTTGAATTAATCACTCAAAAACAACCACAACACGTCCCAAATTTAGATGTGTTGGGATATTTGATCTTTGAAAAGATAGATCTGCTTGAAACGAACAAAGTCACTGTTCCTAATAACCTCACTAGTAGCCAAGTCACCCTTAAGGCGAAAGCGAGACGATGGCCCGTGTTGGCGATCAGCTCATTCATTCTGGTGTGTTGTGTCGCGAGTAGTTATTTAACGGTGATTTACCATGAGCAGGTGAGCGAAAGATTACCATTATGGCTCTATCAAGAGCCGGAGCTAATTCCTGAGGTTGAGCCCTCAGTCGCCCAGCGCATTGATGATGTGTTTAGTTTGCCGCAGCAAGCCCCTTTGGTGTCTATCTATCCTGAGCAAGTGAGTTTGCTGGTTGAGTTGGATAAAAATTATCAACGATTTGCTAATGCAAGAACCCTCTTGGCTAACTTAAGTTTGCTGGCTAAGGAGTTGCCGAGTAGTCGGGCCAAAGTTCAACAGGAGTCATTGGTGCTTGCCCAGTATGCCAGCAGCTTGTCTCCTATTTTAGGTCGAACTTACTACGTTGAGGATCTGTTAGAAGCGAAGGAGTATGTACGGGCTGAAATTGAGCTTGGTCAGTTAAATAATCATCTGAAGGCATTACTGATAAAGCGGACGCTATTGACTCAGCAGTTGAAAAACAACACGCCAATACAGACTGGTGCTGTTTTGCCACAAGTTGGTGCTCAACAAGCGACAAATGAGCGAGTCCCAGCAACAGAGGGTCACTAGGATATTTGGCACAGTGGGCCACTTATTGCTCGCTGGGCCATATGTTGCTCACCTTCGGGCCATATGTTGCCCAGATTGTTTACTCTCAAATAAAAAACTTTTAAAGTCAGTGTGTTACGTTTTGGCATGATAACTGCTAGTTCATATTTAGGTTTACGAATAAACCCATTTAACTTTACTAATTCGACTATTTAAAAGGAATTTCCCATGCCAACACCTTGTTTTATTTCAATCACAGGTCAAACCCAAGGACACATCACAGCAGGCGCATTCACTGCTGATTCTGTCGGTGATATTTTTATTGAAGGCCATGAAGATGAGATGATGGTCCAAGAGTTTGATCATATTGTTACCGTCCCTACTGATCCGCAATCGGGTCAACCTTCAGGTCAGCGTGTGCATAAGCCATTTAAGTTTACCGTGGCGTTAAACAAAGCTGTGCCTTTGATGTACAACTCTTTGGCATCAGGTGAGAAAATCACTGAAGTGGAACTTAAGTGGTACCGCACATCAATTGAAGGCAAGCAGGAGCATTACTTCACCACTAAGCTCGAAGGCGCAACGATCATCGATATCCAGTGCCATATGCCACATTGTCAAGATCCAAGCAAAGGCGATTTTACGCAGCTGCTGACGGTTTCAATGGCGTACCGTAAGATTGATTGGGACCATGTGACGGCGGGTACGTCAGGTTCTGATGATTGGCGTAAGCCTGTTGCAGCGTAAAGAGTTTAACAACTCGTAATATGTTGTAAATCATACAAGCGGGGGGCTGCTCAAAGTTCCCCGCTTACATTAAGGCTATAGCAACAGCCGAGTCGACTAATCAATAACGGTTTTATCAATAAAAAAATCATAGGTAAACACATTGAATGGAATGTATTTCCCTATGATTTTACCTTCATTGGAATGATGGAGGTTAACCCCATTTAGATAAGGATATTGGCATGGCGCTTTTAGGCTCCGGATTGCGGTTTCATTTTAAAGCGCAAAGCTTAGACTTAGACAGTTTTGACCTCCTCGATTTTCATTTTGTCGAGCGCTTATCAACTCCCTTTGAAGTGAAACTGAGTTTATTAAGTCGGCTTGATAACCTAACGCCTGAGGCGATTGTTGATCAAACGGGCTTAATGACTTGGACTCAAGATGACAGTGTCGAGCGCTGCGTACACGGTATCGTGAGCCAGTTCAGTAAAGGCGACAGTGGTCATCAGCATACCCAATATAACATTACCTTAGTCCCTGCCTTATCTCGTTTAAAGTTAAGAAAAAACAGTCGAATCTTTCAACAGCAAAATGTACTTGTCATCATCTCGACCTTGTTAAATGAGATGGGGATCAGTGATTATGCGTTTAGTTGTGATGCGCGATTTGAGTCTGAAGTGCGTGAGTACTGTGTGCAATACAGTGAAACGGATTTTGAGTTTATCAGCCGCTTAGCTGCTGAAGTGGGACTGTTTTACTATTTTGAACACACCCAAGATGTGCATACGCTGATTTTTTGTGACAGCACCAGTAAGTTGAGCGCACTAAAAAGTCCGTTTCCCTATAATGCGCTTAGTGGTGGTGTGGCGGATAATGCCTTTGTAAATCAATTTAGTTACCAACATCAGATAAAGTCTGCCAGTGTCAGTTTAAAAGATTACAGCTTTAAGAAACCGCAATATAGCTTTTTACAAAGCAGCACAGGCCAAGAGCTTAAATTCCAGAAGCCAGATTATGAGCACTTTGATTACCCCGGCCGTTATAAAGACGACACCACAGGGGTTCCTATTACTCAAGTGCGCCAAGAATACCTGCGTCGAGATGCTCAGGAAGCATCGGGTCAAAGTAATATCATGCAGGCGATATCAGGGTATAAATTCGATCTCATCGATCATAACGATGCAGCGCTCAACCGTGACTGGATTCTAACCTCAGTTGAACACACGGGCGAACAAGGAGCGGCGGCAGAAGAGGCTAATACTCAAAAGCCAACTCGATACAACAATCAATTTCATGCCATTCCTGCCAGTAATCCTTGGCAGGCGGAGCCCAATAGCAAACCTTTGGTCACTGGCCCGCAGATGGCGATGGTGGTTGGCCCCAAGAATGAAGAGATATTCTGCGATGAATTTGGCCGGGTAAAAGTACAATTTCCTTGGGATCGATACGGCGAGAGTAACGAGCTTTCTAGTTGCTGGATCCGAGTGAGCCAAGGCTGGGCTGGTGGACAATACGGCATGATGGCGGTGCCACGTATCGGTCATGAAGTCATCGTGAGTTTTTTGGAGGGGGATCCTGATCAACCGATTATTACTGGTCGCTCTTTTCATTCCACGAATGTTACCCCTTATATCTTGCCTAATCATAAAACGCGCACTGTGATTAAAACGCAATCCCATAAAGCCGAAGGCTTTAATGAGTTACGTTTTGAAGATGAGGCCAGTCGTGAGCAAATATATGTTCATGGGCAGAAAGACATGGATGTTGTGATTAAGAATATTCACCGAGAAGAGATAGGGTTTGATCAACATATTACGGTTGATCATGACCAGTTTGAGTTAGTGAAACAGCATCGTCACACCACCATAGGTCAAGATGAGATTGCCCAAGTAGGGCGTGATCATCAACTTCTTGTGGGTCGTAACTTTGTTCACCGCGTTATTGGCATGGTGAAGCGCTATATCGGCGGCGGTATTATTACTCAAATAGATGGCGGGAGTCAGACGACCATTGCCGCCTCTGAAGAGAAGATTATTGGCGCGAACCAACAGATAAAAGTCGAAAATGAGAGTTATTTAAAGGCGAGTAAAATCGTGCTTGAGGCGGGCGAAGAGCTAACGATCAAGGGTCCTGGCGGCTTTATTAAGATTGACAGTGGCGGGGTGACTATTTCTGGCAACAAGGTGAAGATTAATGAGGGCGGTTCTCCTGGAACAGGGACAGCGCCTAAAGCGGTTAAGCCTGAAGAGCCCATGAAACCTTCGATACCTGAAACAGCGGATAGGCGTTAAGGAACTCTTATGCCAAAAGCGGCGCGTTTAGGGGATAGTTGTGCAGGGCATGGATGCTTCCCTGCAACGCCCATTGTGGCAGGCAGTGGTGATGTCAGTGTTAATGGCATGCCAGCTGCACGTCAAGGTGACACGGTGTTACTGCATGCTTGTCCTTGTCCACATATGCCCCATGGTATTCACGGGCGTAGCATTTCTGCTGGTTCATCGAATGTATCTATAAATGGTAAACCGGCTTCTCGTGTCGGTGATGCCATTGGGTGTGGTGGTTCAGTTGCTGCTGGTTCTGGTGATGTGTTCATTGGTGATACGCCCTATAAGTCACCGACCCATAAGTGTGGTGAAAAGGCTGTTAAGGATAATACGCCATTATTGGCAATGGCGCCGATGCCGATTCTAGCTGCGATTAAGTGGGGAGAGCCTGCAAATCAGTTCATTACCTTTGACTCTGTTGTCACCACAGTTAAACAGCGAAAAGCACGTTACGAGGCACGTAAAAAACTGGTTAAATCCACTGCGGATCAGCCTCAAGTGAAGGCCGCCAGTGAAAGGTTGGCTTTTAATAATGACAGTATTCTCCGCGCGGAAGCTGCAGATTATGTCTACAGAGTCGATGAAAACTTGCGTGATCCTGAACAATACCCGCTGCCAGAAGCGCCAGTAGGGCTGGAGTTGCTTGATACCAAGACTATTCCTGGGTTAGAAAATGCAGTATTAATGGACAAGGAAACAGGCTTTGGTGCGGCGTTATTTAAATCAGAGATCAATGATGCCACCATGCTCACCTATCGAGGCACCAATAACGGGGTAACAGGGTGGAAAGATTGGAGCACGAATGGTGCTCAAGGTGTTGGCAAGCAGACAATGCAGTATGATCAGGCAATGGAATTAGCCCTAGAGGTTAAACGTTCTTTAGGTAAAGAGATTGATATTGTTGGCCACTCCTTGGGGGGCGGACTGGCAGCCAGTGGAGTTGGGGTGACGGGCATTAAAGGTTATAGCTTTAATTCTGCGGGGTTACACCCAGAGACAGTTAAGCGTGCAGGTGGACTTAAAATAGAGAAAATCAGTCAATTAATCCAGACTCAAGCGGTTGATGGTGAAGTACTTACTATGTTGCAAAGTAAACGAACTGCCATCGTCACAGGATTAGTTTCAGGAGTTGGAGGGGCGCTTGGAGGCAACGTAGGGGCTGGAATTGGCGCCCTCATTAGTGCTGGGTTGCTAAGTAAAGGAGACATGCCTGAGGCGCCGGGGAACATGCGTGCACTTGAAAGCATTGACGGTGGTAGCCCTGTCACCCGCCATTTAATGCCAGCTGTGATTGCCGGAATCGAAGCACAAAAGAAACAAGATATCAGCACGCTAACACAATACCATTGGGGGCAATAATGGCATTTAAACGAACATCTACCCTTGTATTATCGCTACTATTGGGCTTTTTGGTGGCTTGTGATTTTTTACCTAATGCTAGGGCTGGCGCTAATGGAGGCGCAAACATGAAAGCAGAACAATTTTTTGAACCAAAGATGGTGCAGTTACTAAAAAGTATCCAAAAAAACGATATTAGCACCGCCAAGCAGCTTATTGCAGAAGGTGTTGATCTTAATGTGTTAGGCGATGAGGATATCACGCCGTTGTTGTGGTTAATTACCCAAACAAATGACTTAAAAGCGACACAACGGGCACTGGATTTGGGTGCAGACGCCAATTTTAAACAACCCAATGGTGATAATCCAGTCACCTTTGTGGCGCGTGATTATGCACCTGAATGGCTAAAAATGTTGCTTGCCGCGGGAGGCAACCCCAATTCTATTGATAGGAATGGAAAACCTGCAATGTTTAATGCAATAGGTGGTGAGAATTGGGGCAACATCAATACCCTATTGGAATATGGCGCCGATGTTAATCTTAAGGATCGCAGTGGTAAAAATAGTGCGCTGTACCCAACGTATATCATGAAGTATGAACTAGCCTATTTTTTCTTACTTAAAGGCGCAGATCCCTATATTTACGATGATACTGGTTCAGATCTAGCGTGGAGTGTATATGAACCTCTTGAAGATGGCATCATCGCGCCCGATAGCATTAATTACCCCTGGGTGATGAAAATTAAGCAACACCTTATCGACCAAGGCGTTAAATTTCCGCCACCATCACCAAAAGAAGTGCGCGCGATGTGGGAGAAGAATGGTAAGCCTGAACATTAACGGCCACTGGGTATCGTTGATATCGGTCTGTTAAGTAGTCAGCACTCATGACGAGTGGCAAGGATATTTATCGCGGCTAGGAGGCTGCAGACATGAGTGAAAATAGCAGCCTTGATGGATACCCTAAGCGTTATGATCTGTTTGAGATCTTAAGTACTCGTTCAAATAAACAAGTATATTTACTGGTTGATGCTGCTTTTTATGAGGATTTTTGGGACTTTTGGTCTAGCTTTCAACCCAAAGCTCGTCAGTCATGGTGTTACCTATTTCAGAATAGTGCTTATGATGAACTTAGATCTGAGTCTCCACTCTTAATCATTATTGAAGAGGGAGAGGCGGGGGAGACCTTGTATTACTGGTTACTCGAACAACCGCAGCTTTTTAGCAAAGCGTGTATGTTGATTGAAAGTCTGCTTTCCCTTCATCAGTTACTCCATTTTTGGCATCAAAGAATCTCTGCCATGTATCCCAATGGTGAATGCGACCTTCTCACTTGCTACTCATCGCCTTTACTGGCCTTATTTTGGCCAAGTTTATCCCCAAAGGAGCAAGCGGATTTTGTTGGTATAGATAACCAGATCTATCTGCCAACGTGTTTACTGTTAAATGAAGCGCAGCGTTTAGATAATTCAGCCGAGATAGAGACAGGCTTTTCGTTACTGACGTGGGCGCAAATTGATGAAGATGGAACTGCAGATAATACCTTCAGTATTGATTCCCCTTACAGGTTAAGCGACAGCCAGTACGAGTTACTGACCAGAAGCCAACGTCGCCATCGCATGGTTAACGATATCTTCCTGCGTCTTTCCCAATACTTTGCTTTTGTATTGGATATCAATCAGCTTTCAGCACTTTTTTTTAGCAGCATTGAGATTGCTAAAGAGGCTTATCCAGATGAGGCTGAGTTCTCATTTGAAACGTTCGCTGTGTACCGATTCGTTTTAGACAATGATTATTTTGAAACAAGTGATTTTAAAGCACTGCAGCCTAAATATGACCTTCGAACAAGCATTCAGATGTTCAGCCAACTGAATCCCCCCATTTATGATAAGCCGTTTCAATCTAAACAAGCGCTATGGATAACGAATGTAGAACAAGGAAGTGATGAGATATGACGGCGAAAAAAAATAGTAACTTGCAGGTAGCGCCAATTGATTCTGCGCTGTGGTTAAGCTCCATTGCCGAAGGTGGGTGTTTTATTCTCGCGGAATCGGCGATTAATGATGAGGTGCCCTCTTTAGCTGAATCTATTAATGGCTTTCCCCTTGATTATTGCCGTCTTTATTGGGATGAAACGGGCCGGATACACGCTTCAATCTCTCCTTATCTCATTCACGTGACTGAAGATAATTGGCCACGTCTTAAAGACAAAATATGCCAGCAACCCAATTGGGGTATAGGGATCCAACTTGAATGGTATATGAATGCCTATACGCCAGCTCAACAGCTCACAGAGTTATTGAGTCACCTTAGGGAGTGGACCTGGTTAGAGGCTGAAAATGGAGAGTCTAGGTTATTACGACTTTCTGATTGGAGCGTATTGTCGACCTTGATGGAAGCCAGTACAGATAGCGAGGTATCGGCGATATTTGGACCGATAGCTAAATTTGTCTCTGTCGAGGGGGAACGCGTGAACTTGATGACCCGTTCGATAAAAGAAAAGTCTGATATTACACCGCGTACGCCCCAAGTATTAAGCGAGCATCGATGGCAGGCGCTTAATCTCATGGAAGAAAGTGATCAGCATTTAGCCTACAAAGAGCACCTTAAGGAACATCATAAAGAGACCTTAAATTGGTCGGATGAATACTTTGATAACTTTGTGAGTCAACAGACCCGCAGCGCTAATGAGCAAGGTTTTACGAATCGGCAAGACACGGTGAAGTTTTTGAGTTTATCGCTGATTTTTGGTGACACATTCGTGACGCAAGAGTGGGCGGGAAAAGTACTAAAAGCGAAACAAGAGGGCACAAAAACCAAGATGGAAAAGCTCTATCAAGCTGCCTTAGATGAACTGGATAAGGAAGTTTCAGTATGAGCAAGAATCGTAAGGCAGAGTTGATATCAAGTGAGCAAGCGGCTGAGAAGAATTTTTCTACCGATAATGTGGTATCAGGTGGCTGCAGTGAGTGCGGTTGCACCGCATTAATCCATTATCACTACGATGACGGTAAGCCGGTACCCGAAGCCCCGTTTATTCTCACCGACAGTAATAACACTGAAATTGAAGGTAAGACCGATAAAAAAGGCTTATGTCTTATTAAAGACATGGGCTGTGGTGGGTTCGATTTACTCCTTGATGAAGGTAGCGATGATTTTAAACCCGCTAAGACAGTCATCAATAACCCAGTAATACAAGACAATGCTGAATACGCAGCGTTAGCAGGGGAGTATTTTACTCTGTTTACCTTGTTACGCAGCAAAGGTTATCTGAAATATGACGCCAGCGACAGTTCAGACACTGAAGTCGATGTTGATGATACCAGTTTTTTTATGGATGTGGCTGACGAATATGAACCTGCTTATAAGCGGTTTTGGCAACTGGATAAACAGATAAACAATGGCAGTAAATCGTTTAAAATTGCGATAAATAAGATTCATACAAGCCTACCTGCAGAGGTGGTGAGTAAGGCCGGTGATAACAGTGCGGTGTTGCTGTTTTGCCAAGTGGCCGTGGGCTTTATTCCCGTTGTTGGGCAGGCCGTCGATATTTACGATTTAGGTGAGTGGGGTTGGCAGACTTACGCCAAGGAAGATAACCGCAGCGACCCTTGGCATTGGGCTGCAGGGAGCTTAGCCGTAATTGGTTTTATTCCTGGGCTGGGGGACGCCCTGAAAAAATCAGGTAACACCATTATCAATGCATTGAGAAAATCGGATTCGAAGTTAATTCAGGTCGCCATAAAAACCTTAAGAGGCTTATCTAATGGCAATTTAGTGAAATTTCTTTCGACTTTCGAGAAGAACATCAGAGAGAAAGGTAAAGATGCCATTGTATTGCTCAATAAGATCATCGATGGTTTAAAACGCACCATATCAAATGCAGGGAGTGCTAGCTCGAGTTGGATTATTCGTTTGATGAAGGGCACATTTGAAGCCTTAATCGACATTATGATGAAGCTGTCTAAAAAAATTGATGAGATGATTGCTTGGATTTGCAATAAGGTCTCCGAATTTATTGGTAAAATTGTCACTAAAGTCAGTGGTTCACCTCGACCTAAGGCCACTAAAAAGCCGAACGTCGAAGTCAATGCAGGTAAAAATAGCGGCGATGTAGGTGATGCCGCCGCTAGGGCTAAAGCCGATAAGTTAAATAATCAGAAGAAAGGTAAAGAGGGGGTATGCACTAAAGGTTGTCCGATCGATATGGCAACCGGCTTTGTGGTCGATTGGCGAACTGATTTTACGGTTAATGGCCGACTTCCTTTAACCCAAAAACGTTATTATCATTCATCAGGTTTGATGTTAACCGGACTGTTAGGGACACGTTGGCGCAGTGTCTGGGATATGACGCTGGAACTTGAGGGAGAGCAAGCGACTTTTACTGACGATCAATACACCCAAGCTGTGTATTTGTTACCTAAAGAGGGGGAGGCAAATCTTGCTGCTCATCTGCCAGAGTGGCGATTAACGCGACAAAACAAACAACTGATCATGCGCCATGTAAGTGGGCTGCAATACTGCTTTGATCATGCATTAGCCAATACCTTGCTACTGACTGAAATTAGTGATGGAAAAGGTAACAGTAATCACTTTCTCTATGATCGCGGTACGCTAAAACAGATAGTGTTAGCTGATGGTCAGCAGATCCAAGTTGATTGTCGACACCACCGTATCGAAAAGCTCACTTTACTCGATAGCAAGCTTAATCCAATCCAAACGTTAGCCCGTTATGAGTACGATAAACAAGGCCAAATGCTCACTTGTCGAGCTGCGCCGGGTTGCAGTTTTGACTATCAATACAGTGAAGAGGGTTATCTACTTCGTTGGTCAGATCTCAGTCAGACTTGGGTCGAGCATGACTACGATGACAAAGGGCGTGCCACCGCTTCTAGAGGCGCAGAAGGCCGCTTTAGCGATCAAATTCGTTTTGATGACGTCAATAATATCGTCTATTACAAGAGTGCCATTGACGGTATTGTGCAGTATTACCATGATGAACGTAATAATATCTTGCGGATAATCTTTCCCAACGGTGATGAGATACACAACGAGTGGATTGATAATCAACTTGTTGCTCAAACTAATGCTTTAGGAGAGAGAACCGCGTTTACCTATGATGCGTGGGGGCAGATTGAGAAAGTCATCGCAGCAGATGGCATCACTTCTGAGTATCAATACGATCAAAATGGTTTGCTAATTGGGTACTTAAATCCACTTGGCGCCACTTGGGAATATGAATATGACCCTCAGGGCAATCTCACCAGTGTGTCTGATCCACTTAAACAACAATGGTTTTATCAGTATACGAGCTTAGGTCAACTGGCTTGGGCTATTTCCCCAGAAGGTGCGCAGACGGGCTATCGATATAATGACTCAGGTCAGTTAATCGAAATCTCACCTCCACTCGGGGAAAAGCTGATATTTAATTATGACGGATTAGGGCGTTTACACACCCAAACCAGAATATCCTCAACATCATCACCAAGCATTTCAGGTACTGGGTCAAAAAGAGTACGACAATGGCACTACCAAGGCAGCCTACCTTACCCAAGATCTGTGACCCACGAGGATGGTAGTAAGAGCGTCTATGATTATGACATTGAAGGCAATGTCACTTGCTTTACAGATCCCCTTGGGCATCAATTCCATTATGAATACGGCGCATTTGACAAAATGCTGGCAAGTTTAGATCCACAAGGCGGCAGGACACAGTACCGATACAATGGTGAGTGTCAGTTTGAAGGTGTGATTAACAGTCAGCAGCAAGAGTGGCGCTACCATTACAATAGCAGTGGTCAAATTGTCGAAGAGCGTCACTACGACGGGAGACTCACACACTTTACCTATGATGGTGCAGGTCGAATTAGCAGTAAAACTGCCGCTGATGGCACAAGCCTACATTACTATTATGATCTTGCTGGTCGATTGATTCAAAAACAGAGTCGAGATTCGGGTGAACGGATAAGCGCGAATACCTACTTTGAATACGATGATGCTTCTCAATTATTAAAAGCTGAAAATGCCAATGCGGTTATTGAATTTGAATATGATGAGCTAGGAAGACGAATAAGTGAGCGCCTCAACGGTGATACCGTTAATAGCCAATATAACCAGATGGGTTATCGCACCAAAATTGAATTAGAAAGAGCTGAATTCGAAAGAGTTGAAGCTGGCGGGCAAGTCCAAAACCCAATGGATGATGCTATTGAGTTCAACTGGCAGTTAGGCCAACTTCAAAGTCTGCAAATTGGGGGGCATAACCCCTTAGAGTTTTCGCATAACCAGCTAGGACAAGAAACCACGCGCACTAACGGGCTCGGTTTTCACTTAGCTCATCATCACGGACCCGATGGTTTGCTGCTTAACCAACAGCTGATCCAAACTGCGCATCATGGGGCCCCGGTAAGCGAAGGTGCAGAGCACCTCATTCACGGGACTCATCAAGGCGGCAAGAGTGAGGGCCGTTATCAGCATCTGCAACGCAGCTATCAATATGATGCATTAAATCAGATTAGCCAGATTGATGACAGCCATTGGGGCATGAGTGAGTTTGAACATAACTCAGCAGGTCAAATAACCCAATTGAGCCAACGTGCGCCCACATCAGGCAAGGGAGCTACCGAGGCTGTTCAAACCAAACAATTTAGCTACGATAGTGAGCAAAACCTCACGCAAACGAGTCAGGTTTTATCAGCAGATAACAGCAACGTTGTTGATTTTGTGCAAAAGCGTGTTGAAAAAGCCCTTAAATATCAGCAAGCAGGCCGAGTAGAAACCCTAGGTGAGCATACCTATCGTTATGATGCTAATGGCCGTGCTATTGAGAAATGCACTCGTAAAGCGGGTTTTAGGCCGCAAAGCACCTTTTATCAATGGGATGAAGAAGATCAATTAATCGAAGTCGCGTTGGCCAATGGTGATTGTTGGCGTTACCAATACGATCCATTTGGTCGCCGTATTGCAAAAATAAAACAAACCAATCAGCAACAGAAGCAACAAAAAAGCCAGCTTGAAAGTCAAAGTCAGCCATCAAAGTTCCGCTATCTGTGGGATGGCAATAACCTGGTTGAACAACAAAAATGCTATGCCGATGGCACGCTGGCTCACACCACTCAGTGGGTCTATGAGCCAAACAGCTTTAAACCGCTCGCACAGTTAACTCAAAGCCATGCGCTAAATTGCAATACTGGTAATAGCGGTAATGAACGTTCAGAGATGTTAGTTGAGGCATCAGCAGAAAAGCTAGCACCTGAACTGCACTATATAGTGACCGACCAAGCAGGAACGCCAAGAGAGCTCTGCACCGAATCCGGTGACATCGAGTGGCGCGGAGAGCAAAGCTTATGGGGTGAACATCATAAGTGGCGTCTAAGTATTCAGCAAAAAAGTAAGCATAAAAAGTACCTTGAAGATGCGGCAAATGATCCCGTAAACTGTGACCTAAGGTACCAAGGTCAAGTGTTTGATTTTGAAACGGGTCTGTATTATAACCGCCATAGATATTATGACCCTGAAACCTGCCAATATTTAAGCCCAGATCCCATAGGCATGGCGGGCGGATTAAGACCTCAAGCCTATGTACACAACCCGATGGAATGGATTGATCCGTTGGGATTGATAGGGGATCCCGCTAAAGCAACCCATATAACTTATGAAGGTGTAAAAGATGGGAAATCTTATATTGGATATGCAAGTAAGCCCGGTTTAGGACACAATGCTCAAGATGTATTGGATTATCGTTACAGTAACAATTACAGTGATTTTGATATAAAACCAGAACCTTTTTATGTTGGTGATGGACAAGCAGGTAAAGACACTGCACGAGGCTTAGAGCAGAGGAGGTTTGAAGATTTAGGAGGGTTAGATGGTACATCAAATAAACAGAATCCAGTCGGTCCCAATAACGGTCGACGAACAGAGTATTTAGCAGCAGCCGATGAGCATAGGGGACAAAATAAATGCCCAAAATAATGAAGAAGCACTTAGTTGATGGTGCTGTATTCTCCATTAAGATTGAAGGAGGAGGGTACACAGCGGCTCAATTAAGAGATGACTGTCAAATGGATTTTTTTGATATTAGAAATGAGAGTGATGACTGGGAAGGTATTAATTTTAATAATGTTGATGTGTTATTCTGTATAGTGGTTGCTGCACATCGGCTATTAAAGTTGTTTAATCGTGATATCACCACTCAAGTTATTGTGAACATGCGCCCACGAATCTTATTGGGATTGAGTTACTCATCAGAGAAAAGACATACAGGTCTTCCTGGATTTGATTTTATTGAATATGACAACCCTTTTAACCCAAATGTAAAACGTGTATTAATTGAAAAGTTAGATCCTGTGAAAAACATGGATGTTTTATATTCATATGAACATCTCGGTATGCATGGTGAACCAGAAAAAGTTATGCAACGATTAAATAATTATTTTGTTGACGGTGTAAATTGGGATGTTCAGAAGTCAATTTTATATCCAGAACTTTCCCCACCACCTAAAGGCTATGAAAGAGTCAAATACACAGATGTTCATGAATGATTTCGCTCTATTTTTAAATACTTAATAAATAATTTTATTTTGCTATTTGTCGATGTAGGGGGATCATGGGGATAAATTACTATTCTTTTTATACAGACGATGAAGGGATGTCAGTAAATATTACATTGAAGGATCCAAAGTCATCTGAAGTTCAGTTTATATATTTAGAGGAAGAAGTAGAATCAGAACATTTCATTGAATCTATAGAAGAGATAATAGATATGTGGGATAGAGTTTTTACTAGTTTAATACAAGAAGTTGAGAATTATTCTTTGAGGTTTTATTCAAAAAAATTAGGAGGTTATGAAATAGAGAAAATATATATAACCTTAGATGCTCATAAAGGAGATTTTGGTGTGTTAATAAGGTATGAAATAGATGTAGATCATGGAATCGGCGTACGTTTTCATGATTTTAAAGTTCAAAAAGTCGGCGGAGCCGATGTCTCATTCATGTAGTAGGTTTCTTGTTTATTTTATTAAATTAATATCCCATGGAGGGGTAATGTCATAAATTATTGGCATGGATATAGGCTCAATAAACAGCCTAGTGTCTTATTGGGATGGTGATCCGAGCTACAAAAAATGCTGCTAGACTGAGGCGAGAATTAGATCCTGCAAGGCATTCAAGACCATGATATTAAAAGAGCTATATTTATATCCCGATCTGGTGGATTTTAAGGACGATATCGTTCATCCGTTTAGGGACCAATCAAGAAGTATTTGTAATTACTTAGAGCGGGTATTAAAGCCGATAAAGTATGATACTAAGGGCTTTAAGCGAATTTGCTTTATTGGAAAGAATAAACCTAATTTAGAGTGTTTTGTTAACTCTTCAAAAGTATTGATAGTTGAAATATATTTTGATGAGAATAAATACAAATCGCTTGAAAGAGAACAACTTAATCCGTTATTTTCTCAAATGCTTATCTCAGGAGTTGAAAAGTGTCAAGGACAGTATGAAATTCCAAGAGATGAATTACTAAGAGGATTAGCTGATTTTTGCGAAAGTGGGTATGTAAATAGATGGACGTTTAAAACAAAGTTAATCAAAGATATTGATGTTAAATGCGCCTTGGAATGCGAGTTGACAACGGACACTTTCCATTTGAATTTGGTGTTTTATAAGGGGAGTGAGATGCTTTCTACTCGTGAAATATTGAAAACTGAACCAGATGAAATGGTTTTTACTTCAATGTTTAAAGATATTAGTCTTGAAGGTGATTCATTAGTGATTATGGATAAGTTTGGCGATGCTATTTTTAGTGCGACATTTGATGAACTAGGTCTTTGAATATTAAATCGCAGCGTTTCTGAGACTTTTTCATGCCTACGATATATCGGCATTAAGCCATACATATAACAATGCTCCCAAAAAATTGTAGATGCAGGTTACTCTACTTGGTGACTTTGAACATAACGCTGCATGCCAATTACCTTGCAGAGACAACATTCTCTGGATTTGATAAGGAGTACTGCAGAACCAGACTAAACACTAGTCAGAGACAACAAAGCCAGATCGCAAGTAAAAGCCAGCCATCAAAATTCCGCTATCTGTGGGATGGCAAAACCTCGTTGAACAACAGAAGTACTATGCCGATGGCACACTGGCCTACATCACTCAGTGGCCAGTGGTTTTAAAGAGCTGAGCCAAACAGTTTTAAACCGCTCGCACAGTTAACCCAAAGCTATGCGTTAAATTACAATAATGGTAATAGCGGTAATGAACGTTCAGAGATGTTAGTTGATGCATCAGCAGAAAAGCTAGCACCTGAACTGCACTATATAGTGACCGACCAAGCAGGAACGCCAAGAGAGCTCTGCACCGAAGCCGGTGACATCGAGTGGCGCGGAGAGCAAAGCTTATGGGGTGAACATCATAAGTGGCGTCTAAGTATTCAGCAAAAAAGTAAGCATAAAAAGTACCTTGAAGATGCGGCAAATGATCCCGTAAACTGTGACTTAAGGTACCAAGGTCAAGTGTTTGATTCTGAAACTGGTTTCCTCTATTGGATAAAGAGTCAACCGTCACAGATATTATGACCCCGAAACCTGCCAATATTTAAGCCCAGATCCCATTGGCATGGCGGGCGGATTAAGACCTCAAGCCTATGTACACAACCCGATGGAATGGGTTGATCCTTTGGGATTGGCAACATGTCCATTGAAAAAACTAGAAGAACGTGGTTTTCATGGGGTTAAACAAAATGAAAATGGTGGATTGGATTACTCAGAAAGTAATGCATTATATTCTAATCAGAAAAAACCTGATGTGAATCCAATTCAAAATATTGAATATACGGGGAACTATCATAAAGATTTCGAGGCTGCCAATATGGCTGCTTTAGGTCAGAAATCTACTCCTAAAGATTATGTTTGGCATCATGTGGATGATTATAATGCCAGCACTAATACAGGTACTATGCAGCTTGTACATAAAGATGCTCATAGAGGAATACCGCATAATGGTGGAGTCAGTCAATTTAAAAAGGCAACAGGAAGTAGTTATGTATTTAAAACATGGTGATAATAATGGATAAAATAGAACTTGAGCTATGTGATGAAACTGTTACTGAGGATATGTGGGCTAACCTAGAAAGAGTTGTAGGAGTTTTACTGCCAGTAACGATGAAGAATCATTATAAGAAATTTAATGGCGGGCAGCCAATCCCTTCATTTGTTCATGATAGAAAAAATCTTTTTCCAGTGAATGCGTTTGATTCTATAAATGATATATTAAAAAACTTTGAATGGGCTACTGTTGATTCCTTACCTAAAGAATTTAAAATTAATGAGTTATTGGTATTTGCCTATGATCCAGGTTCGGGGAGTTTTGCTGTTTCTCTTAGGGAAAGTGATTTTGGTAAAATATATTTTTATGTTTTAGAGTTAGAAGCCATTATTTATGGCGAATGGGATTCTTTCGATGAGTTTATTGATTCATTTGTAGAAGACAATAATGAATAGAAGAGTTAACTCTTACAAATCATAATTGATGATGTTCTCCTTGGCACGAGAATAAACTGGTAGTTAGGTATATGCCATACTAATGAATGGCTTATAGCAAAGGAAATAGTCGTCATAAATTTATTTTCGGTTATTTGTTAAAGCGGGATGAACTAAAGTTTGGAATCGTTTTTTCACATAACTAGCGTGTTAACCGGTGTTCTAGGCTGTATTACTTGGCTGGGACTTATGCTTGCAAGCTTACCCGGTGCAGAGGTCAGTAAGAGTATTTATGCGCGGATGATTCGGGGGATGTTTTATGTTCATCCTGTGTTGGTGATTATGACGGTATGCCTAATACGTTACTATGTTGATTCTGTACCTGTCGCCTTATTGTTAGCAGCAGTGCCATTGCTCCCGATTGGATTAATGTGGTTGATTTTTGGCTTGTGGGAGCGGAGTAAAGTGAAGTAAGACGTATTGATTGAGTAAAGCAGAATAGAGGCTAACATGACGCCTCTTTCTGCATCAAAAAGCCAGCACCAAAAGCTAGCCTCAACAATACACTGTTTACAGGTTAATCAAGCTGTTCAAGGGCTTGTTGTACATCAGCAATGATATCGTCGATATGTTCGATGCCTACCGATATACGTACTAAATCTTCGCTCACACCTGCTTTAGCCAATTCTTCTGCATCCAGCTGTCTGTGGGTGGTTGAAGCGGGATGGCAGGCGAGGGATTTTGCATCACCGATATTGACTAAACGTAGGATCATGTTTAACCCATCGATAAAATGTCCACCTGCTTCTTTACCTCCACCTGGCATTGTGGATTTAATGCCAAAACTGATAATACCAGAGGCTTTGCCGCCGGTGATTTTATGGCAGTTGTCTTGAAAAGGACTATTTGGCAGGGCTGCGTAATTGACCCAACTGACTTTAGGGTGTGTCTCTAAGTATTCAGCCAATGCTAAGGCATTGCTGCAATGACGTTCCATTCTTAGTGCCAGTGTTTCTAAACCTTGAAGTAACAAAAACGCACTTTGTGGCGAGAGGGCGGCACCAGTATTTCTAAGTGGCCCGACTCGGCAGCGACCGATAAAAGCTGCTGGCCCAAACGCTTGGGTATATACCACACCGTGGTAAGAGGGATCGGGTTCATTGAGCAGGGCAAAGCGTTGAGGATGGGCTGCCCAGTCAAACTTACCAGAGTCGATAATCACGCCGCCTATGGTCGTGCCATGTCCGCCAATGTATTTAGTCAGAGAATGAATCACGATATCTGCACCAAACTCGAAGGGACGGCACAGTACTGGAGTTGCAACCGTGTTATCGACCATTAAAGGCACACCGTATTTATGAGCGATATTGGCCAAGCGCTCAATATCAACGATATTCCCCGCTGGATTACCAATCGATTCACAGAACAACGCCTTGGTATTGTCATCAATCAAGGCTTCTAAGCCATCGAAATCGTCAAAGGCCGCCATACGCACATTGACGCCTTGGCGAGGAAGGGTATGGGCAAACAAGTTATAAGTACCACCATAGAGCTGGCTAGTGCTGACAATATTGTCACCCACTTGAGTGAGCGCTTGAAGTGCATAGGTAATGGCCGCCATTCCTGATGCAACCGCCAAAGCTCCAATTCCGCCCTCAATGGCCGCTAATCTTTGCTCCAGTACATCTGTGGTGGGGTTCATGATACGGGTGTAGATATTGCCCGGTACTTTAAGATCAAACAGGTCGGCACCATGCTGTGTGTTATCGAAGGTATAAGACGTGGTTTGATAGATAGGCACCGCGGCCGATTTGGTCGTGACTTCCGATTCATATCCGTGGTGCAGTGCCAGTGACTCTAGTTTCATCTTCTCTTCCGTATCCATTTGAATGAAAACTGACCATAACAAGAGAGCGATCAGGTGTCTAAGGTTTTAATAAGAGAAAATGTACTGTTCGATATACATCAAGCATGGCTGCTTGGTGCTCATCGCTTTGTCGTAGTTTTAACTATTAGTTAAATAACTCTATGTAAAACCGTGTTTTAGAGTTACATTTTCACTATCATTAAGTGGTTGTAGTCGTAAGTGAGCAGGAGTTTAATGCAAAACAATCTTGTTAAAGGCACCTTAGTTCGTTGGAAAGATGACAAAGGTTTCGGTTTCATCCACGCTGAGCCTGAATTGGAACGGGATGTTTTTATTCATGCTTCGACTTTGAGTCATATGAGTCGCCGCCCCGTTGAGGGCGATCTGATCTACTTCCACATTGAGACAAAAGCGGACGGTAAGCTGAACGCTATCGAGGCCAATATCGAAGGTGTCGAAGTGAAAGTTGATCTCGACAAAGGTGTAAAAGTAAAGAAAGGCCTTCGAAGTCACCAAAGAGATAACGACAATAAAAGCAGGAGAAAAGAAGATAAACCTCACAGTCCGATAAAGGGCATACTTTATCGAATTTTCATCATGATGCTACTGCTTGCAGGTGCTAGTTTTGCCTATAACAGAGTCGTTAATGCAGCGGGATTATCAACTGCCAATACCAGCTCACAAGCGACACACAGTGGTATAGCAAGCATTGCTAAAGCTTACCAAGATAGAAAAAATAGTGTCCAAGTCAGTGCCTCGGGAACTGTGATTAAATTGTTAGCAGATGACAATGATGGCAGCCGACATCAGCGGTTTATTTTACGTTTAGCGAACGATCAAACATTGCTCGTGGCGCACAATATTGATCTGGCTCCGCGTGTTGAGGGCATCAACTTAGGCGATACGGTTGAGTTTGCAGGTCAATATGAGTTTAACCATATAAGGTGGGGTGATCCATTGGACCCATCATGATCCTCAAGCCCGCCACCCTGGCGGTTGGCTTAAACATAATGGACAAACCTATCACTAGTCCTGATTAGGCTAACCAGAAAATTGTAGAAAGTCAGTTTGTTTCATCAGAATTAAAACGCAGCCCCTAGGCTGCGTTTGTAGTTTGGCTTAGCTCATTAGAGTCCGCCAAACTTTCCATTTTTATTTTTCCACTCACTCATCGGTGGAATGGCTTCAATCACATCCCAATGCTCAGCAATTTTGCCATTTTCAATTCGGAAAAGATCATAAAATGAACTCTTTTTATCGGCAAAGGTTCCCTCGCTGATACTGAGAACAAAGTTACCTTCCCCTAGTATTTTATGGTTCTGGCTATAGACCATTTTAATGCCTTGTTTGGCCATCGCTTCAAGCGCTTTCCCTAAGCCCGAGACCCCATCTCCTATTTGAGGGTTATGTTGTATATAGTGATCGCCATCGAAGTAGTCAGCGAGTTTATCAAACTCTCCTTTTACCAAAATAGTGTTCACGAAATCGTTAACCAATGCCTTATTTTCTGCAGTTTTGTCTATATCAACAGCTTGAGTAGCTCCATCAGTTTGACTGTGACCACTTGGGTTTAGCTGCGCCGATTTTTCTGTCAGATTATCCCAATGTTCGACAATGACACCATCTTCAAACCGAAACAGGTCGAAACCCACTTTCGGACCAAAGAAGTTATATTCTGTATGGGTGAAAACAAAGTCTCCCTCTTGAAAAGTACGGATAATATTAACCTTTGCGCTGCCTTCAGGAAGAGCCTGTAATACCGCACCAAATCCGGCTAAACCATCACCTACGGCTAGGTTATGTTGGGTGTATTCCTTAGGGTTGATGTAGGAGATGGCCTGCTGGTCGCCTGTTTCAATACTGTTTAGCACCGCTACAGCTTTATCTGATAATGTCATGCTCTTCTCCTTTGAGGTGGGATGGGCGTTACAGCTAGTTATACCCATTGGTATAACGAAGGCAGCAATGAGTGCGCCAGATACTATCTTGTTCATTTTGGTATTATTTCTCGTTATTTGATTGGGGTAGCTTAAAGGAGTTAACAAGTCACCGGCAGGTCAATGGTGGATGAAAAAGGGTCAATATCGAACTTTTAGTGTGATGGATTATTTATGGCTGACTTAAATTGAGACGGTGTTTGAGAGGTGTGACGTTTAAAGTATTTAATGAAATTAGTGACTTCATTAAACCCTAGTGAGAATGCTAGTTGCTGCACTTGAACCTGCTCGACAGCGAGCTGTCTTTTGGCTTCGAGTATCACATGGGCATCAATCAGTTGTTTGGCGGTTTTATTGCAAACCTGTTTACAGAGTTGGTTTAACGTTTTGTAGGTTATGTTCATCAAAGCAGCATAAGAGTTAGCATCGCGGTTATTTGTGTATCCTTGTGCAAGCAATTGGATAAATTGATTAAATTGAGTCTGATGTCGTTCGCTGAGTTGAGACTGTTGAGGTAAACGCTCACGATTTAGCTTTAGCAATAACGAGGTAAAGAGCATCTGAACAAGCAAAATATCACTCTCTTGCCTGCTCAGTTCAGATGCAATCTCAGAAATCAATGCGGAGCAGCTGTCCATTAATGTGGGGCTTAAATTTAACGTGGCTGAGTTGCTTGTTAATACGCCTGTTTGTGGAAACAGTGAAGTACGAATGTTACTGCGCAGATTATTGAGGAAATCATCAGTAAACAGTATCAAATAACCTTTAGGCTTAGAGGTAAAATTGAAACTCTGCACTTGGTCTTTATTAACAAAAATACAGCGACTAGCTTGATATTGATGACTGACAAAATCAATAAAGTGACTGCCTTGAGCTTCAATAATATAGAGTAAACCATGAAACTTGATGCGATGAGGTTCATAAGGAGGAGAATGGAGAGTACCGAACCTTTGATAGAACTCACCTAACTCTAAGATATCGATGTAGAGGGGAGGCTTATCTTCATTGTGTTCGAACTGAATGTTAGGGATCATCATATGCTCGCTTACTTTTCACTCTCATCGTTCAAGAGATTATCATGCGCGCTCGTCTGAATTGGATCAAATTTATCGGTGGCAAAGGTTAATTTGAGACTGACTTGTCCTATTATGAGCGCGTCTATCTCTATTCGCTTATTTGGATTAAGCGTGGTTAGATTTCGATGGGGTACACTGGTCGCCATGGTCTCTGTTTTCTGTTAGGCACTAAGGAGTGCGATTAGCAAATTTTTGGTGAGATGGAGTTTTTAATTTACTATTTGTGCCAGCTTAATATTATTGCCGAAATGACCTTGAAATAGCGATTATCTGTGGTGATAAACTGTCGCGAGTGTTAACGGTAAAACCAAGTTTACGCTGTTTTTGGCAGTGCTATTGTTATCGAGTCATTTAAGCTTATAAAAAAGCCCCGTTAAACATGAGTTTATCGAGGCTAGCTATTTAAGCCGCTTTATACAGTTCAGTATTAGACTGTGATTCACTCTGTTCTTCTTGCTGTTGATTGCTCTTCATCATCAGTAAACAGAGTCTTTTAGCTCGTCTCATTCTGATCTTCTGTACTCTGGTCTTTACTCTAATTGTTCTGGGTTTTCGCATGGCAGTTAGGTTATCTCTGTCATTAAAAAATTAAAGTTAAGCAATTATAGAATATTCTGCCGTTGAAATTAAGTCGTTGCTAAACTGTTTTCCGTCGATTGACGACGAGAAACAACTAAAATGCCTAAAAATAATGGTTTAATATCAATTCCGTTAAATAAGTGATCAATTCAGAGCTACTCAAGTTTTTCAATTCAAGGCGCATTGATGAAGGCATGGTTATTCCCTTTTAAGTTAATGCAAAGCAGAAGTGGAATACCTGAGACGCTCACATAGTGCGGCCGATGTTCAAAGCAAATGGTAAAGCGCTTTATGCTGCGTTTGGGGCTCTAGATATACGACTGAATGGATTCAGGAGGTAGAGTAACGCAGGAGCAATATATTGACCTTGCCTACAGGGCTTTGTACTCCCGCTGAAAGTTCACATTATTAGTGGAATTGGTATAAGTGACTGCAATGACATACATCAGCGTTTATAAAACCAAACCTTAGGCATAGGTTACATAACACCTCAATACACCTCATCTTCGATGGTGAGGTAGTGATTTAAATATTTTAAAACAAAAGCTTAAGCCGTTCCGTGAAAGTCATTGTAATCCGACTCACTCGATAGGGTATAGTGAGTCGGTTCAATGTGAGTATTTTTCAAGGTAGACTTTCTGCCAATGTATTCTATTGTGTTCCCATGTAATAATTTGGTATGTTAATAAAAAGTAAATATTGTTAATGGTTAGTCTTAAATACAAGGATGTATAAATGCCACTAGAAATGATGGAGCAGGGCTATGAATAAACAACTTACTGATATGACAAGTGTTAATGAAGAGCCCGTTTACAGCGAATTATCTTTATCTGATATCGTGGCAAATGGGGCTTTTCAGCACGAAAAGGTCAATAGCGATGAGAACGACGCTGCTTCTCCAGTCTTAGCGCGAATACATAAAGAGGGTGAATCAGGCTTTTTTGGGCAGTTCATATACCTTATCAATATGTTGGATGTCGCCATTGAGGTCACCCTCAGTAATGTGATGACCAGATACAACAATCAACCTGGCTGGGAAAAAACAGAATCATACGTCGTACCTGCAAAACAGAAGCTCCATTTGGGGATGAGTAGCTCAGGTAAGGTCACTAATGGTGCTGGTTTTGAATATGCAGTGCAGGCATCTAAAGTATTGGAATAAATCAAGCATATCTCTTAGCTGGCTTGAATAGGTCAGCTCGCTTAATCAAGCAGACCTAAGGCCATTGAAGGATAAACCAGACTGGCTAGGCAATCGCCATTTGTGGTGGAGGGCATATGGTAATCTTGGTTCCATCAGGAGTGATGATGGTGTAACAACCGCTGCCACTACTGGTACCACCGCCTCCTCCATTACCGCCGCACCACCCAGTTAACTTGCAACCGATATCAATAATATCTCCAATATCGTCTAGTATATTTTTGGTGAAGGCGACGTTTTCGGGAGCAATGAAGGTTGTTCCATTATCAAAATCCATCTGAATTGATGTTTGTTTACTTATCCTTCCTCCCATTTCTAATTTGCAATTTACACCTGTTTCTTTCCCTTTCTCTTTCTCTTTTGATTCGTTTGTCATCATAGACTCCGTTTGATTGTTAAATACAGATCCTGCTTAATTCATCACTCGATAGGGGGGTGATGTTGGGGATGCACAACCTAGTGACACTAAAAAGCGAAATAGGTGGATGCAGTAGGTAGGCTCGTTAGGAGTCGCCGATTGTGTGTTAATGAATCCATTCATATTCTTGCTCTCAGCATTTACTTAGTCGCAAACACCATATAAGGCTTAGAACGGCTTGTGAAATCGTCATTTTCTATTGAGTGATTAGCAAAATTAATTGCCTGCTTAGCAAAGAGGAGGTTATGGCCGTAAAAAAAGGGGCGCTCGATTAAGCAGAGTATCAATGACTTTTTGATAGAGTCGAGTTAAATACTGATTGCTATGGTAGTAAAGAACCAGAGGGTTACTTACCGTTTTTGAGTAGGGAATGATCGCTATTTCATCTAGGTTTTTTAGCAGATGACGAGAGACGATAGCTTGACCAAACCCTAGTTTTACTCCATCGATAACACCATAAATATCATCATAGTAGCAGCGCTTTAGGCACACATCGCCCAAGCCCTGATTCTTCAAGAAACTAAAGGTCGTCATATCCTGAATGTCATGATCTAAGAAAACCTGGTTTGCATCTTTATGATCCCGATGACGAGCGTGGACTATCTCCTCTTCACCTATCTTGACCTTGTTGAAGTTAACGAGATCGTTGAAGTGATCGAGCACAATAAAATCGGCTTCACCAGTTTTAAGCATGGTAGGCAGTTCGCGCATTTCACGACTGAAGAACTCAACATGGATATCAACTGAGCTATCTAATATAGGCTTAAGTGCTGGCATGATGACAGAGCGAAGCACTGAACTGTATGTCGCTATTCGTAAGGTGCCGCACATTCCACCATGACTCTGGCCTGATATTTTCGCTAGCACTTCTAGCTCCATACTGGATATGTTACGTACATATTCTAAGAGCAGTAAGCCCGATTGGGTAAGGGTGACACCATTATGTCCTCTGATAAAGAGCGTCGTCTCTAGTTCCTGTTCTAGCTTGAGCACTCTTTGGGAAAGGGCTGGTTGGGTAATACAAAGTGCACGAGCGGCTTTGTGGAAGTTTTTTGATATAGCAACCTGATAAAAAGCCGACAACCGATCTTTATTTATCTTCATGTAGACCTTATAAAACTCATTGCCAGCTGCTTATTTTTACATAAGTTAAAAGCGATGGGTAGTGTGTTTTTTGTACAATAAAATTTACGGGAAGGGAGTAGGTTTTTCAGTTTCAATTACAGAATATCTGTGGAGTTTTACCTTGGTTATTCTAAAAAATGAAGTCAAATCATGGCTTGTTAAACCTCAATCTGAACCAAATATCGCCTCAGAACAATAAAAACATGCTATCGATGATTTGTGTAACTAATTGTATCTGATTGACATTTGAAGACGTCATTTCTCAAGATAAGAGACTGGCATGCAATGACAAAGAAAGATGAATTAAATTGTGTAGATTAACTGCAGATGTGGTGCTTCACTAGGTTTGTCTATTGTCCGGTGCGTATATAGATAGGCGATAATTAACGTTTCACTCCTGCGGCCACATCCATTTCCCGAGAGGGTTTAGGGACAAGTAGTAAGTTGTATTGACTGCTTGTTGAAATTTAGGTTGTGGTTAGCTTAAGACAATTCATAACGATGATGAGTCATAGCTGATCACACTTTTTAGAGTGAGATAGGCACAGTTATGACAAACAAGAATGACAATCAAGCGTTTTTAGATTCGCCTGAATATCTTAAACTACAGGAGCAGCTAGCACTGTATGAAGATTTAAGAAAAAACGGTGTCCCTGAAAACACAGCTTTTCAGCGTAGTGCACAGTCAAATCGAAGTGCGCAGCGAGCTGCAGCGAGTGATTATGAAAGACTATGTGCGATTGGCTCAGATGATCCAGATTTTAGACCTGGAGCTGTTACAGGCGCTGGTATGCATGAATTACCAGAATTTCCATTTCCTGTGCTACCACAGAATTCTGATACAACCACCGAGATTTTACGTAAGCGTTTAGTTCAACTTGCTTCAGAAAATAACTGGCATGATTTTGATCGATTAAATGGCACTCCAGTTCATGGCAATGTGAACTCTGATGAAGTAGAAAACAACACTCCTTGGACAATCAGGGGAACGGCAGCATCTCGTGCAGACAGAGCCCAAGAGGGAGACTTTGGTGTCGATGATGCGTGTTTACAGCGTGAAGATGATTGGCAACTGTTTGATGCCAGTATTCGCTACGTTAGCGCTAACTTAGGGCGCTTAGTGCTCATAGGTGGCCCTGCACTGGTATCTGGTCTTATTTTTCTACTGACTAAGTTAATCGAATTAATCTTAACCGGTGGTGATGCAAAATTTGAGATCATTGAGCCTATCACTGCAGCGGTGCCACCAGTGCGCGTACATGATGCAAGCGATCTACTATTTTATCCTTACGATGTGGATTCTAACGGTCAAAGACATGATGATCCTCAGTACCCACGTCCTTCATGGCATGAAGATTGGGAAAATGATGATGTGATTGCGGATTTACAAACCTCTGCTCAAACCCCTGTTTTTGATTACTTTAAGCCTTACACTCAACACCAGGATAATTTTCCTATCACCAATACGATGTTTAGACGTATTGCTGGTTTTGAAAATGACAATCTCGATAGTGCGATGAATGAAGGTAGATTGTTCATTACCGATTTCCATGAGTTTAATGATGAAGTACTCGCTCAGTTCCAGCATGGACGTGATCAGTCTGATGTGCCTAATTCAGGTGGACGTCTCTACGCTTCTATCGCCTTGTTTGCGGTCGCTAAAAATAGCGACAAGCTTAAAATTATTGCGATACAACCGACTCAAAGACCGCCTGCAAGCGATTTTGAATGGTTTTGGTGGTACAACCTTGGCTGGGGCAACAAAGCCAATCCGCCTTCGAAAATCATTACTCCGGCAGACAGTGAATGGACATGGAAAATGGCCAAAAATACATTTACGACTATGTATTCGATGTCCAATGTTGTCGATCATCTCTCTACCCACGTATTTCTGTACCCAATAGCAACCGGGTTTTATCGTAATATTCCCGAAATGCACCCGCTTTCAGCGCTGCTCTTGCCACATTTGACGTCATTAGCCTTTAACAACTTTACTGGCATTTTCTTTGAGGTTGGCACTAAGTTGGAAGATGAAAATGGTGATGTAATTTACGGTGACCCACATAATGGTTTGTTGACTGGCGCGGTACGATTAATCTCTGGCTACAGCAGTAAATCATTCTTAGATGGCACGGTGAGACGTTCAAAGCACTATCACTTTGTTGAACATGGTCAGCCAGTAAATCGTGCTGAAGCGACTGAGTTTAACGCCATTGGTGATTTCCCTCACCATGATGATAACACAGAGACTTGGGGGGCTATTCGTCAATGGGTGAAAGGTTACATACGTCTTTATTATAAAGATAATGCCGATGTTAGAGATGATTATGAACTACAGGCATTTTTAACCGATGTTGCTGGTGCGGGAGTCAATGGTTTCCCTGATTCAGTGTCTAACAGGCGTGAGCTTATCAATACCTTGACCCACCTTATTTACTGGATGAGTGTCAATCACGCTCTGGGTAATTTCTCAGCATTTCAGCCTTTGGGCGCGTTGGGTTATTACTCATCTCTGCCGTTAGACCCTAATCATGGCCGCAGTAAGCATGATTGGCTTGGCGCAATACCGCGTCTAAATGTTGGTATGGCGCTGTTTGAGTTTACTCGGCTGTTTGTTGACCTGCCTACACCTTGGCATCGTTCTTTAGGCAAGTATCCGCAAGGAAATTTCATGCATGATCCGCGTGTGTACGCTCATTTACATCGTTTTCAGAACAGAATTCAAGAGATTGATGACGGGCTAAGAGAGAAAAATGATAACAGACGCTGGGCCTATGATCTTAGGTATCCTTCAACAATGACGGTGAGTCCTTGGAACTAATTAAGCGGAGATAAAAATGTCAGAAAATACAATAAGCCGTAGAAATGCGATGAAGTTGGTGGGTAATGTGACGGCAGCAGGCATTGTCTTGTCCTCCACGAGTGTGAGTGCAACATCTGCTTTACTATCTAAGGATGTTGATGAAGCAACGCTTACATCAGAAGAGTATATCGTTAAGGTTTTATCACGGAAATTTGCGAACAGTAAGCAAGTTAACCCCGCTGAAATAAGACTATTTTCACAGAGGTATGTTCAGCATCGAGGCAAAGACTTTAACGCTAAAGAGAGTTTGAAATCTCCTTTAGAAGAGTTGACCTTGATGAGGGAGTTTGTCGTCAGTGTGAAATATAGAGCTGTGTAGTTCCCAAAGTAATTAAGCTGTTTAATGGCTTTAAGCCAAAGGCCTGCCTCCTTTGGCTTATTTTTTACTTACTATATTGGTTTTAATACCAACTCCATTAAACAAGTGTTCAATTCAGAGCCACTCAGGCTTTTCAATTCAAGGCGTATTAATGAGGAAATGGTTGCTCCCTTTTAAGTCAATGCAAAGCAGAAGTGGAATGCCTGAGAGGCTCACGCAGTGCGGGTTTTAAAGCCCTTTATGCTACGTAAGACGTTTTCGATATAGAATAACTATTAGCTTCAAACATCCGCCTTGCCTACAGGGCTTTGAATTCCCGCTGAAAGAGCACATTGTTAGTGGAATTGGTATAACAGGGAAGTAGCGGACAAAAGTTTGGTTGAGCTAAAGGATCAAATGCTCTCTTTTATCTTTTACGCCATCCCACTCAGCCGCATCTAGTGGGGCTTCTTTTATCTCAGTGATCACAGGCCAGATCTCAGCCAGTTCAGCATTGAGTTCAAGATACTGCTCCATGCCTTCAGGCAATTCATCTTCTTGAAAAATAGCCGCCGCCGCACACTCGGGGACGCAAAGTTCACAATCAATACACACGTCAGGATTGATGGCTAAAAAATTAGGCCCTTCGTGGAACGCATCCACAGGACAAACTGCCACGCAGTCAGTGTATTTGCATCTTATGCAGTTATCTGTGACAACAAAAGCCATATTATTCTTCGCAACTTTGATTTGATTTCTGTTAAACTTCCGCCGAAAGTCTAACTCGCAGTGCCGGGATCATACGGATCCAATCACGAATTTCAATATTTTTCGACATCATCAAGCAAGATGAACTGACTCGATAAAAATATGAAAATCGTCTGCTCAGTATACCGCACCACTTTGACGGCCAAGTAACATAAATCTGGAAAAACCATGATACGCCTCTCTAATATAAAACTCGACCTCGATCACTCTCCAGAAGAGCTGACTCAAGCAATCTTAACCATGCTTAACATCTCGGCTGATGAGCTGGTTGAAACAGTGGTGTTTCGTCGTGGCATCGATGCACGAACTAAAAACCGTATCTTCCTGCTTTATACACTCGATGTAACCACATCGAAAGATGAAGCCTTGCTTGAACAGTTTGCTGACAATCAGTCGATTAAAGTCACGCCGGACATGAGCTATAAGTTTGTGGCTAAGGCACCTGAAGATTTAGGCGAGCGTCCTGTTGTTGTCGGTTTTGGTCCATGCGGCATTTTTGCCGGTTTAGTATTAGCGCAGATGGGTTATAAGCCTATTATTCTTGAGCGTGGTAAAGAGGTACGTGAGCGTACTAAAGATACCTTCGGCTTTTGGCGTACTAAGAAGTTAAACACAGAATCAAATGTACAATTTGGTGAAGGTGGCGCGGGCACATTCTCCGACGGTAAATTGTGGACTCAGATTAAAGATAAGAAACATTATGGTCGTAAGGTGCTTAATGAGTTTGTCGCAGCTGGCGCACCAGAAGAGATTTTGTATGTGAGCAAGCCTCATATCGGCACGTTTAAGCTGGTTAGCATGGTCGAAAAGATGCGCGCTAATATTATCGCCTTGGGTGGTGAGATCCGTTTCAGCACTCGAGTGGATGATCTTCATATCGAAAATGGCCAAATACTGGGGTTAACCTTAGCGGATGGCTCTGAAATAAAATCGAAGCATATCGCGATGGCTATTGGGCACAGTGCCCGCGATACGTTCCAAATGATCCACGACAGAGGCGTTTATGTTGAAGCTAAACCTTTCTCGGTTGGTTTCAGAATCGAGCATAATCAGTCGGTGATTGATAAGGCTTTGTTTGGTCAATTTGCCGGTCACCCGATTTTAGGCGCAGCGGATTACAAGTTGGTTCACCACTGTAAGTCAGGTCGCTCTGTGTACAGTTTCTGTATGTGTCCTGGTGGTACCGTTGTCGCGGCCACATCTGAAGAATTTGCCGTTGTGACTAATGGCATGAGTCAGTACTCACGTAATGAGCGTAATGCTAACAGTGCTATCGTGGTGGGAATTGACCCAAGTGATTATCCTGATCATCCTTTAGCGGGCATTGATCTGCAGCGTCAACTTGAAAAAGCGGCTTATGTACTTGGCGGCGGGAACTATGACGCACCTGCACAGCTAGTGGGTGACTTCATGCAAGGCACCTCTTCAGCCGCTATTGGTGGTGTCGAGCCTTCATATAAGCCAGGCATTAAACTGACCGACATGACCAAACTATTACCTCAATATTGTGTTGATGCCATTCGTGAAGCCATCCCTGAGTTTAATAAGAAGATCCGTGGCTTTGCCATGGAAGATGCTACCTTAACTGGGGTTGAGACGCGTACATCATCACCGATTAGCATTAAGCGTGGCGATGATTACCAGAGCATTAATACTAAAGGTTTCTATCCATCAGGTGAGGGCGCAGGTTACGCAGGTGGCATTATGTCATCAGCGATAGACGGCATTAAAGTGGCTGAGGCCATGGCATTAAGCATCAATGAGCAAGCTCAATAATACTGATTAGTTGATGTTTAATGACTAATAGGGCCTTTCGAGGCCCTTTTTGTTGCTGGTAAACTGCTCTTATACCAATCAGTATAAGAAGTTGATCTACTCAGAGTGTTTTTTGGCAAACTAATTCAAGGCGAATGGATGACATAATGGTTGTTCCCTTGTGAGTTCATTCAACGCAGAAGTAGGCAGCCAAAAACACTCCTTACAGGCGAGTTTTAGCGGTTCTGATGCTGTGTTAACGAGCTTAACCGTAGAATAACTATGCTCTTCACTCGCTGCCTTGCCTCAGAACCGCGAAACTCTCGCTGAGCGATCAAATCTTTATACTGATTGGTATTAGATCTTCAATAAATCCGTAGGTTATGAGTCAAGATTCTCGATAACGATTACCTTTTACAGAGTTTCAGATATGCGCCTCGATAAATTTATATGTAAAAGCACAGAGCTAAGCCGTAGCGAGGCTACGGGATTGATTCTGGCCGGAAGCGTACTGGTCAATGGTGAAAGTGTGAATATTGCTTCGGCTCAGGTTCATGAAAATAACCATATCACCTTAGATGGACAGCAACTTACTGCACGGCCTTCTCGCTATATCATGTTGCATAAACCTGCCGATACATTGAGCTCTAATGTCGATGGTGATCACCCAAGTGTGTTTAATTACATTCAACTGGATAAAACCAGTGAACTGCACATTGCAGGGCGTTTAGATGCCGACACCACAGGTTTGCTCTTGATAACAGATGATGGCCGCTGGTCATTTAATGTGTTTAATCCTAAATATCGCTGCGAAAAGGTCTACCGAGTTTACTTACGTGACTCCATTGAAGGCGACATTGTTGGAAAGGTTGCAGCGGACATTCGTCGTCGATTTGAGCAAGGCTTACAACTACAAGGTGAGGAAGCACTCACACTTCCGGCAAAGCTTGACTTTGTTTCTGCAAAGGAGGTGCTGTTAACGATAACGGAGGGGCGATATCATCAGGTGAAGCGGATGTTTGCTTGCATTGGTAATCGAGTGAATGGTCTGCATCGTGAAAGCGTGGGTGAGATAAATCTTGATATCCCCCTTGGGCAGTGGCGTTTCCTCACTGCAGATGAAATAAGTTCAATTCCGCAATATAGCTAGCTTTTATTATTAGTAGAGAGCGAAAGAGGCCTCACTACAGCCTCTCATGCTTGTTCGCTAAACCAGTTCTACTCGCCACATCAGGTTTATTCGCTTACTTCCACATCGTCATCCACTTCATAGTCATCAAGTTTGGGATTTTTTGTGATATCCAATTCGGCCAGCGGGTTTCCTGTTGCCCACAGATCCCTAAGTTTTGGGTTTTGACTGACATCAATATGGGTGAGTTTGTTATCGGTTAAATAGAGCTTGGTCAATTTGTGATTATGACTGATATCCAGTTCGGTTAACTGGTTATACATTAAACCTAAGCTGTTTAATTTAGTGTTTCTACTGACATTGATGTTAGCAACTTTATTGCTAGTTAAGCCTACTTGTACCAGTTCTGGATTGTGACTGAAGTCCAGAGAGGTAAGCCGATTCTCTTTCGCCCAAAAGTATTTGAGTTTTGGGTTATGGCTCAAATCTAACGTCTTGAGTTTATTGCCTACCACACCAATATCGGTCAACTTGGGATTATGACTTGAGTCTAATGAGGTCAATTGGTTGAAGCTGATATCGAGCTCTTTCAATTCGCTGTTGTTACTCAGATCGAGCTGAGTAATCTTAGTCTTAGTGATTGAAACTTCAGTAAGATTAGGATTATGACTTAAGTTTACGCTAGCCAGTTGAGGACCTGATAACCAAAGTTTCTGCAGTGCAGGAAAGTGACTGAGCTCGTCGACTTTATTTATCGACATCCGGCGACAGATGAGTTTCTTGATCGCCGCAGGATCGGTAATGTTTTGAGCTAATACACAGGTTTTAAAGTTACTGTCCTGAAACGGGATGTCGTTAACATTTTGATAATCGGCTGCGATGCAACTGCTACTAACAGCCAGAGCGATAAAGGTCATGGCTAGCGGTTGTTTATGGTCCATATTGTGGTTTAATCCTTTATGAAACAACGGAAGTATGAGCAAAAAACAGGATGTAGCTGTTGTTTAGAATATTACCTTTTATGTGCTGTAGGATAAAGAACTATTCCTTAATAGGTAGTTGAAAATTTATTGTATTTTGATAGGCAGCAACCTTCTCGCTAGCGCTAAGAATAACTTGCACTAAGGAGATAAGATGCACTGAGAGGTAATCAGTTTGAGTAAACGACTTAAAGGTGTTCATGAAGCTGAATTTACCCCATCGACTTGTCTAATTTATTCCTATTCCCCACCGTACATGCTCACTTAACCCATGGTCATTACAGTAGATCAACTTGATGATATTAAATAATCGTGTAGAGGGTTTTTACACTTAAAATCAAAGTGATAATAATGACGATAGCCCCGAATAGATTTTGTATCGGCGTGTTTTTGTATTGCCCCAGCACTTGAGTCTTGTTGACAATCCAAAGCAGTAGGCATGCAAGTAGCGGGAGTAATAAGCCATTGGTGATCTGAGCAAACTTAATTATTTCAATGGGTCTGAGTTGCAAAGAGGAGCAAATAACGCCAACAATGATCACCGTTAGCCAGATTAATCTAAATCTGAAGTCTTTTAAGTTCGCTTTCCAACCAAAACAGTGTTGACCCACAAATGCGGCAGCCAATGGCGCTGTGATGGCTGAGGTTATACCTGCTGCGAACATACCAATGCCCAGAAACAGCGTCGAGAAAGTGCCAAATAGGGGATTAAGTCCTTTGGCTAGATCCAGCAAATTCTCCACATTGCCACCCTGTATTGAAGCGGCGCAGATGATGATGGCTATCGAGATCACACCGCCAAATCCGACAGAGATAAAAGTGTCTTGTTTGACGGCCTTAAGTTCATTCGGGTGATGCCAGACCTCTTTGACCAGTGAGGCGTGCAGGAAGAGGTTATAGGGCACCACTGTTGTGCCAATCAGTCCTATGACCATTAACAAGTTTTGAGAGGAAACTTGCGGGGTGAATAAGCCGCTGAGTACCTCGCCCATATTGGGTTGAGTGAGTAGAGCGGTGATGAAGAATGAGAGGCTCATCGCCAGTACGAGCCCTATCAACACTTTTTCGAGCAGTTTGTAACTACCGATATACAGAAGTATGGCTGATATAGTGCCAATAAGCATAGGTAAGAAAGGTAAGCTGCCTTCACCTAATAGGGCGGACAAGCCCAGAGAAGCCCCGGATATGTTACCCGCTTCATAAGCGATATTACCGATAACGATGGCAGAGAAGATAAGCAAAACGATGACATTGCGTAGCCAACCTGAGGGGATCTGCTCCTTGATCACAGCCGCTAACCCTTTTTGGGTGATAAGGCCTAATCTGGCAGACATCTCTTGCAATGTATAAGTCGCTACAATCGACAGCAGTATAACCCACAGTAATCCATAGCCAAATTTTACTCCAGCTAAGGTACAAAGGGTCACAGTCCCTGGACCAATAAATGCGGCGGCAATAAAAGCGCCTGGACCTATCTTGAACGTTTGTTTCTGCATGGTTGCTTTATTGTTATCGTTGTTAACAAGCGTAATATTGCATAGACAGATCTGAATTGAAAGCTGTGGCTCAGTGGTTATCGGTTATCTGAAAACCTTAAATTCCACTTGTTGTTGATTTAAAAAGTGTTCTGCATCAACTCCCTCTAGCATCGCCATGGTGGCTAACATGCCTGCGGTGGTGCAGTTGTTAGCCAAAACGGTGACAGAACGTGGTGCTCCTTCGACAGGGTAGCCATCTTTAGGGTTGATGATGTGGCCAAATCGTCTGCCTCGATGTTCTATAAAACGTCGTGTATCGCCACTGGTCGCTAACCCACCTTGGCGGATTGATATCATGGCAGCAGCGTGATTGAGTGCTTGAGGGTTTTCAATACCCACTTGCCACGGGGAGTTATCATCGGCTTTTGCTATTGGGCAAGCAATATCGCCACCGAAATTGACCAATACTGCTATCTCTTGCCATATTGAGGCAAGTTGTTGGGCGACACGGTCAGCGGCATACTCTTTGCCTATGCCGCCAAAATCAAGGGTCATTCCTTTTGGAATGGTGAGTTGAGTTTGGTTGAGCTCGACACGGGAGAAACCGACAAACTGGCGGGCTTGCTCAAGCGCTGTTTCTGTTGGCGGTTGGCTTTTATCATCGAATCGCCATTGTGATATTAGGGGGCCTGCGGTGATATCAAATCTGCCCTCACTCATTTGATAGCAATGCTGTGCAAACTGGAGCAAGTTGGCTGTTTCAATATCAATATCGATGGCTTTTCCTTGTGAGTGGTTAATCTGCCAGAGCAAGTTGCCCTTGATAAATCGGCTATATTTTTGTTCAATGCGGGCAGCTTCTTTGCAGGCGAGGTGCATCATGGCATTCGCCACCGCTTCATCACGACTTTCAATCAATAGCTCACAGGGACTGGCCATAGCACTAAATTTGCCCATGTAACCCCAAGGCTTAGGCGTTAAATTGTACTGGAGCATCGTCTTTCCCTTTTCATTAATTGGTATAACCTTCCTTTATTTTATGACTCATGACTGTTCATTTACTTGTTTTCTTACACTCAGTTGCACAAAATTTAGCCCGTGTTAAAATCAAAAATAACGAAAGGAAATCGTTTTGAATGGATACATTATCATGATTGTATTTGCTAGGCCGCTAATAGCTTTTAGTCTCTTGTTCAGCTTCACTTCTCTTGCTCAGACTCATCTTATTACTGATATCTCTGGATATAGTATCAATGATGGTCAGCTTGTCGAATTCAGTGCTATGACATTTGATGACGACGGGGTGACACAACTCTATCGTCACGATGATCCCTTACCTAACGATGAAACCATGATACGTATTGATGGCAAGGGACAAACCCTGCTACCGGGGCTTATTGATGCCCATGGTCATGTTCTGGGGTATGGGTTGAGCTTAATGAGAGCACAATTGAGAGAGGCTCAGTCTGAATTAGAAGCGGTAGAGTGGGTCAAGCAGTTTCGTGACAAACAACCTGAGCTAAATTGGATCCAAGGGCGGGGTTGGAATCAAGTGTTGTGGGCCGATAAATCATTTCCTACGGCAGCATCGTTAGATCGATTATTCCCCGACTCTCCAGTATGGCTTAAGCGTATTGATGGCCATGCCGGTTGGGCTAATACGGCGGCGATGATCCTTTCCGGTGTGAATGTGCAGACTCAAGCGCCTGAAGGAGGGGAGATCCTGCGTGACGAAACAGGCAAACCAACGGGAGTCTTTATCGATAATGCCATGTCGCTTATCACTAAAAACATCCCACAGTTGACAGAAACAGAGCAAAAAGCAGTGTTGCTGACATCCATGCAAGCACTGGCCAAGCTGGGACTAACTGGCGTGCATGATGCTGGCGTGGGAGCTGAGACGTTAAAGGTGTATAAAGAGTTGGCCAAATCCGATGATATCCCCATTCGTATCTATGCCATGGTAGATGCCTTTGATGATCAATTTAACGACTTAATGAAGTTGGGGCCAATTAAAGATCCCGGTCAAAAGCTGGATATCATCAGCGTGAAAATCTCTGCAGACGGTGCTTTAGGCAGTCGCGGCGCTGCTCTGATTGACGATTATAGCGATCTTCATGGGCACAAGGGGTTACTGCTTCACTCTGAAGATGAGTTGAATAAACTGATGGAACTCGCCATGGAGTCAGGTTTCCAGGTCAATACCCATGCCATAGGCGACAATGCCAATAAACTGGTGTTGGATAACTATGAAAACTTAATTAAGCAAACTAGCACGGGGAGGTTAAGACACCGAGTTGAACATGCTCAGGTGCTAAGGCTGAAAGATATTCCCCGTTTTTCTAAGCTCAACGTGATTGCTTCTATGCAGGCGATCCATGCAACGAGTGATAAGAATATGGCATTGGATCGACTCGGTGAACAACGGATTAAAGGTGCCTATGCGTGGCGAAAATTGCTTGATAGTGGAGCTGTGATTGCCGCAGGTTCTGATTTCCCCATTGAATCCGCCAATCCATTCTTTGGTCTGCATGCTTCAGTTACTCGCCAAGATCAGCTAAATCAGCCTAAACGAGGCTGGTACGGTGATGAGATCATGACCTTGGTTGAAGCCCTTAATACCTTCACAAATGCTGCGGCCTATGCAGCCCATCAAGAGTCATTAGTCGGTCAACTCAAACCTGGGTTGAAGGCTGATTTTATCTTGGTCGATAAGAATATCTTCAAGGTTTCTCCTTCAATACTTTGGCAAACACAGGTGAATCAAACGTGGGTCGATGGCAAACGTATTTTTTAAATGGTGAATGCATTCATAAATTGTTTAAAAAATGATTATTTCAGGTGATTTTTAAGCCTAGGTTAAGACTAATTTAGTATGTGCTACAGCACGTTTATTTTGTCATAAAACAACATACCCATTGTAATGCTCTGATATTGATAGATCTTGGTCACATAAATGACTGAAATTCTGTTTGTTACTTACGGCTAGAGGGTGGAATGTGACCTCTTTATCGGAATTTAGATTAACAAACATTTAGAGTTAATCATCCAATTTTTTAACGGTTGATGTTTGTGATGGCTGAGTTCAAAGACCAGATAAAAACAGTAACAAAAGGGCTTAATGTGCCCATAGCCGGTGAACCTAAGCAAGTGATTGAAGAGTTGTTTAACGCCTCTCATGTCGCGCTTCTCGGTGAAGAATATGTCGGTTTAAAACCTACCATGATGGTTGAGATAGGTGATCTGGTTAAAAAAGGCCAACCACTTTTCGAAGATAAGAAGACACCAGGTGTCTTATTTACTGCACCGGCAAGTGGCGAAGTTATCGCGATTAACCGTGGTGAACGTCGCGTACTCCAATCGGTAGTTATCAAGTGTCACGGTGATGATGCTCTGGTATTTGAAGCCCATAAAGATGTGTCTCGTTTAAGTCGCGAACTTGTGCAGGCTAACTTAGTGAACAGTGGTTTGTGGACTGCACTTCGTACGCGTCCTTTTTCACGTTTAGCTCAGCTAGACACGCTACCTGCCGCTATCTTTGTGACCGCGATGGACACCAACCCTCTAGCAGCAGAGCCTCGCATCATTATTGCAGAGCATACCGATGCCTTTGCTATTGGTATGGCAGCGTTAACACGTTTGACTGAAGGCAAAGTGTACCTGTGTCAAGACAGTGGTGATGCGTTACCGGGTAATGAACTGTCTCAAGTTGAAATCAAACGCTTTGCAGGTGTTCACCCTGCGGGTCTTGTCGGTACGCATATACATTTCACACTGCCAGTGAGTCTGGAACGTCAGGTTTGGCATATTGGTTATCAAGATGTCATTGCCTTCGGTAAGTTGTTCCAGACCGGTGAACTCTTCACTGATCGCGTGGTGTCTATAGCGGGTCCTAATGTGATTAGCCCCCGTTTAATTCGTACCCAATTGGGCGCCGAGTTAACTGAGATTGTGAATGACCAACTTAAGCCTGGATTCTCTCGCGTGGTATCAGGTTCTGTATTGTCCGGACACACAGCAACGGGAGTGCACGATTACCTAGGTCGTTTCCACAATCAGATCTCTGCACTGACTGAAGATGCTCAACATGAGCTTCTTTCTTGGGTTCGCGGCGGCTCTGAAAAATTCTCTATCACTCGCGCAGTGACTTCACGCTTTAAAGGTGCAAAGAAACTGTTTGATATGACAACTCACACCGGTGGTTCTGCTCGCGCCATGATGGCTTTTGGCCAGCTGGACCGAGTGATGCCGCTTGATATTCTGCCAACCTTGTTAGTGCGCGATCTTGTGGTTCGTGACACCGATGAAGCACAACAGTTAGGCGCTTTAGAGTTGGATGAAGAAGATTTAGCACTTTGTACCTTCGTCTGCCCAGGCAAATACGATTTTGGTAAAGAGCTGCGTGCTTGCCTAGATATTATTGAGAGGGAAGGGTAATGAGTTCAAACAAAAAGCCTGATCTACAGGAAGTGTTAATGCATGCTCCTGGTTTTTTCGAGTTAGTGGCTGAGAGGGAAGGGTAATGAGTTCAAACAAAAAGCCTGATATACAGGAAGACTATTACGCTCCTGGTCAGGCGATGAAGGGCTATCTTAGATCCCTTGTGATAGCTAATGGTCGTAGCACCAAAGGAAAAGTACACGTTCGTGATGCCATTGACGTGAAACGTACCATGACCATGGTGGGTTTGTGTTTACTGCCTGCAATTCTATTTGGTTTATATAACTTGGGATTACAGGCGCAAATTGCCGTGGTATCTGGTTTATCAACGCCGAATGTGTGGCAGCTAGGTTTATTCAACCTGATTTCTGGTGGCTTAACTGAGCAAACCGGATTAATTGGCCTGTTCCTCTATGGCTTGAGTTTCTATTTCCCTATCTATCTTACTGCGCTGTTGGTGAGTCTATTTTGGGAGATGGTATTTGCTAAGGTACGTGGTCAAGAGCTGCACGAAGGCTTCTTTGTTACCGCACTGCTATTTACCCTAATTTTGCCAGTATCGACTCCGCTTTGGATTGTTGCCATGGGCATCACCTTTGGTGTTGTGATAGCAAAAGAGCTATTTGGCGGCATGGGATATAACTTCCTTAACCCAGCATTGGCGGGTTTATCGTTCATCTTCTTTGCTTACCCAACAGAAGTTGCCCACGTAAGCCAGCTTGTTGCTGTCGATGGTTTCTCTGGCGCGACAGCATTAGCGCAAACCGCGGCAGGCAAGCTTAGCTTTGTTGATTACACGTGGTTTGATGCGTTTCGCGATCCTAACTGGTGGAACTCTTTCCTAGGCTTTACACCGGGTGCCATTGGTGAAACCAGCACATTAGCTTTATTGATTGGTGGTGGATTATTACTGTTAAGCCGCTTAGCAGACTGGCGCATTGTTGCTGGTGTGATGCTAGGTATGGTGTTGACGGCCATCATGTTCAACCTGATTGGTTCAACTAAGAATGACCTGTTTGCAATGCCGTGGACTTGGCATCTTGTTACTGGTGGTTTTGCACTGGGTATGATGTTTATGGCCACCGATCCTGTGACCACCTCATACACCCGTAAAGGCAAAGTAGCGTATGGCTTGTTGATCGGCTTTATGACGGTACTTATCCGCGTGATAAACCCCAAAATGCCAGAAAGCATGATGTTAGCCATTTTATTCGCTAACTTGTGGGCGCCTATTTTTGATTACCTTGTCGCGCAAGCGAACATCAAGCGGAGACTGAAACGCCATGCTCTCTAACAACAAGGTTGGACCCGCAACAGGCATGTTGGCGATTCAGATTGCCAACATCTGGACATCAATATTTGAATACCTTTTGTTTGGTCGTTCAAATACATCGGATCAAGATAAAGCAGGGGTTAAGTAAGTATGGCCTTTAAGAAAGATACCATTGTCGGAACGATGATCTTTACCGTCACGCTCTGTTTACTGTGTTCATTTATGATCACTGGCACCGCTGAGCTGCTTAAAGAACGTAAGTTAGTCAAAAAACGCGATGAGCTTCAACGCTATGTGTTGATGGCTGCCGATGTTGATATGAGCGGGGATAAAGACTTCCGTGAAATATTCAAAACCTCGGTTGTCCCTATGCTGGTGGAACTCGACACCGGTGTGGTGAGCACTGAAGGTAACGTCATGGATTTTGATGATCGCATGGCGGCCATCAATCCTGAAACCTCTATCAAACCAAAGAAAGACACTGCCAGAATTAAAAGTCGTGCGAATCAAGTGCGTGTGTTTAAGATTCTTGACGATAAAGGCGAGCTTGCAAGCTTAGTCGTACCCGTTTATGGCAAAGGTCTATGGTCAATGCTTTATGGCTTTGTAGCAGTTAAATCTGACATGAACACCATAGGTAATTTGGTTATTTACGAGCACGGTGAAACCCCAGGTATTGGTGATTTTCTCAATGATCCTGAATGGACGGATAAATTCCGTGATAAGCAGATCTTTGACGAGAAAGGCAAAGTGGCGATTAAAGTCGTGAAAGGTGGCGCTAAAGAGGGCGACATTCATGGGATTGATGCCGTGAGTGGCGCAACCATGACAGGTCGTGGCGTACAACGTTCGATCCAGTTCTGGTTCGGTAATGAAGGCTACCAAACCTTCTTAAACAAGCTAAAAGCTTCGGAGGTTTAAGGTGAGTACTCATACAGCATCCACCCGCGATATACTGACTAGCCCAATCTTTGCCAATAACCCGGTCGCTATGCAGGTGCTTGGGGTCTGTTCGGCATTAGCCGTCAGTAACTCAATGAAAACAGCCTTGGTGATGACGTTAGCTGTGACCTTCGTATTGGTGTTCTCTAATCTGATCATCTCATCTATTCGCAGGCTCATCCCAAACAGCGTGCGTATTATTGCGCAGATGACTGTGATCGCATCCTTGGTGATCATCGTTGATATGGTGCTGCAAGATGTGGCTTACGAGTTGTCTCGTCAGCTGTCGGTCTTTGTCGGACTTATCATCACCAACTGTATCATCATGGGCAGAGCAGAAGCATTTGCCATGAAGAACCCGCCACATTTAGCTGTCGTTGATGCCTTAGGTAATGCGATGGGTTATGGCGTGATCTTACTTGGTGTTGCCTTTGTGCGTGAGCTACTGGGTAGCGGCAACCTGTTTGGTTATGAAGTGCTGCAAACCGTTGAAAATGGCGGTTGGTATCTGGCCAATGAGATGTTCAAACTCCCCCCAAGTGCGTTTTTCCTCATTGGATTAATGATCTGGTCCATTAACGTTATCCAACGTAAACGAGGTTAAGGAAGAGATATGGAACATTACATTAATCTGTTTATTCAAGCGGCCTTTATCGACAACATGGCACTGTCTTTCTTTATGGGCATGTGTACTTTTCTTGCCGTATCTAAGAAGGTCTCAACCTCCTTTGGTTTAGGTGTGGCCGTTATCGCCGTGATGATGATTGCAGTACCGATTAACCAAATGATCTACGCCAATGTGCTTGCGCCTGGCGCACTCGCTTGGGCTGGATATCCTGAGCTGAACTTGAGTTACCTGCAGTTGATCACCTTTATTGGTGTGATTGCCGCACTGGTACAGATTCTGGAGATGTTCTTAGACAAGTACATCCCAAGTCTATACGACTCATTGGGGATCTTCTTGCCGCTACTCACCGTCAACTGCGCCATCTTCGCCGGTGTGATTTTCATGGCTAACCGTGATTACAACTTAGGTGAGTCAGTGGTGTTTGCCGCGGGTTCAGGTTTTGGTTGGGCTATGGCCATTGTGATGTTGGCTGGCTTACGTGAACGAATGAAGTTTCATGCGATTCCTGAAGGATTGCAGGGAATAGGCATTGTCTTTATCACGACTGGCTTGATGGCACTAGGCTTTATGGCTTTCTCTGGTATTTCTATTTAAGTCGTTATCTTTAGAGAGAACATAACTTAAAGAAAACGAATAAGAAAAGGTAGATTCGATGGAAATGGCAATTGGTATCGGCATGTTCACCTTCGTGGTGAGTGTGTTGGTCATGGTGATTTTATTCGCCAAAAGTAAACTGGTCTCCACGGGAGATGTCAGTATTCGCATCAATGATGACGATGAAAAAAGCATTACTACGTCCGCGGGTGACAAGTTATTAGGTGCATTGGCTAACAAGGAAATCTTTATTCCATCGGCTTGTGGTGGCGGTGGTACATGTGGTCAGTGTCGCGTTATCGTTAAATCTGGCGGTGGGGATATTTTGCCGACAGAACGCGATCATATCACTAAGAAAGAGGCTAAAGAGGGCTGTCGTCTAGCGTGTCAGGTTGCAGTGAAAACTGACATGGAACTTGAAGTTGAAGATGAGATTTTTGGCGTGAAGAAGTGGCAGTGTGAAGTTATCTCTAACGATAACAAGGCTACCTTCATTAAAGAGTTACTACTGAAACTGCCTGAAGGCGAAGACGTTAAGTTTAAGGCCGGCGGTTATATTCAGATTGAAGCACCAGCGCATCAGGTGAACTACAGTGATTTCGATATTCCGACTGAGTATCGTGGTGATTGGGAAAAATATGAGTTATTCGACTTAGTTTCAAAAGTTGATGAAGATGTATTGCGTGCTTACTCAATGGCTAACTACCCAGACGAGAAAGGCCGCATCATGCTCAACGTGCGTATTGCTACGCCGCCATCTGCTGGGCTACCGCCAGGTAAGATGTCATCGTACATCTTTAACCTAAAAGCAGGCGATAAGGTCACGATTTCTGGGCCATTTGGTGAGTTCTTCGTTAAAGAGACCGATGCTGAGATGATCTTTATCGGTGGTGGTGCTGGTATGGCGCCTATGCGTTCTCATATCTTTAATCAACTTAAAGGTGTGAAGACTAAGCGTAAGATGACCTTCTGGTACGGTGCGCGTTCAACTCGTGAGGTCTTCTACCAAGAAGATTTCGATAAGTTGGCTGCAGAGAATGATAACTTCACTTGGCATGTAGCTTTGTCGGAGCCGCTTCCAGAAGATAACTGGACGGGTTACACCGGCTTTATTCACAACGTGTTGTTTGAGAACTACCTTAAGAATCATAAAGCCCCAGAGGATTGTGAATTCTACATGTGTGGACCTCCAATAATGAACAGTTCAGTGATTGGCATGCTTGAAAGCTTAGGTGTTGAACAAGAGAACATTCTGCTAGATGACTTCGGTGACTAGTTATTGTTAATCATTGTGATTGGCATGCTCGAAAGTTTAGGTGTGGAATAAGAGCATATTCTGCTCGATGACTTTGGTGACGAGTTCTAGTTTTTCGATAGATAAAAACGCAGCCATCTGGCTGCGTTTTTTTATGGGTTACTTGGTATTGGCCGTTTTGCTGTAAACGGTATTTTTACCTCTGGCACTGCTGTTGTTGGACTGACTGACTTTTTTGGCATAGTTGGACAGAATCATGGTGTTCTTACGTTGCTCTTTGCTGATCCCTGAAGAGTCGAGGCGTTCATCAAGCTGGGTTTTGATCACACTGGACCCTGAAAATTCAGACGTTAGAGTATTACTATTGATGGTGACTTTGTTGACATTATCCACAAAAATACCTGGTGCGTTCTTAGCTTGGTTATTGATGGTATTGTTGTTAATCGTGATGTTCTTTTGGCATTTGTCAGTGCTCTCAACATGACGTCCTCTAGCACTGTGGATTAGCACTGATGGACCATGAAGTTGTTCGTTGAAGGTGTTATTGCTGACCGTTACAGAGCTGTTGCACTGACCGTTGCTGCCATCATCACTTCCAAGCCACACACCGCCATTACCATTACGAGTAAGGGTGTTATTGGTGATATCACCAAAGGAAGCGTTAGCACGTATACCACGACCTTTATTGTGCCTCAGGACATTGTTTTGAATTTTAAAGCGATTTCCCGGTAAGCCAATGGTGGCACTGCGGCTACCTATATAATCGCCCGCATTCGCACCGCTAAACGCTTTATCTAGCGTAAGTACTAGATTTCCATCTCCTGTGCTGTTTATGCCTATTACCGTGAGCTTTGCGTGGCTTCGACGAAGAGTTTGAGAGCTGAAAATATCCAAGATGTCGTTGAGGTGAATCGACTGTGCTTTCTTCTCATTGACGGTCACTTGGTTTGAAGCTGAGTTGATTGCCGTCATCGCGATGTTTTGCGAAAACAGTCCTAAAGTATCGTCAGCATTGTGATCAATAAGGGAGTTTTTAATCGTCAATCCACCACGAAGGGCTTGGATGATATAGCCGCCTGCTGTTCCTGCCATTAATGGTGCGATATCACTGTTAGTATTGATGTGGCGGCGAATGTAGTTGACGTTATCTAGCATTAAATTGCTGCCCCCAGCCCAAGAGCGAATTGCGACAGCAGGTGCGTTTGAGATATCAATATTTCTACCGGTAATATTGTCGCTGTTGTAGAAATACAGGCTTTCCCCACCAATTTTAGGCGACAAAGTGACTTTGAGTGTCGTGTCATTACGGTGGTAGTTATACAGGAATCCCATATTGTCTCTGTTAATGTTGAGTAATTCATAGCGGCCCCCCCCCCAGATCAGTAAAGCCCTCAAATTGTATATCTGATGGTACCTTCTCGAAGGTCGTGTCCGATTTATAAGTTACGATAAAGCTTTTATCTGTGGTATTTCGGGCGAAAGGTTGTGGGGCACCATAACCAGCATCCATTTTGATTATCACATTAGTATCGGTTCTAGAATTGATAGAGCTCGGTTCAATGATCCCTTGGGAAAAGGGATATCTGTCATGAGTCAAACTCAAATCGCTGATACTGACATACTTGCTGGCAAGCACACTGATACCATTTAAACGTATGGTACTGATACCATTGTTTTGTTGAAACCCGATAAACTCGAGTCTGGTCATGTTAGCGCCATCTTTTCCCCGCCCTTTTATCTGTAAAAGGTTGTTTGAGGTTTTATTGGCAATGGCAATTCGAGAGTCATTGAAGCTGAACTGCATGGTGCTGGAATGACGACTAATGGCTGATGCTGAGACTGGAGAGGCAAATTTGTATGTGCCATTGCCGAATTGAATATCAACGGTTTTGTTGATGGATTGTGTGGTGGCAAAGTCAGTCAACTTTTTGAAACAAGAGCTATTATCAGCGTTGGCTGTTGTTACGCCCCAACGACTGACGTCTAATTGGCAATGGGTCGAACTGCTATTATCACAACTGTTGGGCAGAGGATTAAGACTGCATTCAGCAGCAATAACCGATCCGTTGAGTAGCATAAGTGAGCTTGTTAAAAAGACAATGTGCGATATTTTCATAAGTGAGTCTCAATGAGTATTATTTTAGTTATTTATCTTACAAGTTAACTTACCATAGAATTGTTAACATTTACTCAACGTGAGGTGTTTTGAAAATAATGGGCTAACACTATGAATAACAATTTAAAATTGGCCGTTACTCTTGTAATGCTCTTAGAACGAATAATTATATTGTATGATAAATATACTGTAGGTGAGTTATTTGACTTAAGAAGCTGGGTTCGTCAAGCAAAAAGCGCCCGTAGGCGCTTGTTGATTTTATTAAAACAATATCGCTAGTTCTGGCGAATGGAATCATCATTTTTAAGGGTTGCACGGGAGGCATTGTCACTCTTTATCAAAGTGTCTATGTCGCCGGTATAATGGTTATTGATTAACTCCACGTTCTTGCTGTTGGTGAACTCGAATATAGGCGCGTTGGCATGCAAAGGTGGAGTGATGTTATTACTGATTTTAGTTATATTATTGCCTTTTATGACGAGGCCATTAACCCTATCGGCCCAAATGATTCGATTATCGAAGGTGGTGATATTATTGTCTTCAAAACGAATATTGCTGTCGAAATATTGAGTCTCATCAAAGGTTTTCCCCAAGCGAGGAGTGATGTAAACAACAGCATGCTCTTTAGCTGAGTGGGCGCAGTTATTAAAGTTGTTCTGACGAATAGTGACATCGTTAACGGCGCCTGATTCATACCAGTAGAAACTTTCCCCACGAAAGAAAATACAGGACATCATGGAATAGAAATGATTATTTTCTATCAATATTTTCTTAGGGGTTTTCAACACAATACTTCTGGCTCTATGGTCGCCAATATGGGTACCGCGCAGGGTGAATGTTGGGTTCCATGTTTTGTTCTCGAGTAAATCGCCTTTTTTGAGCTTCGTCGGCAGAGGCTCTTTAAAGGTCAGCTGTATATATTGCTCATTGATAGTATCAACGGCGCTAACCTCATTCACCGAACGGCGACGCACATCGGGCTGGTGAACAAACCAGACTTTATCCCCAGTTGCTGCAAACTGAAAACCCTGTTGTTCAAAATGCTTGAGTTCTACTCGCACGGTATTGCTATCAATTAAAGCATCGACAACCACATAGGTACCATGGACGTTAACACCGTCATCGAGCATGTTTTCAAAGCGGCTGTCTTCAATGAGTATGTCGCCCTTACAGTTGGCGAAGTGAGTCGCATCGGCAGTTGAGGAGATGACTCGGTTGCCATTTTCTTTATCTCGTAGGTATACCCCACTTGATATCAACTCAATGTTTTCAGAGCGTTCAAATAAGAATCCCATTCCTAATGCGTGATGAATCACCACATCTTTAAACTGGATATTTTGGGAATTGCGGACTTGAAAAGCGGGAGCATAACGGTCGTTGTGCCGATCTCCTTTTGATACCCACCATGAACCTACTGGTGGGTAATATTTTAGCTCCTCATGAATTCGCAGCACACCATCTCTGCGTTTTTCTACTTTTTTAGGCTTACTGTGAATATCTCTGGCTCCGTGGACGACTTTCTTTTTTTCAGGTTCAAAAAAAAGGGTAGAACCTAAATACTCATAATTGAAACCATCGATATTGGGGAACAGGATTTTTTGTCCAGCGACCTTAAAACTCATACCGGGTAAAGGTTTGACATCCACCCAACTCTGCTTACGGTTCACAGCAAGTACTTCAGCTGTAAATGTAAAAGGCGTATCCCAATCTATAGACAAGTTACTGACAGAGACTTTGTTATTACGGTAAAACTGGAAAGGGGCAACTTGACCATGAAAAACCAACTCTGCACCATTACCTTCTATTTCAACAGAGGAAAAGTCCTCCAATGAGAAAATGACTTTTTTTACCCCATTACCATGATTGGTGATCACCCTATAACCAGATTCTGCGTAATCTGGTAAAAAGGTGTACACACCTTCTTCAAACACAATTTTTAACTCATCATCCTTTACGGCGGCCAGCGCTTCACGTACCACTGGTGTCATGTCTGCTGTGGAAGGTGATAATTTAATCGTGTGTACGGCGTCACAGTTAGTCGCAAAAAAGCCACTCAAAATCAGTAGGGCCAAGGGGGGCAAAAGCTTCATCATTTCTATCTCTTTATCCAAGGAAGGGAGAATTAATATAATTAGTAACATTTATACTATTTTTTAATAAAAAAGAAAGAAATATTACATTTCTTTAACTAACGCTTCAGTGGCGATATATCCGTCATTTAATTCAACTGACTGTTATTACATGATTTAAGCTTAGTGAATACTCCAGACAAAGCTAAAACCTCTATGAGGCCTCATTGCTCAGTAAAGCCTATTTTGTCTCTAGGTGGCTCTTTGTTTGCTGTTTTGTTAGAGGCGACTAAGGTCTAATCCCCAATTGGTGGGATTTTACACACTATAAGTGATAGCAATAAATGCGCTCTGATCTTTTTGTCAGGGATACCGTGTTATCAAAACTCTTGGTGATGTATGGCTGAACAACAAAACCTCAATCGATTGATCACTGTTTTTATTATTATCCTATTTTATAGCTCGCTGTTATCTATCTTGCCATGGCCGTTAACTGCTTGGGTCTCCAGCCTAATAGTGGCTTTTCTGAGCGCCATTAGTCTCTGGGCTATTTTACGCCGGAGCGATCATCGAGCCAGTCAAGTTGCCAACATTCAAGGTCAAACGGCTGAGCATGAGCAGTCCAATAAAGCGGCTAAACAGATAAGCCTGCACACCAGCAAGATTGCTATCGGTGCTGCAGAGGTTTCTCATTTTATTGACGGACTTAACCTTTCGATTGATAAAAATGGGCAGAGTGCAAGCCAGATCTCGGTTGCCGCGGAAGAGCTGAGTGTCACAACGAGTCAGCTAAGTGACAATGCGGCGCACATTTTACAGCAGGCGCAAGATGCTGAACGTTTCAGTGTTGAAGGTCGCGCTCAAGCGGAAGTGGGCGTTAAAACCATAGAGTCCTTAAGTTTGGATATTAACACTGCGGCTATGCAGGTCCAGTCATTAAAAGAGAAAGCGCAAAGTATTCAAAAGATCACTGAATTGATTAATTCAGTGGCAGAGCAAACCAACTTGTTAGCGCTTAATGCGGCGATAGAAGCAGCGCGAGCAGGTGAGCAGGGACGTGGTTTTGCAGTGGTTGCCGATGAGGTTCGTAATCTGGCAGGTAAAACAGCCCAAGCCACCAGTGATATCGCCAAAATGTTACTTGAAGTCAGCGCTGAAACCGATCGTACTTCAGGTTTAATGGAGCAAGTTGTCAAACGAACAACGCAAACAGTCGATGTGATGGGAAAGCTGGATGTGAGCTTTAATCAGATCTCCTCATCGATAGCCCTATCGGCTGATTCATTGAGCCAGATGGAGGAGTCGCTCAAAGAGTCGACCAATACCACTCATGAGATCTCAGGATCTGTAGGGCGGATACATGAATCGCTAGAAAATACGGCTGTGCAAAGCAGTAAAGTGTCAGCGCAGGCCTTTGGGTTATCTAAGACCACTGAAGGAATATTCACTGAGTTGGCTATGTTCGATACTCAAACCCTGGAGCAAGACATACTTAAGCAAGCTCAAGAGGGAGCAAAAGAGTGCGGCGCGATATTGGAAAAAGGGTTAGACACGGGAACATTTAACGAGCGAGAGTTGTTTGCTCCTAATTATCAAGCGATCCCTAATACGGTTCCTGTGAAGTACTGCACTGGCTTTGATGCATATACCGATCGTCACTTCCCTGCCATTCAAGAACCCATACTCGGCAGACTTAAAGAGATAGTGTACGCGGGATGTGTGGATATGAAGGGCTACTTCCCAACCCATAATCTTTGCTTCAGTCAAAGATTAACGGGGAAAACTGAGATTGATGTGGTGAATAATCGCACCAAACGATTGTTTGACGATCCGACCGGCATTCGCTGTGGGCAGCATGTTCAAGCTGTGTTGCTGCAAACCTACAAGCGAGATACTGGCGAGGTGATGCACGACCTGTCAGTTCCCATTTTTGTAAGAGGGAAACACTGGGGCGGTTTTAGGATTGGATTTAAAGCAGTTTAGGCTGGTTTGCACTCTTGCTGGCAGAGGGCACCAGCAGAAACCTAAAGCTGCTTCTCGAATACGTTGACCTTATGCCCCATAAAACTGTCACGACCGCGTTCGGTCATGCCAACTTTTCTGGCTAGCGCCTCAGAGCCTCTATTGCCTAATAGAATGAGGGCGATGACATGGTTAATATCAAAGCTAGGGATCACAGAAAGTGCGGCATTGGCTGCTTCAAATCCTATTCCCGTGCCCCAATATTCAGGCAGGTAGCGGTAACCCAGCTCAACCTCATTGAACTCTTGTACAAATGTCGGGCCACAGAAACCAATGACTTTGTTGTCGGCTTTGTGCTCAACAGCCCAACGACCAAATCCAAACTTTTCATAACCGGGGAAGACGAGATCCTTTAAGATGGTTTCAGCCTGATCTACCGATGACATTGGTTCTCCAGGAATATAGGTTAATATCTCTGGAATACTGTTTAATTGAAAAACTGCATGTTTATCCTCCGCGGTGAAGCGGCGTAATATGAGTCGTTCAGTTTCGGTAATAATCAAACCTTGTTCTCCTTCTTAAACTCTCTAATTTCTGTTAATCAAAATACACTATACCATTATCGAACATTATTTGGTCTGTTTAGTGTTCCCCTTGAAATACCATGCTTCTATTAAGGTTTAATGTAGTCAATGTTAAGTCAGCATGTAAGTTAGCATATTAAATAAGCGATAGGTAATTAGGCACAAGCTTGTTTACAAAGTGAATCCATTTCTTGGTTGAGTTGAATAATGTGCGCCAATAGACAAATTTGGTTAAATTCAACAGATAATATCCATTATCTCGCATACGTATCAGTTTAATAGCTCGGCTTTGATTAGTCTGAACTTACTTTGTTTTCTTGTTCAGTATTGTTTTCATTTATCTATATTTGTTAAGTCATGCAAAGCATAGATATTAGGCTAACAGTAAGGGAATACGTTATGACATTTTCATTATCAAATTCGCGCTTATTAATTGCCGCTGATAGTCTTGATTGGATGATAAACTGGACAATTCAGCACTCTCTTTCATTAGCTGACGCATCTCCATTAGCCTTCGATGGTCGTGAAGAGCTGGTGCCAGAATCGCCGATAGAAACCCTGTATATCCATATCCCTTTCTGTCATACCCTGTGTCGATTTTGCTCCTTTCATAAAGTGAAATATAGCGAACCTTTGGCCAGAGAGTATTTCAAGGCTTTACGACAAGAGATCCGCGAGGTTATTGCCAAAGGTTACCGATTTAATCGGGTGTATATTGGCGGAGGAACCACGACAATATTAGAAGATGAACTGATTAAAACGATAGAGATGATTAAGGGATTGACTCAAATCCGCGAAGTCTCTTGTGAGAGCGATCCCATCTATTTTAAAGAGGGTAATCCTGAACTGCTCAATGGACTCGTTGACAGAATGTCCATAGGTGTACAAAGCTTTGATGATAAGATTCTAAAAGCCAGCGGGCGTTTTGAGAAATTTGGCTCTGGCCTGCAACAGGCGGATTATGTCAGTCGTGCTATCGAGCTTATTCCAACAGTTAATTTGGATATGATGTATGGTTTTAAAGGGCAGACTCCCGAATCTATTCAGTGGGATCTTGCTCAGACTGTTAGGCTACACCCAGATCAAATTACCACCTATCCTTTGACGTTAGGCATAGGGAAAAACCGTAAGAAAGCGGGTTGTCTTGCTGGTCATCCACACGAATTATGGCCGCACTTTCTGGCAGTGAAAAAGGCGCTGAGTGGGCGATATTTGATGGATTTCCCTTGGACCTTTAGCCGTAATTTTGGTCAGCCAGTGGAGAACAAGTACGTACTTGATGGTGAGGACTGTTTCGGTGTTGGCTCTGGTGCGTTTGGCCGTTTTGGCGAGCAGTTTAGGATCTCAAGCTTTGATATCCCTAATTATATCCAACGGGTAAAGCAGCAACAAAATGGCACTTGTTACATTAAAAATATAGAAAACAAAGCATTACTGCAGCATCATTTAATGATCATGATGGGCCATGGCCGTCTCGATAATCGAATTTTTAATGCCCATACTGGCAAGACATTATGGCAAGCTTTCCCGCTAGAGATGAGTTACCTACTGGGTGTGGGTGCCATCAAAAAGCAGAGCGATCATTATATCACTACTGAAAAAGGCCAGTTTATTGCCCTTAAGATGTTCACTGGCTTCCTCTCTGGGATGGATTACTTGAGAGAGCAAGCAAGAGAGTTGCCTTTATCTCATCATGAAGTTGAATTAGAAAAGGTGTAAAGCCAGCCTTTGAGCGTGGTAAAAAGAGTCATATTGTAACCATTATTGATGTGTAGACTTAGTCAGATCGATTCTAAGCCTACACATTCACTCTCTGTGTTGGTCATTTCCTGTTCAGCATTAAATTAAATAACTCACTATTAGATTCATCTTAAATTATTAACTATTGAGGTGGCGTGAGTCCTATCTCAGTTTATTTAATCTTGAATCTCTGCATAAAGTTTCTACACTTTCGCTTGTTTTATTACTTACTGTACTTTTTAAATTGGAATGACGTTCTCATATTTTGGAATCCATCTGCATTTACGACTATGTATTGATTTTAAATAATAGTTATCAACTTGATGATTTAAGTGTTTCATATTGTAACTTTGCATGGTTACTATGCTACATGTGCTTTTCTAAATTCATCAATATGGATGGAGAGCATGGGGTCAGTTCAGAATGCCTAAGCCACTTCAAAATGCGGAATCTTGGAGCTGTTCTGGTATCGATGCTGAATTAATAATAGTTACTAGAGAGTGATATTAATGATGGAAATATCAAAATTATCTATGGTCGCATTGCTGTCGGGATTGGCATTTAGTGCCAATGCCAATCTACTGATTAGTGAAGTCTTATATGACGCACCTAATAATGACAGTGTCGAAGAGTTTGTTGAGTTGTTTAACGCGGGGTGTAGCAGCGTTGATCTGAGTCAATATCAAATCAGTGATAACGGTAGCAGTTATGGCCTGCAGGGAAGTCTAGCGTCGGGAGCTTACTTTACCGTTGCAGCAAATGAAGCTGGGTTTACGAGTCTGTTTAATGCAACGCCAGATCAATTTCCTATGTCACTAGCACTGGGTAACTCAGGTGACTTTGTTCGATTGAAAAAAGGGGCTGAGCAGGTTGATCTTGTAGCCTGGGAAGGCGGGGTAAGCGGTTGGTCCTTGAATGTGCGTAATGTCTCTTTGCATCGCACCACGGTGATCAATACTCAATCTGCGGCGGATTGGGCGGCCAGTAATAATGCTGGCAATCCAGGCTCTGGCTCGTTAACCACAAGCTGTGGTGGTAACGGCGGCGGAGATGGAGGAGGTGATAATAACCAACTGGGTAATGGTCAAGCTAAAACAGGGTTAAGTGCAAGTACAGGTCAGACGCTTAAGTATATTGCCGATCTTCCTGCTGGTGCTACGCAGGTGAGTGTGAGCATGAGCGGGGGAACGGGTGATGCCGATCTTTATCTGCGTCAAGGCAGTGAGCCTACATTGAATACCTATGATTGTGCTCCTTACCTTACGGGCAATAACGAGCAGTGTGCTGTAATCAACCCCGTTGCTGGGCGTTATTATGCCAATATTCAAGCTTACCAATCTTTTAGCGGAGTGAGCTTAGTGCTGAATTACACCGCAGGAAATGGCGGTGGTGATGGCGGCGGAGGAGGAGATGGCTCTGGTGGAGATAATGGTGATTATGTCTATGCGACCTATTATGCCAACGCCATAGGAAAAACAGGCAGTGCATTGAAAGCGAGCCTTAATGGAAAAATTAAGGCCCATACGCGTTTCAGCTATAGCCAGGTGTGGGATGGATTGGGTTATGCCGATGAAGATCCTGCCAATACCAGTAATGTGATTTTGCTGTACACCGGCCGCTCTGAGCCGAAAACCAATCGTGCAGGCATGAGTAACTCTCAGGATGCATGGAACCGTGAGCATGTGTGGGCTAAAAGTCATGGTTTCCCTAGTAGTGGCAAGCACGCTTACACGGATATGCATCATCTACGTCCCTCAGATGTTTCTGTGAACAGTAGCCGAGGTAACAAGGATTTTGCCATGGGTGGCAGTGAAATATCAGAGGCGCCAGGTAACAGAACTGACTCCGATAGCTTTGAGCCAAAAGATGAAGTTAAGGGCGACGTGGCGCGCATGATCTTTTATATGGATGTCAGGTATGAAGGTAACGACAGCAGTGGCACACCTGATTTAAGCATTGCCAATGGGATGACAAGTACGGGACAACCCTTACTTGGCGATCTTTGTACCTTGCTTAGCTGGCATCTGCAAGATCCTGTCAGTGATTGGGAACGCCGCCGTAATAATCGTATTTTCGAATGGCAGACCAATCGTAACCCCTTTATCGATAACAGCACTTGGGCCAGCGACATATACGCGAGTTCTTGTCCTTAAACGGCTAAGGTGACAGAGGGGTTGTAAGCTTTAATGTTAATAAACGCAGCATGATACGATTAGGTATTAGTGGCTGCGTTTATTATTTCGCTGCTAGACTCGCATCGCGCAATCGTTCACTTTGGCCCCAGAAGGTGGCAAATTCTTCAAGTGACATACCCGATTTGTTGGTCATTTCAGCGTCACACTCTTGGCTATAAAGCTGTTTCATGATTGAAAACTCAGCCTTGATCACCGCGCCCATTATCGCTGTGTTGCCCCGTTTATCCTGCAGACATGCATTGGCACCCTGTTCGAGTAAGGCTGCTGTTGCTAACTCCTGACCGTTATAGGCTGAGACCATCAGCGCGGTATAGCTTTGGGCATTGCGTTGATCGACAGGAAACCCCGCTTCGATAAAGTGAGTTAACACCTCTACATCGCCAGTTCTGGCAGCTGCAAAGTAGTAATCCATAAGTAATTGAGTCTGTTTCTCGATAGCTTGCTCTACAGGCTTATCTTTGTGAGAGTGCTCGGCTGTAAGCGGCGCGGCGAGAGAATAAGAGACATAAAGAGCTGAGATGATAATGCTTGCGCCTAAGTTAGCACAGAGCAAAACAAACATTGATTTCAGTGACAGTGAGCTAAACATGGATGAGGCCTCGATTAAAAAGATATTGCTTATTTATCTAGTGATTCCGGTTGCCCGCAAGACGCACTCTAAACAGGGCAGAAAAGAGCAAAATTGCGTCTCGCGGGGCTTACTCGGTACTTGTTATACTGATTGGAGTTAATACTTGCCCTTTAGTATTAAATATCGATCGCTTGTTACATGAGGTTTTTCTGGCGCTTCACTCTTTGCTTCACTTCGTTTAAGTCACCATTAACGGCCTTAGTGAGTCGCTTACCAAAATCTTGGTCAGCGAGGTAGAAGTAGCTCAACATCTGATGCTTAACATTACTGTCTCTTACTTGACCAAGGTCGCCAGACAAGTTGGTGATCAAGTCACTCTTATCTTGTTTGCTTAGGCCGCGATAAAAGATCCCTGCTTGCGTAAAGTTATCTTGCTTACCTATGACTTTTTGCTGCACGGTGCCAGTAACTGGCGTATTCACTGAGCGGTAACGGTTATCTTCAGCGAGAGCTAAATGACTGCTTGGCTGATAGTTAATGTCACTTGTAGTGTGGCCGTAATTCGATGCGCCATCTTGGTTGTGATTTGCAACTTTCACCCGTGCTTGGTTAATCGGCAGTTGTGACAAGTTGGCGCCTAAACGATATAGCTGTGTATCGGCATAGGAGAAGATACGCCCTTGCAGCAATTTGTCTTCCGACGGCTCAATACCTGGGATCAAGTTAGAAGGAGCAAATGCAGCCTGTTCGGTTTCTTGGAAGAAGTTACCCGGAACACGGTTTAAGGTCATTGTGCCTACTGTTGTTTCAGGCACATCAAGCCACATTTTCGTTGCATCGAGCGGGTTGTAATCAAACTTACTGAGATCCTCTGGGCTCAATACTTTGACTTTGAGATCCCATTTAGGGAAGTTGCCTTTATCAATCTCGCTATACAGATCGTCGGTCAGATGGTTGAAGTTTTTACCTTGCATCTGTGTGACTTCAGCAGGTCTTAGCCCTTCAACACCTTGCTGACTCTTCCAGTGAAACTTGACGTACTTAACTTGGTTATCGTCATTAATAAACTTATAGGCATGTACGCCCCAGCCATCCATTTTACGGTAGCTCGATGGCGTGCCTAAATTGGTGTAAACCCACGTGAGCATGTTGGTTGCCGTGCCTTCATGGCTAAAGAAATCAAAGTAACGATTAGGGTCTTGGATATTGGTAATAGGTGACGGCTTTAGTGAATGCACCATGTCAGGAAATTTAATGGCATCACGGATGAAGAACACTGGCAGGTTATTACCGACGAGATCCCAATTACCTTGCTCTGAATAGAAGCGTGTTGCGAATCCACGAGGATCACGTAACGTTTCCGGTGAACCTTTTGAATGGATAACCGTTGAGAAACGGACAAATACTGGCGTTACTTTTCCTTTTTCAGAAAAAAGCGCTGCTTGGGTTAGACCGCTAAGGTCATCGCTGGCAACAAACTCACCATGCACACCTGTGCCTCTGGCATGAACAACACGCTCAGGTATACGTTCACGAGCGAAACGTTGTAGTTTTTGAATCAACTGAACGTCCTGTAAAAGCACGCTGCCGTTACTGCCTGCAGTGATTGAGTTTTGGTTATCGCCTACAGGGGCACCATTGTCACGGGTTAAGGTTTCAGCTTGGACACTAAATGCCAGACTCATCGATAGTACTAAACAGCTTTTTCTTGTTAGATCCATTGGGATTCTCATTATCTACAACACACGCTCTTTCTGCCTGCAAACAGTGTAGAACGGAAATAGTGATTAAAAAAAGTGATCTTTATCGATTGGATGAATCATTAAAATCTATTAAGCCTATATTTCATGTGGATTTTTTAATTCTCTTTAGTAATTCCCACTGAATGCTGCATTTCCAAGTAGTTTGGGTATATATATAAAAGTGTTCGAACAAGTATTTCGCTTTATCACGTATGATGAAATCCAGCCCAAAATTGATGAATCAGCAATAACAGATGGCCGATATGATCCCAGAAGAGACAACAAGACTATTTCAATTTCTATCAGAGTTGGGGCTCGACAGCGAAAGCATCGAAGCCGCATTTCTAGGCACTAAACCTCTCTCTTTGCGTGGCAGTGAAGTGTTGCTGACTCAAAACAGTGAGCAGAAATGTGGTTACTTTATTCTGTCTGGTATTTTACGTGCTTGTCATTTCGGTGAGCAGGGAGTGGTGCGCTGCAAGGAGTTCTATTTTCCCGGTGAGCTGTGTTTTCTCTACACCAGTTGGTTAACTGGTGAGCCTGCACAATATCAGATTGAAAGTTTAGACAAGGCGAGGGTAATTCAACTGCCATTGAGCTTACTCTCTGAGCCAAAATGGATCCCCGCTCAGCTCAATTTACTGAAACAACAGTTGCTGTTTAAAGAGCAGAAAGAGGCTTTTTTACTGCTAAAAACACCAGAACAGCGATACCAGCATTTGCTAGCCGACTGGCCTTTATGGGCTGAGAATCTTAATAACATTCAATTAGCCAGCTATATTGGCATTAGTCCAGAGAGCCTGTCGAGATTGAAAGCCCGTCTGAACTCCTTAGCGTAATTAACTTAAGTTAATTCCTTTAGCATCAATTCGTTGCATAATTATGTTCTCGTTGAATTGATACAGTACAAGGGGCGTCTAGTGTCAGTATTTGTTTGGTCTCAAGTGTTAATCGTCATCGCTATTGTCTTCGATATAGCCTCGTTTCAATTTAAGCAACGACAGCAGATTGTTTGCTGTTTATGTGTATCGGGTATTTTGATTAGTGTGCATTTTATTCTACTTGAACAGTGGACGGCGGCAGGCTTGTTGATGTTGGCAAGTATTCGATATTTCTGCAGTATTTTTACAACCTCAAAACGATTGATGTCCGTGTTTCTGTTATCCGCGCTAATCATCACCGTCGGTACCTTTTCAGGTCTGCTCAGCGTGTTAAGTTTCACGGCGACACTCTTTCAAACCACGGCTGCGTTTTGTCAGAGTGATCAAAGATTACGACAACTCATGATAGTCGGCACATCACTCTGGCTAGTGCACAATTACCTCGCGGGATCGCCGACAGCTGTTTTAATGGAAGTGCTATTTATTGGCAGTAATCTGGTTGGATATTATCGCTATTATGGGGTTAGCCTGCAGGTTAAGAAAGTGGCCATAGAGTGATGTGAGCAATCTTCAAATGAAGATTGATTTATTTTACCGTCATCCTGAACCTGTTTCAGGATCCAGCCTCACTCTTAATTTTCTCAAGATCCTCAGTGTTCTTTGTGGCTAATATGAACGATTGAAACCCGCATTTACACTGGATGATTTGAAGCAACAATATCACTTCGATTTGGCTATTGGTGCTGCTCTTTGTTTTTGCAAGAAACTAGCTATTTACAGCAGTAACTTAGCAGTGTTACGTTAACAAAAAAACAACCAAGTAGAACGGAACGTTATCGTGCTGCTATTGAATAAGCTGTTAGGTGCTTATGGAACTGCTCACTTTATCAATCATAGTCACACTTTTTGTTTGTATATTTACATTTGAAGTCATTGCTCCTGCTTCAAAGAATAGCTGTGATCGTCGCTGGATGATTCTTTCATCAAGTATTAGCTTATTTCAATCCGTCACAACTATTGCAGCAGGACTCATTTTTGTTGGGACCTTTAGAGGTATTTCCTTTTTTGAATTCCATAACTTACATTTTATAGAGCAAGGCGTAATTGGATTTATTTTTACAAGTTTTGTAGCTTATTGGTGGCACAGAGCTATGCATAAATATGACTTTTTATGGCGAACTTTTCATCAATTACATCACAGCCCAAGAAGAATTGAAGCATTAACCTCATTTTTCATGCATCCATTTGACGGTATCGCAGCTACGCTACTTAACGCAATTTGCTGTTATTTAATTTTAGGACTTGATGCTATAGGCACTGGTATAAGTCTTATTTTTGCAGCTTTATACAATATGTTTATCCATGCAGATCTAAAGACTCCTTACTGGTTAGGGTATGTTTTACAAAGGCCGGAAATGCATAGGGTTCACCACAAGTATTTACACCATGCGCAAAACTATGGATTAGCTTTTTGGGATCTATTGTTTGGCACTTTTAGTAACCCTAAAGAATATATTCAAAAAGTTGGCTTCGATGAAAATAGAGAAGTACGCATTTATGATATGTTAAAAACGAAAGATGTATACAAGGGGTAACAGCACCTAATAAGGTGTTCAAACGGGCAAAAAACAGTTTGCTGTTTCACTTCGTTCACAAATTTAGCCAACAATTATTTGCTTCTTTAATGAGGCGTTAAGGAGCGCTTCCATGAAATTAGCATTTGCACTTTTTATCAGTTTTCTTAGTGTTCAATTAAGTGCTTCGGAGTTATCTTTTCAGGGGATAACTCTTCTTCAACCAGATATAGTGTTCGAAGAGAAGCAAATTAATGTTGAAGAGGTTATGAATTATATAAAGGAAATCCAAGGCTTATTAATTAAAAGAGTAAGTGGGATGAAATTACCAAAAAAATCTGGTTACTTTGTTATTGCAATTAAAAATGGAAATAAAGCAAAGCTCTGGCTTGATTTTAAATCTGAAATACCTATAAAAAAATCTCAAGCCTTGCAAGATGTTATTTCGAATGTAAAAGCTTTTAACGTCTCAAATGGGGCTATTATTTTTGCGTTAAATGCATCTGTTGATGGTTCAAATGACTCATTAACATCCCCATTTCCTGAAGAATGGCGCATTTTTATTAAGTCTCAAAGTGAACCAATGCAAATAGAGCAACTTGTAAACACCATTTGGCCCTAATAAACAATTAAATAAAGACAGGGTAAAGCTGACTTTGCTCCTTCGTCGCTGATTAAAACCAACTGTTTTATTGCCTGTTAATATTTAATTATTTTTAAAATTAACTGTTTGTGTTGTATCGAAGGAATGGCGAATGGATTTATCGGAGATTATAGACAAAGCTCCATTTTTTATGTTGTTAGTTTTTGTTTGCCTTGTTTTAGGCTTCATTTATTACTTACTCGTGTCCATCCCTAAAGCGGTCAAAGCAAAATATTACCCATCCGTTTTAGGTAAGATCACGAGTAGTGAGGTTGGTACTCCCACAGCAGGATCTGGTCGTGAAAGTGGAGACAGAATTCAAACTTTCGCTTTAGACATAACCTATAAATATGTTGTAAATGGAAAAACTTATTCATCTAAAAAACGACGATGGCATGAAGTTCAATCCTCTTTTCATCGTTATCATGACTCTATCGCTAGGAGGTACCCTCTGGGGAAATCTGTAACCGTTTTTTATAACCCTAAGAATCCCAAAGTAGCGGTGTTAGAGCCAGGTCTGGGGCTAGGAGCTTTGACGGGCTTATTGATTTTTATATCATCTATCGCTTTTTTAACTTTTTTCATATGCTTCACCGTTTATACATAATCATTTGTTAAATGATGGCTTTATTGGCTATTCAATTTTCAGAGGTCAGTAGTGCTTATGAGATACTTGGAAATCCTTCAATGTCTGGCAAAATGAATTATTTGTTTATCGGTAAGAAGATTGACGGTTTAAATTACTATGGCGTCAATTGCTAGATCTAAGCGTTTGGCGCTTTCTCAAGATTGTTTAACCGCGTAAATAGCAAAGTCACGCATTGTAAATATTATCCAACTCTTACTTTGGGCTATATATGCCATGAAGAAAACCGCTAACGTATTCAAATACAGTATTCTGAGTCTTATATTCTTGCTGATAGCAGGATTATTTTTGCCTGAAAAAGTCACTATTCCAGTTCAGGGGGCAACGTCTGCTGATTGGAATCACAACACTTTTTGGTATGCACCTTGGGGAACGTCGGGTGTACATAAAGGCATCGATATTTTTGGCGTGAAGGGGACGCCTGTACTCGCGGCAACCTATGGTGTTGTGATTTATGTCGGTAAGCTCGGAAAAGGTGGCAATGTCGTGGCGGTATTAGGGCCGAAATGGCGTATTCATTACTTCGCCCACCTCAACGACACTTCAGTGAGTGTTGGTAAATTCGTAGGAGTTAGCAGTAGATTAGGTACACTGGGAGATACGGGTAATGCTGCTGGAAAACAGCCACATGTGCACTACTCAATTTTGTCTCTTATTCCTATACCTTGGCTTGCGACAACTGAATCCCAAGGGTGGAAAAAGATGTTCTTTTTAAGTCCACACAAAAAGCTCATCTAAATCAGATATTGCAGGACATTCATTGTTATTAATCTCGCAGGCTATGTCTCTTGTTTTAATATTTAACTGGCTAGATTATTTCGCCTTAATAGGGCTTATCAATTTAAGGGATAATTAGGTGTCATCAGAGAAAAGTGCCCGATTCATTATTGGTTTAAGTTGGTTGTATCATGGAATATTCCCTAAGTTGATGCATGTTGCTCCTCTCGAAAAGACAATGACTGGTAGCCTAAGTTTTTCTGAAGAAATTTCCTATTTAATTACTAAATTTGTTGGTGTTAGTGAAGTCATTTTTGGCTTAGTGTTTATCGTACTTTATAAGAATCCTATTGTTGTTTGGTTAAACATTATAGGGCTAACAGGTTTACTGTGTTTTGTGGCTATCCTACAACCTCAACTTCTCGTTGGAGCCTTTAATCCTGTAACAACGAACATCCCCTCATAGGCTTAAGCTTCATTCTGTTAAGGAGCATTTAACCTAGGAATAAGACTTAAACTTTTAAAGCCAAGTGTTATCTTTCAACGCTAGCCTTCTAATAGGTTAAAGCGATTAGGTGGTTAGGTTTTATTCGTTATTTGTAAGGTGTTTACCGTGGTATAAAATAATGGAATTAAAAATTAAGGATAATTCCATGATAAATAAACTTATATTTACCACTTTGTTTTTGGCATCAACAGCAGTGAGTGCATCTTCTATTTCAGTTGATATGAAGGATGTAAATTCAGGTAAAACGCTTGGTTCTATATTGATAGAACAAAATGAATATGGGGTTGTTTTTACTCCTAACTTATCTGGATTACCGCAAGGCTTACATGGTTTTCATATCCACGAAAATAACTCCTGTGATACTGCGAAGAAGAATGGAAAAACCGTGCTAGGCGGTGCTGCGGGTGGACACTACGATCCAATGAAAACAGGGCAACATGGTTTTCCGTGGTCCAATAACAATCATTTAGGTGACTTGCCACCGCTTTACATCAATATGGAAGGAGTGGCCGTTCAGCCCGTATTGTCTCCTCGCATTAACCTTTCAGATCTCTCCGGCCGTGCGCTTATGATCCATGCCGGTAGCGACAACCATTCAGATCATCCGCACGCACTAGGAGGCGGAGGTGCCCGCTTAGTCTGTGGCGTCATCCAATAACACAACAACCACATCAAGATGATGTTGAGCTAATGCTAGGTCATTCTCTGAATGAGAGGCCTAGCCGCTCTGGGTTTACAGGTACTTATTACATTTACTTTTTTAGCCCCCATGAGCCTGACCAAAACTAAAATCGAAGAGATAAGCACTCAAGTGTGAATAGTACTGTGAGCCTCCACAGAAGGATTTACGGCGTCTCACAGGAGTGTTTACTGGAAGTTATAAATGGCATTGAAGCCATGGTATCGAGCAAACCAGCCCAATGAACCCAATCCAAAAAATATACTTGAAACTTGAAATCTGGCAAGTTAATCAACCTTGTGACCCGACAACTCCACCTAAATAGTAGAACTCACTCCATCGACACCTTAGGTTGGTTTAGTCTTTGTTTAATAATGAGTTTTACGCTATACCTCCATAAAGAACTCGTCTGTTCTGTTCACCACTCTCAGCTCCATTAAGAAGCTATGTTACGGAGGTGACAGCTCTTATCCTTACATGCTGATTCTTTGTAATACGGTGTAATGTTTTTTTGACCATAGGCCTACTAATATTTTGAAACCACTATCAGTGGCACTCAGTAAGTGTTTGATCTTTTATCTCATTCAAGTATCGAAGACTGCTGTGAATGGCACTGCAATATCAATTATAAGCCGTGCTTCTTTAGTGCCTATTTACATCAAGAGAAATGGAGTTTCATGAAAAAAGAACACTTAGACTGGGCTACGACACATTTTAATAGCCATTTACAAGGTGCTGTTGAGTTAGAACTTTGGACCATTCCCTATTACATGTCAGCCATGTATTCGATTAAAGACCGTAGTTCGGATGCATATCAATTAATTCGAACTGTCATTAATCAAGAGATGCTTCATTTACAATCTGCTGCCAATATTGCTAATGCCTTTGGGTTATCGCCGACGATAGCTCCACCAACTTACGAAAAGAACAAAATTCCACACCTCAACTTGAGCTTTAACCCTTCATCGGCAACTGAACCATACATGAACCATAGTTTTGATATTGGGCCTCTTGATGAAGAGCGCGTTAATGGCATGTGTCTCGTTGAACTGCCAGATCAAGGCACGACAAAATCAGAGTTAATACTAGAAACGCTCATCGATCAATACAGCAGTATCGGTGCATTTTACGATGCGTTGCGTTTTGGAGCATCAGCCTTAAAGAATGACATAAAAGGCGGCGTAAAGCAGGTAGACGCTTTTGCTGCCTTTTATCGCAACATGCCTAATATGGTGATCTCTGAATCTGGAGGAACGGGTCTTGATCAAGTGAATCTGTTAATTGACCTTATTACCGATCAGGGGGAGGGCCAATGCAAAAATGGCATAGAGGTACCTGCAGTATTTCAAAATACAGCAGACGACATAGAACCAGAAATTGATCACTTTGAAAAGTTTAGGCAAATCAAAGACAGCGGCAAACTCCCAGAAACTTATGCTGTTAAAGACCCTTGTGATTACACCGCGGAAGATAAAAAGTTAGAACAGATCCTTATTCAGCAATTTGGTCAGTTAACTGAACTTCTTCAAGCCCTGTTTAATGGTGATAACCCTCAGAACTTCTTCCCTGTGATGGCTGGCGTAGGCGCTGCAATCACTAACTGCTGGAAGCATGGCGTCACACCCAAGTACAGCGAAACTAATCAACTTTAAGGGAAGCAGCAATGAATAATATCGTATTTAGGGTACACCCAACCGTCAATTTTGCTCGCTTTGGTACTAGTGATGAATATATTCTTTCGCCCGAAACGAGCGCTGGATTACCTCAAAAAGGTAGCAAGGTAACCGGTGGTCTACCAATTAAGAAAGGGACTGACAATACCCCGATCTCAAGTAAAGACTTGCGTGATGAAGATGGTAACTTAAAGAAGCAAGCTGCCCGTTTTCGCATTTATGCCTATGAAAAACAGAGTGAGGCAACTTACCCCGATAACAATGGCCTTAAAGACAGTAAGGGGGTTGATATTGAGGTGACTATTGGTACCAAATTACCTGATGGTCGCACTGTGACAGATCTCCTGTGGTCCAGTCACCTAGCCAACAAAAAAGCGGCGGTTTATAACGTCGTCAACAATAAAGGCATTAAGGCTTATGCCGATGGTCAAGTTCCACAAATGCGCAACCCTGAGGTGCATGGCAAGATAGATGATCCTTCACGGCTTAATGTTTTGATGATTGATGCAGGACCAAGAGCGATTAGCGCTTCAAGTAATGAAACGGCCAGTTTTAATCGTTGTTCCACTGCATCATGTGTCAGAGATCAGGCTCAGATAGAGTCCCTACCAGACTATCCCATTCGCTTTCCAGAAGATTATAACGATGAGCTTTATGAGCCTAATGGTCCACTAAATACCTTGGGTGATATGTTAACCGATGATCAAGGCCGTTTACTGGTTTTATCAAGCTCAGGTAATTCGGTGGGCCAATACGATGAGTATGGTGTGCCGATACAGATGACAGGCGATCTCAATAATGTCGGGTGGTTTGACTCTGCAGCGGATGGTCCTGTTAATGTCACCCTTGTTTTTGATGACGGGAGCACTGAAGCCGCTTTCGGTGCTTGGGTGGTCTGTGGTGATCCCGCTTATGCGCCGCAAATACGTAATGTTGTGTCGGTATGGGATGATGTTTATGACATGTTTGTGCGAGATTTAAGCTTGCAAGATAATCTCTATAGCAAAAAGAATAATGCCTTAGAAGGCACTTATAAAGAGAGTTACAAGCCTAATTTTGCCGAAGATATTAAACCTATCTTTATCGCCTGCGACCTGCAGCGTTGGACTGCGAACTTACCACCTATGGCATTACACGCTCATAGTGCCGTCGTGAATATTACTGAACAAAACGACCCTAATGAAACCATTATGGCCGCGCTCAACTTTATTCGAAACCCGAATAAGGATGAAACAAATATTGGTGCGCCACTAATGCCATTATCACTTGGTGCTGCTGGCACATCGTTTCTAACGGTCACTAAAACTCAATACTTTATGTTAGAGCAATGGAGCAAAGGTCATTTCACCAAAGGGGATGACAGTAAACTCTCTGCCGGTGAGCTAATTGATATGGCATCAATGGCAAACTGTCTTGGAGGTCGGTACGTTCCGGGGATTGAGGTGAGTTATACCATCATGGATAGGGATATATATATTCAGGATTGGAAAGAGTCTGGTTCAGGGCCATTTCGAATCAAACATGATCTAGCAACACTAGCTTATCGCGGCTTAAATTCAGATACTCCCTACCTTTCTAGTGGCTGGATCCCTTTGCACGATATGACCGATGGGTTGCAACCGGGAGATATCTCTAAGTTTATGGCGACCCCTTGGCAAACGGATTACAACTCTTGCTCTATTCACGCCACTGCAATTAATACTGACGGTACGAATAAGAGTAACGGTGCTGAATCTACCTTGTACTGGTCGTGGCCTGCACAGCGTCCAGATGCTGTCTATGTGGCAGAGGAAGTGTTTAATAATGTATTGCCAAAACAGCAATGGTCTATTCGAGGACCAGGAACCTATGCAATAAATCCTGCTGCTGCTGCAACTTTTCAAGACCCGTTACAGTCAGTTAGCGATTGGCATAAGATTGGCTTCATTATTCAAGGCACTAACGTGGATATTGATTCACAAGATTTCTCTCCTGAGCTCTACCTTGAAGTGCAGAGTCAACTGAGTAGACCTGGTGATGCAACTGATCCAGTGCCTGCATGGCCATTTAATGCTAATTCACCCAAAGCGAAGCGAAAGTGTTCGCATAAATAGAGTCGGTAGCCTCATGATAAATACAAAATATGATGTTGTTATCTTGGGAGGTGGCCCCGCTGGTTTAGCGGCGGCCATCGCTATTCGAACCAAGACAGATGCATCGGTTCTACTGGTAGATAGACAGCATCAAGGTGAGGTTAGAGTCGGTGAAAACTGTCCTCCTGAGACTGTACTGCTATTAAAACAGTTAGGAGTTGCTAAGGAGTTTTATCGTGGTGGCCATCAGACTTGTCCGGGGTATGCCTCCGTATGGGGGCGTGACACACCGGGTTATAATGATTTTATCGTCAATCCTCAGGGGCCTGCTTGGCGTCTCAATCGTCAAGCTTTTGATAAAATGTTAGCGGATAGGGCAGAGTCTTGTGGTGCCCAAATATCTTGGTCTACGCGCTTTATCGATGCACAAAAGCATAGTAATGAAGCAGAGGGCTTCACATTACGTTTAGTTAGAAAGTCAGAAGATAGAGAGTGTGAAGTTCAGGCGAGGTTTGTTATTGATGCCACTGGCTCAACAGCCTGTTTTGCTGGCAAGCTGGATATTAATAAATCTGTCGATGATGAGCTTTTTGCCACTGTGCGTTTTTCTACTCTAGCTCAGGGTAGAGGTTCGAAGCAGATCCAGTTAGAGGCGGTTGAGCATGGTTGGTGCTATCACTCACTTTTACCTGCCGAAAAAGTGGTGAGCATGATTGTCACTGAGAAAAAGCATCTTGTCAGCCTTCGTGAAAATGAGTTTCAGGGATTTGATGATGCATTGCAGAATACAAATCTTATAGGTTCAAGTATTGCTAAGTTGGATCTAAAAGAGTCTAGCTACCACACCTATTGTATTCGTCCTGGTATGTTAGCGGCTGCGGAAGGCAGTAATTGGATGGCGATTGGAGATGCCGTTGCCAGTTTTGACCCAATAGCAGCTCAGGGGATATATAAGGGATTAAGTCACGGACTGCAGGCTGGTAAAAAAGTCATGACTTGGTTTGAAAATAGAGAACAAAATAATTCAAACTTTTCGCAGCAGGTAAAAAATCAATACGGTGACTATTTACGCAATCGCAATCATGTTTATAGTCTTGAACGCAGGTGGAGTAACGCCCATTTCTGGCTTAATCGCTCAAGTAATAATATTGATTATTCCCAATTGATTAAGAACGAGTCCTGATAATCTAAATAGAGTTTTATGTCTCACTCCACTGGCGCAAAAGATTGTGATAAACCCCTGTTAGCCTGACAAGCTCTGTCTGGTTTGGGTCTTGGGTGGTTAATGCTTGAATACTGTTGTCCAGATCGAACAATATTCGCCGCTGTTCATCGCTACGAACCAGACTTTGTAACCAAAAAAATGATGCTAATCGACGTCCAGAAGTGACCGGACTGACTTGGTGTAGGCTGGTGGAAGGGTAGATGACCATGTCGCCAGCGGCAAGCTTGATTCTTTGTTCGCCATAGGTGTCTTGTATGATCAGTTCGCCGCCTTCATAGCTTTCTGGTTCACTGAGAAACAGTGTCATTGAGATGTCAGTTCTTATCTTTACTGGGCTATTGGGAATTTTGCGAATGGCGTTATCTACATGGTCACCAAAGGTGCCGCCACCTTGATAACAGTTGAACATGGGTGGGTAGATTTTATTGGGTAAGGTTGCAGTCATAAAGGTTTGCGATGTGGCTAAAGTTGCCAGAATAAAGTTACCCAGTTCATTGGATAGCGCCGAGTCTTGTGGCAGTTGCAAGTTATGTTTCGCTTTTATGGCTTGATGTCCTGCGGTGCTTTTACCATCGACCCAATTCGCTTCTTCTAATAAGTTGCAGCACTCTTCAACCTGAGATTTTGACAATACATTGGGGATTTGGACTAACATCTTGCATTCCTATTTGAATGAATTGAAGGCGGCTATGACTTAACTTAGATACGAATAGTGTGAAGTAATAGCCGCCGATTTTGCTTAAGCTTATATGGCTCTAGCGAGTGACTAAGGCTAGAACTGGTAGCGTAAGCTGAACTTCATGTTACGGCCAGGACCGGGGCGGAAGTGACCCTTGGCGCTATAGTCTGTTGCATATTCTTTGTCGGCGATATTGTCGACGTTAAATTGCAGCAGCAGATTATCGCTGAAGGTATATGATGCCATGGCATTGAAGAGCGTTAAGCTGCCTGAATCGAAATAGGCGGTGTTACGACGCCAGAAAATATCGCCTGACGAGTATTGTCCACCTGCACCAAAAGTCCATTTATTGAGATCATAAGTGACCCAAACACTGGCTGTATCTTCGGGGGCGGCGGTTAACCCATTCCCTTGTGTTTCAGAATTAAAGTCTTTGGTGACTTCTGTTTTTTGATGGGTATAACCAGCAAGTATATTGACGTTATCGCTCAATTTACCCGTTGCAGTCAGCTCAATACCTTTCGCTTCCTGTTCACCGCTGAGAAATGGCGTGTTGTCATCATCTCTATCAGCGACGGTTTTTTTAGTTAAGAAAAGCGCTGCGCTGACTTGAAGAGACTCATCTAACAGATCCCATTTTGCCCCTACATCATAGCTAGTGGCTTCTTGTGGATCCAATCCATTGTATTGCTTTAATTGCTCTTCACTGCGACCACTGAAAGCTAACTCTCCACCAGTTGGATCTTGTGAATTTGCGACACCGATGTAATAGGTACTGTTGGCATCAGGTTTATAGGCCAATGCGGCATTCCAGCTGACAAAGGTACCATCCACTTTTATGTTTTCAAATAAAACTGGGTTTCTGCGGAAATACGTTGAGCCTTTTGCCTCATAATCTTCAAATCTAGCGCCTAAGGTCAGTAACCAGTTGTCGCTGATTGTCATGGTATCTAATGCATAGATGGCCCAACCTTTGCCTTTGGTATTGGTCGGTTTGCCATCGATATCGACAGAGCCCGTGTAAGGGAGATTAGAATTTGGATTTGTCAGTGACACATAAGGATTGGCAAAGACACGATTATCTTTCAGCTTTTGCTTAGTGACCTCCTCTATGTAGTATTCTGCACCCAGTACTAAATCGTGACTTATTCCGCCAGTATCCAGTTGAGTTATCGCATCAAATTTGGTGACAAAAAGGCTGTTTTCTTGATCAATATTCTGCGTTCTTGAATGGATATCTATTTCATTGAAGTAGGTATATTCTCGAGTGTCGGGATCTCGAACACTTCTTAAGATTGGCCGTGAGATCGTGGACTTTTTTTCGTTTTTAGCAAGGCGAGTTTCGCTGCGAAGCGTCAAGCTGTCACTGATCTGATGTTCAATTAATAACGTCCCCATCGCGATTTCAACTTCTTCGAAATCACGATCTGCGACGCCATAATAGTTACCCCACAATGAGGAGTCGATTGCCCCCTCCGGAAGTCCTAATTGAGCGGCAGCGTTAGCATTAATCCAAGGCAAACCTAGCATGGGGTTATTATCTTGTTTCATGTACATAAAGTCGGCCGCGATATTTGTTTTATCGCTAATGACATACTTTACCGATGGGGCGATAGCTAAGGTTTCATAGTCTTCAATACCATTGTCTAGTGGATCGCCACCTTTGGTGTAAAGGGCGTTGATACGTCCAGCAAGGGTATCGGATATTTGACTGTTGGCATCGACCGTAAGACGAAAACGCTCAGCTTCGTCATAACTGATGTCGGTGTTGAGAAAATCATCTTGTACGGCATGTTTAGTCACTAAGTTTATAGTGCCGCCGCTTGAGCCTTTCCCGCTAATACTTGAGCTTGCGCCCTTGGTGACTTCGAGTTGTTCGATGTTGAACATGTCACGAGAATAACCTGCAATATCACGAATACCATCAATGTAGATATTACCGTTGGCATTGAAGCCACGAATGGTGATTTTATCATTGGTGGTGATGTTGCCACCGCCACCTTCACCAGCACCAAATGTGGATACTCCGGCCACGTTGCGCAATGCGTCGTTTAGGCTGGTAACACCTTGATCCTTGAGTACTTCACTGGAGATGATATTGATGGTTTTAGGTGTGTCGAGCAAGCTGCCAGTGTATTTAGGTGAAGAGGCTTTTTCGATCTTGTATCCCGCTTTTTTCTCTTCTTTGACATGAGTCGTGCTTAGCTCTTTAACTTCATTTGCTTGCGCACTGAGTGCCATCGATACCAGCGCCAATCCCATTGATTTAACAATTAACTTCTTAGTGAATTTACTCTTACTCTCTTTTATTACTGTCTTCATGGTCCCCTACCTGTTTCTAGTACTTAAGTCTACGTAAATAAGGTTGCGAATCTTAATGAAAATAATTATCATTAGCAATTAATGTTTTAACATTTACAAAAGAGAGTTAACAAAGATGGTAAGTCGTATCATCACTGGGGTTTGTTGCAGTTTAAACCTTAATAAATTCAGGCCATTAAATGGTCGTGAACTGTTCTATTTTATGAAGATGTTTTATTTTTGTTACAAGAAACCTAAGACTAATATCCTATTGGTTTGTCAATCTTTCGTCTTACTGTTGTTATCTGTTCAGGGAGCTTCTGCTCAAGGTGTGGTAGCAGAATCAGATGATTTAGTGACGCAGTGGATCAATTTAGAGCAGCAATCTAATGCACTAAACAGTCACTGGATCATGAGTAAGCCGGTTTTGGAGCAAAGAGTTGAATTGCTTAAGCGAGAAGAGTTGCAACTGAAAAGTCTGCTATCAGCAGATCACAGTGCAACAACACAAGTGGAAGCTAAGCGAAGTGAGCTATTGGCGTTGCAAAATAATATGGAGTCAGAGCAAACCACGTTAAGCCAATGGGTGGATGGAGAACTGAGCCAAGCGCAACGCATCATTGAACAACTACCACCACCACTGGCAAAGAGTTGGTGGGCAGCGATTAAAGAAAAGAAAATTAATCTCCAATCCCCAGATTCGATGAGTGTGGATCCTGCAAATAGCACCGTTAACTCCATCGATACCACCAGTAGCAAGCTTGAGCTGCTGCTCAGTCTTTACTTGCAGTTAAATGAGTTTGAACAAAGAGTCAGCAGCTACGAGACACAAATAGAGACGTTGGACGGAGAAGTACGACTGGTGAAACAGTTATACCTTGGGATATCCAGAGGCTGGTATGTCACCTTGGACTCACTCAATGTTGCCGAAGGAGTATCAACAGCAACAGGCTGGCGCTGGCAGGTGAATGAATCCTTAGCTCCAGAGACCATCGAAACTGCACTTATGATGATTGCTCACAAAAAAGAAGCCAATTTTATCGAGTTGCCATTTAGCTTAACGGCCGATGTTAAGCAGACGCAAATCCAAAACAAAGTTGCAGGAGCGAGTGATGAATAAGTCTACCATTTTGGGGCTGATGCTGCTGTCTCTGATCCCGTTTGTAACTCAGGCTAATGACGTTAATAGCAGTTTTATTAAAGACATTAAATCGGCTCAGAACAAGTTAAATAGAACGGAAACCAACATAGCAAAAGAGAAAGCGGCGTTGAGTACTCAATTAAGTCGAATTGAAAATCGAGTGCTCAAATTACGTGACCAAACGGCTTTAGCCAGACGGATCTCTGATGAAAAAACCTTGAGTTTGGATCAACTGCAAACACGCCTTAAACAATGGCAGCAGCAGAGCGTTTATCAGAATAACCTATTGCAACGTTTTGCTCAGCAAAGTGGACTTACCTTAGCGAAGTCAGATGAAAATGGACTGGCTGATAGTGAGTTAACTCATTACTTGGCTGACTTGAGAGGGGGTCTATCACCTCAATGGCGTGAGGCTGACGTTGCCATGGAAGACGGTCGTACTCAGGCTGTGCTTGCACTCGACGTGGGGCCTGTGAGTTGGTATGTCGATAACGCAGCGCAAAAGGCTGGCTTGTTGATTAAGGGTAATAGTTCAAATAATGCCGAGTCTGGACAGATAGAGAAGTCGGGTCTGCTGTTTGGTGACGAGGTGTATCAATCACTGAACCAGCTGGCTCAAAGCGGCGAGGGCAGTATTACGTTAGATCCTACCTTAACTCGCGCCGTTAAGTTACGTGGTCAGCAAGAGTCTGTGGCTCAACATGTTGAAAAAGGCGGTGTGTGGGCGTTGCCCATTCTCGCTTTTGGTGTTTTTGCGCTGGTTATCTCGTTAGCGAAAGCGGTTCAGCTGTGGCGTTTACCGCAAATACAGCCCGCGATTTCCGAGCGACTTGGCAATACCTTAGCCATGACATCAAGTGAAGATCGCTTGCGCGATCAACAGCATATTGCCGACAAGGTTAAGGGGATGCAGTCTGAGTTAGTTGAGATTGCTTTGAAGGTGAACTCAGGTACTGAACGAGACGATAAGCTGTTTGCCAGTTTGCTGGAAAGTAAGCACACCTTAGAGTATTGGCTTGGCGCCATTGCCATTACTGCAGCAGTCGCTCCCTTGTTGGGATTGCTCGGGACGGTTAGCGGCATGATTGAAACATTCAAGTTGATGACCTTATTTGGCGCAGGCGATGCCTCTGCGGTATCTGGCGGGATCTCAGAGGCCTTGGTCACAACTGAGTTAGGTTTGATTGTGGCGATTCCAGCTTTATTGCTGCATGCGCTGCTGTCACGTAAAGCCAAAACTTATTACGGCCAGTTAGAAAGCTGCGCAATTCACCTAAGCCAACTACAACCGGAATCTAAGTAATGGATATGAAAATGTTTAATATTGGTGATTGTTTGGGCGATCTTAGAATTTGGGTTACATGCACTGCTATCACGCACAGCCAAAACTTATTACGGGCTATTAGATTAGAAAGCTGCGCAATTCACCTAAGCCAACTACAACAGGAGCCTAAGTGATGGATATGAAAATGTTTAATATTGGTGATTGTTTGGGCGATCTTAGAATTTGGGTTACATGCACTGCTATCACGCAAAGCCAAAACTTATTACGGGCTATTAGATTAGAAAGCTGCGCAATTCACCTAAGCCAACTACAACCGGAGCTTAAGTAATGGATACACAGATGTTTGATAGCGTTATTGTTTGGGCCATTCTCGCCTTAGGGTTATTTGTTTATCAAAAGCTCACCTATTTCATTGTCCGTTTGAAGACCGGACACGGAAACGAGACCGTTCAAGCCTGGAGTGACACCTTAGAAAGGCTGATTTCAGCGCTGCCTTTACTGGGATTATTGGGCACCATTATGGGCTTACTTGACGCCTTTACAGCGCTTGCCAATGGCGAAGGACTGACGGCAACCAGCGCCCTGAGTGAAGGCATTAGTAGCGCATTGTGGACCACTCAACTTGGGTTAGTGATTGCAGTGCCTGCTTGGATGTTATTGAGTTACATGAAAAACCTATCGACCAGAGAGGAGCTAGCGAATGCGATCCAGCCTGCAACAGCGCCTTGAACAGCAACAACAGCACATTGATCTTTCACCGCTGCTGGATGTGGTTTTTATCCTGTTGATTTTCTTTATCGTCACCACGGTCTTTGTTAAAGAGACTGGGGTTGAAGTGGATAAACCACAAGCCATATCGACGCAGAAATTGGAGCGTAATGTGATTATGCTGGCGATCACCAATGCTGGCGAAGTGATTTACGACGGCAATAATATTGGAGTTGCTGGCGTGAGGAATACCGTGGGCCAATTACTGGTACAGCGTCAGCAACCTGTGGTTATTCAGGCTGACAAACAAGTGCCGACAGAGTTGTTGGTGCAAGTATTGGATGAGAGCAAACTGGCAGGGGCGGCGACAGTTAATATTGCCACCATTCGATGATGAAAGTGAAACGGCATCGGGCGTTATCTTTCATTATTAGCCTGCTGCTGCTCGGTGGGGCTTTATCATTGTTATTTATTAATCAATGGTTTGGTGAGTCATACAATAAGACTGTTGAGGTGAGGCAAGTACACCTTGTTTCGCTTCCCCCTCCACCACCGCCGGCTGAGCAGCAAGAACAAGTGGAATCGGTGCTGGATATGCAGCTTGCGATTGAGGGGTCGGGTCCCGCTATTGAGATGACGCTTAACAGTAAGCTTGATCCCTTGGCAAAGCAGCCTCCTGCCAGACCCATATTCAATGCTTCGACCGATTGGCAAACCGACCTCAGTGTCGATTGGCAAGCGTTTGGTCTTGATGAACTGGATGGTTTACCGACCTTATTAACTCAGGCTAAATCGGTTTACCCAAACAGCCTAGTGCGAAAAGGGATTGAACAATTAGTCGTTAAACTCGATGTGTTTATCGATGAACAAGGGGCGCTGACCTTAGTGGCTATTACGGGCACACATTATCCAGAGCTCGATAGCGTGATTAAGAAATTGATCCGCCAATCTCGTTTCTCCTCGCCAATAAAGAATGGCCAACCTGTCAGAGCTCGGTTTATCTGGCCTGTGGAATTTAAAAAATCATGAATGCTAAACGTAGAATACCCCTCTCTCTTTGTTGCTTATTGACTGTCTTGAGTCTGGCGAACGCCAATGCGCAGGTTCCTTTCGATAAGGGAAGTGATAACGGGATGGATTTAGGGACAGTCAAACTGGTGCTCGATAAACCCATTTGGCTTATCTCATCAAACACGCCTTTGTCGGTTAAACAAGAAGCGAGGCTCGATCCTTCTGAGCAGTCATTAGCGCAAAAGCTCAGACCAGCCTTGGATAAGAAAGAGTATAAAACGGCACTGGCACTGTTAGAGGCTCACTCGAGTGACAAAAAGAGCGCTGCATTATGGCAAGTGACTGGGCAAGTTAACATGGCGATGAGCCGTTGGAAGCAGGCCGAAAGTGCTTTTTTACAGGCGATAAAGGTGCAGCCGGGTCTTGCCCGCTCTCATCGCAGCTTAGCCGCCCTTTATATTAAGCAGTCAACATACGATAAAGCGCAGCAACATATTCGCAGCGCACTGGCTTTAGGTCAGCAAGATGCGCAGCTTTTTGGTCAGTTAGCCTATATCAATTTGCAAAACAGCTCCCCTTGGTCTGCGATAAACGGTTATCAGCAAGCACTATTACTTGAGCCTGATAGTCGCCAATGGCAACAAGGCCTAATGTTTGCTTTGCTGGAAGCGAAGCATTTTCAACCCGCACAAGCACTGGTTGAGGAACTGTTGGTTAAGCGACCAAAAGATAAGGCGTTATGGCTACACCGAAGCCAAATCTCAATGGAGCTAGGGCAATTGGATAAAGCGCTATCAAGTTTAGAAGTGGCCTTAAGGTTAGGAGATACCACCGCAGAGAACCTGTTACTGAGTGCGCAGCTTCACCTTAAACAGGGCAGTGTTGAGCAATCGGTTAAGCGGCTCACCCAAGCGTTAAAATCTTCAAATGTGAGCTTTGAGCAAGTGGCTTCATCCATTGAATGGTTGGCTCATTATGGTTATTTAACACAAGCGAATAAAGTGATAAAAGGAGTATCAACCCGCGGCATGAGTGCCAGAGATAAGGGACAGTTTTATGGTGTTAAAGGCAAGATAGCCGCTCAAATGCACAGCAGTGATAAAGCACTGGGCTATTACCTGAAAGCGATAAAATTCTCCCCTGACAATGGTGAGTTGCTATTGGCATTGGCTGAGCATTACCGCACTAAAAGTGAGTTTGGGCGGGCAGAACTTTATTACTTGAGAGCTGAGGTGAGTGCCGATGTACGTGTACAAGCCTTAGTGGGACATGCTCAACTCGCGATAGATCAAGCGCTGTATTCCCAAGCGATTACTTACCTCAATAAAGCGCTGCAGCAAAGTCCTGAACGCCGTGATTTAGCGCGTAACATCAAAGTACTGGAGCGTCTGGTTAGCCAGAATGGATAATATTTATGCCTGATACTGTGAAGCTAACTCAAGATAAACCCGCTGACGCAAACGATGGGGTTTATGCCGTGCATAACCAAATCCCAAGCGATATTGCCTGCGTGGATGACTATCAAATCTATGCTAAGCAAGCTTTATCCCATTCGAGCTGGGAATATATTGATGGTGGGTCAGCAGATGAGCTGACTTTGTCGCGTAATCGCAGTGAGTTAAATAAGATAGGCTTGATGACCAAGGTTTTGTCCGTTAATGCACAGCCCAATACTCACACTACAGTGATGGGCCAAGCACTCTATCATCCAATGTTACTAGGGCCTGTGGCTTATCAACAATTAGCACATCCATTAGGGGAGGTGGCCAGCCTCAAAGCGGCCAGCGCTCAAGATGTTGGCTATGTGTTGAGTACTTTATCAAGTATCTCAATTGAGCAAGTGGCTGATAATAGCGACGGCTCTCCTTTGTGGTTTCAGCTCTATATTCAACCGAATTTTAATCACACGTTAGATTTGATAAGACGAGCAGAGAAGGCGGGATTCAGTGCGCTAGTTATCACGGTTGATGCACCGATAAATGGCTTAAGAAACAGAGAACAACGAGCGAGCTTTAGGCTTCCAGAGGGGATTTTCGCCGTTAATCTATCTGAGTATGTGAGTGCTTCATCGAGTGTTCATGGGCTTGCGGGTGGTTCATTGGCTGATTTACTAAACTCAGCGCCGACCTGGGACACGATTGCGAAAATACAGCAGCACACTTATCTGCCTGTGATCATTAAAGGCATACTGTCAGTGGATGATGCCCTGATCGCTAAATCTTTAGCTGTTGATGGCATAGTGGTTTCCAATCACGGTGGGCGAGTGTTAGATGGCGTGCCAGCCACAATTGAAGTGCTTGGTGATATTCGCCAAGCCGTAGGCCCAGAGATGAGCATCTTGTTTGACAGTGGTATTCGCCGAGGCAGTGATATCTTCAAAGCCATAGCATTAGGCGCAGATGCTGTGCTGATTGGCAGGCCTATCATGTATGCACTGGCCACCGCTGGTCCTTTGGGCGTCGCACATATGTTGAGGCTACTCAAAGATGAGTTTGAGATCACCATGGCCTTATGTGGCTGTAAATCAATAAGTGATATCACCTCAGATAAGTTGTATCTCTAAGTGCTAATGTAACCCTTCAAATCAAGGTTGATTTCATTTTCTGCTTTGCTTCTGGCTTAATTAGTATTTTTGGGGTTATCGTTTTTCGCTTCATTGTTGCTCATTGCCTGACGCAGAACTAAGTGCAGATGCTTTTGTGACACGACACTAGTGTATCCCTATAGTCTCGGAGGTGACGTCCATGTCACGGACGGTTACAGCCGTATCTACACTCGGTTATTTACCTCTTCTATTTAGCATTATTACTGGAATTATGATTCTAAACTATGGATGTGTTGACAGTTTATACGTTGCATTTTTTGCAATCATTGTGGTTCTTTGTTCCACTCAAACGGGAAAATCAATAACTAGAAAGATCCTTATTTCAACCGATTGATTACAAATCGCTTCGCTGTTAGCTTAGAGCGATTAAGCACACTGGTTGTTTGTTCTTATTGAGAATGTTCTTATTCGGAATTCAAGCTAATAAGCTGTTATGTGAGTAATTTCATTGTCCTCGGAGTTAATATATGAATGACGAAAATAAAATCACCAATGGTGGATGTCTCTGTGGTGCAGTTCGATACGAAGTGAAAGGTCCACTCAGAGATATAGTGAACTGCCATTGTAGTATGTGTCAGAAATTACATGGAAATTTCGGCCCTCATACAAAAGCAAGAAAGGTAAATATCAAAATTACTAATAATGAAGGTCTAGCTTGGTACAAAACATCTGAAATAGCTCAAAGAGGCTTTTGTAAGGAGTGTGGCTCAAGCCTATTTTGGGAGCCATTTAACTTAGATGCAACCGGAATTATCGCTGGCTCATTAGATGGAACCACAGGATTAAAAACAATGGGTCATATATTTGTTGGTGAAAAACCTGACTTCTACGAAATAACTGATGATAACCCTCAATTTATCCACTCTTCGGATGGGCAGCTGGTAAATGATTACAAATAGTTGTGTATATTAATCACATAACAAGAGACTATGGCGTCAATAGCTAAAATTAAGACTTTGGCGCTTCCCACATAACACCATCTCTCAGCATCGAATTTAAGATCACAACCATCTTTCTTATGCAGGCAATAATAGCCACT
>NZ_VKGK01000021.1 GCF_007197645.1 Shewanella hanedai
GAGCGTGCAGAGGGATTGGTGAAAACGCCGTAGTGAAAGTAATATGAATGGGCTAAACTCGATAATGCAAAACGACAAAGTCCCGCGGTAATTAACCCGTCAGTATCCCTCGGTAATCACATACTCGAAGAACCTAAATCGAAGAGATAAACAATCAGGTGTGAATGCGGCTGAGGGCGTTGGTGGCAAGGCCTTTCTATGACATCCATGTCACCACGGCATTTGTGAATCCATTCACATCAGATGCCACCGTCGAGCTTACAGGGATTGTACTTGCAGCGTCCCGCAGAAGTATTTACACATCGGCCTGCTGCAAGCAATAAACACCAATTTGGCAATGATATTAGTTCAATTGCCAAGTACCAATCCAGCCCAATGAAACCAATTCCGGAAAAGGTATTTGAAACTTGCTATCAGACAAATCACAAAGCTTTTGTCCAATTACCTGTTAACCCGAAGAACTTACCTTTGCCTAACTCCCGCCCTCGCAGCGCATCAATTAGCATATTTTTCATGATCTAACCTACTTAATCCCCATTAAGGTACCCATCAGTCAGTAGCGAGTAATGAATAAAAACTTGCAAACAAACACTATCAAATATATTCTTCGTTTACAAGAAACTGACCGATCGGTCAGTCAGTTTAAAAGCGATTGATAAACTCGCTTAGGTACGAATAAGTAACATGGACAAAAAAAAACAAATCATTGAATCCGCGATTGAGCTGTTTGCTACTACAGGCTACGAGAAAACTTCCATTGCAGCTATTTGTGAGCATTCACAGGTATCAAAGGGATTGGTTTTTCATCATTTTAAGAATAAAGAGGGATTACTAAGAGAAGTCTTTATGCGTATGGCTGAGATTATTAACGAGGTCGGCGACAATATTGTTGATGTTAATAAAGAGCTAGATCCTAAAGAGAAGTTGGTAAATCTTCTGGAGCAGATATTTTTATCGATGGCTTCTCCTGAACAGAGGTTGTACTACCAATTCGATTTTCAAGTTTTGTGTCAGCCTTCAGCACGGGCGATTTTGAAAGATTTATTCGACGAACGATATCAGTTAATGATGGTAACTTTTCAAGATATTTTATGCGATATACCCGCGGCTATGCCTTTTGTTGATAGCCAAATGTTAATCGCCGAAATAGATGGTATTGCCCTAAATTATTTGTTCGCTGACGATGACTATCCTCTAACAGAGCTCAAAGATCGATTCATCCAAAAACAGTTGTTATTACTAGGCCTTTAGCAAAAAAGTCCAATATGCACGATATAAAGAGTTAATTAAAATGAAAACACCTTACCAAATTCAATATGAATCTTTCTCTACCGCAGGCGGTATCTATGATGAGCGGCACGCAAAACTGTATGCTGAATTCGCAGACAACCTCATTGCAGATGGAAGCTTTTCTATCGTCTATGAAGGCGTGGCACATGCATGTTACACACCTATTACCGTAGATGCAGCACCACACTTAAAGTGCTACGTGTTAGCACCTTTAGCCGTGTTACCTGCTTATCAGAGAAAAGGATACGCTACGAGACTGATGGAGGAAGCAGAAAAGCAACTGGATGCTGACGTGATTTTTGTGATGGGCGAGACATATCATTATGGCAACCGTTACAATACTCCTCACAAGATTCAGCTTCCAGTGAAAACGTTAGCGCCACTAGAGAATTGGTTCGCTCGAGAGTTGACGCAAGGTGCACTAAACGGCGTGGGTACATCGACTTCAAATATAACCGGCCCTTACGCTGAACCATTAATATGGAAACATCCTAGCGAACAAGTGTAGAATTTAGCGGTGATGTAGCCCCACGAAAAAGGGGCTCTTAGTACAACCCCATCTAGCTACCAGATCATTATAGCGAGTCAAAATAGGTAATATCTGAGCATATAATTAACTCGCTTGGCATAGGAATAAGTGATTCTAATTTTACGAATCTAAATGCGTTTGATTTTTTAGCCATCTACTCTTTCAAATTCAGATCTGCATTCTTTTTAATTAAATACGTGCCTAATCCCAAAATATACAAATAGAAATTTTTTTCAGACAAGTAAGTTTTAAATCGAAAAAACAAATACTGCCCCCATAAGAAACACACTATCTATCTGTTTTAAATCAATAATGGTGTCATATCATTGTTAAACCATGTTATTTTTTATCGCTCTAAAATGGGTCGTCATTACGTGTATATATGGTGCTTGCCACTGAAATCTTAAATTAAGGGAGTAGTTTAATGTTTAGAGTATTTTTACTAAGTGTGTTTTTCTTCACTTCTAACCTTGTGAATGCTGGGCAGAATATTCATCAATTAAAACAGAAGGTTAAACATAAAACGGAAGTGATGGTTTTTGGCAGCATTCATCTTACTAATATTGGGAATAAACTAAATACAGATACACTTTTACCTATAATCAATCTACTTGAAGAGTATGAACCTACAGCCATTGCGGTAGAATCCTTAAGAGCAGAAGATATCATTACCATGTTAAATGGTTCAGAAGATTATCAAGAGGCTCTATCAGCCTATGTTGGAGATACGTTGCTCTCGTTAGCCAAAGTAGAGCAGCAAAACTTAGATATTTCTGCAATTGAAGCCATCAAAAAAATGAATCAACTGCTAGAAAACCCCGAGCTTAGTTTTGAGCAGATAATTGAAGTGATAAAAGTCGCCATTGCGGGATATAACCCAGATACTGCTGCACTTCATTGGAAGTATTTAGAAAAAAGTTCATCAACAAGTGCTTTGTCACACGAGTTACAAGAGTACCTCAACCAGCGAACATCGAGTAATAACGAGAGAATCACCATCGCGACAGCTTTGGCCGCAAAGTTAAATCTGAACCGCATTTATCCTATTGACGCTCACTTAGATAAAGATATCTATCAAGATATGGTTGAAAAGTTGATGCCGTCATATGAGAAATCTCAATATGTAAAAGATCTGCTTAACAGCGAATATATGACTAAGCCATACAAATTGAGCGACCAAGCGCTACTAACGGGTAATTGGCTGCCCCTTTTTCTTTGGCTAAATAGTGAAGAGTACAGTGCTGATGTCATTAATCTAGATTGGGTTCAATTTGTTGATAAAGATTTAGATCCAAAAGCTGGCTTAGCAAGAATCGCGTTATGGGAAATAAGAAACCTTAATATGGCCTCGAATATAATGAGAATAGTGGCTAAGCATACTGGCGAAAGAATAGTGATTGTTGTAGGTTCTACCCACAAGGTCTTTTTAGAGCAATATTTATCAAACATGATAGGTGTAAATCTTATTCAATTTTCAGAGTTTTCTTCTAAAGAAAGTGAGTAATAGCAATAATTCAGCTCTCGTCGATAATCATACCCTATAACTGTAAACTCAGGGATGGTAATCGGTAGCAGGGATGGATGAACCATCCCTGCTAATTTCACTAAGTTAATTTTTGTCCAATATTAGATTGATTAAAAGTTTAGTGATCGATGGCACTGTCAGGTAAAATCCACAGATAATCTGAACGACTTAATGTTTTAAGGCATGCCGTTTCTGGGGTGAGATACCCTAATAACTCAGGACAATCTGGATTCTGATAACTGGCGGTTCCCGCACCGTGATCTGCAGCGGTAGGCCAACCGGCTCGTACGTGACAATTTCGACAACTGGTCGCGACGGGATGACTTACCCCTTCGATGTAAGGATTAACCGCAATATCCATTTCCCCTTTGTCATTTGGTGGCACTGCATAAGAGTCCGTCATTAAATAATGCTGCCAAGGGCCTTGTGCATTAGGCAGCACTGGACGGTTTTTTCCATAAGGATTATTGGGCTGACTAATCTCTTCATCATCTGCCCACCACACACTTTGCAGCGTCCAACTTGGCAATTCTTTGGTATTGACATGCATAGCGACGGTGACTAAATAGTCCCCCACATTAAAGGGTTGGTTATTCGCCCAATAGCTAGAGGCGGTAATAATGGCTTTGTCCTTATCATTAAAGCTGGCCCAATCAGCTTCGGTGACTTGATGAAAATAGAAGTCGTTAAGGCCATAAACCGTGGCGCTCTTGCTCACCGTTGGCATCATCGCGGGTATATCTTTTGAAGTGATATTCCCTGATGGGCAATACCAACCTTTTTGATGCTGTCTTACGCCATACAAGAATTCCACATCCGCTTTTTGACCCACTTTTTTCCCAGAAGGATCAATGGCCACTAAGCTATCCCAAATCTCATAACCAGCGTAGTTTGGGTTGTTGGGCTTAATTTGGTTTTTCCAAACGGGTAACGCTGTTAATCCTTTTGCTTTCACTGGCCAATACATGTGCTTAGTGACAATGGAGCGCTGAGCAATATCAACGTCTTGTTTATCTTTGTACTTTTTATCTAGTGTGGATTGTAAATACAGCTTTTGATCACGGATGCTGGCATAAGCTTCTTTACTGAGTGATTCTGTGGCAATCATGATATCGCCATTATTTTGGAAGTTTTTACCATCACCAATGGTCGGTTGCCCATGTGAGTCCAATGATATTGTATTTGGATACATGAGCTGAACTTCATTAGGGACACAATAGATGGGTGTTTGCGTACTCACGCTAGGGGTATTACCAAGGTTATGACCCCGCAATGATTTAGCCACAAAAGGTTTGGCTGGCTTCAAGCTTGGATCCGTAGGAGATGCTGAAAACACTGAGGTAGTGTTTCCCCAGCTATACCATAATGGCCAACCAGTTATGTTATCTGGCTGCATGATACCCGCCCACATTTTCCATGCGTGATCGCGAATAACAGCATCATCACCCTCATCGGTGGCTTTTTGTAACTCACCTAATTTCTCCATATAGCCAAATCCAGGTGGAAACGGCACATACTCATGACTATCTGAAGATTCATCCGAACATGCAGCACAAAACACAACTGATACTAACGCAGCGATTGCAGTAACTCTCATCATTAGTTCCTTTAATTATTATTCTAATCCTGTATTCACGACTATATCCCAAGCTTATAGGGAGAGGTATTACACACCATTACATCAACTTAAAGAGCAATGAAAACCTAAACTTAGGCCGCTGATTTTTATATATCCTTAGCAATTATTGTTCAGTAAACGAAAAATGCTTCATTTTGGACACAAAAAAAGCGCCTAAGGCGCTTTTTAACTGAATTGAGTGAGTTCTATTTAACCAAAATCACTTAATTCAAATTTGGATTCTCCTTCTTCTCAAGCCCTTCTACGCCATCTAGTAAAGGTCCATTGCCATTAAGCTTAAGTTTGTCTGGGTCTAATAAGGATGTCGCGTCACCGGCAAATGAGTTGTTGCCCGTTAGCAGATCATTTAAACCGCCCTTCTCAGCATCCACTAAACCTAACTCACGCAGCATGGCATCAACTACCGGGGCATTGGCGCGATAGTTAAGCGCTGCAGTCGTGACCTGCTCAGCGATTCCACCTTGGCCTGATTGAGCATGAGCACCGCCTTGAGACGTCCCATTGCCAGCAGCACCGTAACCTTGCAGTATCTTAATCCCTTCTATGTTCTCAAGAGGCTTCACCGATTGCTTAATCACCTCAGGCAATGCCGCTATCGTGGCTAACGCACGGCGTAATTCAATCTGATCACGACTCAGCACATTCTCTGCTTCGTACAGGGCTTGTTTACCCTCAGCATCAACAGCAAAAACTTTCTCATCTGCTGCCGCTTGCAACATTTTCGCATCTGCCGCTGCTTTAGCTTCAATCAATATCGCACTGGATCTGTCTTCTGCGGCGCGTTTCTCAGCTTCTGCTTGAACCGTAATACCAACGGCTTCGCGCTCAGCTTCTTTACGGGCGTCAATCACTTCAATCTCTTTACTACGATTGGCGATAGCCACTTGGCGCGTGGTAACAACCGCTTCTTCTTTCTCTACTTTTAACTTCTCAGCCTCAGCCGCTTTAGCACGTGCAGCAGACTCCTCTTCAGACTTCTCTGCTACTGCAATCTGCTTATCCTGCTCTGCAACCTCAATGTCTCTTTGCTGCTGAATACGAGACTGTTCAATCGCCTTACGCTTCTCAATTTCACGGGTTTCAATATCTTTAGTTTTTTCGATCTGCGCGGTTTCAATTGCACGCTCTTTGGTAATTTCAGCTTCACGCTCTTCCCGTGTTTTTTGCTCCTGTTGCTTTAAAATTTCAGCTTTTTGCTCCGCACGTTTAAACTCTAACGCTTGCTGCTGAATAAGCTTGGCTTCCTGCTCAGCTTGCTCAATATCAAGTGACTCTTTTTCAGCCTCAAGATTACGCATCTCAATCTTAATACGGTTCTCTTGCTCAATATCGTTGGTCTCTTTACGCTTCTCTTCGATGATTTTAGCAAGGCGAGCACGACCTTCAGCATCAAAAGCATTGTTTTCATTGAAATATTGAAGGTCGGTTTGATCGAAACCTGTTAGTGATACCGATTCCAATTCTAAACCGTTTTTCTCGAGATCATTGGCCACGTTATTCTGTACTCTCTGCACAAAATCAGACCTTTGTTCGTGCATCTCAGTCATGGTCATCTCAGCTGCCACGGCGCGTAATACGTCGACAAACTTAGATTCCATCAACTTCTTCACTTCTTCCACCCGTGTGGTACGCGAACCCAAAGTCTGCGCCGCCATCGAGATCCCTTCGGCGCTAGGCGCCACTCTAAGATAAAAATCAGCCCTAACATCCACACGCATTCTGTCTTTAGTGATCAGTGCATCTTTTTGCATCTTCTCCACTTCAATGCGCAGCGTATTCATATTTACTGCAATTGTTTCATGCAGTACGGGCAACACAATTGCGCCACCATCTTTAACGATCTTCTCACCGCCAAAACCTGTTCTCACAAACGCAGTCTCTTTCGACGCTCGTTGGTATAGCTTGGCAAAAATCAGCCCGATCACGAGTATGCCCAACAAAACTGCACCAGCAATAATAAACACAAAGCTGCTACCCAATGTTGAGCCTATATCTTGAATTTGGTCCATTTTATTTCCCTTAAAATTTAACTATTTTTTGGCTTAAGAGTCGAACTTAGCAGCTGACCAAACAGTGCCTTCGCGTTTAAGCAGGACAACCTGAGTACCAGTTTGAAATTCGACTCCGACCGCTTCTGGCTCAACCAACACGTAGTGCCGCTGTTGATACTGGTCTCTCACTAAGGCCTCGCTTGGTTTTCCCTTAATGGCACAGCCTAAAGTCACTGTGCCCACACTGCCCAGTAGAGTATCAATAGACACGGCACTGCTCTCATTTTTTGGCAAGATTTTAGCTAGCGAAGCTCCCAAATACCGACAAGATATCGCTGTAAGCAACAGTGCAATCGGTAAACTGATGACTTGAGGAAGCATCTGTTCGGTTAACAACAAAGAGAGGAAGTTACTGGTGTATCCAGCGATTGAAAAACTCACTAATACAAGCACAAACCAGATGAGTAACGGCAGTCGATTGAGACACAACCAACCAGATACACCGGTAAAACCGCTTGTTGAAATATCATAATCGACATCAATGGGCGCCCAGTCATCCAGCGCGCCAATCAAGCTATAGCCAATGACTAAAGAGAGTGCTTCAAATACTCCTAATAGGAGAACAAATGAGAGTGAGATAGAAAAAGGTAAATTTGCTTGGGTGAATAAAAATTCAACCATAGTAGCCTCCATGTACAATACAACGTCCATTTTACTGTAAACAAAGAGAAAATATGAATTTCACCTTAATTTAAGCTTAAAACTATACCAAAACAGAAACAAATTTGAAACCTAATTTACCCACGTAAACCCTACTGTCTATTTGTATTTTGATCTTGGATTAAAAGTCAGTACCATAAGATATACACATGACTTAATTTAGAGTTGATATGACCCAGTCCAGCACTACTCATCATTACCAAAAGCTCACTCAACACTTTCAAAAAATCTCTCATTTTGAACACTTAAGCGCTCTAGGGGACTGGGACCAAGCCACCATGATGCCCAGTGGCGGCAGTGAGGCAAGAGGCGCTGCCATGGCGGAACTTGCTGGTCACATACATGAGCTCAAAACGGCTGATTTTTTAGAAGAAATACTTGGACTGGCTGCTGATGAGCAACTCAACACTGAACAAGTGGCCAACCTAAGAGAGATGCAATATCAGTACTTTCAAGCCAACATCGTGCCCGTATCACTTGTTCAATCTAAGACTCAACTGGCCTACCAATGTGAGCATGCGTGGCGTGTTCAACGTAAAAACAATGACTGGCAAGGCTTTAAGCCTAATCTAGAGGCGCTGATCACACTCGTCAAAGAGGAGGCGCAAATCCGCGCCCAAGCTCAAGGCCTTAGCCCCTATGACGCGTTATTAAATAAATTTGAACCCGGAATGACCACCGCACGATTAGAAACGGTATTTGGCAGTTTAAAAAGCTGGTTACCTGGATTAATAACTCAAGTACAGGCAGAGCAATCCAGTGAAAAACCTTTCTCTATTCCAAGCTTCTCCACCGCTAATCAAGAAGCGTTAGGCCGTGATGTGATGGGATTTCTGGGCTTTGACTTTAACCAAGGTCGTCTGGATATTAGTAGCCACCCTTTCTGTGGCGGTGTTCCCGGTGATATTCGTTTAACCACTCGTTATGACGAAGCTGATTTTACTCAAGGTTTAATGGGGATTGTCCATGAAACAGGCCATGCCAGATATGAGCAGGGATTGCCTAAACAGTGGCGGGGACAGCCTGTTGGCGGCCATCGTTCTATGGCGATTCACGAGAGTCAGAGCCTGTTTTGTGAGATGCAACTTGGTCGCGGCAATGGATTTTTAACTCAGATCCAACCTCTTATTGCAGAGCACTTGGGTTCAGTCCTCAATGCGGACGCCCTGACCAATATCTACACCCGAGTCAAACCCGGTTTAATTCGTGTAGACGCCGATGAGGTGACGTATCCTTGTCATGTCTTACTCCGATTTGAAGCGGAAAAAGGACTCATCGATGGCAGTTTACAGGTTGCCAATCTACCCGAGTTTTGGGCAGAGAACATGAAGAGCCTTCTCGGCGTAGATACAACAGGTGATTATCAAAATGGCTGTATGCAAGATATTCACTGGGCCGTAGGTGAGTTGGGGTATTTCCCAAGTTATACCTTAGGCGCCATGTACGCCGCACAATTTCGCTACGCTATCGAGAAAAGCTTAGGCTCAGTCGACACTTTAGTAGCACAAGGCAAGATACACGCTGTATTTGATTGGCTTGAGCATAATATCTGGTCAAAAGGCTGCTTGTTATCTACCGATGATCTCGTGAAGCAAGCCACAGGAGAAACCTTAAATCCTGAATATTTCAAACGTCATCTAGAGCAAAGGTACCTTAAATAACGTATTATATCGCCACTGTGAAGGACTATTGAGAGAAACAATGCAACTACGAGATATCGTACATGACGATTGGGAAACCATTCTTGATATCCAAGAGGAGTGTTATCCCCAAATAGTCCCAGAATCTCTGGGTGTACTGCAAAGTAAGTGGCGACTGTCACCTCAAACCTGTTTTGTCATTGAGCTAGATAACCAGCCAGTAGGCTACTGTTTAGCGCATCCTTGGCAACTAGGCACACCGCCAGCACTGGAGCAAGTAATTGAAGCTCACGCTAACCCAGACACCTTATACCTGCATGACATTGCTTTATCGGCAAAGGTTCAGGGAAAAGGAGCCGGTAAGTTGGCTTTCGACAGATTACTGCAGAGCGCGACAGATGCCTCACTGACCAGTATTTCGCTTGTGGCTGTACAAGGCGCTGATAGTTATTGGCGTAAACAGGGCTTTATCACTCGAAAAATAGATAAAAGTCTTGAAAGCTATACCTCTGATGCCTGCTATATGGTGTTAGACATTTAGATATATTAATAATCAATTAGTTAGAGAATATTATGGCTCGTAGAATTACGTATAAATACAAGAAGCAGGCAAGAGAGATTAATTTTGCTTATGACAAGTTCAACAATATTCATGAAGCAGTTGCTGCTGCTGAAGGGATAGATCTCACCAGCTACCATATGATGGAGCAGCAAGTGGTGACGTCATCAAAAGGTAAATCTGCCGCTCGTGACTTCAGAGATAAAGAGTTTGCTAAGATGGGATTTAGTGACATTTATTACATTAAAGACGATCCTAAAGAAAAATAAACCAACACCTTAATAACGGAAAGAGAATGTACATGAAAGAGAGTTCAATGCCCAATGTCGAGCATGCCAATTTTCCTCGCGCAGGATTCTTTCGTCGCTGCGGTGCCATCATCTATGACCTATTACTGGCGGTGGCCGTTTATATGATCGCTGGGGCCATTGGTTTTGGCGTTTTTACTGCACTCATCTCCTCTGGTGTTATCAATATGGGTAGCACTGAGCTTGTGTCAGACTTGCTTAATGAAACGCCGCTATACAAAGGGATATATCAGTTTTGGATCGCTCTTTGCGTAGGCTTGTTCTATATCGCTTTTTGGAGTTATGGCGGGCAAACATTAGGCATGAGAGCATGGAGACTTAAAGTGCAGCACCCTAATGGTCAAAGCTTGAGTTTTATCACCGCATCAGCAAGGTTGATCTGGTCACTGCTTGGCATAGGTAATCTATGGATCTTGATTAACGGCGACAAGCTCGCGTTACAAGATATGATGACTCGCTCAGAAATCGTCGTTCTCTCTAAAGAAGCAAATCAGATGCGAAACTGGCACGGGGTGTAAACAATTTAACCGCATTTAATTTAATGAAAAAGGGCATCGAGTTAACACATTAACTCGATGCCCTTTTATTCGATAACCTAATTCCTAACAGTATGAGTACCTGTTTATCAGGCACTCATCTCTGAAGATTATTTTCGAATAAAGTAGACGGCGACAACACCAAATATCAGCGCCGGCATCATGGCCCCTATGAATGCGGGTAGCCCATACACTAAGGTCAATGGGCCAAATATTTCACTACTAATATAGAAACTGAAACCGGCAATGACACCTAACAGCACACGGGCTCCCATAGTGACGGTTCTGAGTGGACCAAACACAAACGAAAGTGCCACTAACATCATCACTGCAACGGTAACCGGCTGCATAAACTTGCGCCATAACGCCAACTCGTAACGAGCTGAATCTTGATTATTCACTTTTAAATAATCTAAATAGCCCATCAAACCTTGTATCGACAAAGACTCAGGTTTAACCGACACCACGCTCAATTTGTCGGGTGTTAAGGTCGAATCCCAACGATATAGGGTCAAGTCGGTTAAGGTCACTTTCTCGTCGGTCAAATCAATTTGCCTGACATCAAGTAAACGCCAATGATCCTTTGAAAATATCCCCCGTTCCGCATGAATAGTACGGGTCAACGCGAGATCTGAATTAAACTCATACAAGGTGATATTGCGCAGATTACTAATGTCGACCACTTCACCTATATTGACAAATAGATCGCCATCTTTTGCCCAGATCCCTCGACTTGATTTGATCAGACTGCCACCGGATATCTTGGTCGCTTGCAATTCGTTAGCTCTTTGCTCTGCAGCTGGTGCCCCCCACTCCCCTAGTGCCATGATGATCAACATCAAAGGAATCGCTGTTTTCATCGCAGAAAGTGTAATTTGGAAGCGTGACAAGCCAGCGCTCTGCATCACCACTAACTCAGAGTTCGATGCCAACATTCCCATGCCGATTAACGCACCTAACAACACTGCCATAGGGAAAAACATCTCTATATCCCGTGGGATAAGAAACAGTACATAGATGCCAGCATCCATCATACTGTAGGTTCCGCGGCCCACTAGACGCAGTTGATCGACCCATTTAATGATGCCCGATAAACCCGTAAGAATAAGTAAACACAGCGCTGACGTACTCACCAAGGTACGCGCAATATAGAGATCTAAAATTCTCATGCTGCCACCTTCTTACGCTTAAATAAGCCGGTTAATTTAATGCCGGACGACCGCTCTTTTCCGAGTAATAGAATCCCGAGGAATAATGCCGATAGATGTATCCACCACATACCTAAGTAACCCGGAATAACACCGTCTTCTAACGCTTTTCTCCCGGCGATCATCAAACCAAAGTAACCAAGGTAAAGTAAAATAGCTGGGAACATCTTGGCAAACTTCCCCTGACGAACATTGACTCGAGCCATAGGGACGGCAATTAAGGTCAACATGATAATAGAAATTGGAATAGCTAAGCGCCAATGGAACTCAGCCTTACTCTCGGGGCTGTCTAGCGCCATCAACTCTTTAATTGGTAGTGCAGAAAGCTTACGACGACGCTCGTTCACCTCCTGATCCTTAATTTGCATCTGGTAACCACCAAACTCGATCACCTGAAAATCAACTTGCTTAGGGGTCGCTTGGTACTGCCTTCCATCATGAAGCTGTAAGCGCTGCCCACCGGTTTCATCTTCGACAACTTTACCTCCCTGAGCGAGGACAATATTGCTCTGTCCAAACTCAGCATCAGGATCCGGTAACTGGGCAACAAAGACTTTATCCAGTTGATTATCTCGGCCAATGCGTTCGACAAAAAGAACCGCTCTACCATTGGGACTGGTCTGAAAACGGCCTTGAGTAATGGCAGCTAAACCAGCTTCAGATTGAGCATGTTCCAATACCTGATTTTGTCTCTCTTCAGCCCAAGGGGTAACATAAACTGATAAGGCCCCTGTGATAACCATATTGAGTATGGCTAGCAATAGCGTCACCCGAGTGATGTACCACTCACTGACCCCTACACTGTGCAAAACCACCATTTCACTGTCAGCATACATACGACCGTGAGCCATTAGAATGCCGAGAAAAAGACTTAAAGGGAGTACTAAAACAGCAAGATAGGGTAAATTGAGTCCTAATAATGTCATCACGAGTGAAGCTGGAAACTCACCGTCTGACGCATTAGCAAGTACGCGAACAAAGTGTTGGCTAATAAAAATAGCTAATAACACGAAAAGTACTGCAATTTGTGCCTTAAAAACTTCTCGAATCAGGTATCTAAATACAATCACAGGCAGGATCCAGTCTCTAAACTTATAATTATGCTGGTGTCAGTCACACTTTCATGTAGACTGTCTACTTTTGGTAGTTTTGTGACCAGCTATGAACTAAAAATGGCAGGGAAACACCTAAAAATCAAACTATTGGTGTACCAATTTCAGGCCCACTTTTGGGCACAAGCAGACATTATCTAATAAATAATAATATTTGTCTTTAAGAATCTAGGAGAGCTCATGGAGTTTAGCGTTAAGAGCGGCAGTCCAGAGAAGCAACGCTCGGCTTGTATCGTAGTAGGAGTATATGAACCCAGACGACTATCAGGTATAGCAGAACTGCTTGATAAAATCAGCGAAGGCTACATTAGCAACTTGCTTCGTCGCGGTGATTTAGAAGGAAAGCCTGGTCAGATGCTACTTTTGCATCATGTGCCAAACGTCCTCAGTGAGCGAGTATTACTGGTAGGTTGTGGTAAAGAGCGTGAGTTAGACGAACGCCAATACAAGCAAATCATCACTAAAACGATTAAGACACTCAATGAAACTGGCTCTATGGAAGCTGTTTGCTTTCTAACAGAACTGCATGTCAAAGGTCGCGATACTTATTGGAAAGTACGTGAAGCCGTTGAGACAACGCAAAACAGTCTATACAGTTTTGATGCTCTGAAAACCAGCAAAGACGAAACTCGTCGCCCATTGCGCAAAATGGTTTTCAACGTACCAACTCGCCGTGAATTAACCGTTGGTGATCGCGCCATTGAGCATGGTATGGCTGTATCTGCCGGTGTTCAGCTGTGTCGCGATGTGGCGAATATGCCGCCAAACATCTGTAATCCAGCCTACCTCGCCTCACAAGCACGTCAAATTGGCGAAGTATGTGAAGAACTGACGGTCACGACCGTGGGTGAAGAGCAGATGGCTAAACTGGGTATGAACTCATACTTAGCCGTAGGCCGTGGCAGTGATAACGAATCTATCATGACCATCATGGAGTACAAGGGCGCTGTCGACAGCACAGAGAAGCCTATTGTACTTGTCGGTAAAGGTCTGACGTTTGACTCTGGTGGTATTTCACTTAAACCCGGCGAAGGCATGGATGAGATGAAATACGACATGGGTGGCGCAGCCGGTGTTATTGGTGCAATGAAAGCACTGTGTGAAATGAAGCTGCCTATCAATGTTATTGGTATTCTTGCGGGCTGTGAAAACATGCCATCAAGCAATGCTTACCGCCCAGGTGATATTCTCACGACTATGTCAGGCCAAACTGTTGAAGTGTTAAACACAGATGCAGAAGGTCGCTTGGTATTGTGTGATGTTTTGACCTACGTTGAGCGTTACGATCCTGAATTAGTGGTTGATACAGCCACTCTGACAGGCGCTTGCGTCATTGCATTGGGTAAGCACGCATCAGGTCTATTCTCAGGTCATAACCCACTTGCACATGAGCTATTAAATGCTGGTGAGCAAAGTGGTGATCGCGCATGGCGCATGCCATTATGGGATGAGTATCAGGAGCATTTAGAGAGCCCATTTGCTGACATGACTAACTTAGGTGGTCGTGCAGCGGGTTCTATTACTGCCGCTTGTTTCCTTTCTCGCTTTACCAAGAAGTACAACTGGGCGCACTTAGATGTGGCTGGTACAGCTTGGAACAGTGGTGCAAATAAAGGTTCTACTGGTCGTCCAGTACCTTTGCTGACCCAGTTCCTAATCAATAGAGCTGGTGTCGTTCAAGGCGATTAAGCATAAGAAAAACGGTGACATAAAGTAAATTTATAACCATCCATGGTAAATTTACATAAGTGTTCCAGACACAAAAAGGTGAAGTATGACTGCTTCACCTTTTTTATTTATCTTGGTTTTACTTTGGTTATGCCTCTCGACTACGCGAGAGCGTCGGCCATTAGCTTCATCTCAGCCACTTCAACACCATCAAGTCGAGTCACGAGCAGCTGATCCACCTTGTAAGCATCGACGTCAACCACTTCAAATTTGAAACCAGCAAAATTGACAGAGTCGGTACACTTTGGAATTTTTCTCAGTTTAAACATCATAAAACCAGCGATGGTTTCATAATTATGGTTCTGCGGAAACTCATCAATGTCGAGCGCGCGCATCACATCAGTTATCGGTGTAACACCATCCATTAACCATGAATTGTTATCACGAGCGATGATCTGCTCCTCATTTTCTGGCAGAGACCAAGCGCCCATCACTGCATCTTGCAGATCTTTCGCGGTAACAATCCCCACGACCAGAGAATACTCATTAATCACCGCTGCAAAATCGGCTCGGCTATTTTTAAAATATTCCATCGATTCAGACAAGCTCAGGGTATCAGGGATGATAAAGCAGCTCTCAACCAGCTCATTGTTTCTAAGGCTGATGTTCTGACCGTTTAACACACATATAAGCAGCTTCTTTGCATTTACAATGCCTTTAACTATATCGAGTTGTCCATCACAGACTAAGAAGTTTGAATGAGGATCCTCTGTAATTTTACGTTTAATCTCCTCCTCACTGTCTTGTAGCAGAAAATAGGACAAACTTTCCCGTGCCGTCATCGCTGCTGTAACGGGAATGGTTTGCATCTCAAACACTTTCTCCATCATCAACTGCTCATCTTTATCTAAGACACCTGCTTCAGCTCCAGCGTCCATCACCGCGTAGATATCATCTGATGTCACAGCATCATTACGTAAAGTCTGGATCTGCAACAAACGGAATAATTGATTGGCTAAACTATTAAAAAACCAAACTAGTGGTTTAAAAATAGTGATACTCACCATCAAGGGACTAACTAAGACTAATGCGACCTTTTCAGGAATGGCCATCGCCACCCTTTTAGGCATAAGATCGGCAATCAAGATAAATAAACTTGTCACTAAGGCAAAGGACAGAAAGAAGCTTAGCTTTCCTAACCAAGGCTCACTCACCCATGGCGTGAGGAATGCTTGAATATAGGGGGTAAAGGCTGACTCGCCGACGATACCGCCCATAATAGCAACGGCATTTAGACCAATCTGGACGACGGTAAAAAAGTTACCAGGGTTAGCTTGCAGATGCAGTACTTTTTCAGCTCGACGATCACCCTCACTCGCCATTTGCCTAAGGCGGATTTTTCGTGATGCCGCCAAGGCAATTTCCGACATAGAGAAAAAACAACTTGTCCCGATCAAGAACAAGATAATCATAGCGTTATCAAAGAAACTCATTTAGCACCTATACGAAACAGATATATCAGGAGAAGAACTCTATCGACTCACAGTGTAACACTTAAAGTTAAAATACTTAATTTACAGCAACTTAACTAAAACCACCGTTTAATTGAAAATTATGAGATGCGGAGTATATCTGCTTATTATTTAACTCACCACATAATAAATGACCAAGGTTCGTTATTTTAGAAGTAGATCCTAAAATGGCTATCTGATCAGAAGCAGAAATAAGCCATCGCCAGAAGAAGGGAGTGTGAAACGCTACGGGAATGATTAACTAGGCGGTAGATTTAATTGCCAAATATTACTGCTGCTGCGCTCAGTAACATCACAAGCAAAAAATTCACCTAAATATGCCATTTTACAACTCAGAGGAGCTCGCCCCTTAAAGCGATGAATCAGGGTTGTATTACCGGACTCAAGGGCAAGTTCTTTGTATTCTGTGCCTAATAGGTAATAAAGTCTGTTGTTACTCAATTGCCAGTGTCTCCAGCCTGCAATAGGGAAGTTAGGGATTAACACAGATTCTTTGCCCGTGATTGAATCCAACTGATAGAGACCTGCTTGATTAAATTTGGTAAACAAGACCTTGTCATCATCGCCTTGAACACTATATCCCCCCTGGGTTGTTATTTGTTTAGTCACGCCATCAGTGAGAGATAATTGCCATATGTTCCATTGCCCATTTACTTCAGCACTAAAAAGCACTGACTCTTTTGCGAAAGCAACATGGTGAACTTGAGTAAACTCCTCTGCAAGTCGTGACCACTTCCCGTCAGCCAGTGAATACAAATATAAGCCATTATTAATACTCGCCACCAGCGATTCATCTTTAGGAGACCATGCCATAGCTGAAACATGATCAATGGGTTCTATAAATTCACTACTAAAATCAGCGCCATTTTCCGGCTTGATATATATTATTTTCTCTCCACTCCTATCCGAAATAAATGCAAATATATTCGAACGATGACCTAATACGATCCCATAACTGACTCCACTGCTTGCTGTTAGTGAAGAGAGTTCATCCTTATCTCTATAAAATGCAAAGATATTAATCGTTACTTGGCCTCGTTCAGTCAATACTGACTCTGGATCAAATCCTTGAGATAAGCGGCCAAACTGATCACTACTCTCTAATGCAACAATTGATTTACTGTCGAGATTAAACTCATACAACCCATCGTTATTTGCACCTAAAATCAATGTATCAGAACGCCAATAAAGCCCGGATACACGATCAAGGAAGCTATATTTAGCGATAACCTGATTATCACTTAAATCAATCAATTTCAACTGGTCGACATCATCACTGCGGTACTCTATGACTGCCAGAGTTTGACTATCAGGAGAGAGAGAGAAGATATAATCTCCAAGGTTATTGCCCTTTTGTTCAGGCAGCGTAATTTGCTTCCTAGCACCACTATCAAGCTGAAATGAATAGAGTGCATATGGCTCAGAAATAGTTGGTCTTGAACGATAAATCAAACGTCGATACTTCTCATCAAATACCAGTGGGGTCACCACCCTTTGACCACAACTCAACAAGATGGTGATCTCCTTATCATCAGGATCTATTCTGATAATTTCACAACTCCTCTGCTGTAAATTATCTAGTCTAGACGCATATAGATAACCATCTGGGCCATACAGTACATCCGTATAGTAGAACTCATCATGGGATATTTGCTGAGGTAATTCACTCCCTGTCTGCATATAGATTTGTGCATTAGCATCCTTATCTGCTTTATAGAGAAAAACTAACTTACTGCTCTTTGCTTGATAAAATGAATTAAAAGCACTGCCCATTAAGGAGGTCACAGGTTGACGACTCAATACGCCTTCAGGCTTATTTGTTGGAGGGAACAATAGGTATATGGTTGCAATAGCAGCTAACAATAAGGCTAGCCAAAATAATCGAGAACGAAAAATGAGTAGATATTGTCCGTCTCTCTCATTCATTAAACTAGCATTGGTTAACGATTCACTCTCCTGAGGAATTGATGTGGTATTTTGCTTACTTAGATCAATTGTATTATCAGCTGAAAATTGATCATCTATTTGAACAGGAGTAACGGTTAATTGATAACCCACTTTACTCACGGTTTTTATCCAACAAGGCGTTGAGGGCTTATCTTCCACCAATTTTCTGAGTTCACCAACGGCTCGATTAATCGCCGCATCACTCACAATTCTTCCCCCCCAGACCTGTTCAACTAATTCAGCTCGCGATATTGCTTCTTGTGGGTGCTGACAAAGGTAAACCAGAAGCTCAAATACTCTGGGTTCACACTCGACTGGTAAACCATGCTTAGTTAACTTTACCTGAGCGGTATCTATTTCCACATCACCAAAAACAAAGCGCATTTATATCCTCATGATTTTATTGATAATTAGCATTCCATTATCAAACCATTCTCACCTCTTTATTGTTCTTGATCAAGCACCTGACAAACTGAACAAACAAAAACTTGAGGTAATATTATGAAATACAGATTAGCACGTGACCTAACACTGTCTATTACAATAATCACAGCAACCCTACTCAGCGGATGTGGTGGGAGTGGTGGGGACGGTGGAGGTACAACACCCGCTCCGGTTACGCCGCCAACGGCGAAATGCGCTGGTGCAACCTTAGATAGCGGTGCCAGCTGCGTCACCTTAGACAGCCGTGATGCAATTGTCTACAAACCTGCAGGAGAAATAAAAGGTATTGCTCTTTTCCTTCACGGTGCACCAGGAACCCCAAAAAAAGTCAGCAGCATTTTTAATGCAAAATCCATTACTGCCGATAAGCAATTGCTATCGGTATCACCGCAAGGTAGTAATAATTTTTGGGGTTGGGAGAGTCTTAATGACGGTGAAAGTACATCGGTAAAGGATGTCAAATTTATTGAAAAACTTTTCACACAACTCAGAGCAGACAATAATATCAGCAACGATAAAGTGTATGTATTTGGTTACTCTGCAGGTGGGTTTATGGCTTATAAGTTAGCTTGTCATATCCCAGAACAAATAACGGCTATCGTCTCCCTTGCAGGACAGTTCCGTGGTGACTTTACTCACTGCTCTACATCAACACCAGTTACCTTGCACCATTTTCACAGCCCCGCAGATACTGACGTACCAATGAGTGGAAGGAGGACTGGCAATATTGAATCAGTTGCAAATACCCTCACCCATTGGCGTGATATCAACGGTTGTGATGAAGCATCAAACACAGTGAATAACTCTGGGGTCATAAGTACTAGTACTGGTACAGAGACTCAAACCTGGCAAAACTGCAACCGGGATATTAGCTTCTCTGAGATGGATAGTGTTTCTCACGAAGCATCATATGATGATGCAATTTTAAGACAGATATATTCACCAATATTTAACTAACCCAATTTAATGTAGAGCCATTATAAAATACCAAACTAAAGCACTATACAAGTAGTGCAGTTCCAAGGAATAAATATGCGAATCAGTATCCTAGTGACTTTACTATTATCTTGTTTGTCTGCATGTAGCCAAGACAATACTAGTACAAATAGAACCGAACGCCCTCCTACGGATTTACCTAAACCAGATACCAACTTGCCCATTCCTGATAACCGCAACTCCACTAATTACCAGGTATTGCTGTTTGGAAACAGCCATACAACTAGACAAGCTGGTTTGATCAAAACCTTAATCTCGGCTGGAGATCCTGATCTAGCGGTAGAAGTTGTGAATGCTGGTGGTGGATTTCTAGATGATAACCTTAATTCCACTCGTCAAGTTACTAAACTCGAAGAAGGAAGCTGGACTCACATCATTTTACAGGGACAAAAATATTCACAATCAGGGTCCAAAATCTACCCAACTTCAGCAGCACAAAATTGGATAATCAAAACCAAAAAGAAAGGAGCAACCCCTATATTATTTCCTGAACACCCACAAAAAGGAAATGCAGGGGAGGGAATGAGAGTTCACCTTATACACAAAAGGATTGCTCGATTACAAATGAGCTGTGTTGCACCAGTAGGATTAACCTGGGATAAAGTCTTAAACACATCCCCCCCACTGACCCTTCATCATAGTGACGGTAATCACGCATCATTAACAGGTAGCTTACTTACCGCTCTGGTTTTTTATGAGGTGATCACTGGCAGCTCAGCAGATCTGCTTCCTTATATCCCTAAGATAGATGTCGATGAGGACACACAACAGTTACTAGGTCAAATGGCATCAGAAACCATTCAGGCTAACCAGCCGTGTAAATATGAAGAGGGGAGCAGGAATTAGCTCTTACTAGAAACTAAACAAACTCAAGAAATTGGTGGCCTAAATGGCCACCATAATTTTACAACAATGAGTTGTTTAGTGAGATTCTATTCTGCGTATGCTCGTCCTAGCATCAACATTGCAAAACCTGACATCATTAAACGCACCCCCAGTAACAGACCAATTGCCCATGCACCAGATATAGGCCAGTCACTCGCAATGATGATACCAAGCGCTATCGTTATAAATCCGTTAATGAGCATCCAACCCCAACCATTCGCTGGTTTCATCGCCAATGATGTCGTAATAGTAAATATCCCATCGATTAAAAAATAACTGATTAATAATAGTGTTATCGACGCGAGTCCGAACATTGGAAATAAAACTAGGCCGACACCACAAATGACGGTCAAACCGCCAAATAAAAACTGCCCTGCACCTCTTCCAAACGATTCAGCTTTAAACGCAAACATTGTCTTGGTGATCCCTGCAATGATTAACAAAGACGCAATCAAAGCATTTATCCCCAACCCTGCAAAATAAGGAGCGGCAATAGCTACCATGCCTAATAGAACAACTAAAATTCCATAACCCATGCTCCAACGTGACACAATTTTTTTGGTATCAGATATCGAATTCATATCAGCTTTCCTTAAGTGATTTTCAGTAATGAAGCACCTAAATAAAGTTTTCCGATATGAATGCCGAGTTTGTTGCATGTAGGCAAGTTTGCCAAAAGTCCATGCTTTAAGCTCTACTTAAATATCGATAATTAGGTGTGTATTCTTGGGAAGCGTCCTATCTGTATTAGCGAAAACCGCACAGAACCTGCAGTAAACTCAGCGTGAATAGGTCGGATCGGAAAGAAACAATAGCATAAACACCCACTAGAAATAAGAAGCTTGTCACAAAAAACCACTAAAGTACCACTTACCTGGCTATACATAAAAAGTTAAGTAATAGCCTTGTTAGGTTCATGTAATCTCCATATCTAGAGACTCACTCAAGCCCATACTAATCAATATAAAAACATGACTTACTTCCCATTGTTTTAACTGAAAAATTAATTCATCAACCCTCTATCCATTGAGATCAGATCTTGTGTCGCGGCACTTATTTCTGGATTCCATAGATAGAGTTGTTAGATCATGGCCAGATACAAATACCAAGGAACGACTAATATCATTAGCGCTAAAACACCAAATATTCGCGATGTACAGCTTCTTTTTATTGATTTAAAGCGGGGTAAGCGTCCGTGTAGATCCAATCAGTGTTTTTAGCAGGAACATGGCATGCCAAACAGTCTGTTTTGTAATTTTTAGCCTGATTTTGCTCGAGATTATCAGGCTTAAATAGCGCCCAACTCCAACCTTCTCCCCAAATAGGATTATCAGCGAAACGATTTTGGCTATCCTTCACCATCACAAACCACTGCTACACTCACCCTTCGCGGAGTGAACACAGTCGTTAACCCTTTTATGATGGTTAAACTGTAGCCCTAAATGCAAAAGTTTAATCATCATGTTTTACTCTCTCCCATGTATGTTCAAAGCACCCAGCACCCGTTAACAAATGTAAATATTGCCTAAAAGTCCTCTTATCTACTTTACAAACACCTTAAAATCACAAATGATATCAATTCTCATTTGCATTTAAACTAATGTAGGGATATTGATTATGGAAACCTGGCGCCAACTGATCAGCAAAGCAAACCAATCATTTAAAGCTGGTGACTGGCAGGATGCTGAAAAACGATATCTCACCGCAATTACAAGAGTCGAACATCTCTATAAAGATTACGCGGACAATGAGCAAGTATTAATGGCATGGTTGGCCAGTTACCATAATCTATCAGAGCTCTACGGCAGACTTGGCAGAGTCGATGCACAGCTATCCCATATCATGGTTCCCTACCATCAGTTAAAAAACAGGCTCATAATCCAAGCCGATCATGAGCCAATCTACGCAGCAATACTTCATGGTCTAAGCCTGAGCTGTAAAGAACTATACCTATATCAAAAGCAACAACTTGAAAACAGTGAAGGCGTAAATCTCAAGTACATGCATCAGGTGCTCCACTGATGTTTGTTTGATACCAGCATAAACCCAGAGTTTGATTCACCTCCATGCCCACCAGCACTATTTAAGGCACCACTTTATGAAAAATAGAATTACCACAGGCCAGATCATACTATTGCTAACAGCAATTATTTCACCGTTTGCGAGCGCTCATCCGGGTCATGATCATCAACATTGGTCATCATCATTGATACACCTGTTTTGGATTTTACCTGCGTTGATTGCCGCAGGGGTTGCCATACACCTTTACCGTCGTAAGCCTAAAACAAAGTCTGAACAATAAGGAGCGAGCATGCTTTATTCACTGTTAAATATTCGAGATAAAAAACAAGCATTCTCACTAGTATCAGCTCACTGTGATATTCCATGCAAGATCTATGATCCCATCACGGCTCAACTTGCCGTACTGACCATGATCCGCATGGTTGATTTGCTTGAAGAGCTCGCAGCAAAGTCAGCTCCAAGCCCAAATGATCACGCGCAGTTCTCACGGCTTGTTGCAGAGAAAGAAATTCATGGTCGAAAAGTCAAAGATGAGGTCAATGTGATATGGGGGGATTATATTAAACAACCCCAACTGGATCAGTTTCCCGAGCTTCATGAACTGACCCACAGCATCATGCTAAATGCATCACAAGCAAAACAGCATATCAATCGCGATGCTTGCTTAAGTCTGCTAGAAAAAGTAAATCGATTTGCTGATATATTTTGGCAAACCAAAGGGCTAGAAACTTATCAGGCGGCCTGCCCTTATCCGCCATCAGAGACCTTAGTTTACCCAAAGCTCACATAACCGGTTTAATCACCTGTTAGCCCTATAATGATGTCAGGAGTACCTATGTTTGGAGTCAATATTTACCGCGTGTCAGGAGTCAGTATGCAACCTCGCATCCCTGCGGGAAGTTTTGTCCTTTGCATGGGAGCCCTTCGTACCAAATTAAAACCCGGTGCCATCTATCTGTTTGAACATCCGCGGTTTGGCCAGCTAATTAAGACCCTATCTAACATAGACAATGCTGGCAACCTCTGGTTTAAAGGAGAAAATGGTAACAGTGTGTCAACCCAAGAGATGGGGCCGATTAGGCAAAAAAGAGTCATAGGTAAGGTCACTTGGGTGATATCGGCTTAACCTACTTCTTCGATGAGGATGTCATTGAATGCTGTAGCAATGCGAGAAGCTCAACGACATGAAATATGTCATAACCAATTCTCGTCTAAAAATGGAATATAAATGTTTAAAATTATTGGAAAAATAATTTATAGGATAAGATTCACTGCCATTATTATAAATAACAATAGGGTACAATAGGGTACAATAAAATATTAATGAATATAAAAAGTTCTCAATTAAAAAGCCAGAAGTAAACTCTAGCTTTTTAATTAAACAAACGTAAGTACTACATTACTTTGCTAATTTAACAGAGTTAACGTCAATCGTTGTATATGACCAATCACTATCAACCTCACCCTCAATAACTAGTTTTGTTTCAGGCGTTGCTTCAATACCGTGCCAATCACGATGATCGATCTCAATAATCACCACACCTGTCGAATCTTTGAATTGATACTCTTCATCGCCCAATGCAGCAACAATATAGCCAGTTAGGGTCACTGGTGTATCATCCTTTGCCTCTAAAGCCACCTCAACAGTAGTAACGGTAACAGTACTAGGCCCTGTAAACCCACCTTTTTGAGGGGTGATTTGAGCAGCGAATACACTTGATGATGCCAAAACTAATGCACTTACTAATACTATTTTTTTCATGTGACCAATTCCTTTGTTAATGACGATGTAATACTTAATGATTAATAAAAATATATAATAAACAATAAACAATAAACAATAAACAATAAACAATAAACAATAAACAATAAACAATAAACAATAAACAATAAACAATAAACAATAAACAATAAACAATAAACAATAAACAATAAACAATAAACAGCATTCAATATGAATTGCGACAAATTCAAATTTTCAAGCTACATAACACAGATTATTTAATAACAATTTACTAACTTAACACTAAGTTTAGAACGACTCTATATTTGACAGCTAAATTTACTATGCCATCTCAAACATTATCGTTATATATTAACCAGATTAATAAAGACTATACGCCTAATATTATAATTAGTAACCAGCCCTACCCTATGGATTAATTTTTGTCTTAATTTGCAATAAGATACCATAATGGATAGAGCGTGAAGGAAGCGTGAAATAGCCATCGAATGAAGACTTATACATTTTTAGATGTAGCTTCTAGCTCGTTTGGCGTTGGTTGATTTATGATTCTTGCTATCCGACAAGTAGACTTACTTATTGGGCTGCTTTTAGTGTAAAATCCCCTCTTTCGTCAGTAATAATGCCAACTTGGTCAATATAGAGCTAAATAATGTCAAATGCCCTGTTTTATGTGATGCCGCCTGAGGCCAATAGCCCAGCAGAAGCCAGTGCACAAGTACACAGATTAGCCTGTGAATTGGCACAAAATGCTTTTGTTAATCAGCAACTGGTTTACATCCATACCCAAGATAGAGAGCAAGCCTACGGTGTTGACGAACTTTTATGGCAATTTGAGCCAACCGCTTTTGTGCCCCATAACCTTAAAGGGGAAGGGCCAACGACCGGTGCTCCAGTAGAAATAGGCTTTGATACGTTAGGGCCTAATAAAAATCGCCATCTTCTGATTAATCTTGCAGACCAAGTGCCCTCATTTGCGGTAAACTTTGGTCAAATTATCGATTTCGTTGCCAATGATGCAGGACTTAAAGCGATCGCCCGCGAACGCTACCGTCAGTATCAAAGCTTGGGTGTGGTTTTACAGACCCAAGATAGAAGCAAAACAACCACTAATTTAGTTTGAGAAGTGTCCTCCATGGAAAAAACATACAACCCGCAGTCTATTGAACAATCCCTTTATAAAAACTGGGAAGAGAAAGGTTACTTCAAGCCACATGGCGACGAGTCACAAGGCAACTATTGCATCATGATCCCGCCACCAAATGTGACGGGTAGTCTGCACATGGGTCATGCTTTCCAAGATACCATTATGGATACCTTGACTCGTTACCAACGTATGAAGGGCAAAAATACCCTTTGGCAGGTCGGTACCGATCACGCGGGTATTGCGACGCAGATGTTGGTTGAACGTAAACTGGCAGCCGAAGAAGGCAAGACACGTCATGATCTCGGTCGTGAAAAGTTTATCGATCGTATTTGGGACTGGAAGAACGAGTCTGGCGGTACGATCACTAAACAATTACGCCGCCTTGGTGCCTCTGTGGATTGGGATCGCGAGCGATTCACCATGGACGATGGCATGTCTGAAGCGGTTCAAGAAGTGTTTGTTCGCTTGTATGAAGATGACCTCATCTACCGTGGTAAGCGCTTAGTCAACTGGGACCCAACCCTACACACTGCCATCTCTGATCTTGAAGTTGAGAACAAAGAGAAGCAAGGTAGCCTATGGCATTTCCGCTACCCACTGGCTAACGGCGCGTTAACCGCTGATGGCAAAGATTATCTGGAAGTCGCCACCACCCGTCCTGAAACCATGTTAGGTGACAGTGCTGTTGCGGTTCACCCAGATGATGAGCGTTACGCTTCGCTGATCGGCAAGTTTATTCTACTGCCAATCGTTAACCGTCTCATTCCAATCGTTGCCGATGATTATGTCGATATCGAATTCGGCACTGGGTGTGTAAAAATCACTCCAGCCCATGACTTTAACGATTACGAAGTGGGTAAGCGTCACGCGTTGCCAATGTACAACATCTTGACCTTTGATGCGGCAATACGTTCATCGGCTGAAGTGGTTAATACAGATGGCACCAGCAACACTGATTTAGATAACAGCTTACCAGAGCGTTATGCCGGTCTTGATCGTTTCAAGGCCCGTACTGCTATCGTTGCAGAATTTGAAACTTTAGGCCTTCTTGGCAAAATCGACCCACACGGATTAAAAGTGCCTTATGGTGATCGCAGCGGCGTGGTTATCGAGCCATTATTAACCGACCAATGGTATGTATCCGTTGCCCCTATGGCGAAAACAGCCATGGAAGCCGTTGATAACGGTGATATTAAATTTGTCCCGCAGCAATATGAGAATATGTATAACTCGTGGATGCGCGATATTAACGACTGGTGTATCTCACGTCAGCTATGGTGGGGACATCGTATCCCTGCTTGGTACGACGAAGCGGGTAAAGTCTATGTTGGTCGTGATGAAGCAGAAGTACGTGCTAAGCACAACTTAGATGACGCTGTTGTTCTACGCCAAGACAATGACGTACTCGATACTTGGTTCAGTTCAGCATTATGGACATTCTCTACACTCGGCTGGCCAAAAGATACTGCTGAGCTTAAAGCCTTCCACCCAACCGATGTGTTGGTCACAGGTTTTGACATCATCTTCTTCTGGGTTGCCCGCATGATCATGATGACCATGCATTTCATCAAAGATGAAAACGGTAAGCCACAAGTGCCATTCAAAACGGTTTACGTCACTGGACTTATCCGTGATGAAGTCGGCAACAAGATGTCTAAGTCTAAGGGCAATGTGCTTGACCCATTAGATATGATTGACGGTATCGACCTTGAGTCATTAGTGGCTAAGCGTACCGGCAACATGATGCAACCAAAACTGGCTGCAAAAATTGAAAAGAGCACTCGTAAAGAGTTCGCTGATGGCATTGAGCCACACGGTACCGATGCGCTGCGCTTTACCTTGGCCTCTATGGCATCGACTGGCCGTGATATCAATTGGGATATGAAGCGTCTGGACGGTTACCGCAGTTTTTGTAACAAGATCTGGAACGCCTCACGTTACGTGTTAATGAACACTGAAGTTCAGTCAGAAAATGCTGACAGCGAAGTCGCTGGTGAGCCATTAGATTGCGGTCAGATTTTAGTTGACGGCAAGCCAGGCGAAATGGAGTTATCAATTGCGGATCGCTGGATTATCGGTTTGTTTAATGAAACCGTTAAAGCCTATGACGAGCACATGGAAAACTACCGTTTCGATTTAGCGGCAAACACCATCTATGAGTTCACTTGGAACCAGTTCTGTGACTGGTACTTAGAGCTAACTAAGCCTGTTATGCAAAGTGGCAATGAAGCTCAGCTTCGTGGTACACGTCATACTTTAGTGACTGTGCTTGAGAAGATGCAGCGCTTAATGCACCCTATGATGCCTTATCTGACAGAGACCATCTGGAAACGTGTTCAACCACTTGCTGGTGTTGAGGGTGACACGCTGATGTTGGCTTCATTCCCTGAATACCAAGCTGATAAAGTTGATGTTGAGGCGATGGAAGATCTAGAGTGGGTTAAGCAGGTGATTGTTGCTGTACGTAACATTCGCGCCGAGCTGAACATAGCACCATCCAAGCCACTTAATGCACTACTACGCGGCGTGAGCTACAAAGACAGAGCACGTCTTGAAGCGAACCAAACTTTCTTCACCACATTGGCAAGACTTGAGACGATCACCATTATGTCTGAAGACGATGTTGCGCCTATGTCGACCACTCAGTTGATTGGTGATATGGAGCTGTTGATCCCAATGGCTGGCCTTATCGATGTGGCAAAAGAAGTGGCGCGTATCGACAAACTACTTGAGAAAGCGGCCAATGAGTTTGCCCGTATTGAAGGTAAACTGTCGAATCAAGGTTTCGTGGCTAAAGCCCCAGCTGCCGTGATTGAAAAAGAGCGTGCTAAGCAAGCTGAATACCAACGCGATATGGACAAGCTAACAGAACAAAAAGCTGAACTTGCTAAGTTAGAAAGTTAATATTTGCTATAAATAATGAACGGTGATTTTTACGTTCATGGCAAAATAAAAAAGGTGGCCATTTGGCCACCTTTTTTTGTTTTAAAATAAAGTCTCTTTCACCAAAAAAGATATCTCAATCATCCACAACACTTTAAAAGCTCGACTATATTTAATACCAATCCGTATGCGGGTTAACTGCCAATCCTTTTAAATTGTGAGCTGGCAGCCGTGATCATAATAACTTGTTATTCACTTATACCAATCTAACGGTTATGACTGATGCTTCACTGTGGTTTATTTAAGGAGAAAGCATGTTCACCAATTTAAAGATCACCTACAAGTTTCCTGTGGTTATGATCTGCTTCGCACTGCTTTCAGCTTTAATCACCGCATTTATCGCATTTACCATCGCAAAAAATGAAATGACAAACTCGGCCGAAGAAAAGCTTTCTTCGTTGCTGGAATCCAGAGCTACGGCACTGAATACATATTTCTCTGTAATCGAGAAAGATCTCTTTTTTCATGCCCAAAGCCCACTAGTGATCTCTGCAATTGAACAGTTTTCACAAGCTTGGACAGCGTTAGAGAAAGATCAAACCCAGCAACTGCAGAATACCTATATCCGCATGAATCCCTTCTCCAATGAGCAAAAAAGTGCTTTCCACAAAGCCGACAATGCATCCCTGTATAACCAATATCACGCTGACTTCCACCCTACATTCACCAATTTGGTGTCCACCCGAGAGTTTCATGATCTATTTCTGTTTAACACTCAAGGGGAGCTTATCTACACCGTTAAAAAAGAGGAGGATTTTGCGACAAACCTCATCACAGGCCGCTGGAATAAAACAGAATTAAGCCGCTTAATACAGGTGATAAATGCTCAGCCGAACACAAGTAAACACCTTTTCGCCGACTTCTCTCCTTATGAGCCCAGTAATAATGCTCCCGCGAGTTTTATTGCATCGCCAGTATTCGATAAGAGCCGCCGATATATAGGGATTATCGCCTTTCAGATGCCGATTATTCCTCTAAATCGAGTGATGCAAGTCACCGCTGGGATGGGAGAAACTGGCGAAACTTACGTGGTTGGCCCAGATCTGTTAATGCGCAGTGATTCACGCTTCTTCTTGGGACAAAGCATACTGAAAACTCGGGTCGATACCATTTCGGTGCATCGCGCGCTTGCTGGAGAATCTGGTAATGCCAGAATAGAAGACTACCGAGGCATCTCTGTTTTTTCATCTTTTGCGCCTATCGATTTTCTTGGCACTCGGTGGGCCATTATTGCCGAAATTGACACAGATGAGATATTAACACCTGTCTATACCATGAACCGTTTTCTTATCTTAAGTGGTGCCATTATTGCCATCGTTATCTTCTTTCTCGGCTACCTGTTAGCCGCAGATATCTCTTTGCCCATCGTCGCCATGACCAAGATGATGACCCAGCTCTCACGCAACGATCTCAGCGTCAACATCTCAGTATCAGAGCGGAAAGATGAAGTAGGTAAAATGGCCAAAGCCATGGAGGTTTTTAAGAATAATGCTATTGAGCGGGAGCTACTGCAGACAAAGCTCAATCATATGGCCCACCATGACACCCTAACCGGACTTCCTACTCGCGAGTATGTCGGCAAACAGATGAGGGATCACCTCAGAGCCCTGCAAGCAAAAGAGAACAAACTTGTAGTCATATTTGCCGACTTAGATAACTTTAAAAATATTAATGACACTTTAGGCCATCAGGCCGGAGATCAGCTCTTAAAAGAGGTCACGGTCAGATTGTCTGACGCGATTAGAGATGAAGATGTTATCGCCAGAGTTGGCGGAGATGAGTTTTTAATTATTCTTCCCCATGTGAATGACCTCTCTGCTGTTAAACATATCGCTCATAAGATGATTGATTCACTGGCGATCAACTTTGTATTGCAGGGTAAAATATGTGAAATAGGCATTAGTTTAGGCATTGCTGTGGCGCCCGACGATGGCACAGATGAAGCAATGCTTATCAATAAGGCAGACAAAGCCATGTACCTAGCTAAACATAGAGGGAAAAATAATTTTGTCTTTGCCAATGAGCTGAACTTAACTGCCAAAGAGAGCTCTCACACCAATTAACGGTGTATTGTTTCTTATTGCCACTTTCACTCATTGTCATTGTCATTGCGGCTAACAATCAGATTTATCTCAATTTAATGACTTCCTTCTCATCTCTGCCAACATAATGGCTACGCCAATAATTTGGCTTACCCATTGTAATTTAAAAGGTTTTTGCATTTCGTTATAATTTAGTGCAAAATGCAACAAAATTGAAACCTTGGAAGTTTACGATGAAACATTGGTTACTCTTAACCTGTTTATTAATTAACATAACGGCATGTGGTGGCGGAGGCGATGACGCCGATTCAGGTGATAACAGTGGCGGTACCATAATCCCCCCCCTCAATGCAGCGCCAGAGGTTAAACTTGGCCAAGATATCGAAATTTGGAACCACCAGCCAATTACGTTAACTGCCGAGGTAAAACTGCATAACGAGGGAACGGCTAAATACCAATGGCGGATCATCAGTGGTCCTCTACTTCCTTTAAGCGGAGAAAACACTGAGAGCTTGACCTTAGATGCCAGTTCACTCATTCAAAACAGTAAGCTGCGTGTTGCACTCAAGGTGACCGATAATGCAGGGAAAAGCAGCGAAGATGAACTCACTCTCACCCTCAATGATCAGATTAGCGCAGCGGTTAGTCTTGGCGATCCCAAACTCATCAACGGGCTAGAATCAAAAGTCATTGACCGCTCACTGAGTTTGATAGATCTGTACCGTCAAGATAATGCTGATTTTCTACAGCTTATCTATCAAGATAACAACATTCACTACGACTCAGGCAAACATTCGCAGATGATCCGACTTAATCAAGCGGTTCATCGCTATCCTGAAGTGAAAAATTTCGAGTTAGTTCGCGGTACTGATGGTCGAATTTTTGCTGCAGCCAGCGATAAAAATGGACAACGAAATGCCGCCTTCGGCACTGACATCATCTCCAGCATGCAACAAGGTAACAATCTGGATTATCAGAGCAACTTCAAGCAACTGCTCGCTTGGCAGCTTGATAGCGATCAAACGCAAACTGAACAAGCGCATAGCGTCAGCTTATTTCTAATGGGAGGCAGCACTGTTTCACGGATCACCAGTTGGATAAACACTCAATATCCAAACTGGAGTGTCACCCTATGTGACGACAAAGCGGTACAATCGAGTTGCCTTGCCCAAGCAGATTTGATCATCACTGGCTCAAGTGGCGATCTCAGTGAACAAGAGGCCAGTAATCTACTCACAGCAGCTCAGCAACAAAGTACTCCCCTGCTCTACATGCACTTGCATGCTTGGAACAGCGTACCGTTAACCCAAACGGTTCTTGGCCTGATGGACTTTTCAATGCAGGGGCCAGGTGGTCCGGGGAATTTCTTTTCTCCAGATAAAGCAAAGTGGTCAAATTACACGGCGATGCTAACAGCTAAGCCTTCTCTTACTGATGAGCACTTATGGCTCTCACTATTCAAAGAAGCTTCGCCTAACTTTAATTTATCAAACTGTACCAGCAGTTGTGACACCAGTTTTAACGATGCATACAGACCGGCATTGAATACCATCAGGGCTCAACTTCAATCCCTTGATAGCCAACATCTGGATATGTTTGACCAAAGCAACTACCAACTCTATAAGTTAATCACCTTGCTTGGGGATAGTTATCGTAGTCAGTTAACTTACCCTATGGATGTAGCAACAAGCGATGAGATGGATTACCTCAAAGCCATGTTTGCTGACAATACCGTCTACAACTTTCGTGATATTAACCCTGCTCCTAAAGACTTAGGTAACTTTAGCCGTACCGACTTCTCTCATATCACCCCAAGTAACAAGACGGTTAAGATCATCAATAAGCAGGGCTTTCGCTCTGCAGGTGTTTATGCCCTGCCAGGGCAAACTGTTACTGTGACTCGAACAGACAATAATACAGTAAAGACCTGGGTATTTATCAACACTCAACGATCGGCTTCCACCCATGAATTTGCCAATAATGGTTACAACCGTCCTAAATACCTGCAATCAAGTCATATTGAGGTAAAACCAGGGCAAACAATCAAGTTCACCTCTCCTTATGGTGGCCCCATGCAGGTAAGCTTTGATAATAGCGAAGCGGCAACAACCCAGTTCAACTTTACCAATATTGGTCTGCACCCATACTGGCGTGAGGGCGATGATGGCACCCTTTTTATGCAACAGCTTGCTGATGCTGAGTTTGACTGGGCTGAGCTCGCCACAGAGCATTTTGAGGTGCATTCACGCTTAGATAAGATGAAAACGACCATGAGCCATGAGCCCCTCTGGAGTACGCCAGAAAAAATGGGCGAGGCGATCGCGACTCATGTGCACAACTACCCTCACTTGTTAGCCGGATTTAAAGGGCCAAACATCGACACAGTTAGCGAGATCACTGACTTTGCAGCGACTCAAGGCTGGAAGCTGGATAATCTGGATATGGTCAAACATATGAATGCCGATCAAGCGACCTGTGGTTCAGGTTGTTCAGGTAATCCCTATGATGCCAGTTGGTCATTCAGCCCTACTGGCCATGGTGATATTCACGAACTTGGTCACGGTTTAGAAAAATGGCGCCTACGTTTTGATGGGCATGACGGCCACTCTTCGACCAATCCTTATTCCTATTACACTAAATCTCGCGCGTTTAAAGAGACGGGGAAGCTCCCATCTTGTCAGGGATTATCAATACAGAAGGGATTTGACCTACTGCAAACCAGCATGAATCAAACCGATCCATTTGCGTATATGCAGCAAGCAAAACTCACCAGCTGGTCAGACGGTATGGCGACAATGTTGCAGATGATGATCGCGGCTCAGAAAAATGGTGCACTTGATGATGGTTGGCACTTACTGGCCAGACTGCATATTCTGCTACGTGAGTTCGAACGTGCCAAGGCCAATGATGAAACCTGGCTGGCTAAGCGTGCCAGCCTTGGCTTTGATACCTATAACCTATCGTCAGCTCAAAATATCTCCAACAATGACTTCTTATTAGTTGCCATGAGCTATTCGACTAAGCTTGATTACCGTGAGTTGTATCAAATGTGGGGGCTAGTCACTTCGCAAGCCGCTAAAGATCAAATCGCGCAATTGGGCTATACCGCGATTGATAGGCGGGTATATGTTTATGCACTTGGTGATTACTGTTATGGCTTAGACTTACAAGCAGTAGCTGTTGACGGCAACCAGGTTTGGCCCCTATAAATAGTTCAATGCCGTTATAATTAGAAGCTCACCTTTCAATTTATAATGGCTCTCTTTCTCATCAAGTTTATAACGTAAAATGAGGTGCTCTGTTTGAGCATCTCACACCAAACATGTTTTATTTACTAACAGATTGAGTCTGAAATTTGTCTATTAACTGCAGCAGACTTAATGCTTGTTGTTTCACATCTCCGACATTTTGATTCAGATTTTCCAACATTGTCGCACTCTGTTGAATGGTACTGTCAACATTCTTCATCGCTTCGGACACGTGTACCACCTGACTTTGCTGCTGTTTCATGGCTAATGTCACTTCACCAACATTATTTTTCACTCCTTCGCTAGAGATGGTGATCTCTTTAAGAAGCTGACCAGATTCGGCCACAAGCCCCGCACCAGTATTGACTCTCTCAACTGAATCATTAATCAGGTTTGATATCTCTTTAGCCGCATTGGAACTACGTTGTGCAAGGTTTCTTACCTCACCTGCAACCACGGCAAAACCTCTCCCTTGCTCTCCAGCTCTAGCCGCTTCGACCGCCGCATTGAGTGCCAACAAGTTAGTTTGAAAAGCAATTTCATCAATAACGCTAATGATATTAGACATCTTGGCACTCGACCGAGAAATGCCATTCATAGCAAGGATCACCTCATCAACAACACGCTCACCTTCGATAGCGTATTGATTGGCTTGCTCTGACATCTTTGTAGACTGCTGCGCTTTATTCAGTGTGTCACTGATTGAGGACTGCATCTGCGTCATCGCGCTAGCAATGCTTTCCACACTGGCCACTTGCTCATCAACTTGTTGGTTAAGACCGAATGTTTCATCTGAGGCTTCTAATGTTTTGTTATTGACGACGTTGGCTGCGGTGCGGATCTCATCAATCATGACAACGAGATTGTTGACAGTTCGATTGATACTCAGTTTTAAAACAGCATATTCTCCCTCTACCGCCATAGTAAACGACTCTGACAAGTTACCTTCGGCGAGTGCCACCATGACGTTCTTAGACTCATTGAGCGTCAACTCTATTGCGTCACAAGTTTGATTAACCGATCGTGAAAGTTGATTGAAGTCGCCAAACGTGTCAATTGTCACCCTTTGGTCTAACTGTCCATGTGCTAAGGAATCCATCACTTGGGATATTGCCTTAACGACTTGATCGCAGGAAGTGGCGGCATTATTAACTTCGCGGGTCAAATCTAGTAACTGGCCTTTGGCATTGACTGTAACTTGCTGATCAAACTCACCAGCAGCAACCTTTCTCATCACTGACGAGATATTGTTAATGACATCTTTAGTACCTGCTGCAGCAAGGTTTATACTCAACTTAAGCTTAGCTAAGTCGCCTTTAGCATCAACAGAAACCTGCTGACTAAAGTCACCTTCGGCCAATGAATCCATCACCCCGATGATATCCCTAACAATATCATCTGTGATGTTAGAGGCTGCATTAACACTATTTTTTATCAACGCAAGCTGGCCGTGTGCATCACAACTAATTTGCTTGCCATACACTCCCTGTTGAATTGACTCCATCACTTCGCCAATTTCATTAATAACTAACTCAGTATTTTCGATATTTTGATTGATAGCTTGCTTAAACACTTTCAACTCACCAGCGACATTACTTCCCACTCTCACGCTGTAATTACCCACCTCTAATTGCTGCATTACGCCAGTAGCATCCTGAATAAAACTGGCCATACTTTCCGCGGTTTGGTTGACCGTCATTTTAAGCGTAAACAATTGCCCCAGCGCAGGCACACTGACTCGTTGAGTAAAATCACCTTGCTGGATAGCTTTCATCACTTGATCAATATTGTGGATAATCAGCTCTGTATTTTCTATATTTTGATTGATGGCTTGTTTGAAGGTTTTTAGCTCGCCGACAACATCAACTTTCACTCTAACACTGTAATTTCCAGCCTCTAATTGCTGCATAACACCAGTAGCATCCTGAATGAAGCTGGCCATGCTTTCGGCTGTTTGATTAACTGTCACTTTAAGCGTCAACAACTGCCCTTGTGCATGTGCATTGACCCGTTGAGTAAAGTCACCTTGCTGTATAGCCTTCATCACTTGACCAATATCTTCAATAACCAGCTCGGTATTATTAATATTTTGATTGATGACTTGCTTGAAGGTATCTAACTCACCTGAAACATGCACTGAAACCCTAACACCATAATTCCCAGCCTCGACGCTTTGCATCACCGAAACGGTATCATCAATAAACGTGGCAGTGCTTTGCGCCGTGGCATTCACCATCGTCTTCAGCTCCAGCAATTGCCCTTGAGCATTGACCTCAACCCTTTGAGTAAAGTCTCCCAGTTCAATCGCCTTCATCACCCGGCCTATATCATCAATGGAATCTGTAATCGAACGAGCTGAACCATTGATAGTGCCTTTTAGATCATTCAGATCCCCAGCCATCTCAGTATTAACCCTGCGTTTGAAGTTGCCTTTAGCCAACTCTTCAACAGTGCGATTAATATCTTGTACCGCAGCATCAAGAGAATTGAGCATCTCATTGAGTGCTTGCGCAGCTTTACCCGTTTCATCGTTACTGTTGACCTTAGTGCGCATAGAAAAGCGCCACTGAGACTTAAGATCAAGGATGAAAGTTGAGAGATCTTGTATCGGTGATGCAATAGAGCGTCCAAACTTAATTGCAATGAAAATAGTCATAAACAACAAACCCACCATCATCACAATAAACAGCAATCTTAGAGATGAGATTGCAGCATAAGCTTCCTGCGTGCTTTGCTCGACCACTAACGCCCATTGGGTACCCATGACAATTAAGGGAGAATATGCAGCAACCACATCATCGCCAAGGTAGTTTTGGCTTTCAATAAACCCAGACTGATTTGCTAACGCATTAGTAATTTGAGGGGTTTCGACGGATACCTGACTTCGGGAGTTAAATGACTCTTGAACTGAGTATTTCGGGTCAAAAAAGCTATCAGAACGCATCTTTTTATCATTGCCGACAAGGTATGATTCCCCTGTTTTCCCCAAACCAAAAGTCGAACTCATAACCTGAGAAACTTGATCCAAAGGCAGTTGAAAAATTAAGACCCCTATGAGTTGTTCTTCAGCAAAAATAGGGCTAGCAATAAAGCTTGCGGGAGCTTCATAGGAGGGGGTGTAAGGGGCGTAATCAACAAAAACAGTATCTTGATTGGTAACCGCATCACGGTAAGCCTGCGCTAGCCCACTTGCCTTGTAAGGACCATGTTCAAGACTCGTTGCATAATCTAACTCTTTGTAGACCGAATAAACCACCTGATGACTCTTGGCATCAACAAGGAAAATATCGTAATAGCCGAACTCTGAAACATAATTGCTAAAATCTTGGTGATACTGACTATGTGTGCGGTCATAGCTTGTTGAGCCACCGTTATCAGTCAACTTATCTTTTTCACCAAGCGGGTAAGGGTTTAAACTGATATAACGAGTTTGTAATGCTTTCGCGATTGCTGACAGCGATGAAACTAACCTTACATCATCAATTTTATCTTTGGTATCTGCAAAGTATTTGACGGCAAACTCATCACGATAATACTGGCTTAATTGGCTCAACTCATTCTCTGGTTGTTGTTCTAAATAGCGATTAAAGCCGTTTGAAAAGTCACTTAACGCGTTACGCGCCATACTGCTTTGACTCAAGTTTTCCAGTTGCGACTGAGCCGTCGTAAAATATTGATTAATAATACTGGCTTTTAATTCCGCAACAGCGGTTAATGCAGATGACTTATCATTTGATAGGGCGTTTGAACTATTAAAAAGTGCAACCGATGCGATAATAATCGCGGGGACTAATCCTATAATTAAGAGGACAAGCGTTAACTTTCTAGCCAATAGCATATTATTAAAATAATGAGTCATGTCTTGCCTTCCTTCGTGACACAGATAATCAAGCGTCCTGTATTTCTGACTAATTCGTTATTTTCACCGTACATCCGATTAACTATAGTTCAATAGGTTAAGGTTAAGGTGAAGGTGAAGGTGTAAATTATGCCTCCCTCTTCTATCCCTGCCCCTCTTACGGTTTCACCTTCATTTTCAATACCGAACAATTGATTTGGATACTTATGCTAAACAGGTTTCATTTTCACGCAATCGCTTGGTGTTTCTCAGTCGAATTAGGTAAAGTGTCAGCTATGGTTACAACTGGTTAGCCTTGTGGCACATCTTCGATGTACTTAATTGACCTCTTTAAATCAAGCAATCAAAACTGATAACAATAAATAATAATTATAAAATTAAAGGAAAGGTATGAGCGATTCCAAAAATGCTTACGCAGATAACGATCTGCGGGAAGTGAAACAGCTAGGCATGTGGGCTTCTATTGCCAGCTTAAGTTATATTTTCTGGATTGTAGGCGGAATGGAGCTCGTTGAGCGTATTGCCTATTACGGTGTTAAAGCCAGTGCGGGGCTTTACGCTAAAGCGCCAGTGTCTGAGGGAGGCTTAGGAATAAGCCTTAGCGACTACGGTATCATTCTTGCGATTTGGGCCATGATGCAGACCTTCATCCCTGTCTTTACTGGCGGTATATCCGATAGAGTAGGATACAAAGAGACCATCTTCGCATCCACCATCATAAAAATCTCTGGCTATTTGGTCATGGCTTTCTTCCCTAATTTTTATGGTTTTCTGTTCGGCGCAATATTGCTCGCTGGAGGAACTGGGATATTTAAACCTGGGATTCAAGGCACCTTAGTCCTCTCAACAGGGAGGCAGAACACCTCTATGGCTTGGGGCATCTTCTACCAAGTAGTCAATATTGGTGGCTTCTTGGGTCCACTAGTTGCCGTGCACATGCGCCAACTCTCTTGGGATAATGTCTTCTTCGCCTGTGCCGCTATCATTTCACTTAACTTCCTATTTTTACTCGCCTATAAAGAGCCAGGCAAAGAGGAACGTTTAGAACGTAAGCGTAAGGTAGAATCCGGTGAAATCCAGCAACAAGCACTCTGGAAAGATGCGCTTCATGAGCTTAAAAAACCCGTGGTTATCTACTACATGTTGGTATTTGCAGGCTTCTGGTTCTTGTTCAACTCATTATTTGATGTCTTACCGATTTATATTGCCGAATGGGTTGATACCAGCGTTATCGTCACCTCGCTATTTGGTGCTGAAGGGACCTCAAACGGTTTCTTTCAATTCTGGCTAGGTTTGGATAATACTGGCACAAAAGTAATGCCTGAAGGCATGCTGAACCTCAATGCTGGTATGATCATGACCACCTGTTTCTTAGTGGCTGCACTTACAGCAAAATATCGAATTACGACAGCCATGTTAGCTGGATGTGTGCTGAGTATTTTCGCCTTCGTATTGATTGGTGCAACCAATGCAGCTTGGATGGTCGTTCTGGCCATTGTCATGTTCTCATTTGGCGAAATGATGATAAGCCCAAAGAAAAATGAGTTTATGGGAAATATTGCTCCTGAAGGCAAAAAAGCCATGTACTTAGGTTTCGTCATGTTGCCACAAGGCATAGGTTGGACCCTAGAGGGATATTACGGTCCTAGACTCTATGAGATCTATGCGTCAAAAGAAATTTTCTCACTTGAGTTACTATCACAGCGTGGTATGAGCGCCCAAGAGATAAGTGCTATCCCTCAGGGAGAAGCGTTCACCACGTTAGTCGCTTACACAGGGGAATCAGCACAAATGCTAACAACCTTGTTATACAACACCCATGATGTCGGCATGGCTTGGTATATTATTGCAGCTATAGGCACAATCTCTGCTGTTGGTATTTATCTGTATGGTAAGTGGTTATTGAAATTACAACAAAGTTAACGGTGATGAGTCATTATCAGCATTAGTGACTGCTGAAACATATTCATCGATACGAAGTAAACAACTTGAATAAGGAGAACTTAGTGCTCTCCTTATTCAATAATAGAAGAGCTATTAATCATTACCCCTAGGAGATTCAAGCTCGTTAATCGACTGAGCATATTTTTTGGCTTCTAGCATCGGCATCGCCTTGGCGTACAACCAACCTTGAATGTAATCGACCCCAGCTAGCTTGACAAAATCGGCCTCCTCCTTCGTTTCGACCCCTTCAGCGATCAAGGAAAAACCCAAACTCTTACATAGCATACAAGTGTGCTTATAAAGAGTTTTCCCCTTGGAATTAGAGGTGTACTGAAGAATACTTCTATCTAGTTTGACCCCATTAACACTTATTTTACTCAGTAAGCTTAAGCTCGAGAAACCCATTCCGAAATCATCAAGCACAAAGGAGAAACCATGATTACTTAACAGAGCAATGCACTCCTCAACCCGTTTTAGATCGGACATAAAAACTGACTCGAGCAGTTCAATTTCAATGCTATCAGCCATCAAGCCCAACATCCCTATCAAGCTATCTTGCATCTCTTGCTCTAAAATATTATTAGGGTTTAAATTGATACTGACTTTGGGATAAAAGCCTTCCGCTTGCCACTGTTTAAGATCATCAGCAACGGTCTTAATCACAAAATTGTCGATTAGATTATCGTAACCAGCATCATCAAATTCTTTGATAAAGAAGGGACCGACAATTTTTCCAGACTCCATTTGCAACCTCAACAATGCTTCAAATCCAGTCACCTTATTTGTCTCTAAGCTGATTTTAGGCTGATAATGCAGCAGTAATTCACCATTTAACACTTCGCGAATTGTTTTCTTTAACTTATTCCCCGCCGCTAACTCTTCAGACTGTTTTTGAGAATAATTAAGTTCAGATAATCGAGCAAACCCCGTTTGCAACTGCATCTTATTCTCCAGCATATTCTCAGACACACTACCGTTATTTATCAATTCATACCGACGAACAAATGGCAAATAGATCAAAATATTGAGCACTATTAATCCAGCCTGGAAAGCAACAACAGCAAAGTTATCGCTGGCAATATAGGCATTTAATAATGGTGGAGTGATCCAAGCAAAACCTTGGCCATTAAACGTCAGTAATCCCGACGAAACAGCAAAGTAACCAATAAACATATTCATACAGGGTAAAAGTACAAATGGGATCATCAACTTCAAATTAAAAGTAATAGGGAGGCCATAAATAAGAATTTCATTAATATTAAAAAATGAAAAAGGCAGCGCGATTTTGGCAACATTTAAAGAGCTGCTATCTTTTGAAGAGATAAATATCGCAATGATAAGCGCCATGGTTCCGCCACTGCCGCCAAACAAGATAAAAATGTCCATAAACTGAGTGATAGTTAAATGAGGAAAAATCTCCCGCAACCCATTATCTGTGCCCACGAACAATTGAAAAGTAATATCACCATGCACTCCAATAGACCAAAGAATGTGGGTAGTGAGTACTCTAAAGAACACCTCACCAAAGTTACCGGCATTGGCAAGCTCCTCTACTGACAGTTCAAATAGAAATTCAACGACATAACTTAACGTAAAAACAGCCAGAGTGACGATTAAGAAACTTATCATCATAGGAACAAGTAAATTTAAGTGCTGTTTTAAATATTCACTTAAATTAGCCGTTTTTATAAAACTCAGGATTTCAATCCCTGCCATTTTTTGTAGAGTATAAGCCATTAAAATTGGAATGATGACAGCTCTTGGATCTGCCAACATCTCAGAGAAATGATAAAAGACTTCTATCGTCGAAACCGGATGAACATGGAGCGAAATTAACGTCACAATTGATAAAGAGGCCAATGCGACAGGTGAAAGGTTTAAATATTTTGCAAAATGGATAGAAATTGACAATAGAACTAAAAAGGGGAAAAAAGCATGCAGATTTATACTAAATTGACTAAACCAAATATAATTTTGGCTTTGCTCCCATATAGGTTGCCATACGTTCACCAACGCTAATATCAGCGAAAGAAATGAATTAATGACAATAAATGGAATTAGAGCAACAAAAGACTCTTTGATTGCTATTAGAAAAATACGATCTGAAGACTGCCACATCCTTGGCATATAAAACCCTCACAAGCAAAACCATAGGCATTCTGACCGCAAAACAATAATACAACAACCGTTAATGTCGCCAGAGAACAATAAAGCAGTTGGTAAACACTAGGCTGAATTAAGGTGTTTTAAATACAGGTTTTAATTTCAGGTATGTGCAGAGTTAATAATACTAATCAGTAAAGCTCTATTTCTAGAAACAAAAAAAGCTAACATAAATGTTAGCTTTTTATATTTTTAGAAAAATAACAGTTATTAAGCAGCTTTTAGCTGGGTTTCAACTTGAAGCGGCTTTATCTCTTTTACCGCAAGTTCGCCCACAGGCAAAATAGTACGGCCATACTCAGCATTTAGTACTTGCGCCATTGCAAAGTAGATAGCGCTGGCACCACAGAAGATACCTTCGAAACCAGCAATAGTGCCAATTAATGCACTACCAGTGAAATCTTTAGCTGCTAATAGGAAAAAGAGTACGGTAAGCGAACCAAAAACAACCTGTTTAGCACGTGGGTAACGTAGTGAACCTACGAACATAAATGCGGTGAAGATACCCCATAATGTTAAATACCAACCCATAAAACCAGCAGGACTTGCTCCACTTAGCCCCATTTTAGGCATAACAAGTAGGCCAACCAAAGTTAACCAGAATAAGCCGTATGAAGTGAAAGCTGTGGTACCGAATGTATCACCACGTTTAAAGCACATAATGCCAACGATCACTTGGCCTATGCCACCATAGAAAATGCCCATGGCTAAAATCATGGAATCAATCGGGAAAAAACCCGCATTATGAATGTTTAACAGTATGGTGGTCATACCGAAACCCATCAGCCCTAATGGCGCTGGGTTAGCTAGCTTAGTTGACATCTATTTTCCCTACAGGAATTTTCTAACAAAATTGAATTTATTTAAATATACCTAGCACATCGCTCGACGCTAATAAGTCCTTCATCTAGAAATGGCGTGGGTATAAATCATGCGCGGCGCATTCTAGTGGAAGGGATCTAACAGATCAAACGAGAAAATCTAGTCTATAAATTAGAAAATGATGGGGGAAGAAAAATAGTCAGATTACACATACTTGTTGATAATGAAGGTACTATTTTAATATTATCATAAGCTTAACAAGCATTATCATTAATTCTCATTCGAAAATTATTTTATCAAATTTATTAATAATTCAATATTTTCAACAGGTTAACTATGAAAGGAAAAACTCATATTCAGATCAAATACAGCTAAAGCCGGCATTGATCTCTAAAACCGGAAAAACAAGATCGGCATCACACATAAGGTCTATATCAAAGAGGTTTTACCAATGGTCAAAGGTTGAAATAATGACCTAAGCAACCACGGATCACACTTAAGCAAACAAGTTAGCCATGCATCACAAAACTAACATTATTTTAGCTACCCCTTAATTTCATCTCCGGTTAAGGGGCGACTCTGTCCGACTGCTAACTCGCTATCGAGCATAATATTGCCTACAGAGATCCGGTGCAAACCAATAACAGGATTGCGAAAACGACCAAACATACGCTTGATTTGATGATAACGTCCCTCATAAAGCGTGACCAACGCAGTATGACTGTCGATGATTTCAAGCTCCGCTGGCAAGGTGGTGATATCTTCAAACTCAAAATACATACCTTGCTCGAATGCGGAAATATATTCAGAGGTTAATGGGTTTTGCAGGTGAACACGATACAGCTTGCCCACTTTATGTTCAGGATCCATCAAGCGTTTAGACCAACGACCATCATTAGTTAACAGTACCAGTCCCGATGTATTGAGATCCAATCGACCGACGATATGCAAGCTCTCCTTATTATCCCATTCGAGAAGGTCAATCACAGTCTTATGCTTATCATCGACTGTCGCACTGACAACCCCTACAGGTTTGTGCAGCATCACATAACAGGCCTGATTTGCTTGTATCACCTTATCGTCTACACAGATATGAGAAAACTCATCCACGATTAAATCAATATCCCGTGCAAGTTCACCATCGACCTTAACTTGCCCTTTGGCTAACATTAAACGAACATTTTTTCGATTAACCTGGAGATGCTGACTGATAAATCGGTCTAAACGGGCACGTTTCGATTCCACTATTTTATCAACTCGTTAGTAGGAATAACTTTATAGGCGCAGCGACGAGCACCTTCAATAATATGCTCTTCACGGCTAACTGACGCGGTGTCATTGAGTAACGTTTGAAATAAGTTCAGCTCAGAACGACAAAAACTCAAACATTGACTTGCCGCGGCACAGATTGGGCAATGGTTTTCCAATAACCAATAAAAATCAGCTTCTTGAGTGACCGTTGCCATATATCCTTCTGCTGACCTAAGTTCAGCTAAGGCCGTAAGCTTGGCCACCAACGTCACTTCCTCCTTCAGCCTTTTTTGATACAAAGCCAGTGAGGTCTCCTCTCGATGAGTGATCAACTTATCTAAACCTGAATCACCAAAAATCGTGATCACAGAGTCAATCAATTGCACAGAGAGCTCTTCATGACGATCACCGAAGTGACTATTGCTCTTCGATGTCAAAGACCAGACTCGAGTAGGACGCCCTCGGCTCGCTTTGATATCCTCAAAAATAACATCCCCTTCATCCTCAAGCGCTTGCATATGTTGCCTTACACCCATGGTCGTTAATGACAGCTCACTGGCGAGCACTTTCGCCGTTTGTGGGCCTTGGGTTTTAAGGAGTTGAATGATTTTTTCGCTGGTTTTCATGGCACCTCTCACATCTGACTTTGTTGCCATAACATCATGATTCTCGGCAGCTGGAAATCATAATTGAACTGACTCTATTCCCTCTATTATTACCGATCCAATTATTAAGTAAACTTTTTTATTTACTTTATTTACTTTATTTACGTCACAACCTTTACTTTATTAAGTAAAGTAATTACATTATAAAACATTAAATAAACAAAAAGGCTTACTAAATGAATTTACTTATTGTCAGCGGCAGCCAACGAACCCAATCTCAAAGCGCCAAAGTCGCAAGCTATTTGAGTAAGGCTGCTACTGAATATTCAGAGATCAGTCATATCGAACTCTGCCGTCATAAACTGCCTTTCTGGGACGGTGAGCCGGAAAGTAAATTAGGTAAGGGAAACCCGTGGCCTTTAATCAGTCAAAAGGTCAAACGAGCAGATGCTTTGATATTGTTCACCCCTGAATGGGGAGGAATGGCGTCGCCCTTACTCAAGAATTTTCTGCTTATGTGTGATAACCAAGAAACGGCACATAAGCCCGCTTTGTTAGTGTCTGTTGTCAATGGCATTAGCGGGGCTTATCCAATCGCTGAACTGAGAATGAATGCACTCAAAAACAATAAATTAGTGGCTCTTCCTGACCACCTAATCATACGCAATGTCGCAGAAGTGCTAAATGAAGAGTCTGTTCAAACTTTGTCTAGTGATTTGAGTGAACAGTCGAGAAATACCGACCTTAAAGCCCGTATTCAATACAGTCTGCATATGCTCTATCAATATGGCGAAGCGCTGAGTGGTATCCGCAAGAAACATCAATCCAAACCTTACCCAAAACAACAAGAGTACATCTACGGCATGTAAACTGATTTAGAGGCAAAAAATGAACATGAACCAAGTGACATTTCCAGTCAATAATATGCCAACAGCCACAGAGTTTTATCGACTGATGGGATTTACTCAAATAGTCGATACACCTCATTATGCTAGATTTGAGTGTAGTGACGGACACGCCAGTTTCTCACTCTCTCTACAACCGTCTGAAGAGAAGAACTATGGGGTGATCTATTTTGAACACCAAGATCTTGACCAACTTGTTGCCCAACTGATCGCCAAAGGCTTTCACTTTGATCAAATGCCAACAATGGAAAGCTACCTATGGCGTGAAGCAGTACTGCATGACCCATCTGGTAACAAAATTAAACTTTACTGGGCAGGTGAAAACCGACTCAATCCTCCATGGAAAGTTCAACAGGATAAATAAAGGAGTTACTTATGATCCATCTAGAGCATCTCAACTTAGTGGTTACAGACATTCCGACAACACTGACCTTTTACCAAGCAGCCTTTCCACACTGGAACATTCGTGGTGGCGGAGAAGCGGATTGGCACGGAAAGCAAAGAAACTGGATTCACTTCGGTGATGACTATCAATACCTCACTTTCAACGATGACGGTGTGGGTGAAAATAGAGAGTTAAGTGGGCATCAAGTGGGCTTAGCGCATTTTGCTTTTGTCACCTCGGACATTGACGCTGTAATAGCACGATTATCTCAAGCAGGGTTTAACGTCAACAAAGATGGTGCTATCGACGAGTTTAGGAAGAATATCTACTACCTTGACCCTAACGGCTACGAAGTGGAATTTGTGCAGTATTTAAGTGATATACCCACACAGCGAAATAGATATGATTAGTAAATGGAATAATTAATGAAAAGAATTGAACCTGATCAATTCAATCTCTTTCATTAATCTATCTGTGTTCGCATAATGTGAACCGCTAAGCGAATAGCCATAAAACGACTTCTACGGCCAATGCTTTTAAATGTTTATCCTAACCAAATGGCTAATGCCAATAAGATAAGATAGAAGAAAAAACCTGAAACATACGCAGAGAAAAAATCATTCTTTGCTAGTTGTTTCTCATTACTGAAAAGAGAAGGGAAATAGAGTGGCTTTCGAACTCGACCAAAGGTAATCAGCCTAAGCACTATAGCCCCTGTGGTATATAGGATAAAGGAGAGTAAAAACTCCCAAACAAACCAGAAAAATAGTTCTGCGATGCTACCAATTAACATATCTTCCCCTCGTTTAATTCCTAAACACGATTGATTCGTATAGTATTAATAAACGGGCTAACTAGCCCCAACTTACGCTTGATCTATCCTCTTCATTTAAGAGTTACAGTGAAAATATCAAGCGTTACGTTACTCTATCGTTCTCATCTGTAAGTGTCATGTTAAGTTTTGTTAACCAATGGTTTTGTGCTCATTCGCAGCAACAGCTGAAGCATTAATGGCAGTAGATTCATATTTTAACTGGAGGACTAAGAAGGCGGGAATAAAGTTATTACTTGTCTATAAAAATAGAGTCGGAAAACCAAGCGATTGCCAACATTTTACTTCTGTTTGGCCATTTGTGTTTCGCTCTCCGTCTCAGTTTGGTTTGTCTCGGGTTCCGCTAAAGAAAAGAAACGGATCTCGAACTCTAGATCTTCACTCGCAGGTTCTAATCTATGCAGATAATAAGGGTGAGCCATAGCAGTTTCATTCGCTTTGATGAGCACTTCTTTCTCGGCACTTTGAGTCCCATTCTTATAACCAAAAAACTTCAAGTGACCATTAAGGACATGGACTTGGCCATAAACCCCTTTTCTTGTGTAGTGAGGCTCTAGCAATACTTTAGGTACGCTTTCATTAGTAAAAATACCTGTTGACTCAAAATTAGTGTAACCCTTTGGAATAAATGACATCACTAAACCTAACCCTAAATAACGGACACTGCTTTAGTGTAGATGGCGACCGCTGACAAAGACAATATTGGCTTTGAAGAATTCAAAGGTTAAACTAGCGGCATCACTTACTCATATATATCCAGATGACCTCCCCTTTTCACTATAAAAAATCGTATGTATTAGACAGAGACTACTTTACCGAGTGTTTTGAAGAATCCGTTACTTCAGATAAGAGCGTGAAAGCTTACCAGAAAGCCATCGCTTTCTTTCTCATTGGCACGGCATTGCTGCTCACTGGCGTCAATGCTTATGCATCACTATTTATTGTCGGACTTGGTGCAGTAGAGGCCTTAAGCGTAAAGTTTAAGAAGACATGGTGGCTGTGGCGTCAAATGATGAGTAAAGCAGCAGGTAATGAAGTTCAACTTGTCTTAGACGAACAAGGTATACATAGTCAGTCTGAATATGTAAACAGCCATATTCTCTGGAAAGATATCATTGAACATAGCAGCACAAATAGAGGTTACCTCTTAAAACAACTTGCAGGAACTAACTACCTTTCGAAACGAGTGTTAGACGATAACTCAATCGACTTTATCAAAAAAAAGCTGAAATAGAGAACACCAATGAGGGCGAATTATGCCCTCAATTTGATGATGCTATTAGTCCCATAACCCCTTCAGATATTTCAATATCCTTAGCTCTTCTACCCACTTTTACAGCAGGTAATTAACAAAGCTAAATAGTAAACAACTGCTATCCTTATTAAATGATATAAGACATTTAAAGGTACGGTTACGCTATGCATTCGAGTTCAGCATTTATCTCGATATCACCTCCTAATATGGCTTGCAGTAAACAAGCTAAAAGCTCCTCTACAAGCCAAATACTGGAGCACATCTCCAAACTCAATTTGGACATGGCTAACTCTATATCTGTTTTCTTACCTTCTATAACGACGAGTGCTATTTGATGCAGAGTCAAAACAAAAACCAACCATCAAAGATTGAATTATCCGAGAGTAAATTGCTTCGTTTATCCGATGCTATAAGCCAAGCAAATATTGGCATGTGGGAATACACTCCTGATACCCAAAAGTGCTATTTCTCTGGAAAACTCAAGGAATTAATTGGAGTATCAATTACTAGCCCTTTCACTTTCAGTGATTTAAAGGAAAAAACGCATCCAAACGATCAAGGTAAATTTGACGTTTTTAACGCCGAAAATCTTCAATCAAACACCCAGCATAATTTTGATTTAAGACTCACGGTCAATAAGGATGAACTTTGGTTTTCACTAAAAAGCCAAGTCTCTATATCCCAAGATAAAAAAGTCACCTTCACTGGTACTTTGTCCGATTGCACTTGTGCTAAAGAAACAGCCTCAGCACTAAAGCTCGCGATTCATACAAAAAATAATATTCTAGATGCTGGAAATATAGGGCAATGGCAAGCTGAACGTAATGAAAAAGACCAATGGATATGGCGCTGGGATAAACGTACTAACGAGGTATTTGCTCAACAATCACAAGATATTGACAGCTTAAATGCCTGGGGGAAAAGACTGCATCCAGATGATCAGCAATCCGTACTCAACGCCCTAAAACTGTCTTTAACCACTGGTGAACAGTTTGATGAACAGTACCGAACATTGCTCCCAAACGGTGAAATAATCAATGTTCACGCAAAAGCCAAAATAGGTAGAGATAACCAAAATAATATCAGTTGGCTTGATGGGATTTGCGTTAACCAAACTGCATTTTTCAAGATTCAAGCAGAACTCCAAGAGGCTAACAACCAAGCAGAAGCAAGGGTGCATAAACGAACCCAAGAGTTGCAACAAGCTAAAGAAAGAGCCGAGCAAGCCAATCAAACCAAAAGTGCTTTTCTCTCAATGATGAGTCACGAACTTCGAACACCGATGAACGCAGTACTCGGCTCGTTAGATTTGCTCTCTCTATCTAAGCAAACACCCGAATCTAAAGATCTTATTGAAACTGCCACCACGTCAGCACAAAATCTTATCGTTATTCTAAATGACATCTTAGACATCAATAAAATAGAAGCGGGGAAAATGCAGCTTGAACAACGGGATTTCTCTATTGCAGAGATTATAGATAATGTAATCAAAGTCTATTACCCCATTGCTGACGGTAAACAGATAAAACTGCGCGTTAAAGAAGACCCACTTATCCCTAACCTTCTCGAAGGAGATGCCGTAAAAGTACGTCAAATAATCTTCAATCTACTCGGTAATGCATTAAAGTTCACGTCAACAACAGCAGAAAAACAGGGCGAGGTGCTATTAGATATCCATATTGTCGAGCACAATAATATTATCTATAAAATTGCATTTTCTATCATAGATAACGGTATTGGGATCGAGAAAAAGACACAACAGAAATTGTTTACTCCATTTATTCAAGCCCAACTTTCAACAACTCGAGAATATGGGGGCACTGGTTTAGGACTGGCTATTTGTGGCAATTTAGCGCAATTGATGGGAGGGCAAATATCATTGACGAGTAGCCCCAACGAGGGAGCAACCTTCAAGGTTGAACTGCCGTTCTGGCGCTCAAAGAGTCAGACGTCCCCTTCACAAGACTTACTCGATAACACCAACATCGCAGTCATTAACCTTGATGAAAGTGAAAATCTTCAACAGAGTGTCATCCAACACCTTGAGAGTGAGGGGGCGCAAACAAGGGTATTTAAACCAGAAAACATCCCTGCAAATATTGCAGAAAGTGACATGATTTTGTTACTTGCTCACTCTGACAAAGTGTTCCCTCAGCTTGAAAATATTTATCACCAATATGTCGACGACATACGTTTACTCATTGCAGTATCTAGAGAGGAAATCAGCACCTTACGGAATTTACTCCCTCAAAGTACCATTCTGCCAACATCGCCAATGACTCGTTTACAACTCCTTAATTCAGTCAAAAATTTCATGGATAATGAACTATGCTTAGAGTTAGATGAGCTGGAGTTAGACGACCTCCCCATAACGCCAAAACCAATGGAGGAGATATCGGATCAAGTGAATGTTTTAGTTGTTGAAGACAACCCACTAAATCAAAAGTTAATAGTGAAACAACTTTCCACCCTAGGCTACCAGTGCGATCTGGCTAAAGATGGACTAGACGGAATAAAACATTGGGAAAATACCGACTATAAACTTATTTTGACTGACTGCCATATGCCAAACCTTGACGGCTATGACATGACAAAAAGAATTCGTGATTTAGAAAAGCAGTACAGCAAAAAATCCACACCAATCGTCGCTGTTACTGGAGCCGCAATGACTGGAGATGAAGATCACTGCTTATCAACAGGAATGAACGATTTTGTTAGCAAGCCCATTTTATTAAAGGACTTGAAGCAAGTCATTGAAAAATGGTACGCGAATGACTGAAAAAAACTTAGAGATATTGAATAAAAATATAATGTTAGATCTAATTGGGGATGACCCAGTGATGATCAAACAGTTTGAAATTGATTTCTTAAAGCAGGCAAAAGAATCACTACAAAAGCTAATCCTTATGTATAACCAAGGATCTTTTAGCGGCGTTAAGGAAGAGGCTCACTTTTTAAAGACATCAGCCGCTGCCGTAGGTGCTGAACAAACATCATACCTACTAAAAGCACTTGAATTATCAGGTGAAGAAGAGGATAAGCCAAAGTGCAAAAGATTGATTGTAAATATAAAAACGTCCTTACAGCAAGTCCGTGGAGCAATTATAGATGACAGCGCATCCAACTCCGGCTTGTCGCCATCCCAAGGTGATAATGCTTCATGATAATGAAGACGATATTCTAGGCGCAGCAAGCATTATCGCTGAACAGGTCGAAGAATACCGAACAATACCGGTTGAGAATGATATAGGCGAACTCGTAAAAAAATATCGACCTTCGGTCATTATTTTTGCTCTCAGTAGTGTGCAAAAAAGTATTGAGCTTTACACTCAAATCATCACAGATAAAAACATAGACTACCCCCACCACAGTATTTTGCTGTGTAAAAATCGTGAATCGGGAGTTGCATTTAGATGCTGCATCAAAGGGTTGTTTGATAATTATTTTGTTTATCAACCACTTTATGAAAAGTTCCGCCTAAAAATGATCATTCACATGGGGTTGCAGATAAGTCAGTCCAACGAGCAGTATGTTGGATTCCAAGATGAGCAACTTGAAAGCATTGAAGAAGAACTTGCTCAAATGATCGATGAAGGTAAGGAATGTAAACGCTCCTTACTCGACTCTATTGCTGATTGCAAAAAGAGCCTAAAAAATGCCAATGAAGAAGCAGAAAAAGCATCGATTTCTGCAGTACTTATTCAAAAAATCAATGAAACACACATTGAACCTTTGCTTGCCGAATTAGAAATTAATATTAAAACTGGCTTAGATAAAATGATAAACCAACTCCTCATTAATCAAGTTGGGGTCAAGGAGCTTGAAGCTAGAGTCGAAGAGATGAATAAAGTTTCGGTACCAGACCAACAAAGCATACTTGAGGCTTTATCAAATACAGCGAGTGCGTTAAGTAACCCGCCTAAAGATGCGCAGAAAATACTGGTCGTAGAAGACAATCAGCTATACCGAGACATGTTAGTCAACATTTTAGTGAAGGAGGAATATAATGTTGATGAGTCCGCAGATGGCCTAAATGCATTAAAAAAGATAAAAAATACTCAATATGATTTAGTATTAATGGATCTCTTTATGCCAAATCTTGATGGGATAAATGCCACCAAACAGATAAAATCCATAACAGGTGGAAAGAAGCTTCCTGTCATCGCGCTCACCGGAAATAAAAATAAAGACCTAATAAAAACCTGGGCAGAGCAGGGACTGAAAGGCTATATTCTCAAACCATCCAGTAAAAAAGAGATCCTTGAAGCCGTGGGCAAAATACTTAACTAGTATTATCTTTCATCTCAAATGGAGAGCGCTAAACGACAAGGGCTTCATTACTGTTTCAGTACTTGCTGACGTTGTAGCTCGTTTCCCATGGCTAACAGTTCTGGCGACGCTTCTTGGGACTCTGAAAAATGATTCTTCTCTTGCCAGCCAAACCAACCAATATTAATTAATGCCTGAGCTATTGGCCCACCTAAAGTATTTCCTGGACCAAGTACAATCACCTTATCTGGGGCAAACTCTTTCACTGCAACTTGCACCGCTTTAGTGAAATCATAAGTCTCTGTCACCTGAGCCCCTAAAGTATAACGCCTCAATTTGTCAATATCCGTGCTTTGCGGCGTCCAGATCCGTCCTTCACCATCAATAAGCGGCACTTTAGGCAAATTAAACAAACTTGCAGGAAGCCCCTCTAAGCCACGCTTTGACACATCATCAAGCAACGGAGAGTGAAATGCCCCATGGTTATAAAGCCTCATAGGGTAACGTTCATCAATGTATGGTAATACCACCTCGAGCCGTTTAAGGCCCGCTTCGTTGCCCGCTAATATCCGGTAACCCCCAAGCAATATTGAGGTATAAACTTCACAGCCCTCTTCTGTATTTACCTGTTCAATAGCACTGTCAATTAACACTGTTTTCGCTTTATCCAGACGCCATTCTTTATCCATCTCAGGATAGATTAACTGTCCTCCAATCAGGCCCTTTTGCATCATCGAACCCATGGTATTAATCACATCAATGGCCGCATCAGAGTTTAAAGCACCAGCACATGCTAACGCGATATACCAGCCCATGGAGTTGCCTGTCACTGCGACCACTTCATATTTGTCGGTATCAATATCCATAAAATCAGCCATGGCACAGGCATAGATTAACGCCGATGCATTTTCACCAGCGGTATGTAATTTAAAAGAGTACTTCTCGGCACTATCGAGTTGTTTGATACTCGCTTGTTTGAGTAAGTCACGATATGCATCGATCCCCTCGACAAGCTCAACTTTGTCATGATGATGAGTGTGCAAGTACCCTAACTCCTCCTTGTTATAGCAACCCCTTCCAGGCGCAATGACTAGGACTCTCTGCTTCGTTTTCTCACCAAGATTAGTGTTCGTTGTCATTGTTCTACAGCGCCTCCTTTAACAAAGCTTGATTAAGCTCCTTACCTATTAACCTCATCGCCGCTTCGACAATCTTCTCTTTGGTGGGGAGCGGAAGTGTCGCAGCACCGGCGAGAGGAATAAAACAATCATCAGCGGTCAGCCTCGCAATTGGCGGACATTCATGACCTAGCGCTTCAGTAAAACCAGTCATAATCGCTTCACTTATCGACCCAGTCTTACGGCATTCATCGACAATCAAGATATGCCTGCACGCTTTCGCCTTATCGATAATGGCATCCATATTTAGAGGTGCAAGCCAACGAATATCGATAACCCTGACTTTTAATCCAGTTTCCATCAATATTTTCTGCGCCTGACGGCTCAGGTAATAACCATTGGCATAACTGATAATACAGAGTTCATTCCCCTCTCCCTCTTGGGTTATCTCTCCCAGTGCGATAGGTTTGGACTCCTGCTCAGGCACATAATGACTCGCCCAAAGGCCATCTCCAGTATCATGGAGATCTTTGGTCATATATAGCGCTATTGGCTCAAGGAAAATAACGACCCTTTGCTCCTCATGCGCCAACCTGACACTCTCTCTGAGCATCTCCACAGCATCGGCGCCATTGGAAGGACAAGCGATAATTAATCCAGGAATATCACGGAATACAGCAAATGAGTTATCGTTATGAAAATGTCCACCAAATCCTTTTTGATAACCTAGACCCGCAATGCGGATCACCATTGGATTGGTAAACTGTCCATCGGAGAAAAATGGCAAGGTCGCCGCCTCGCCCCTAATTTGGTCTTCAGCATTATGCACATAAGCAAGAAACTGGATCTCTGGCATGGGCAAGATACCATTATGAGCCATTCCTATTCCTAATCCCAAAATAGAAGTTTCATCTAACAAGGTATTGATCACCCGATTGGGACCGAAGCGCTCCACCAATCGGGATGTCACATGATAAACCCCGCCTTTTTTACCCACATCTTCACCGCAAACAACAATATTGGCCAAGCGTGCCATCAATTCTGTCAGGGTTAAATTGAGCAATTTCCCCATATGCAGCGGCTTATTTAATGCCAGCTTATCGGCTTTGAATAACTCATTTCTGCTTTCTAAATTTAAATATTGGTTATCTTTCACCACTAGCTTCGGTGGCACAATAGACGCCATGGCTTGCTCAACCGTCTGCAACTTAGGACGAGTCACAGCCATTTTTGCAATTGCTTCTATGCGAGCCTTCATCGATTGATAAAGTTCAATGATCTGATTCGAGTTCATCAAACCGGCCTCGATCAGCTGCTGCGCAGTCACGACGAGTGGATCTTGAGCTTCATTATCAAAAATCTGCTCCTTACTCATATAAGCAATCTCAGCATCGCTGCCCGCATGTCCCATTAAGCGTACCGTTCTCACGTGCAGAAATACGGGCTTGCGATGAACTCTGGCATAGTCTGCCGCGGCCTTACTCACCTTGTAGCAATCGAGAATATCCCTGCCATCGCAATAAAAATACTTAAGCGAAGCCCGCTGGCTAAAGTTCGCTGCAATCCAACCTTTCGGCGTTCGTGTTGAGATCCCAATACCGTTGTCTTCACAAATAAACACAATTGGCAGTGGTACTTGCTGATACGCGGCCCAGCAAGCGGAATTGATCGCGCTCTGCGCACTGGCATGATTTGCTGAAGCATCGCCGAAATTACACAAGACTACGCTGTCTGACGGCATGGGAGAATCAAGCGATAATCGCTGAGCTAAAGGGACACTAAAGGCTGCGCCTACCGCTTTAGGTAAGTGTGAGGCGATGGTCGATGTTTGCGGGGGAATATTCAATCGTTTACTCCCCAGAACTTTATGGCGACCACCAGAAGTGGGGTCATCACTGGATGCAGCAAACGACAACAGCATATCGTAAAGAATGGTTTCACCGGGAAGTTGGCGGCTTCGTTCAATCATAAAAGCCCCACTACGATAATGCAGAAACGCCATATCAGTAGGTTTAAAGGCTAAACCATAAGCTGCATTTCCCTCGTGCCCTGAACTGCCGATGGTATAGAAGCCTTCATTTCTTGCGCGCATCTTTCGCGACTCTAGATCCAACAGTCGACTCTTAAGCTGAGATTCAAACATACCAACAAAGTCGCTGTCTGATAAACCTAGTTTTTGATGTTCCCAGCCCTGACCTATATCACTAAAGGCTTGCTTATTGACTCGCTCAATAAAGCGCTTATCTAACGCTACCGCCCTATCTTCCATAATACTTGCTCACCCATTTAGCTAATTGGAGAGGCTAAAACAACCAAATTATTAACCATATATGGTTAATGAACATCAGTGTTCCAGACACAAAAAAGGAGCCTAAAGCTCCTTAACAATCTTGCTTAACAAAAAGCCTGAATCCCTGTCTGAGCACGACCTAAGATAAGGGCATGAATATCATGGGTCCCTTCGTAGGTATTCACTGCTTCTAAGTTCATCACATGGCGAATAATATGAAATTCATCTGAGATACCGTTGCCACCATGCATGTCACGAGACATACGCGCAATATCTAACGCTTTACCACAAGAGTTGCGTTTAATTAATGAGATAGCTTCGACAGGAAGGGCATTCTGATCCATTAGTCGTCCCGCTTGCAGGCAAGCAAACAAACCTGTAGTGATCTCAGTTTGCATATCAGCCAGTTTCTTTTGAATCAACTGGTTTGCCGCCAGTGGACGATTAAACTGAACTCTATCAAGGGTGTACTGACGCGCACCATGCCAACAAAACTCTGCCGCGCCCAACGCGCCCCATGCGATGCCGTAACGCGCCTTATTCAAACAACCAAATGGTCCCTGTAACCCTTCCACATTAGGCATCAATGCAGTCTCAGGCACCTCGACATTGTCCATAACAATCTCACCGGTAACCGATGCTCGCAGTGAGAATTTACCTTCAATCTTAGGCGCACTTAGCCCTTTCATTCCTTTCTCAAGAATGAAACCGCGGATCTTTCCTTCAAGCTTTGCCCACACCACAAATACGTCGGCGATTGGCGAGTTCGTGATCCACATTTTGGCACCATTAATCTTAAATCCACCATCAATGCGCTCTGCTCGGGTTTTCATTCCTCCAGGATCTGAACCGACATCAGGCTCAGTCAGTCCAAAACAACCTATCCACTCGCCAGTGGCTAATTTAGGAAGATACTTAAGTCGCTGCTCTTCCGTGCCATAGGCATGTATCGGGTGCATAACCAAAGACGATTGCACGCTCATGGCTGAACGGTAACCGCTGTCGACACGTTCAATTTCACGGGCTACAAGTCCGTAGCTAACATAATTGACGTTTGAGCAGCCATATTTTTCAGGCAACGTTGCCCCTAAAAGCCCCATTTCACCGAGCTCATTCATGATTTCTCGATCAAAGTGCTCGTTTCGATTCGCCATCAACACCCGACTCATCAATTTATCCTGAGCATAGTCATATACGCTGTCACGGATCATTCTCTCCTCATCAGAGAGTAAAGCGTTTAGCTGTAGGGGATCTGTCCAATCAAAATGCACTCGCGCCATGGTGTTATCCTTAATAGGGTCAAATATGAACTCTCAGAGTTAAGTATAGAAAGTAACCATTTCTTATACTGCTTACAATAAGCATAATTTAGCATTAGGAAAAATAGTCTTTTACTCTATCTAGTATAGTTTTTGCCTATACCACTGCTTTATTAAGTTAAATTAAATAGCATTTTAGACAACATATGAAGTAAGAAAAAAACACCAAAACCCCTCCTGAATCACAATAAGGCAACCAAGTAAGGACATACCAGAAACATAGCGCTCGCTGGTGTATCAGTTTGCATCAAATGCTACAAAACATCTGACTAACTCTCGCCTATGGTGTTACCCTATTACCCGATATGTTAATTGTGTAATGAGTATATAAACGGTGTCATGAACAGACTAAAACTGATTGTCCTCAGCTGCTTTCTTCTTCCCTTTTTCACTTGGGCTGACACGGCTCCACCTTGTGAAAACGATCTTGAGTGCATCGAAATCGGTCAATGGGACTTAGGCATCGCTTTAGGTTACGGCATACGTAGTAATCCTCTTAAAGATTTTGATGATATCCCTATTTATATGGTGCCAACCTTTGCTTACTATGGAGAGAGTTGGTACTTCGACAACGGTAATTTGGGTTATACCTTAACTGAGCAAGAAAGTTACACGATAAACTTGGCAACCAGTTTCAGTACCGACAGCGCTTACTTTCAGCGTTGGGATCCCTCTAATATATTTCTTGCTGGTGGCAGCACATTTGACTCAAGCTCAGTCGCAAATAACAATATTGGTCTATTTACCAGAGGGGTGCAGGAGCCGACAATAGGCGATTTAGAGAAGCGCAGATTTACCTACTTAGGTGGCCTTGATGCATTTATTTACACCCGAGTCGGCATCATTAACTTTTCATTAGCCCACGATATGTTAAATGTGCACCAGGGCACCGAAGCACAATTAAAATGGATTTATAATCTTCCTGTTCAAGATTGGAACTTCGAGCTTCAACTTAAATTAGATTGGAAAAGCGAAGAGATTGTAGATTACTATTACGGGGTTAGGGAAAGCGAGAGTCCTTATTGGAATCAAGCCTTTAAGAGTAAGTCGGCATTAAATGCAGGAATAGAATTAACCAGTACTTATGTGATGACCCAACATTGGGATCTACTGTTCTTAGCACGATACACACGCATTGCCGATGCAATTGCAGAGAGTCCTCTATTGAACGAAGAATATACGAGTACCCTTTATATCGGTTCAAGTTATAGGTTTTAATACGGGTGCAAATTTCTCAAATAATAGCTAGCGGGTTTCTACTCCTTTCTTTCTCAGTATCGAGTAGTGAACAACTCATCGCTGATGAAACTGAAAAGTTCACCGCAGAGCTCTCTCTTGCTCCCGAATTTTGCATAACCTCAGATGAACAGCTTACTTGTGAGCTTACCGTAAAACTTGAATGGAAAAACCAGATCCCCAAGCCAATCTGTATTTTATCTGACTATGACAACATGGTCAGATGGTGTTCAGAGAGCGCAGAAGTTAATTCGTTTAGCTTAGATATAAGCACAACGGAAGATATTCAATTTGTAATGATAGATAAAGCAACACATGAAACTCTCGCTGGGGTAAAACTAAAAGTCACACCGACTGCAGGACCCAAAGTGAGAAGACGCTACCGTAACCCTTGGAGTTTATTCTAATGACAGCCACTCAATCAACCCATAGAGTCTTATTGGTCGAGGACGATATTCGTCTTGCCAACTTGATTGTGGATTATTTAAAGTCCCATGGAATGCACGTTGAAGTTGAGCGTCGCGGTGACACTGTACTTACCCGTCTGATCAACTATAAACCTGACATCATTTTACTAGACATAATGTTGCCAGGTATGGACGGATTAACGCTATGTGAAAAGTTACCCGACTATTTTGCAGGCCCTATCCTACTCATGAGCGCATTGGGCTCCAATGAAGATCAGATCAAGGGTTTAGAGTTGGGTGCCGATGATTATGTAGTGAAACCTGTTGATCCTGCGCTGCTTATTGCCAGAATCAATAACTTGCTACGTCGTAACGCTAAACCGCCAAAAGCTGAGTCACACTGTTTATCTTTTGGGAGGCTGAGTATCGATCCACACACTCAAGCCATTAGACTTGGCGATCTTGAAGTTGACCTAACCAGCCATGAATTTGAGCTACTTTGGTTACTTGCATCTCAAGCTGGTCAGGTATTGAGTCGTCAATATATCTATCAATACTTGCTCAATATCGATTTTGACGGTAAAGATAGAAAAATCGATGTCAGGATCTCAAGACTGAGAAAGAAATTGGGCGACAATATCGAGACACCGTTTAGAATTAAAACGGTTTGGGGACAGGGCTACTTATTTGCACCTGAAGCCTGGACTAACTAAACCCTATATACCCAAGCGATCTCAAAGTTTTTACATATTGATGTCGCTTGGATGTAGATTTACGGAATGAACGATTGAAACGACTTTTTATCAGCCTGTACCTACTCATCAGTTTAAGCATCTTAGGAATAGGTTGGACACTTGATAATATTTGGCAGAATAATGTCGATGATAATAGTGTCACAGATGCGCCACTTATCATGCTGGCACAGCTTCTCGCTAAGTTGCCAGAGCAAGATCGTATCAATTATTTAGCCCAAGTCGATCATGACCCTGACTACCCCATTGAGCTGGTAGATTCGAGTCAGATAGCCTTATCAGATAAAAGTAACTTAACTGACAATGCTGTGCTTACCACCACTTTGAGTGACCATTTTGAACTTCATTTTATAAAAGTAGATAAACAAATTCTGGTAGGTGGCCCAATCGTCATCGATCCAAGAGCTCGATTACGTAAACTTTTCACCCTCTTTTTCTACCTCTCTTTGGGCTTAATTGCACTTATTTGGGTATGGCCTTTGTCACGGGATCTAAAGACCCTCCGTAATGCGACTCAAGAGTTTGGGCGAGCAAAATGGGACACCCAAATACAACTATCACCGCGCTCACAAGTGATCCCCTTAGCCAATACCTTTAATGAAATGGCTAAGCAGATCCGTACACTAATAGAAAATCAGAAACACTTATCGAATGCGGTATCCCATGAAATTCGCACTCCGTTAGCAAGATTAAAGTTTGCCATGGCGTTGATGCCTCAGTACTGTCAGCCAGACTCAAGCGAGCAGCGTAGAGCAGAGTTTATTGAAGAGATGCAGCTTGATATCAAGGAGATAGAAAACTTGTTAGAGGAGCTGTTAACTTATGCTAGCCTTGAGTCTCAGCGCAAAGAAGTTCATTTGGAACATTGCGATTTAACAGTGCTCTCGCAGCAAACGATTAAACGACTATCATCACCAAGAACACTGCCAATTAAGTACGACCAAGACGCTCAGCCAGTCTTCCTCTTAGGCGACCCATCTTTGATTGAACGATCCATACAAAACCTTGTGACCAATGCACAAAGATTTGCTAATGAGTTAATTGAAGTCGAGATATTGCAGAGTGAAAAACAGATAAGTCTAAGTGTAACTAACGATGGGCCAGAGATCCCACCCGAAGATCAAGCAAAGATATTTGAACCATTCTACCGCAGTAAATCAGTGCAGAATGGTAATAAAGGGCACGGTTTGGGTCTCGCGATTATTAAACGGATCATGGAAAGGCATAATGGAACAGTTGGACTGAAGAGTCATAAAGGCAGAACCAGTTTTATTCTTAGCTGGCCTAAACCTGAATAGAATTATTCAAGAGTAAAATCATCTAACGATAAATCGGGTTCTTCGGGATCCGAAGAGTTGAAATCAAATGACGGGTTAAGCTCTGCCCGTTCTTGGAGCAATTGCGCCTTCCTCGCTTTCAAAATAGCCAACTGGCGACGACGCTTTCTTTGCTTACAAAGGCGAATAACATCATACTTTTTCGCATCTGAAAAATCTAACCAATTAAATCTCTCATCTCGATTACGCAAACACCCTTTGCAATAACCGCGAGCGTCGGTCTGACACACGCCGATACAGGGACTTTGAATTTCAAAAAACTCTAACTGCTCCATAAATCGCCCCCATACTTGTTACTTGTTACTTGTTACTTGTTACTTGTTACTTTAAACATAACTGATTTGCATTCAACTGGCTAAAATATATTCTTTTGCATCATATACCCTAAAATTGCTTGCATCTCTTTCTAGAACAGACCAAATTGGTAATTAAGATAATCAGTTCTGGATACGACAATGAAATCCTTCAACGTAATAAGCGTGCTCCTTTCATCGATGCTTCTAAGTGCCTGCACCAGTACGCCAAAGAGCGATTATGACGTCGATTACGACTTTACTCAGCTGCGCACTTTCCAGCAACAAGCTCCAGCCCAATCTAACGATCCTCTCAGTGCATCAAGGATTCAAATCGCCATAGCCAACACCCTTGAGGAGGAAGGGTTTACTCAAGATAAGAACACAGCAAACTTTCAAGTGACTTTTGGCTACAGAATTGACGACAAGCCTAAAGATTCAGGCCTCTCTATTGGATTAGGCACTGGCACATGGGGCAGTAGTGGCGGTGTGAGTGTCGGCACAAACGTGGGCGTACCCATCGGCAGCAGTACAGCTAAAATACAAACCATACAGATAGATATTATCGATCCCGTCACCAACCGTCTTATTTGGCGTGGTTCCGACAGTTTCAACTTTGATGCCGGTGGAGAACAAAAAGCCGCCGATACTCAAGCAACAGTCAGCAACATCTTATCCCAGTTCCCACCGAAGAAATAACGTAACACTGGCATCTGTATATTTAGTATTCACAAAAGAGGGGGAAACCCTTCTTTAACGTCAATGATATATTTTAGTCATGTTAACGTCACAATTTCTTAGCTAAACAGCCATCTTTTTCTGTTAGATTACTCCGCTAAATATGACCTCATTCAGGTCAACTAGCTGTAATGACTAAACGGAAACTTTGCACATGCACACTAAGCACATAAAACATTATGTCCATCTCACGGCTCTGATCACTGGTATCTTGCTCACAGGTTGTAACGATAGTAATGACAGCAATAACAATGAAATTAAGGTGTCAGCTAAAGTCGGCCCTCGCCCACTATTTTTAGTTAACCAAATGCAGGACAGTGAGCTTAAAACGACACTTGAGCAATGCAGCGATAAGCCCTCCTACCGTACCGATTTTTCTATTGGCCACCGTGGTGCCGCGATGCAGTTTCCTGAGCATACCAAAGAGTCTTATCAAGCAGCGATTGACTCAGGCGCAGGGATAATCGAATGTGACGTCACCTTCACCTCTGACAAAGCGTTAGTTTGTCGTCATTCTCAATGTGACTTGGCCACGACCACCAATATTTTATCCATCCCAGAACTTGCTGCACAATGCTCCGTGCCTTTTACCCCTGCAGATCCTATCAACGGCGTGCAAGCCAATGCTAAATGTTGCACAAGCGACATTACTCTTGCTCAATTTAAAACCCTTAAAGGCAAGATGGACGGCGCGAATTCTGATGCCACTACCGTTGAAGAGTATATGGCAGGAACGGCTAATTGGCGTACCGACCTGTATTCTGGTAATGGCACCTTAATGACTCACGCAGAGAGCATTGAGATGTTTAAAAAAGCGGGGATTAAGATGACTCCTGAGCTTAAATCAGCTGAAGTGCAGATGCCATTCGATGGTTTTAGTCAGCAAGATTATGCTCAAAAAATGATAAGTGAATACCAAGCTGCGGATGTCCCAACATCAGATGTTTTCCCGCAGTCCTTTGAACTTGAAGACATCAAATACTGGATAGCCAATACACCTGAATTTGCTAATCAGGCAGTATTTCTCGATGACAGATACGATGATGCTGGCTTTGACCCACAACATGCTGATACTTGGTCGCCAAGTATGGAAGAACTTAAAAACCAAGGGGTGGAATATATCGCGCCACCACTTTGGGTATTAGTGACCTTAGATGCTGAAAATAAGTTAATCCCTTCTGAATATGCCAAAGCTGCGAAAAGTGCACAATTGAACATTATCGCTTGGACATTGGAACGCTCTGGTTTACTGGTTAACGGAGGCGGCTGGTATTATCAAAGCATTACCGATGTCATTGATAATGAAGGTGATGCTTTCGAACTGTTGGATGTGCTAGCCAAAGATGTAGGCGTTAAAGGGGTTTTCTCTGATTGGCCCGCAACGGTGACCTACTACGCAAACTGCATGGATATTTAACAGTAAAGAACTAAACAGAAACACTAACGGCAAACGCTGTTAGTGTTTCTATAATCTATTATTTATGCGCGTTTACAGTACGGTCAGATGCCCATTCACGTAACGCGCTGAGTTTCTCCCGCATAACCACAGACAGAGGTCTGGTTTTCATCAACTCTGCAATTAACAGCACTTGATTTAGCTCTTGTTCTGACGCTCTAGCGGTATAGATAGCAGAGATGATCGCTTGCTCTATCTCGGCACCAGAGAATCCTTGGCTCGCGCCTGAGAGCTCGGCTAAATTAAACAAGCTAAGATCAAGTTCACGTCGTTTAGCATGGATTAGAAATATCGCCCTGCGGATCTCATCATCAGGCAAGTCCACAAAGAAAATTTCATCCATCCGACCTTTACGCATCAACTCCGGCGGTAGTGCAGAGATATCATTAGCCGTCGCCACCATGAATACCTCTGACTTTCGCTCTGCCATCCAGGTTAAAATAGTGCCTAAAATTCGGGTTGAAACACCATCATCACTGCTGCCACCACTTAAACCTTTCTCAATTTCATCAACCCAGAGCACACAAGGAGACATAAGATCGGCAAGCTCTAAGGCATGACGTAGGTTTTTCTCAGTCTCACCTATGTATTTATTGTACAGCCCCCCCATATCTAGCCTTAACAAAGGCCTTTGCCACATGCCAGCAACAGCTTTGGCCGCTAAGCTCTTACCGCTGCCTTGTACACCTAGGAGCAAGATACCTTTAGGTTGATCTTTAAGGTTTTTAGTACGGCCTGAAGGAGTTCTGTGTTTTAACCACTGTTTTAAATTATGTAAACCCGCCACCTGAGAAAAATCGCTGGTGTCATATTCAAACTGCAACACACCTTCCATGTCCAGCAGTTCAAACTTGCCCTTGTTGACCATGTCTACATCTGAATGTGTGATCGCCCCGTCATCGACAATTGCCTTATGTGCTAATCGGCGCGCATCATCAAAGGTCAACCCTCTCAAGTTTTCTGCCAGTTTGATGACCGCCGAGTCATCGACATCTAACATCACCCCTTCATTTCTGACTTTATCGACCTGCTCATAAATCAAATTTTGCAACTGAGCAGTATTGGGCAGGGATAATCTGAAGTGTGCGCAATAACGTTTGATTTCAGGTGGGATCTCAAATGCATGACTGACTAACACAATCGTATGTTTAAGGGATTCATATTCAAGTGCAATCTCTTTTAACAGACGCACATTCTTAGGCGCATCGGCCACAAAAGGATGAAAATCGCACAAGATGTAGATCCCCTGTTGTTCAGTGGATTTTATCTGTCCCAGAATATCAGCAGGTTCACTATTGAATTTCTGCGTGCCCATAAGCTTATCAACACGGGTTAACCCTTGGGTGATACTCCAGCTGAACAGAGGTTGATAAAGCACACTCGACACCCTCTTAAGGAGTTCGATAACGCGATGTTCTTCATAGGTTTCTATGACGACAATTGGGGTGTTTGATCTTAAAACAGATGTTAAATCTCTAATATCCTGCATTGATAATCCTAATGAAAAAGGTAGTTAAGCCAACCTTGCATTCTCAGCAACACTTTCCGCATGACAGCCACGTGGGAAAAATGATCGGTATAGATTGCAGCTTGTCCGGAAACACCTGCAGGAAAATGCTCCCGTATCGCATGGTCCTCTATCTCAATCAAGACGATTACTCGTCCTCGTTGCATCAAATTACGCGATGAGATCAAGGCGCCGGTAGACTGTATTTCGCCTTCGGCCATTGCTGGCAAGATTGTGGCCACTTTGCCTTTAAATACCTCCCCTGGCGCACCATCTAATATCACTTCTGCTTCATCTCCCTCTTTAAGTCTCAAAAGTGAGTTCTGCCAGAATGCACCAGCAAAATAGCGTTCTTCGTCAGGAATAAAACTCATCAAAGAACGAAGTGGCATTGGAACCGCAACAATACCAGGTCTGAGTGCCATCTGAGTAACCATGCCATCGGCAGGAGCCCTAACAACGGTCATTTCGAGATCAAACAACGCCTTTTCAAGCTGTCCTTGAATTCCAGCAACCTTAGTATTAACCCCGTCAACATTAGACTCAAACACCAACCTAACTCTCAATTCCTCAGCTTGCGCTACGGTCAATTGAGCTTCTGACGCCAAGTAGAGTTGACGTTTATTATCCATTTCAAGTTCAGTAAAAGGCGAGTTACTCCCCGCTTTTTTCTTCCCTTTAGCATAGCGATCATAGGCCGATTCTGCTCGGTCTCTATCCGCTGTCGCTCGCTCAACATTCGCTAATGAAGACTGCCAAGCCGCTTCAAGTTGAGGTACTTCTTGCTCAGCAGAAACAAGTGCCGCACGTTTTTGCTTTACCATAGCCTCAAACGGAGTCGGGTCTAACCTAAACAATACCTCTCCCTTCTTTACGGGCACATTAGGCTTCACTTCAACCGAAGTGACAACGCCGCGCACAGCTGGATTTATTGGGGTTGAAACAAAATACTCCTTAGCATAAGGCGTATAGGGATGGTTATAGTTCATTAACAGAATTAAGGTGCCGACAATAAATATGCCACCTAAAATCGCGGTTGGTACTGTCCACTTAGTTAACGGGATCTTAAACACTTTAAAAATAGCGATACAAATGGCCGTGTAAGTGAGAATAAGTAAAAGATCCATCGTTAACCCTCCGTCTTGTTAGTCTGGTTTCCAATGTCGTCATTCGGCACTATCTCTGGCTTCGCAGGATGTCCTCCCAACTCAATCGATTGTAATCTTAACTCCAGCTTCGACACCGTCTCATTAAGCTGCTTAACCTCATCTTCAAGGGCAAGCTCTCGCTCCACCACGGAGTTAAATCCCCAGCCACGATCTTCACGGTACAAGGTTGCCCAAATCCAGAGAAACGGCCAAATAGCATGCAGAGTAAACAGACTCACCCAACCAGCAACATGAAGTGCATCTTGCTGAGGGTGATTGCGCTTTTTAGCAATTTCATAGGGAATATCATGAATGACGATAACGCCATAGAAGAGAAAAATGGCCACGAAGAAAATAACGCCCAACGCAAAGTAATCTAGAAACACGGTTAGCTCCTTATGCTCTATTTACTCAGCTGATTAGTAAATAGATCCTTGTTTTTATTAGTTAAGACTTAATTACAGCGTGCAAACATTCTCGCAACAAAACCCGACTGATACCAGTAATAATTTATCTTGTGCCTAAAAAATATGAGTAAGATAAACACGTTAATCCAGTCCAAGCGCAAACATGACAGCCATTCACCCATCCAGATGATTCTGTCTTACCGGTAATTGCGAGCCCTTTGCATAAATATCACTCAGAATGAAAGCCGATGACTCTTGTCATTAAGAAAAATGGATAGTGGGAATACAGTTTATCAACATCAATATGAATACTAGTACCGAACAGTGATTGATGATTTTGAACTCTGTCACCTCTGGATATGCCCAATACTGCATTCCCAAGTAGCTTTGGTATAATAGCGAAAAAGAGCATCAATAAGCTCAACAGCCAGATAGTGTGAAACACTATTACCGACAAAAATAAAGGTACCCACAAAATGATAGGCACTCCACACTCCAATGGTGCATTACGCGCTATGTTGCTAGGTTGCGGTGAACTTGGAAAAGAGGTTGCGATAGAGCTTCAGCGCATGGGCGTTGAAGTGATTGGAGTAGATCGCTACCCCAATGCACCAGCCATGCAAGTCGCCCATCGCTTTCATGTTATCAATATGCTCGACGGTGACGCGCTAAAAGCGATTATCAAACAAGAGCAGCCACATCTGGTTATCCCAGAAATTGAAGCCATTGCGACTCAAACTCTGGTAGAGATGGAAGCTGAAGGCGTTAATATCATCCCCACCGCCAAAGCCACCCAGCTCACCATGGACAGAGAAGGCATAAGACGTTTTGCCGCTGAAACCTTAAATCTGCCCACTTCGCCTTATGTTTTCTGTGATACTCAAATCGAATTCGAACAGGCAATAGAAAAGATAGGCATACCTTGTGTGGTTAAACCTGTCATGAGCTCATCCGGTAAAGGACAAAGTGTTATTCGCGAAGCAAGCCAAGTATTAACTGCTTGGCAATATGCGCAAGAGGGCGGCCGAGCAGGTGGAGGACGTGTAATTGTCGAAGGGTTTGTGCCCTTTGATTATGAGATCACCCTGCTAACGATAAATTCAATCAACGGCATACACTTCTGCGATCCTATCGGTCATAGACAAGAAGATGGTGACTACCGAGAATCATGGCAGCCACAAGCCATGTCACCTTCAGTGCTAAAGAGGTCACAGGAGATTGGTCGTAAAGTTGTTGAAGCATTAGGGGGTTACGGTTTATTTGGCGTCGAGTTATTTATTAAAGGAGATGAAGTGTATTTCTCCGAAGTATCGCCCCGTCCTCACGACACAGGAATGGTGACCCTCATCAGTCAAGACTTATCTGAATTTGCGTTGCACGCGAGGGCTATTTTAGGCTTACCTATTGCTAACATAACGCAACATGGCCCCAGCGCATCAGCAGTCATACTCGGTGAAGGTCAGTCTGACAATATTCGTTTTGAAGGTATCAGTAAAGCACTCGAGCAAACGGATACCCAGCTTCGTTTGTTTGGCAAACCTGAAATAGACGGTCGTCGACGTTTAGGTGTTGCACTTGCTCGTGGAAGCTCGATTGACAATGCAATAGAGAAATCATTGCATTGTGCTAGTGTCGTTAAAGTGATTTTGTAGTCACTAGTTAACCCTATTCTTCGCTTTACCATTCAAGAAAGCGGCCACATTTTCAATCGCGATATTCAGTAAATTTTGCCTAGCTTCCCGTGTTGCCCACGAGTTATGTGGGCTAATACTGATATTGACCGCTGTCAGTAACGGATTATCTTTTTCTGGTGGCTCAGTTGACAGCACATCAACTCCAGCTGCGGCAATTTCACCATCAAGTAGCGCCTGACTCAAGGCTGCTTCATCGATCAATCCGCCACGAGCCGTATTAATCAAGATAGACGTTTTACGCATCAAGCTAAGTAACGCTCGGTTGATGATTTTATCCGTTTCCTGCGTTAACGGACAATGCAATGAAAGAATATCTACCTGCGGGAGCATCTCATCAAGCTTGCACCATTTCACCCCAACGGGGAGATCAAGCAGCGGCGTACGCGTATTGACTAATACAGTCATCCCAAACGCCAATGCGATATTCGCCACTTGCTGACCTATCGCGCCATATCCCATCAACCCGAGGGTTTTCCCCTTTAGAGATTGCAAAGGACTGAGAGTGAAACAAAAATCCTCACACTCAGTCCACGCCCCTGCAACAACGGCATGATGATGAACTGCGACCTGCTGTGTATGATGAAGAATATGAGAAAAGACCATCTGAGCGACAGCATCTGGGCCATAACCTGGCACATTGGTCACCACGACGCCATGTTGCTTTGCTGCGACCAAATCAACCACATTGGTGCCAGTTGCAAGTACACCAATGTATTTTAGCTTAGGGAGTTCAGCAAGTGTATTCGCCGAGATAACAGTCTTATTAGTAAAGAGTATTTCAGCATTTTTGGCGCGGCTCAGTAGTTCACTCTCAGCAGTTCGCTCAAAACTAGTAAACTCCCCAGCACTGGCAAAGTCGCTTAATCCACTCCAGTTTAAATCCCCAGGATTAAGTGTATAACCGTCGAGTATCACTATTTTCATGTTATGAATCTTCTCTCTAAAACCGTAGCTTTAAGCCTACGTTAACTTGCCCTTGCCACATAATGTCTGAGCTAATAAACCAGAGACACTCTCCGCCATCACAAAACAAAGTGCTATCACTACTGATGAAAGTGGCATAACCCCTTGCATCGGCGAACATCGAGAAAGATTCGGTCAGTTGATACTCAGCGCCGGCACCAAAGCCCATTGAAAACCGAGTCTCATTTGAGTAATCACCACCAGGTCGCATACTCGTTAAGCCAACACTGGCAGTCACATAGGGTTTTAAATTGCCATTTGGAAAATAAAGCGATCCCCCCAGATGCAGATAATCAAGATCAAGATCGAGATCCGTGATGGGAGTAGGACTAAAATTACCACCACTTCGCAACTCGGTGGCCTGATGACTATAGATGAGATAGATATCGCCGGGATCATTAGTAGTAAAACCCAGCATGACACCATAATGCGCCGACTCAGAGACGTTCAACTCTCCCTCTTCATCTTGGGCGAAGTTACTGAGTCCAGCACTTTTAATGTTGAACTCACTGGCGCCAAAACTGTAACCTCCAAATGGCGCAACAAACACCTCTGCAAACACAGGATTTGAAACCAAAGCGGAAGTAACAATCAATGCTGAAGCTGAAATATAAGCTGCTATCTTCATATCGGTCTCTTTCATGAATGATCAAACATGAGTTATCAAGATTGAGGCAAAATGAGCCTAAATACAGGATAGTAAAATGTATATTTATACTTTACATAATATACATTTTACAAAGAGTTATTCAATAAAAATAGCAGGATAGCAGAAGCGGTGGGCTAGCTAACTTAACGCATGCCGCGATCGGTTTTGACCCTGTCGTAAGCCGCTTGAATATCTTGAGCTTTGGTGTTCGCAAGCTCCATCATCTCAGGAGGCAAACCTTTCGCGACTAACTTGTCAGGGTGATGCTCATTCATTAGTTTACGATAACTGCGCTTCACTTCTTGATCTGATGAAGCTTCTGTTAAACCAAGCAGAGAGTAGGCATCTTCAATACTGGTTTGATTGTTATTGCCACCCTTATGGAAATTAAACTCCGCCTGCCAACGTTTAAGTAACTCATCAAGTTGAGCACGACTGAAACCTAACTCTTGGGCTATTACCAGTAATACCGCATGTTCTTCGGGATCCAGTTTGGCATCAGAAAGTGCTGTTTGTATCTGAATCTCAAGAAACATCTGCAGCAGTTCTTTACGGCCCATAGAGATAAGGCGGAAAGTTTTAAGGCAAGCTTTAACATCAAAGTCACTCTCCTTGCCCTCTTTAAATGCAATCTGCGCCTCTACTCTTGCTTCACCTTTGAGCTGCATCTGATCCATTAACATCGTCGCGATACGAATATCGTTTTCAGTCACATGTCCTGACGCTTTAGCCACATGTCCCATCACGGCAAAGGTTGTCTTAAAGAACAACGTCTGTCGATTAGCCCCTTTCCCTATAATGCCACTAAGCTGGGCACTTTTTTTATCATAGAGGTGACCTAACCAAAGACCAATGACACCACCGACTATTCGACCAAACATAAAACCGATGGCAAAGCCGAAAATCTTACCCCAAATACGCATTAAAAAACCTTAGTCACTTACAAAATATACGATTAAATCCTGATAAAATAGAGCCCGTTATTACAGGGGCCTACCTATATCAACCTAAACCTTGCTGACGCTGCTCCAAACTATCTAAACGCTCTAGAGTCCCAACATCACACCAAAAACCTGAAAAATATTCACCGGAAACAAGTCCTGAATTCACCTTATCTCTTAACAGCGGAGCAAGAAGAAAACCCTTATCTGGTGTATTTTGAAAAAGAGAGGGATGATAAATCCCCATCCCTGAAAACGTCAATGCTTCCTGTTCATCAGAAAGTTTGTTTTGAACGAGCCCACCTATCAAGGGGAAATCCCCATTCGGATGTTGACTGGGATTATCCACTAACCAAAGATGTGCCAATTTGCCCTTAAGAGCGCCATTTGAATCGAAACGAGTAAAATCAGGTAACTCATCAAGAAACACATCGCCATTTATCACTAAAAATGGATTATTACCTAACAATGGCAAAGCCTGTTTAATACCACCACCAGTCTCTAATGCATTGAGCTCATGGCTGTACTGAATGCTCACTCCCCAACGGCTGCCATCACCTAATGCTTCCGTTAGTTTGTGCCCAAGCCAAGCATGATTGATCACAATCTCAGTGATCCCCTGTTTTGCCAGCCGCTCGATGTGATAAACAATCAATGGCTTATTAGCCACACTGACCAAAGGTTTAGGCAATGCATCCGTTAAAGGACGTAACCGCTCTCCTCTACCCGCAGCCAAAATCATCGCCTTCATGAAGTGACCTCAACGGCTGGGATAACCGTAGCCGAAATCCATTCACTAAAGGGCTTAAGCTCTGGGTAATTATCAGAAATATCGCGAATATATTCAAGGGTTAATGGAATATCTGCCATATATGCAGGCTTACCATCACGGTATTTAAGGCGAGCAAAAATGCCAGCTGCTTTTATATGACGCTGTAATCCCATTAAGTCAAACCAACGGGTATAGGTCTCTATTGTGACACCGCTATCAAGTTGGCCCGATGCGTTAATTTGCTCAAAATGCTGCTGCATTAACTGATTAACCACGCCATCAGGCCAGCGAACATAACAATCTCTTAAAAGAGACACCGCATCATAGGTGATAGGCCCAAGTACTGCATCCTGAAAATCGATCACCTGTAGCTGCTCATTTTGCAGCATTATGTTTCGGCTGTGATAATCACGGTGCATACCGACTTTGGGTTGAGCTTCAACATTTTGGATAAGATGAGAAAAGGTCATTTTCAGCATATCTTGGGTTGAATCATCAAGTTCGAGACCAAGATGACGTTTTATCAGCCAATCAGAAAAAATATCTAACTCCAATTGGACAAAAGCTTCATCGTATAAAGGTAAAGAAGTTTCACCATTATCGGTAACTAAACTCACTTTATTTAAGAGCGCTAATGCTTGGCCGTAATAATCGACTACGTTGTCCTCATTCAACACCGATAGTAACTGTACATCGCCTAAGTCACTTAACAGTAAAAAACCTTCTTCAAGATTAATTTCAATAACTTGAGGTACATTCACTCCTTTTGCAGAATAAGCGTTTGCTAACTTAATAAAAGGAAGCACTTTGATCAATTCAGGGGGTGAGTCCATTACGATAAAGCGCTTATCTTGGTGCTCAACACGGAAGTATCGTCTAAAACTCGCATCTCCAGAGATAAGTATTGCTCTAACTTCAGTATTAAAAAGTTGCTTTAGCCATCTATTTAACGCAATAAATCTTAGATCTGACAAGGGCACCTCATGGCTCTTATGTAAAAATTGCTTTATTATAAAGCAAAATGGAATCAGCTAATAAGCTCAATCTTGATATTTAGCTGAGTTGCCTTAAAATCGGCAACATTTATCCTCAATTATTGTTGTCCAGACTAAGAAATCATATTAAACGACTTAAGATGCAGATCCGTTATTTATTGGCACTAAGCCTACTTCCCCAATTAGTCTTGGCTGAAGACTCGACCCAAACTATCGATGCTGGCTTACAGTGTATCGTCGAGCCTCCAGTCCCCCGTCTATCGTCAACAAGCGATGACCAAACGGCACTAGAACAGCAAGAGATCCGAATTATATCTAACCGCTCTGAAGCGGAAATGGGCAAACAAGCTACATTCAATGGCAATGTATTATTCAGCCAAGGTCAGCGCCATATTGCAGCCGATGAAGCGATATTAGATCAAAAGAATGAGCGTTTAGATGCCAATGGCAATCTCATATTTCAAGATCAGATGATCACCATTACAGCTGACTCGCTCATTGCTGAAATGCGCAGCAATAGTGCATCCCTTTGGGGCGCACAGTATTGGATGCACGGTCAACAAATTCATGGTGACGCAGAAAAACTCGAGATCACTTCCGATAATAATCTGCACCTGACTAAGACAAATTTTACTACCTGTCCTCCAGGTGACACCTCTTGGTTACTCGAAGCTGAAACGATCAAGATCGATAGCACTGAAGAGTGGGGAGAGCTCTGGGATGCCAAGTTAAAAATTGGTGGCGTTCCTGTATTCTATATCCCCTATATGACGATACCGGTATCTGAAAAACGTAAATCCGGCTTCCTGTTCCCTGAATTAAGCACCAGTACCACCAACGGTGTCGAAATAGCGACGCCATATTATTGGAATATTTCTCCAGAATATGACCTTACATTAACCCCTCATTACATGTCATCACGAGGGCTATTCCTAAAGAGTGATTTCCGCTATCTCGCAGGAGAGTCGCAACAAGGCCAACTCAACTTAGAGTACATCGGCAGCGATAAAATGCTGACTGACTCGCCTGATCGTTACCTTTACCATTGGGAACATAAAGGTGCCATCAATGAAAACTGGCGAGTGATGGCTAACTTCACCAACGTATCAGACAACAACTATTTCAACGATCTAAACTCGGATGTGCAACGCGCAACTGATAATCAGATATCGCGCATCGGTGAGATTAGCTACTTCGAACAAAATTGGGATGTCACCGCACGAGTACAGAATATTAAAGTGTTAGGCGGAGATGAAAAGCCTTATCAGGTGATGCCACAGATAGGCCTTAACTATCGCGCCCCAGATTTTTGGAATGGCTTAGATTTTGGATTGACCAGTGAAGCGAGTAACTTTCAACATGAAGACAGTAGCTTCACAACGGCAACGCGTCTGAATTTTGAACCCAGTATTTCTTATCCAATTCATGGCCCTGCAGGCTCGCTAACCAGTGAAGTCAAGTTACTCCAAACCTACTATTGGCAAGACGTTAATGAATCCAATGGTAATGATGAATTAGCCAGCTTTGTTAACCGAACCTTGCCACAAATACGTGTCCATGGTCAGGTCAACTTCGAACGTTTTACTGACTATTTTAATGAAAATTATCGCCAAACATTAGAACCACAATTTCAATACTTATATGTTGGCTATGAAGACCAAGACGACATTGGTATTTATGATACCGCGATGATACAAGATGATTACTTTGGTCTTTTCCGTGACCGACGCTTTTCAGGTATCGATAGAATCGCCGATGCCAACCAACTCACTCTCGGCTTAACGACTCGCTTATTTGACGAACATAATGTGGAAGCATTTAAGTTTAGCTTGGGACAAATTTACTACTTTGAAGACAGTAAAGTGGGGATTAGTGATCCCTTAGTACCAAGTAGCAGGTTAACCCAAGAGAACACCTCTAACTCAGTGCTTGCTGCTGAATTAAGCACTAAGTTGTATAAAGACTGGTATGTCAGTGGCGCTATTCAGTATGATACTAAGCAGAGTGAGAACAAAAAGAGCGAGATGACACTCGACTTTAGGCCTGGTGCCAATAAATTACTTCAGTTTAGTTATCGATATGTACCGGATCTCTTGAACTCAAATACCAATGAATCCGTTAATATCTCTCAAGCAGGTATGCGCGGAGCTTGGCCAATTAGCGACAGCTGGTATGTAGTAGGTAACTGGTATTATGATCTTAACGAAAGCCGAAGTGTAGAGACCTACACTGGTTTTCAGTATGAATCATGTTGCTGGGCAGTCCGCTTAAGTTACCATTATCGAATTAAAACTAATTATGATGATAACTTTAATCCGGTGCTGGATAATCGTGAACTATTTGAAAGCGGATTTTACCTAAACTTCGTCATAAAAGGACTCGGTGGCTCAGGCCCATTAGGCGTATCAGATATGCTGAACGATGGTCTATTTAACTATCGTAAACCGCTTTATCTGAAAAACTAGTAACGCCAAACCTAACGGGTAAACTAAGCAGCGACTGGGAATTGACTCCCGATAAGATTAAATAAGTTTATTTTAGATGAACCATGAGCGGGTCTTAGAGTCCAATCATGATAATAGAATCAAGTCAGCATCATTTGGTGCTGCACCTGACATCAATATGCCAAGGATTTTTGTGGATGAAACCGTGTAAACATTTGATTTTTGCTTTTCTTGCTCTGGCGATGAGCCATACAGTACAAGCCCAAAGTGCCCCCCTCGATCGGGTATCAGTACAGATTAACGAAGGTATCCTGCTAGAGAGTGAAATCACTGGCATGCTTAAAACGGTTAAAGCAAATGCCACAGCGGCAGGCCAAGATCTACCTTCAGACAGTGCACTTAGAACACAAGTAATTGAACGTTTGATCATGACGCGATTACAGATGCAGATGGCCGATAGAATAGGACTGCATATTGGTGACCTACAGCTAGATCAAACTATCGGCAATATCGCTAAAGAACAAAAATTAACCGTTGAGCAGATGCAAGTTAAAATCGCTCAAGAAGGCATGAGCTGGAATCAATACCGTGAGCAGTTACGTGAAGAGATCACCTTAGGTGAAATACAACGTATTCAGGTTCAACGTCGTATTCAGGTGTCTCCTCAAGAAATCAATAACTTAGTTAAAATGATTGAAGAGAAGGGTCTAGAACAAGTTGAATTCCAAATTGGACATATTCTGATTGAAGTACCAAATAACCCTAACAGCGAACAACTTGAAAAAGCGAGTAAGCGCGCTGAAACCGTGCTTAAACGCGTAAAAGATGGCGATGACTTCCGTCGTACTGCAATTGCAGCATCTTCAGGCCCTAAAGCCCTAGAAGGTGGTGTTTGGGACTACATGAACATCAACGAGATGCCAACCTTATTCGCTGAAGTGTTGGGTAATGCTAAGCCTGGTGATGTGATTGGTCCCATTAGAAGTGGAGCAGGTTTTCACATCATTAAGGTATTAGATGCTCGAGGTCTAGAAACCAAAGAAGTGGATGAAGTCCGTTCAAGACATATCTTAGTCAAGCCTTCGCCAATTCTGTCAGAAGAACGCGCTAAAGCCATGCTTGAAAAGTTTGCGGTTCAGATCCGTTCTGGTGACGCCGATTTCGCAGCACTGGCTCATCAATACTCTGAAGATCCTGGTTCAGCGGCAAAAGGTGGTGAGTTAGGCTGGGCTGACCCAAGTGTCTATGTTCCTGCGTTCTCTCAAACATTAAATGCACTTGAGATAAATGAAATCAGCGAGCCCTTTCGTTCAAGTCATGGTTGGCATATAGTGCAGCTTGAAGAGCGCCGTAAGACAGATGCTACGGACAAATTTAATACCAATAGAGCACATCAGCTCATCTTCCGTCGTAAGTTTAATGAAGAGTTACAAAACTGGCTTGATGAGATGAGAGCTGAAGCGTATATCGAAGTCTTCGAACCTGAGAAGAATCGAGGCGAATAGTAATAGCTAAATCTGTTACTATTGCCCTCAAGAATTAATTGGATGTTAAAACCTATTTTAATCGAGGCTAAATATATTGACGACTAAACGAATAGCCATCACCCCAGGCGAACCAGCCGGGATTGGTCCAGATTTAGTTATCCAACTAGCTCAGCAGGCTTGGCCTGCTGAGCTAGTTGTTTGTGCGGATCCTGAACTGTTAACCTCTCGGGCCAAAATGCTCGGGCTTCCGCTACAGCTTAAGCCTTACCAACCGAGTCTTGCGCCAAAAGCCCAAGAAGCTGGTACCTTAACTTTGGCACCATTTGCGCTCAATGCTGAGGCTAAATGCGGCCAACTGAATGAGCAAAATAGTGCCTATGTAGTGCAGACTCTGAGCTATGCCGGCGAGAAGAACATGAACGGTGAGTTTGATGCCGTGGTTACCGGTCCAGTTCATAAAGGCATCATCAATCAAGCCGGTATCTCCTTTAGTGGTCATACTGAGTTTTTTGCACATCAAGCCAATTGCCAAGATGTTGTAATGATGCTGGCAGCACCGAACTTGCAAGTCGCTTTAGTCACCACTCATATTCCATTGGCCTATGTGTCAAAAGCGATTACGCGTGATCGACTGCGTCAAATTATTAAAATATTGCATACTGATTTAGTGAATAAGTTTGCCATTAAACAACCCAAAATATATGTATGCGGACTCAATCCTCATGCAGGCGAAGATGGGCATCTAGGGCGCGAAGAGATAGATGTTATCATTCCAGCCTTAGAGGAAATGCGAACCGAAGGCATTAGCCTAGTCGGCCCGTTACCAGCAGACACGATCTTTCAAAGTAAGTACTTAGATGACGCCGATGTCATACTTGCTATGTATCATGATCAAGGTTTGCCAGTCCTTAAATCGCAAGGTTTCGGTAGCTCGGTGAATATAACCTTAGGGCTACCTTACATTCGTACTTCGGTAGATCACGGTACTGCACTTGAACTCGCCGGAACAGGTCAAGCAGACATAGGTAGCTTTGTCTGTGCACTAAATAAAGCCATAGATTTGGCAGCAAAAACTGAGTAGTTGAAATAAGTAATGAGCAATAAAGTACATTTAGGCCACACGGCCAGAAAGCGTTTCGGACAAAACTTTTTGACCGATCACAATATTATCAATCGCATTGTTGGCGCTATCTCTCCAGATAACGATCATGTCATGGTTGAAATTGGTCCGGGCCTAGCGGCATTAACCGAGCCTGTAGCCAGTGGTATCGACAAACTGACAGTGGTTGAACTGGATAAAGATCTAGTAGCGCGTTTGCGTGAACACCCAACATTAAAAGATAAGTTGGATATTCACCAAGGAGATGCGCTTAAGTTTGATTTCAGCCAGCTTGTAGAAGAAGGCCGTCAGATGAAGGTGTTTGGTAATTTGCCATACAACATCTCTACGCCACTCATGTTCCATCTATTCGACTTCGCAGAACAGATTGAGAACATGCACTTCATGCTGCAAAAAGAGGTCGTTCTTAGGCTTTCTGCCAGCCCAGGAACAAAAGCCTATGGTCGTTTGACCGTCATGGCGCAGTATCATTGTCAGGTTATGCCTGTACTTGAAGTACCGCCAGGAAGCTTTACACCTGCACCTAAAGTTGACTCAGCTGTCGTTCGTCTCGTGCCATTTAAAGTGAAGCCTTGGCCATGTAAAGATGTCGATCAACTAAGACATCTAACGACCACGGCATTTAATATGCGCCGTAAAACCTTGCGTAATAATCTTAAACATATTATCTCTGATGACGAATTTGCAGAGTTAGGCATCGACGCGACGCTCAGACCTGAGCAGATCACAGTCCAGCAGTATGTTGCAATGGCAAATCTTGTCATTGATAAGCAATAAATACGCTTACTTCATTTTAACTCTGTGTTAAATTCTAAAATGATTTACAAAATCTAGGAGGGCTTGCCCTCCTTTTTGTTATAAGGAAATCCATGACAGAACTTGAAGCCTCAATAAAAATCGAAGTTAAAACAGAGTATATCGAAGATCAATCCTCACCCAATGATGAAAGATATCTGTTTAGGTACACAATCACCATCATCAACTTAGGTAAAGATCCCGTGACGTTAAAAACCCGCCACTGGTCTATCACCGATGCAAATCAACATCTCAGCGTAGTTCAAGGCGCTGGTGTAGTTGGTGAAACCCCCACAATTGAAGCTGATACCGCCTACCAATATACCAGTGGTACAGTGCTCGAAACTCCCTTAGGTGTCATGGAAGGCAGTTATGGAATGGTCACTGAGGATGGAACCGCTTTTAACGCGACAATACCGCCTTTTAGACTCTCTGTTCCTGGGTTACTTCACTAAAAACAGCGATCAAACATTTTCAGTTCTTCATACTGAAGCCATTTTCTAAGATTGAAACTTATTTCCTTTCCCGCGCCTCCCCAGTACAATTAGAGTATTGATTGATAAGGATAAAGAAGAGATGGCAAACTATTTTGTCGGCGATATTCAAGGGTGTTATGACGAACTCATGCAGCTGTTGTCTAAAGTCGATTTTAACCCATCACGGGATCAACTATGGGCAGTTGGCGATTTAGTTGCGAGAGGGCCCGGCTCTCTACCCACATTGAAGTACTTCCAGCAACTCGATGGCGCTGCAAATGTGTCTCTGGGGAACCATGATCTGCACTTAATGGCTGTTCACGCCAAGGTTAAAAGAGCAAATCCAAAGGACAAACTAGAGGCTTTACTTGATTCATCAGAGATTAACTCCTTAATAGGTTGGCTACGCCATCAACCGCTTCATCAGGAATTGCCTGAGCACAAGATTATAATGAGCCACGCAGGTGTTCCACCTCAATGGGATCTGAATACGTTAAGAGCAGAAAGCCTGCGTGTCACTCAAGCCCTCCAATCTGCCGATTATGTTGAAAACCTACTCACGAAAATGTACACCTCGGGTTCAAACCAGTGGCATCTTGAAATGGGCGAATTAGAAAAGAGAATTTACTGTATCAATGCATTAACAAGAATGCGTTTTTTACACAGTGATGGACGGCTCGATTTTGAATGTAAGGTCTCCCCTGCCGAATGTAAAGATCCAGACTTGACTCCCTGGTTCGCTCTTGAGGGGAAAGTTAACCAAAGCCATACTTTGGTCTTTGGACATTGGGCAGCAGTGATGGGCGAAGTGAGCTCTACAAGAATAAAAGCATTAGATACAGGATGTTGTTGGGGAGAGTACCTAACACTATGGCATCTAGAGAAGGATGAAAAAATTACCCAAAATAAGTTAAAAAAGAGTTAAACTAACTCGAATGTTAGCCGATACGTTAACAGTTGTTAGTCAATATTCAAGTAACTGAACTAATCATTCATTACTAGGGAATAATAATAAAATTTATAATGGAGCACCCTATGAAATTGAATGTCGCCACAAGAGTTATTGGCGGGTTTAGTGTAGTAACCTTACTCTTAATCACTTTGGGAGGCGCCTCTTTACTGACAAACAGTGAGCTCAAAACTAGCACTCAGATATTACAAGAACTCAGCTTACCTGCTATAGAATCTACCAGTCACTTAATTAAAGATCTTTCGATTCAGGAAAAGCAGGTATTACTCGCTTACTATTCAACTCAATCGACTAAAATCCCCGCCTTGAAGTCCAAATTTGCCGAGCATAACCAATCTTTCAACTCTGAGCTCAATAACATTTCAAGACTTGTGGCATCGCAACAAGAAGCTGACTTTACCAGTATTATTGCGACACTAAGAACTAACTATCAGGATTTTGCTGCTGAAAGCAATAAAATGATGATCACGCGAGAAAACTCGCTGGTTACACAAGAGAAATTAGTCTCCAAATTAGAGCGTTTAGAAGAAGCCGCTGATGATACAGCCTCACTCCTGCTAGACCTTATGGATCTGGAGACCAGTGAAGATTTAACCGATCAAGAGATAGCTGCCACTGCTGGCAATATTGATAATAGTCTCAGCAGTATCGTCAGCACTAACTATGACCTCATAAACAGCACGTCACACTCTCAATTTGACACCATATCTAAAGAACTCGATTACTTGATCAATGAAGCTAAGAGTAAACTGGAATATGTTACCCGTCACTGGGATGGTGTTGTTGATACAACACTAATGGCCGATATTAATACTGAAGCGAATAAAGTCTTTACCATGTTAAGTGGAAGTGGCTCTATGCAAGCGATGAAAGGACGTCAGCTTAACTTTGAATCATCGGCAGAACAGTTACTTAGCAAGGTTAACAGAGATGTTGATAATGTTAACGGCAGCATGGATGAACTGATTAAAAAAGTAGAAACTGTTTCTGCACAAATCAGTAATAAAGCAATTGAAGGCATTGATTCAGCGAGTTTTAATACCATCATTCTTATTGTCATTGTTATTTTTGTGTCGATTGGCGTTAGCTCTGCGGTTACTATTCCGCTGAAACGCTCATTAAATAAGATCAACACAGCGCTTAATATTTTAGCCTCTGGCAATTTGACTCATAAACTAGACGACTCGGGTCATGATGAATTTGCCGAGCTATCTCGTAACTGCAACCGCCTAGTTGATAGCCTTAGAGAATTAATACAAGGCATTTTAGACCGCTCGAATCAACTTGCAGCTGCAGCAGAAGAAACGTCAGCTATCACAACTCAAACAACCGCCAGCATTCAAGAACAAAAGAGCCAAGTCGATCAAGTCGCTACTGCAACGACTCAATTAACGTCAAGTGCCCAGCAAGTCACCAGCAGCGCCGATGAAGCGCTACTACAAATTAAGCAGGCCGACGATGAAGCACAGCATATGCGCACCATTGCTGATGAGAATAAGCATACTATTCAGGCGCTAGCTGATGAAGTAGCCAAAGCAGGCATAGTGATTAACAAGGTGCATACTGATAGTGCTTCCATAGGCTCAATTCTTGACACTATTCGTGGCATTGCAGAACAGACTAACCTACTCGCATTAAATGCCGCAATTGAAGCTGCACGAGCTGGTGAACAAGGCCGTGGATTTGCCGTCGTCGCCGATGAAGTCCGAAACCTAGCCTCGAGAACTCAAGACTCTACCCAAGAAATTCAACAGATGATCCAAGTCCTGCAGGCAGGAACGCAAGAAGCGGTATCAGTGATGGAGTTAGGCCGTAGTCAGGCCAGTTCTTGTGTCGATAAAACCGAACAAGCCAATATTGCTCTCACAAGTATCAGTGAGGCTGTTCATAAAGCCCATGATTCTGGTACTCATATTGCCCATGCAGCTCAAGAGCAAAGTTTAGTGAGTCAGCAGGTATCTGAAATGCTAGAACACATCGCATCGATTTCTGAAGAGACTGCTTCTGGAGCTGATCAAACAGCACAGTCTAGCCATCAGGTAGCGATGCTGGCTGAAGAACTTCAAGCATCAGTAGGTGAGTTTAAAGTTTAATATAAAGCGACTTCTATCAATAAAAACTAAAAAAATACCGGACAATTGTCCGGTATTTTTTAATACAAATAACGTTGTACAAGCTTATCCGCCAGCTAAACGCTCTTTAATCGCAATGTTAATTGCACTCGCGCTATGGCCTTTTGCTTCAGCCCAAGCATTAATACTAATGCCATCGGCCTCACTAGCTTGAAGGTCAGAGACTGACAAGCGTTTTGCTACAAAGGTTCCTACTTTGTCAGAGCCACTTTTAATGGCTGTCCGCAACAAACTATCACCATTGCAAGAGATACCAGAATAGATGTTCCGCAACTTAACACGGTTCTCTTTTAGTTTCTTTCGTAATCTATTCTTATCGTCAGCTTGAACATAGTTGCAGATATTAGCTGCAAGTTGATCATTGGCATGGGCAGGAAGCGTATAGCTTGATGCTGCAATAATAGCAGCTATCGATATAGGCAACAGGCGCATCATGTACTCCTTTAATATTTTTATTAATCTATTATGTTTTTTCGCGGAGTACCTGTAGGGTGTCAGCCGCACTCACTACCCAAAATCATAGCAAGCACTGTAACTTAACATTTTTTTACCAATTCCATAAAGCGATAACCCAAATCTTTATCATTTACAGCACTTTCCTGAACATTTATAAGCCAAGTGCCATCATCCCACTCAGGGAAGAAGGTGTCCCCTTCAACCTCGAGGTCAATCTCAGTCAAATACAGCTTGTCAGCAATGCCTATGGTCATAGCGTAGAGTTGCCCACCACCAATCACTACTAGCTCATCGACATCACCAGCTGCTTTTTTGGCTGCTTCAAAAGAGTTCACACAGGTTGTCCCTTCAATAACTAACCCTTCTTGACGACTAATCACAATGTTATGACGTCCTGGAAGTGGTCTACCAATAGAATCGAAAGTCTTACGGCCCATCACAATAGGCTTACCTAATGTCATCGCTTTAAAGTGACGAAGATCTTCAGGAAGATGCCATGGCATCTGGTTACCTTTTCCTATGACGCGATTATTAGCCATCGCGGCTATTAGGGCTATTTGCATGTTATCTCCTGGGAATTATTATTGATTTACTTAGAGGCTAAAGCTTTCATTCTGAGAGGTTATATCACAGGTCTGGATCTAAAATAGAGTAAGCTCGGCATCGCAAGCCCTACCGACAACGCTCCCAATATAAAGACGGTCTTTAAACCATTACTGATAACGGCAGAAGTGAGCTCAGCGCTGATTTCAGACTGTGCAGTTAACTGAACTAACGCGATAACCGTATTAAAAGCGTAGGTTCCAGGGATCATGGGAATGATCGCTGCTACCGCGTACATTAACGGCGGTGCCAGATGACGCTTTGCAAAACCGATCGTCACTAAACCAACCAGCGCAGCTGCAATAAAGGTTGCCCACTCTATTGGCAAATTAAAATGTAATAGTAGCGTTCTACAACTATGACCCAAAGCGCCAGCAATAGCACAGTAAGGCAAAAAACGCTTAGGCACATTGAACACCATCGCAAAGCCTACTGCAGGTATGGCTGAAAAAAATGCATCATTAAGTAATTTTAAAATGAGTTCCATTATAGGAGAAGCCCACCTAGCTGCATTGAGATTGTTATCCCGATAACGGATGAGACTGTCAGCAAAGTCGCATGACCCCAACGAGAAATCCCGACACTCAGATGACCTTTCACCATATCCGAAATAGCGTTGATCATTGGAAAGCCTGGCACCAACATCAATACACTCGCCGCCATAGGCAATTTAGGTGTATCGGTTAAATCAAAATGATACCCAATTTGCGCTATTAACGTCGTCACGAAAGCAGTAACAGCAAAATTAAGTAATAGATTAAAATGGTGTTTAGCAATGGATAATCTGACAAACATGCCGATTGAGGAGGCGATGAAGGTAATAAAACAAGCTGCGACATCACCACCAAACAGATGGCAGAAACTTGCACAGGATAAACCTATCATGGGCACTAAATAACGTTTTGGATAGGTTTTAGGTTCGATACGAGAAACTCGCTTTCTCACCTCTCTGATGCCATACAAGCCCTTCTCTGTGAGTAAGCATATCCGCTGAAGCTCACAAATAATGGTCATATTGATGCCATGTTCACGGATCCTACGAGTGGTCGTGATACAACGCCCATGAACTAAGCTGGTTAACACGAGGGAGTTTGAGGAGATGGAAATTTCAACGCTAGCTAAGCCTAAAGCATGGCCAAGGCGCTGGCTTATCTCTTCGACAAGCTCAGATTCAGCGCCATAGGCCAACAATAGTTGAGCCACTCGGACAACTTGCCGAGTTATATCATTTTGAGTATCTGCGTACACACTAATCTCAAAAAAATCATCTCAATCGTGGTAGATAAGAGGATCAGTATTATCTTTGGTAGATAACCTTCACGTCATAATCATCATCGTCGAAGTCATCATCGTCGTCATCTGCAACGTAGTTTTCATTCAATGATTCGTTAGCATTCTCATGGTAATTATCCCACTTGAATTCGACTTCAGCTTCTTTATCAATCTCTTCCTCTGGTGGAAGTGCATCAATAAAGTCGATTAACTTAAGGCTTAATGCCTCAGTACCTTCACGGTTATAGGCTGAAATAGTGTAAACATCACCTTCCCACTCTAGCTCTTTAACAACACGTGCAACGCGCTCTTTAAGTTCATCTTCAAGCATTAGGTCTGTCTTGTTTATCACTAACCAACGCGGCTTACCCGCTAATTTTGGTGAGTGCTTCTCAAGTTCAGCAACAATAGCACGTGCAGATTCAACCGGATCTGATCCATCAATAGGATCAATATCTAAAATATGCAGAAGTACACGGCAACGTTCAAGATGCTTCAAGAACTGTACACCTAGACCAGCACCATCTGCCGCACCTTCAATTAGACCTGGGATATCAGCAATCACAAAGCTTTGACCGTGTCTCGGGTTAACTACACCAAGATTAGGCACTAACGTTGTGAACGGATAATCAGCAACTTTAGGTCTAGCGCGAGAAACAGCACGAATGAAGGTCGATTTACCCGCATTTGGCATACCTAAAAGACCCACGTCAGCAAGCAACATAAGCTCAAGTTTTAAGCTACGTACTTCGCCTGGTGTACCTAAAGTCTTTTGTCTTGGCGCACGGTTAGTACTGCTTTTAAAGCGAGTATTACCCAGTCCGTGGAAACCACCTTTTGCGACTAACATTCTTTGGCCATGATAAGTCAAATCACCAAGAGACTCTTGAGTTTCTTCGTCAATAGCACGGGTACCAACAGGCACGGTAAGCACTAAGTCTTCACCACCATGTCCAGTACAATCACGACCGCGGCCATTCTTTCCACGTTCAGCAAGATGAAAACGCTCAAATTGGAAATCAATTAGCGTGTTGTAACTTTCATCAGCTTGCAGATATACACTGCCACCATCACCACCGTCGCCGCCATCTGGGCCGCCATCGGGTACATATTTCTCACGTCTAAAACTGACGCAACCACTACCACCATCACCAGCTTCAACTCTGATCACAGCTTCATCGACAAACTTCATACCTACTCCGGGCACCACAGAATAAAAGAATTATACTTCTTTGTGATTCATGTAGCCAAAAATTTCTACCATAAACAATAAAGCCCCACCAAAGGCGGGGCTTTAACAAGCAATCTTAGCGTTAGCTAATGATTAGCCTTCGATGCTAATAAACTTACGGTTATTAGGACCTTTAACTTCGAACTTAACTTTTCCGTCAGTCAAAGCGAATAGAGTATGGTCACGACCAATCCCTACGTTTACACCAGCGTGGAATTTAGTACCACGTTGACGAACAATGATGTTACCAGCAAGAACTGATTCGCCACCAAAGCGCTTTACACCAAGACGTTTACTTTCTGAATCGCGGCCGTTACGAGTAGAACCGCCAGCTTTTTTATGTGCCATGAGTTAGAACTCCTAATTAAGCGTTGATAGCTGTAATTTTAACTTCGGTAAACCACTGACGGTGGCCCATTTTTTTGTCGTGATGCTTACGACGACGGAACTTAACAATAGTTACTTTGTCAGCACGACCGTGACTAACTACAGTAGCAACAACTTTACTACCTGCAACTAAAGGTGCACCAACATGAACAGTCTCACCGTCAGCAACCAAAAGAACTTGGTCAAACTCAACAGTTTCGCCTGTAGCGACTTCTAATTTTTCTAGACGAACAGTATGGCCTTCAGCAACACGATGTTGCTTTCCACCACTTTGAAAAACAGCGTACATAGCTATTTCACTCCGATTTTTTTCTATCACCCGGCTCATTTGATGAGGCAGGGGTGTATAAAAGCTTTAATGACAATGGTCGCGGAGTTTACGCTAAGAATTCTAAGCTGACAAGCCCTAATTCAATAAGAATAAAAAAAGACCGGAATTACTCTCAGTATCGGCTTCTAGTGATGCCTTAGCGCTTATTTTTAGGTAGAATCCCAACATTATAACATTTAAGCCATAAGTGGGGCGCCTATATAGGACTCCCCCACCAACCAGAGCCTTTCTATGGATTTGAACGCCATTCGTCAGTTAGCCGATAACGATATGAACAACGTTAATAAGCTAATATACAAACAACTAGAATCTGATGTTGCCCTGATAAACCAATTGGGCTTTTACATTATTAATGGTGGCGGCAAGCGTATGCGCCCCCTTCTATCAATTTTAGCAGCACGTGCCGTTGACTATAAAGGTGAGGATCACCTGAAGCTTGCCGCTATTATAGAGTTTATCCACACCGCATCACTCTTACATGATGATGTTGTCGATGAATCTCTTTTACGCCGTGGCAGAGAAACCGCAAACGCCCTTTTTGGAAATAGTGCAAGTGTTCTGGTTGGTGATTTCCTTTACACCCGCTCATTTCAAATGATGACCGAATTAGGCAGCATGGAGATCCTTGAGGTGCTTGCCGATGCAACTAATGTATTAGCCGAAGGCGAAGTCTTACAGTTAATGAACTGTAATGACCCAAATACGACTGAAGAGAGCTACATGCGGGTGATCTACTGCAAAACGGCCAAGCTTTTTGAAGCGGCAACCCGTTTAGCAGGCGTTCTTGCCGATAGTCCTAGTGATATCCAAGAAGCGTTAGCCTGTTATGGGAAATACCTAGGAACGGCGTTCCAACTAACTGATGATTTACTTGATTATACGGCTGACACTGAAGAGCTAGGTAAGAACATCGGTGACGACCTTGCTGAAGGTAAACCCACGCTACCACTTATTTATGCGATGTCTCATGGCACTGATGAGCAGAAGCAGTTGATCCGTACCGCGATTGAAAAAGGGGACGGTACAGATAGTATTGAACCTATATTAGCAGCACTCGGTAATTGTGGTGCACTTGAATATACTTACAAACGTGCTCAGGAAGAGTCAGCTAAAGCCATAGAGGCACTTTCTATACTTCCTGATACCGACTACAAGCAAGCTCTTATATCGCTGGCTAAAATAGCTGTAGCTCGTAACCATTAGTTTTATATAGATTGCCAAACATAAATCCCCTCAATCGCTTTGACGTACAGGATGTAGGGAATGCCAAGAAATGTAGGGAACATTTCAGGTGCCCTGCGATCGGGGGTAAGTACTCTGAGATGATAGAAATGCACAGAGATGAAGGAACATCTCCTGCCATGTACAAACCCCCTCAGTCGCTATCCATGCGATCGGGGATAAGTACATCCATGTACAAAAAAGGAGCCTATTGGCTCCTTTTTAATTATCAAATTTCAATCAGATAATCATTATTACTTAACGAATTCGACACCAAGCTTAATATCAGCTTTTAGAGTATCTAGCATCGCGTCACGCGCATTTGCTTCGAACTCACTCACGTCGCCATAAGCCAGTACTTTTTCTACACCTTTCTTACCAAGCAAGATTGGTTGAGCGAAGAATTCAGCGTGCTCGCTGCCGCCATCAACATAGGCACATTCAACAACGTTTTCTTCACCTTGAAGACCACGAACAAGCGCAAGACCAAAGCGACAAGCTGCTTGGCCCATAGAAAGTGTTGCACTGCCGCCACCGGCTTTAGCTTCAACAACTTCTGTACCTGCATTTTGAATACGAGTCGTGAGTGCTGCAACTTCTTCATCAGTAAAGCTTACGCCTTCAATTTGAGAAAGAAGTGGAAGAATAGTCACACCACTGTGTCCGCCGATAACGTTAACAGTCACGTCAGCAACGTTTAGACCTTTGGCTTCAGCAACGAATGTCTCAGAACGGATAACATCAAGTGTGGTAATACCGAACAAACGATTCTTATCATATACACCCGCAGCTTTAAGTACTTCAGCAGCGATTGCCACTGTCGTGTTAACTGGGTTTGTAATAATACCGATTAGCGCGTTTGGACAAGTTGCAGCACACTTTTCAACTAAGTTTCTAACGATTCCGGCATTAATGTTAAATAGATCTGAGCGATCCATTCCTGGTTTACGAGCTACACCAGCTGAGATCAAAACAACATCTGCACCTTCAAGGGCTGGTGAAGGATCTTGACCAGCAAAACCTTTTACTTCAACAGCTGTAGGGATATGGCTAAGGTCAACAGCAACACCAGGTGTTACAGGAGCGATATCATATAGTGAGAGTTTAGAATCGGCAGGCAATTGCGTTTTTAGTAGTAAGGCAAGAGCTTGCCCAATACCACCAGCAGCACCAAGTACAGCAACTTTCATAGTTATCTCCGTCATTTCTTAGATGTTTTGTGATACGAATCCATTTTCCAGATGCGGCAACATTACTGTAATCACAGAAAAAATTCAATTATCCCTTAGTCGTGGTTAGGTTTTTATTATCTTTGTGATTAATAAATAGTCTAAAGCCGATACATTACAAGCTTGAAATCAAATTTTTCACCTTAAAACATCGAAAACTAATATCAACTATTCCCATGACAGCTGCCTTTCTAAGTATAAGATGCATTATTATTCACGAAAGCCGAGTATTTGTTGACAAAAACGGCTACAATATTCAAAATAATTACGTTTTTTGAATATAGAATAAAAAATTATGCAGGCAAACAAATCTCAAGACGAACTTGTAAAGACATTTAAATCCATTTTGAAAGAAGAACGCTTTGGTTCTCAGAGTGAAATAGTTCTCGCCCTTCAAGCTGAAGGTTATAACAATATTAACCAGTCTAAAGTCTCAAGAATGCTAAGTAAGTTTGGGGCTGTTCGCACCCGAAATGCTAAGCAAGAGATGGTTTACTGCCTTCCGGCAGAACTTGGCGTACCTACTGCAGGTAGTCCACTCAAGAATCTAGTCTTAGATGTCGATCATAACCAAGCAATGATTGTAGTAAGAACCAGTCCCGGAGCCGCCCAACTTATCGCCCGTCTACTTGACTCGATAGGTAAACCTGAAGGCATACTCGGTACGATAGCCGGTGATGATACTATTTTCATCACACCATCAAATATCCAAGAGATAGCTAAAACCTTAGCAACCGTTAAATCTTTATTTAACTTTTCCAGCTAACCCCCATCAATTTAATGCAGGCTTTTAAAGAGAATCGATAGACCTCATCGACACTCTATTCCTTCACTGAAGGAGCAAGCATACAACACAAACGCACCTTTTAAGAGGTGCGTTTGTGTATGAGAAAAACAAAGTATTGAGTTAGTTTGCCGCTTTTTCCATAAAGTCTAACGAAGGGGCGAAGAAAGATGAACCTGTTAATGCTTGGGTAAAATGAAGCAGGTGATCATGATTTCCCTCTTCATCGCCGTGCACCATACTATGAAGCATCTGTTCAAAGTTTTCTGAATTTCGACAATTCGAAATAAACATAAGCCCCTGCTCTTTAACTGAGCCATAAGGCATACTTTGCCTCAAAATCTCCATCGAGTTACCTTGAGCATCTTTAAGGTTTACTCGCTTGATATGACTGGTTAAGGGCTTGTCAGCTGATGCGTACTCAATATTATCATGCTTAGTTCGCCCGATAATATCTTCTTGTTTCTTCTGAGGTAATCGATGCCATTTACTCAGATTGTGAGCAAATTTTTGCACATGCACGTAGCTACCAGACTTAAACACGATATCTTCATCGCCCACTAATGCCACTTGTTGTCTGTTGCGACCTTTAGGGTTTTCAGTGCCATCGACAAAGCCAGTTAAATCTCGATTATCCATAAAGCGAAAGCCTCGCTCTTCATCGACTAATTCAACTAAACCTTCAAACATTTGACATACCTCGTTGGCAACCAAATGCAATATATCTAAACGGTCACAACGAATATGGGCAAAAAGATCATACTCTAAAGCTGGCGCATCACGGTTATCAGCACTCCGGGCTGGAAAAGGTTTCAGCTCAGCAGGACGACTAGCTGAATACAAGCTATCCCAATAGTTGGCACCAACGGCAATAAACCCATTAAGCGCACTATCAGCATATTGATCGCTGAGCTCATGAATATATTGAGCCACATTAGCTAAACAAGGTCGTAGTTGAGATTCAATACCATCATTAGCATTAAACATTAAATACACACTGTGTAAGTTACCTTCAGCACACACGCCTAACTGTTCACGAGGCATAAACTGATCACCCATCTCTTAACCACCTTTTTAACATTAATTCATTATCGGCAGTATTATCAACAATTTTAGATTTTAATGATATTAACTAACGCACAGTTAATGTCATTTAAATTCATACCTTTGGTATAAAACATAAAGTTAGCACCACACTTACACAAGCTAACTAAAATTGCTTAACTTTCTAAGGAATATCTGCAGAAATAAAACTTAGCTATGATATAAATGACGCCTAAAAGCGTTGTGTTCCACAGAAAGAACACCGATTACATCGATAACTTCTGTAGAACGGCACTCTCTAAGACTAGAGGTAATTGTTGAGTTTAGTTATCAAAATATAACTAAGGAGTGAGCAGATGTTGTGAGCGAGACTCGCTGACCGGGAATAAACTGGCCGTTCAAGCTGTTAATTTGATAACTTGATTGAGCAATTTTGACTTGATAATGGCAAACACTGCCTAAGAAACGTCGATCGATAATGACCCCCTCACCTGCTTCATCGGCTGTGATCTCGAGCTGTTGTGGCCTTAACATCACCTCCCCTTGGTAACCGACAGTAAAAGGTAACCTTGATGTACTATTCAACATCCCCAAAGGCGTCTCAACACTAGAACACGTACTCACGACTGCAGGAAGGTAGTTACACTGACCTAAGAAATCTGCGACATACTTATCGATAGGTGAAGCATATAACGCCTCTGCGGTACCGTATTGCACTATCTGCCCCTCTTTAAACAGTGCGAGCTTATCAGCAAAAACAAACGCTTCATCTTTACTATGAGTCACAAAAACGGCACTGACATTACTCTCTTTTAAGATAGTGCGGATCTCCAGCATCATCTCACCACGAACCTTTGCATCGATATTTGAAAAGGGTTCATCAAGCAACAAAAGTTCAGGTTCATAGGCTAGAGCACGTGCAATAGACACTCGCTGTTGCTGACCACCAGAAAGCTCATGGGGGAAACGCCCACCTAACCCCTCAAGCTTAACTAAAGACAGCATCTCATTAAGGCGCTGTTTACGTATATCTTTAGCCACGCTTTTAACCCCGAAGAGTATATTGTCAGCTACATTCAGGTGAGGAAATAGCGCGTAATCCTGAAATATCATCCCCACGCCACGCTGCTCGCTTGGAACAAACACTTCTGGCCCTGAAAGCACTCTGTTATTGATACTGATCTCACCCTGGCTGAGCAATTGTAATCCAGCTATTGCCCTCAAAAGAGTGGTTTTCCCACAGCCACTCGGCCCCAATAACGCAGCAATCTCACCTTTATTAAGAGTGAGGTCTAGCCCTTTGAGAACCTGTAATCCATGATAATCACTATGAACACCTTTGATACTTAACGTTGACATACAGACCTGCTCCGGGATACATAAACCATCAAACTCAACTCCAAACTATCCTTGATGCTCCAGCGAGCGATTAAGGAAAATAAGCGGAACCAGACCAACTAAGACTATGACTATCGCAGCCAAAGCTCCATGTTCTAGCTGTTCATCGGACACAAACTGAAATACATATGTTGCCAGATTTTCAAACCCCACAGGACGCAAGAGTAACGCCGCAGGTAGCTCTTTCATACACTCGATAAACACCAGTAACATGCCCGCAAATATGCCTTTTTTTAACAGAGGTAAATGCACTCGCCAAAGCAGCGCACCTGGCTTCAATCCCATGGTCATTGCCGCCATGTCCAACGAAGGAGAGATACGTTTATAACTGTTTTCCACACTGCCGATAGCGATAGCAGAAAAGCGAATTGTAAATGCAAAAATAAGCACGAAAACACTGCCCGTAAATATCAATCCAGGACCTAGTTGCCCCATATATTCATAAAGATCGTTAACCGCAAAATCAAGATAAGTCAGCGGTACCAAGATACCTATCGCCAGCACGGTGCCTGGCAGCGCATAACCAGTAGAAGATAAACGCGAAGGGAGAAGATCTGTTTTTCTGGGGCTCACACGGCTGATAAACATCAGCACAATACCGAGTAATGCCGCGATAATACTCACGATAACCGAAATATAGAAGCTGTTAAAACTATACTCCCAGAACTCAGCATGCCAGCTTTCATCAAAGTAATGCCATGCATAGTTGAGTAAGATAATAAACGGCAGTACAAAAGCGGCAAATAATAAAAGAGAGCAATAGCCAGTTGCCAAGAAAGCTTTCACTCCCTTAAGAGAGTACAAAACACTCTGTTTTTCTCCGCTTTGTTTTTGAAAAAGTTGTTGTTTTCTACGAGCAAATCGCTCAAAACCTATCATCGAGAAAACCACAAGTAACATGATTGCAGATAACTTAGCTGCCGCCGACAAACTGCCGTACCCCAACCAAGTATCGTAAACCGCTGTGGTCAATGTCGGCACAGCAAAGTAACTGACCGTCGCAAAGTCAGCGACGGTTTCCATTGCAACTAAAGAAACGCCAACAGCCAGTGCTGGCCTTGCCATCGGCAGGCTCAAACGCCAAAAGCTCTGCCATGGCCCACACCCCATGACTCGCGAGGCATGTTGCAAACTCGCAGACTGCTCCATAAACGCGGTTCGCGCTAACAAATAGATATAGGGAAACAGAACCAGAGCCAACATTATAGAAGCTCCGCCTAAGCTCCGAACCTCGGGAAAATAGTAATCTTGCGGGGTTAACCAACCAAAGAAACGGCGCAGAGCCCCCTGAACTGGCCCTGCATAATCAAGTAGATCGGTATAGACATAAGCCACGACATAAGCAGGCATCGCCAGTGGTAACAACAGTGCCCATTGAAATATGCCACGCCCCGGAAAGTGGCATTTTGCCACTAACCACGCGGCGGGCGTTGCGATGAATATCGCCCCCAGACACACCCAAAACATCAACAGTAAGGTATTGCTGATATAGGTAGGTAACACGGTGTCAAGAAGGTGTCCGAAAACAGATTCAGCAGGAAGAGCGGCTTGAATAAGAATAGCCACAAGTGGAAGCGTGATCACCGAGGCAATAAGATAGCCAATCAGGGACCAACGTCTAGATAAACCTAAAATCATCAACTTTTCCACGAGTGTTTGTCGCAGTATTATCCACTACAAACCTAAATTTAAACTTAAATAAGAACGATTAAGATAAAGGCTTCCTGCAAAGGAAGCCTCTTAGACCATATGAGAGTATTCACCTTCTCACTGAGAAGATGCAAGGATATCGTTATAGATCAAATTTCACTTCATCGAGCATCTTAACGGCTGCATGATGAAATTCAGCAAGCTTATAAATAGGCAAGTTATCTGCTTTGAACTCTCCCCATGAAGCGACTAAAGCAGAGGGTTCTACGGCTTCATTGACTGGGTATTCCATATTCACTTCGGCATAAACTTGTTGTGCTTTATTGCCAGAAAGATACTCCATCAATTTAAGTGCATTCTCTTTATTGCGAGAATGTTTAGCCAAGGCCATACCTGAAACATTGATATGTGAACCGACGTTATCTTGATTTGGAAAGTTAATCTCGACCGCTTCAGCCCAAGGTACTTGCTTAGGATCTTGCAGCATTTTCCCTAAATAGTAACTATTGCCGATAGCGATATCACACAACCCCTCTTTAACCGCTTTCACTTGGCCACGATCGTTCCCTTGAGGCTTACGCGCTAAGTTTGCTTTTAAACCCGTTAACCAAGCCTTAGTTTCAGCCTCGCCATGGTGAGCAATCATCGAAGCAATTAAAGAGATGTTGTAAGGGTGTTTACCACTACGAGTACAAATCTTTCCTTTGAACTTAGGATCGGCTAAATCTTCATAGTTTATATTTAATTTACCAAGTCGATCTTTTGAAGAGTAGATATTGCGCACCCGCATGGTAAGGGCATACCAATTATCATCAGGAGAGCGATATTGAGCTGGAATATTTTTCTTGAGTAGGTCACTGGATGCCGGCACAACAAGGTTTTTATCAACCAACTCCATTAATCGGTAAAAATCTGAAGTGAGCACGATATCTGCAGGAGAAAGCCTCCCCTCTCTCATCATTCTTTCAGCAATCCCTTTTTTTGAAAAAACCACATCAACGTCTATGCCAGTTTCTTTAGTGAAATCATTCAAAATAGGGTCAATAAGAAAGGCTTGTCTGTAGGAATAGACCGTTAACTTTTCAGCCGCGTTCGCCACTGATGCAAAACACACTAACCCTAAGACTGCCAGACTTGTTATTATTTTCATCAAATTACCCTATACATCATACCAAAGCCAACACGACAATGATAATAGTTATCAATTGCAGTTAGGGTAATAAATCTATAACCAATGAGCAAGTATTCTATTCATAAAATGGCTGTTTACACTTATCCACAACACCCTATGTTGGCCTTGTATTCTTCATCATTGATAGATGTTCGAAACCGGATAACCAAGCACCGATAGCAGGTACAACATTCCTCCAATGCAGATCAGGGTGCCTAAAGTCTAGGTACTCAATCAAGCAAGCTAACCCTATTTGTTGAATCGTTAACTGAGGGCTCACCATCACCCCAGACTGCTCAACCTCTTTTAATCCTCTGAGTAGAGCCTGTTCAAATCGCGCAGTCCAAAACACTGATCGCTTGCCCTCTAACTCTCTCATCTGCTCTTGTCTTAACGCGACGGCAGAATCCAACAAGCCATTGATAAGAGAAAGCTGGCACTCATTTGTCCAGTTATACCCATTTTCACCGAATAACCGATTAGCACCAAACTCATGATCTAAGTAACGTAAAATCACTTCACTGTCATAAAGTGGTGAACCATCATTAAGCTGTAAACAGGGAACTTTACCTAAGGGATTAATGTCGAGCAGCGCTTCGTCATTATCCATAGGATTAACAATACACTCCTCAATGCCATCAAGTTCAAGGTGACGGATCAACACCCGGACACATCGAGAATAGGGAGATGCATCAGAATACAGTAATCTCATATTATCAATCTCTTTAAGCTGTAAGTATCAGGAAAACTACCAATATTTCTCTATTGTTATCTGACCGGGTGCTCGACGAAGGTTCTTAGCTAGCCCTTTTTCTAACAAGATATTATTAGCATCTTTGATCATTTCAGGATTACCACAAAGCATAACCTGAGCATTTTCGGCCGTGATTTCTAGACCTAAACGCCGCTCTATTTCACCCGATGCTAAAGCCGTCGATATTCTGACTTCCAAAGCATTAGGGTAAGATTCGCGTGTTACAGAAAAGAGTAGCTTAAATTGGTTCGGATAGCGTTTTTCAAGCTGAAGAAGTTTTTCTTTATAAGCGAGATCTTTGGCCTCTCTCACTCCGTAAACTAATACAACATTTTCAAATCTTTCCCAGGGTTCTGGTGTTTCAAGTATGGAGATAAATGGACCAACTGCAGTGCCTGTGGCCAGTAGCCAAAGGTCTTTTCCTTGAGGTGGAACTTCTTCCAGTGTCATAAAGCCAGCCGCTTTACCCGATACCTCGATACGATCACCGATCTTGAGCTGCTGTAAATTTGGCGAGAGTAAGCCATCCAAAACCGAAATAGCCAGCACCTCGACATAATCAGAATTAGGCGCATTGACAACAGAGTATGCTCTGCCAATCCTTTTATCGTTAATCACTTGGCTTAACTTAATAAACTGGCCCGCAATGTAAGGCTCAATATCAACTTTTATTTTTAAAGAGAATAGGTTGTCACACCAATCGGTTCGTTCAATCACTTCACCTTCAACCCACATTTATCGCTCCAATACCTAAAGTTTCCTAACAGATATTTAGCATAAATGGTGGGGTAATACCAATTAGCTTCTAGCTAAATAATACCAATCAGTATAAAGATTAAGAAGCCTCACTATCGTCAGAACTAAAACTGTCTTTAAACGCCAGCAATCCCTCTTGAATGAGTGAATAGGTTTGCTCAACACCACTGGCAATATCTCCCTCTAGCACCTCTAAACCAGTCAAAATCTCTTTGGCTTCATCAAATCCTTGATCAATAGCACCACCAATAATCTCCATAAATGAAGAGAGCTGTTCGTCAAAACTCATGCTTGAGTTTTGATCTTGATATAAGCTAAAAAAGTTTGTCGCAAAGCTCACTATGCGATCAGCTGTCGCATCAGGAGAAGTATCAACCCCATTGTCATAAGCCGTCTGAAGCGCATTGTCACCCATAGTGGGGGCAAGCTCTTCATTAATCGCTTCGATAGCCGCACGGTAAAGTAAGATCATAGGCTCATTACCTGAGCTTAAACTGACCTCCTGTTGCGCAGAGATGATGGCGGAATTCATCAACTGTTTACTGCTTGCATACGCTGTTTTGTTGCTCGCCACTTCCGATACCGACTTTCCATTACTTTCAGTGGTCTGGGTCTGACTTTTCGCTACTTGGGATACGTCTGCGCCATGGTTCTTAATTTCCATAACTGCCTCTCAATTAATACCTATTCACAACCATTATCGGCTGCTTTTTATACAACTTTAGTTTTTATTAATTTATCGTGCACTTTATTTGAATAGTGCTGTTTAATTTGTTAATAATTCGCTATCTTGCAATATTCGCAAAGGGGATGTGACCGGTATGATTAAAAAGCTTTTATTTCCCATTATGTTAGGCCTATTTTTTTCGGCCACGCTTCAAGCAGCTGAAGCTGAAATACAGGGTGCAGACTCAAACAGTAAAATCCTTATATTCGTCAGGCATGCAGAAAAGCAATTAGATCAGGGTAAAGATCCCTCATTAACACCTGCCGGACAACGTCGAGCGACTCAGCTGGCTATCGCTCTTAAAGATATGCCGTTTACTGCGTTATATGCCACGCCCTTTAAACGCACCAAAGAAACCCTTGAACCTATAAGTAAAAACAAAGAGATAACAGTACAAGTGGTCGATGTAAAAGGGGGGATGTCCGAGCATATAAGCAGGAGCGTTGAAAAGATTAAGGCTGAAAAGGGAAACGTTCTCGTTGTTGGCCACTCCAATACAATCCCTTTATTAATCAAGGCTATTGGAGGGATGGAGATAGACGCTATAGCCGAAAACGACTATGATAACCTTTACCTTCTCACTCTTCCAGCCAAAGGAAGTGTCGGTTTAATACACACAAAATATGGTCAATAAAAAGTGGGATTTATGACGATTAAATACCGTGGAGTGAGTATTTGTATCACTAATTAGGTATAATCGTTCAACGATGATGATTTGCACATAATTGATACTGGCGTTTTTTAGCCACTTGCTTCAGAATCCGCCACAGCGACAACCGAAACACCGAACATGCTTAAAGGAGTCCTAATTGAGTTCAGAATATATAAACCAAAGTCCGTCGAGTAAACAAGCGTCATTGAGTTGCCAAAGCTGTGAGCGCTTTACCATTATCGAGGGTGAGACTATTTGTTTTCTTCAAGGCAAGATCATCAGATTACAACCAATACCAACAGAACTCAAAACGATAAGCTTGACATGCAATGGCTGGAAAAACAGATAACAACTGGCACTATTCTATACGTAACGCAAAAATTCAATCTAGATCAACGACTAGGCTCGCATCATTCCTGCATAATCATATTCCGAAGACTTTGTTTCACGAATAATACCGTCCAGAGATACACTCGGCTTGTATTCTGCTAGGCTCAAACCACGAGTGGTAACCAGCATTCCAGCAGAAAGCTCCTGATAAATATTGGTCAATTCACTTTGCGCAAGACCACGTTTCTTCAAGATAGCCATGATCGCCAACCAGTCAGTCTCTATCTTACTGTTTTGGCCCTCTATGTTGACTTGCAAAGGAATATTCTTCATTGTCATTATCTCGTCAAAGTGATTATATTTTATTGGTCATAATTATACCGCATTTAAGCTGAACCTGTACTGAACTCTATTTTTGGTTTTGAATATTCCACAATTTTGAATATAGCCCTCCCTCATTGATAAGATCAGAATGCTTACCCGTTTCTACAATCTCTCCCTGACTCAGCACAATGATTTGATCAGCATCGACCACGGTTGATAACCGATGAGCAATAACCAGGCTGGTGTGTCCTTTAGCGACCTCTTTAAGTGCAGTCAGAATCGCTTGTTCTGAATGACTATCAAGTGATGAAGTAGCCTCATCGAAAACCAACAATGCCGACCCTTTCAAAATAGCCCTAGCAATCGCCACCCTTTGCTTCTCACCACCAGACAATTTCAACCCACGCTCTCCGACCTTGGTTTGCCAGCCTTCGGGTAGTGATTCAACAAAATGAGAAAGATGCGCCATCTTAATCACTGCCGCGACATCATCATCACTGGCATCAGGTCTGCCATAACGAATGTTCTCTAATAAAGAATCATTAAACAGTACGGTATCTTGAGGCACGATAGCGATGGACTGCCTAAGAGCATTTTGCGTTAATGAATCAATCTTGATGCCATCTAAACAAATACTACCACTGTCGACATCATAAAAACGAAACAGCAATTTAACGATAGTTGACTTACCCGCACCACTATCACCGACTATTGCCACCTTCTGCCCAGGTAAAATAGAAAAATTGATGTTTTTTAAAATTTGACGTGAATCGTAACTAAAACTCACGTTTTCAAAAGTGAGCCCACCAGAAACAAGCGGTAACTCCTTTGCATCAGGCTTATCTTTAACCAGCGGTTGCCTGTCTAGTAAACCAAACATTCTCTCAATATTTGCTAAAGCTCCGCGTATCTCTCTATAAACAAAACCTAAAAAGTTCAGAGGGATAAATAGCTGCATCATAAAAGCATTAATCAGTACAAAGTCACCGATGGTCATTGAGCCTGACACCACATGAGACCCCGCTAACGCTAACATCATCGTCATCGCAGTCGAAATAATCACAGCCTGACCAGCATTAAGCGCAAAGAGAGATAAACGGTTTTTACGTTTCGCATGCTCCCAGTCTTCTAGCGCCATGTCATAACGTTGTGCTTCATAGTCCTCATTGTTGAAATATTTAACGGTTTCATAGTTAAGTAAGCTATCTATCGCACGTGAGCTTGAGTCTGAGTCAGCTTTAGCAGCCTCCCGAACATAACCGGTACGCCACTCTGTTGCGAAGACAGAAAATGCCACATAGCTCACTACAGCGCCAAGTGTAATGGCCGCAAAAGCAATCCCGTAGTTGTAAAACAAAATCCCAATCACCAGTGCTATCTCTAATATCGTTGGCACAATATTAAACACCATAAATCTCATCAGGAAATTGACCCCACTGGTGCCTCTTTCAATATCTCGGGAAAGCCCCCCTGTTCTTCGCTCAAGATGGAATTCGAGATCTAATTGATGCAAGTGCTGAAAAACCGACAAACCCAAACGTCGAATAGCCCGTTCAGTCACCCGCCCAAACAAGGTGTCTCTCACCTCTGAAATCAGTGTGTTTAACAGGCGCAAAGCGCCATAAGCCACAACCAGAGATATGGGAACAGAGATCAACTGCTCTGGTGAGGCTTGGGTTAATGTATCGACTAAGGATTTAAGCACAAAAGGCAGAGATACACTGGCAATCTTAGCAATCACTAGACAGATTAACGCCAACGCTACCCGCTTCTTATACTCGAAAAGATAGGGCCATAATAACTTCAACACTTGCCAATTTAATTTATCAACAGGACCATCGAAATAGAGAGAGGGGCGCATTTAAATTCCATTTAGTCATTTTTCAAACGGGGAAAACAAGACGGTTTCATAACAGTATATTCAATTTTACTTCCGCATGTTTTGTTTTTACGTCACTTAAAAGTAGTACTTTTGACTGACTTTTTATTATAATAGTTAAACTAAAGTCCTGTAAGGTGACATTTATTTTTTAATCTAGGTCAAATGAGAGTAATTCCTGTTATGCAAATGAAAAGAATTTGATATTATTTTTACCCGAAAGCTCAGGGCCGCTCAAGGTATGAGGCAGCGACACTCATACTAAGCGATTTAAAGGAAACATACATGCTGGACTCATCTAAAGACCAATATCCTCCCTTGCCACTAATACAAACTTGGGTATGGATGATGACACAATCGGGTGATGCCGATATCCAAAGAAAAGGCCAAAATAATCTTATTGCTTCTTTTGGAAGTCTCGCTAAAGCAAACGAATATTTGGTTAAAAAGAATCAAGATTAACTGCCATTTTATCAATAAAAAAGGAGGCTGATGCCTCCTTTTTTATGCACTAAATATTAGTGACTAACATATTCTCAGTCGCGGCGAGTTTTGACACTCTGATTAAGCGTTTCAAGTAATGACTCTGTATCTTCCCAACCAATACAAGCATCGGTAATACTTTGGCCATAACAAAGGGGCTCATCTTGAATATAATCTTGGCGGCCTTCAACAAGATTGCTTTCAATCATGACGCCAAAAATACTCATATCGCCCTGACCTACTTGAGTGGCAATATCTTCGCCAACCAACATCTGGCGCTTAAACTGTTTCGAACTATTAGCATGACTAAAATCAACCATGATATTAAGCGGTAAGTTCGCCTTGTCGAGTTGCTGCTTTACTTCACTGACATGTTCAGCACTATAGTTAGGTTCTTTACCACCACGCAGAATAATATGGCAGTCTTCGTTACCTTTCGTTTCGACAATGGCTGAATGACCGAACTTGGTGACAGAGAGGAAATGGTGTGGCGCACTTGCCGCACCAATCGCATCGATTGCCACTTTAATCGTCCCATCAGTCCCATTTTTAAATCCGACTGGAGATGACAAGCCTGACGCTAGCTCACGGTGAACCTGTGACTCAGTTGTTCTCGCCCCTATCGCTCCCCAACACATAAGATCTGCCACATACTGAGGGGTAATCATATCAAGAAACTCACCCGCTGTAGGCATCCCAATATCATTGAGATCCAACAATAACTTACGTGCAGTTCGCAGTCCGTCATTGAGTTTGAAACTGTTGTCCATATCAGGATCGTTAATCAAACCTTTCCAACCAACAGTGGTACGCGGCTTTTCAAAATACACTCGCATAACAATTTCAAGCTGATCTTTATATTGCTCTCTCAGTTTAACTAACTGCTTGCCGTACTCTAACGCAGCTACTGGATCGTGAATTGAGCAGGGACCGACAACAACCAATAGACGGTCATCTTTTTTTCTAAGAATGTGATGGATATTTTCACGCGCATTAAAAACAGTTTGCGATGCGTTCTCTGTCGCCGGAAATCGTTCCAAGATCGCAATTGGAGGCAATAATTCTTTGATCTTATTAATTCGTACATCATCATTTTTGTAATACATGGTAATCAACTACTCCGGCTAACGTTTAAATACATTTCTCTCAACAGCGCTACTAAGTTCAATTTATCCAGTATTTATCGACAATGCAATCAAGATATAACAAATAAACAAACAAATAGATTTATTCGATAAAAATCATAACCTTGATTAACAAAAAAACAAATATCGAATTCCGTTCACTGGGTAATGCCGCAAATATATTCTACTAACATTCATTAAATTACGCCTTTTGATAACCATTTCAGCTTAAACATACATATATTAGATTTTATAAAATAAGCCACGATGAAACCTGCTAACAAGTGAGCTTAGCCTTAACTTTTCTCCTGAGTCCCCTTAAGAAATAATGAATCAATAAACCACTGCCTAACCAAAATACCACCCTAGACTAAAACTCCAATTAATCACTATTAAAAAGTTTTATATAAAGAAAAAGTAAAAACTATCAGACTATAACGTTAGAAAGACTGATTTCCTGTCTATTGGCAGCAACAATGTTCAAACAACCTTTATGTCGATTTATCTCTACAGCTATAGCTGTATCTAGGCTTGAAAAATATTTAAAACAAAATAACCAGATCTACGATTTAACTGGTACTCACGTACTGCCAATATAACTTGATAGCGCAAAACCTTATGGCTAAGTTGAGCAAGGAGGTCTGACGTCCGACCTCTTACCCTAACTAACAAGATAATAAAGAGAATAGCCAATGAAACATAACTACAAGTTACTACTCTTGGGTCTGTTTACTGTCAGCCCATTCGCCCAAAGCGCTACTGGAGTCGCCTTCATACATGGAACAGGTGATCAAAGTAATGCGTTAAATGATTATTGGAATCAGAACTTTGTAAACACAATTAGGCAAGGTATTTCCAATCCCAACAACTATCTAGTGGTCAATTGCGATTTCGATCAATACATGTGGGACAATGCAGCCTCTGGTTGCCTTGCTGGTCAACTCACACAGTTTATTGATAGTAAGAATATCGATTCACTCACCCTCATTACCCACTCCAATGGCGGCAACGTTGTTAGATGGATACTGTCGAACCCAACCTGGGACAGTCGATACCCCGCCATTATCAATGCTGTAGATCAGGTCGTTGCTATCGCTCCCTCAAGTGGCGGAACTCCCTTAGCTGATGCCGTAAACCAAGGTTCAGTGTTCGAAACAACCTTAGGCTGGTTACTCGGCTATGGCAGTGATGCGGTAAAGCAACAGCAGGTCAGTTGGATGAATTATTACAACAGCACTTGGCTTAATGGCACTCAAGGCAGGCCGTCACTCAACACCACTTTTGAAGCTGTAGTGGGTTCTGATGTCGACTCAGCGATATGGGATGGGGATAGTTACTGCGCGGGTTATCAATATCAAGTCGCATTAGAAACCACTCAGAACTGGCTTGATGATTGTTCAGATGGCTTTTTAGAATGCAGTTCCCAAAGTGCTGCTGGCACAGTGTGGTTTACCGATAAACAACGCACCCGAGGCAGCGAACCGTTAAGTCACCAACAGAGTCGACGTGACTGCTTTAATCTTCACACCATTATTCGCGATCATATATAGGAGACCACAGATGAATAAATTAACTCATTTAGCCACAATGATAACCATGGCAAGTATGCTGGTCGCCTGTCAGGATAATTCAGAAACAGAGAATAAAGAACCGGAAGCAGCCAAAAGTCAGACAAAAAGCTTCACCCTTGCAGCACCTCAAGTGAATGACTTCAGCGTCACTGACATTGATTCCCCCACGTCAGCCCCCATAAACACTAGCCGTGAAACGGTTAACTTTGTGACTAAAATCCCCGCTGACTTTACGATAACGTCACCCAGCGTCTCACACTCAATAAAGAGTGATGAATACTGGACTAAGGTATCGGGAGCCGAGCTAAACAGTGGCGTCGCGTTAACCATAAGCCAAGCATCAAGTGTTATTCGTATCTCTCCAAGAGCCGACACGAGTTCTGGCACGCTAGTCCACAGTAAAGCCATCTCACCAGAAAATATTCAACTGCTCAAAGACAGTGATAAGACAAATAGCACTCAGACTAAGTCCTACATAAAATCGCTGGCAGATCCACAGGCGTTAGCCACCGCAGGACTGACTGATGACTCAAGCGCCCTTCTGCTTTCAGCCGATGCTAAAGCGGGACAATATCGTTTGCGTGTGAGCGAAAAACTCCAGCCCAGCGCCAGCTATATGGTTAACGTGAAAGAGAAGAACTCACCTTACCAATTAACATTAACCAGTAGGAACAATCTTGCATCGACTCAAGCATCCATTCCATTTGAACTTGAGTTGACCAATAGCAAAACAAAACTAAAGCCAACTGCGAGTCTAAAGCATGCCAATGGTAGCTTTCAGGCTCTCAAGGTTGTGCAAGTTAATGGCCAATGGCAAGCCAAACTGCCCGAAGTCAACGCGATGCCTGACAACAATTTGGGGCTCAGTGAAATTCAACTCCAAGTTAGCACTCAGGTTGCAGGCAAAGCCGTGGTGAGAACGGTTAAAAAGGCATTTAAACAGTTTGTGCCTTCGGCCAAAATTAAGCCTACGATCACCAGCAAATGGCAAAATGGGCTTCCAGAGTCACTCACTGTTGCCCTCGACATGGATAAAGCTGGACGCTTCTCAGTGGCAAGTTACCTGACAGGTGTTGATGAGCAAGGCAAAGACAAACCTATCCTTAAGACCGAATCCGCAAGTTGGTTAACGCCGGATTCAACCGAAATCACCTTGAAATTAGATACTGATTTGATCGCTAAATCAGGTCTCAAGGCACCCTATAAACTGCAAGGTCTAACCCTTAAAGATCAGGGACAGATGGCAAGACTCAGTTACCAAGCACACGGCCTGACACTGAATTAATACCAATCACCATTACACCTAGCCATAAATAAAAAATGCTCCTTAATCTTAAGGAGCATTTTTAATCGCAATGTAAGTTGAAACTAGTGACTCTTCATCGCATGGAGTTTTGATTGATAGCGTAATTTACTGCCCTCATCGTGAGTCAACGCCAATGCTTTGAGCATATTAGCCTCAGCCCTACGCTCATCACCGGTTTTCCAATAGGCTTTGGACAGACCAAAATAGAACTCATGACGATAATCCGCCTTTGCAACCGCACGTTTATACCAGAGCAACGCATCTTGGTACTCTTTATCTAAATACGCTTGCTGAGCAATACCATAGTAGTAATAGGGATTATCAATTCGCTCTAACTCTAACTGCTTATGAATCACTGCCCACTCATCCAGTCTGTCTTGTGCACCCAACATAACGGCATAGTTATAGAGGGCGGTCATGTCTTTGTTATTCATCTCCAGTGCGAGTTTATAAAGGGCTTCTGCTTCATTGTTAAGCCCTTTATAGCGATACAAGACTGCCAAGGTATTTAATGCAGGTACATAATTGGGCATCTCAAGTAGGCCTAACTTTAAAAAGCCGTAGGCTTTATCATAATCCCCCACCACTAACGATTCTGCGGCCACATTGTTGTAGAACATCGCGATGACGGTTTGTTTATTAATTTTTCTCTTAGCATAACCACGCACAGCTCTCTCAGGCAAAAAATCGACTTGTATCGCTCTTTTTAAAAGCTGCACGCTGCTGCCATTATTTGGAGGCAGTAACTTGAGGTTTATGTGGCCGTTGACCAGATAAAATCCCCCCTGTTTATCCCAAACCGGCGGCACATCAATCTCCTGAAACTCAACAACAACATCAAGCTCCTTGGCCAAGGTGGCAGTCAATAATACCAAGGACAAGCAGTTCCCTGCCCTCTCGCCAAAGGTTTCGCTGGCAACTAGAGTCACATTGTCACGGTATTCAAAAGCCCCCTCCTCGGCATTGATGTACTTAGCCAACCACTCATTCGCCAGCAAATGTTTTGAACGGCTCAATTTAGATCGTTGCAGTTCCGATTTAAGCTCTTTGACTGCCTCATCAGGCAGAGAGAAAAGATCTTCGGGCACAGGAAGGTGTTCCACCATTGAGAAGTGTTCATCATGAAAATATTGTTCAATATGGCTAACACCCGTGACGTCTGGAGTCGAGGTGCATGCTTGAAGAAACAGACTGAGCAGACAAAAGGTTGAGAGAGTCGCTTTCGAGATAATAGGTTTCGAGAGAATAGATTTCGAGAGAGTAACGTTCATGATCACCAACTTTAATCCAGCAAGAGGTTATGATCAGTTTACATTAACGAACAAAAAATGCGCAGATCGAATGCATTACAAAAGATTAACAAAGCAAACTTAGGTTATTCGACCTTGTCCTTGTGAATAGGCGTTTGCTTTATGTCATCGACCTGAATATATAACTTTTTATTTTGATAGTGATAAGGTCGATAAAAAGCCCCACCACATCGGTAATAGGTATAGGGACGGGCAAAAGGGATACAAGACGCTGGTAATGCCTGCAATATCTGGATCTGCTGTTGCATCCTGAGTGCCTCTTTCCACTCATTTTCAAGCAGAACCTGATCACGCACAGCAAACGCATCGAAGGGTTCACTGGATTTACGCACCACAACCTGACCAGCATTAACTGATGAATGCAGTAGCATTGTGACAGTTAACAGCATCAGCTTACGTTTAAGTGCATCTCTAAATATCATCAACCTCTCCTGACTCTATTCAATTCTCAATACATACTAAACGATCTTATCCCATTCTTGGCATTATTATCACCGAAGCCAGTTTTTCACTTTGCCCCCGAATCAAGCAGACACAGAAAAAACAAATGCCAGTGGGATAACCCTACTGGCATTGAAACAAGCAATAATCACACTTTAACGTTTAGCAAAAAAACCAAACGCTAAATCAGCTTTAACGTGAACCTTTAATCGATACGAACTCAGGGTAAGCATCTATTCCGCAATCCGATGCATCCATCCCCTTATATTCATCCTCTTCAGTAACACGGATCCCCATGGTGACTTTCAACACATACCAGACCACAAAAGAGGTACTAAACACCCATGCAAAGATAACCCCAGCACCATAGAGTTGACCTACTACTGTTGCATCAGCGTTAGAAAGAGGCACCAACATCAGACCAAAAAATCCAGCCACACCGTGAACAGAGATAGCGCCGACAGGATCATCGATTTTAATTCGGTCTAACGCCACAATAGAGAAAATAACCAAACCACCCGCTGCAAGACCTATCACACCAGCCATGGCCAAAGAAGGTGAAAGCGGATCAGCAGTTATCGCAACCAGTCCGGCTAACGCACCGTTCAAAATCATCGTCAAATCAGCTTTGCCCCACACCATCTTACAGACGATTAGTGATGACACAGCGCCAAAAGCCGCGGCCGAATTGGTATTAAGGAAGATTTTAGCCACAGCCGTTGCATTATCAGCATCAGAAATCAGTAACTGAGATCCACCGTTAAACCCAAACCAGCCCATCCAGAGAATAAACATGCCTAAGGTCGCCATGGGTAAATTTGAACCAGGAATTGGATTTACCTGCCCATTAGCACCATATTTACCTTGCCTAGCCCCAAGTAATAACACGCCCGCAATCGCTGCTGCAGCGCCAGCCATATGCACGATGCCACTACCGGCAAAATCAACAAATCCCGCTTCAGAAAGGAATCCGCCGCCCCAAGTCCAATAGCCTTCAACCGGATAGATAAAGCCTGTCATCACCACTGCAAAAACCAAGAATGACCACAACTTCATCCGCTCAGCAACTGCGCCAGAAACAATAGACATGGCAGTTGCAACAAATACCACTTGGAAAAAGAAATCTGATTCAAGCGCGTGATCAGCATCAGCAGCTTGACTGCCGATTAACGTGCCAAGTGACGGTAACCAGCCACCCTCGCCATTATCAACGTACATGATGTTGTAACCCACGATCAGAAACATCACGCATGAGATCGAATAAAGACACACGTTTTTAGTTAAAATTTCTGTGGTGTTTTTCGATCTAACCAGTCCAGCCTCTAACATCGCGAAACCAGCAGCCATCCACATTACCAGCGCACCAGAGATTAAAAAATAAAATGTATCCAATGCAAACCTTAATTCAGATACCGTCACACCTAATTCCACTAAATCTTCCATTACATCCTCCCCTTAAAGTGCTTCGTTATCTGACTCGCCCGTACGAATACGAATAGCCTGTTCGAGATCAGTCACAAATATTTTCCCATCTCCAATTTTCCCAGTACGCGCAGCACTGACAATGGACTCAATGAGCAGTTCGAGATTTTCAGACTTAGTCGCAATCTCAAGTTTCACTTTGGGAAGGAAATCCACTTGGTATTCAGCACCACGATAAAGTTCAGTGTGTCCTTTTTGACGCCCAAACCCTTTCACCTCAGTCACCGTCATGCCCTCAATTCCCACTCCTGCGATGGCTTCTCGAACATCGTCTAATTTAAACGGCTTAATAATCGCGCTGACTAATTTCATCCAGATCTCCAAATTAATAATTATTCTTCTGTTTCATTTATTAATTCAATCATTAGGCCAACTTAACAAACTCATAACTTTTAATGGGTTAGGATATTAATTACAAATACGACGCTCATAACCCGCACCAACTAAGTGCAGTTATGGGTGACTCGCACAGAAATAGCGCGCCATCTTAAAATTCTTAGACCAAATGCCTATTGGAAAGGAGATGTTTAACAGTAGAATGAAGTAACCCCCCTCGTTAAAGGTGAGCCATAGAGATGTTGAAACCACAAGAGTGTGTGCTGGTCGTCGTGGATGTTCAGGGTAAACTAGCCCAAATCATGGACCGTAGCGATGCACTGCATCAAACCTTAGTGAACCTCATCAAAGGCACTGCCCTATTTGATATCCCAACCCTCTGGTTAGAACAGCTCCCCGACAAACTCGGCCCAACCAGCCCTGCAATCCATGAAGCGTTAATCAAGTCTTGTCACCCCATAGCGAAACAGCACTTCAGCGGCTGGCATGCTGAGAAGTTTAAAGGACAGTTGAAGGAATTAAACCGCAAACAAGTACTGCTAGTCGGGATAGAAGCACATGTATGCGTCTACCAAACCTGTCGTGATCTGTTAGACAATGGATTCGACATTCATCTCGTTGTCGATGCCATCTCCTCGCGCACTGCGGCAAACAAGCAGCTCGGCATAGAGATGATGCAATCTAAAGGCGCTCAGATAACTAATATGGAATCACTATTGTTTGAGCTTCAACATGAAGCAGTAGGAGAGAGATTTAAGCAGTTACTTAAGCTCATCAAGTGATTTGATACTTGTCGGATAACAAGTTTACTGACTTGCCTGATAGCAAGTTTCAAATATCTTTTTGGATTGGTTCATTGGGCTGGATTGGTATTTGGTTATTACTTGATAAACATCGCTTCATTGCTGTTTATTGCTTGCAGCAGGTGCCGTGCAGGGACGCACCAATGTCGCAGTGGCAGGATGCCAAAGAGCGACCTGATGTGCAGATACTTCAGTGAGACGGTGAATAGAAACTTTAAGTTTCTGAGCTTATGAACGAGAGACAAGGATGTCGAACTGGCCTTTAGATAGGATATCATTCAAGTACAATCCCTGTAGTCTCTACGATGACATCTGATGTGAATGGATTCACAAATGCCGTGGTGACATGGATGGCATAGAACGGCCATGTCATCGAAGCTCACTGCCGCATCTACACCTGAGTGTTTATCTCTTCGATTTAAGCTCTTCTAGTAGCCAGCTCATTTTTTGGACAAAAGTCATTTGGAGCTCAAGCTCTAAAATTTACTGTTCACATTATCATTAGTAATTACTACATTAAGAAAACGGTATTATATTCACTGATAGATGGATCGCAGTTCATTCTCGAAACAAAAAGCTAACCAGAAAGCTTAGTTAGGCGTTCTAAATGAACCGCCCTCGGCTCTGGCATCCTGCTTTGCCCTACCTCCTAAATCCATTTAGTCGTGTGCGGAGCCGCATGCAAGGTGGTATGGGAGTTGGAGGCTAGACATCTCCGGCTACTCGATTATATAACTTACACAACTAGCATACTTTCATTTCTGGCTTTGATAGCATAACTAAGAGTCACACTAAGGTTATGTATATTTGCAGTCAATATATCATTTTGATCACAAAATTCTTTTTCGATAACAAGGCAGTCGGTCTCGTTACTTAGTTTTCTAAGTGCTTTTTTATTTAAGTACTCTAGGTGTGAGTCAATTAAATGCCATTTTTCATGAAGGTCTTCTGTTAAAGCAAATGAAGCTTTATTTACTTTTCCATCAGTAAAAGGGAAAAGTGAAGCGTTCAAGTTACCAAAGTCAGTCTTCAACTTACCCAAATTAAAAAAATGTGGTTTAAAACGTTCATAGCTCTGTTTATTCTGGGATAGTGCCTGCAGTTCTCGTACCATAGGTGTGACTAAATCCCACAATTCAGCATAGTTCTTAAACTCCTTTTCAAACTGAATTTTGCTTACATGAACCTTAGATTCATTAACGGCATTCAGCTCCGCAATCTTCATTTCTAACCCATGTTTTAGTTGTGCTTGTTCTCGTTGAAGTATTCTAATAGACCATAGCTTCCCTAGCCATGCACTTAAACTGATGATAACGACACTTGCCCCAACGGTAACAACATTTCCTGAATCATATTCAAATCTCACCTCTGTGATATAACGCCTGCATAGCACATTTACTACCATGCAATTATGCTTAAAATTGACGTCTTAAAACGATAGACACCCGACAACCTGAGATGCCGAGTGTAGTAAATCGTATTGATGCGATTGTTATATTTTTATATGAAATATAATGGGTTATCGTAGACTTTGGGCGGTTTCACTGAATCATCCAAATACAGACGGAGATGAACGCGAGATCCAAGGCTTAGATACTTTTCAAATCCGAGAGATTCATAGACAGTTACGAGATTGTCCACAGTTAGCCCGCTATCCGCATCTGGTTCTGCGGTGATTTCTACGCAAGCTTTAGGACATTCTACCGCAATACGTTTGAGTGTCTCATTGAGCAACTTTTTAGCAAATCCTTTCCTGCGAAATTCAGGTAATATATCTAAACGCTCGATAGAATAGACATTTGTATGTTCAGAGTTTTGTCTCCACATGCAATTACAGTCTTCACTGTAGTTTTCAAAATACTCATAAAAAAAACCGTCATGCTCTTTATGCATAATGTTGGATAACTGTTCCATGATACTCCTTATGGATAAACAGTCGGCTAGTTAAATTTACCAAACCTTTTATTTAGGCCTTACTAAAGTAAAGCCATTGATTTATAAGCACTCTACCTGAGTGATACTAAATAAACGAGCACGAAAAATTGCAAAGTGAACATTGATATTGATGTCTTATCGAAAGTAATCAGTAACAGTCATTTATCGATTAGTAAAGATAGGTCTACTTACTTGTTACTTAATCTGTGTTGCTTATTGCCTGAAGCTGATTTTGGGGCATTTCCGTGTTAGTGACTTACTCAGACAAGTCAAAATCGAAGAGATAAATTATCAGGTGTAGGTGCAGCTACGAGTTTTGGCAGCATGGAAGCTGCCGTAAAGCCCACAGGGATGTGCTAGTGGCGTCTCGTAGAAGTATCTGCACATTCCCCCGCTGGAGGCGATAGGCAACCATGAAGGTACGAGCTTCAAGCACACCTGCAAATACCAAACTAGCCAGAAGCTAAATAAGAAAATGTAATCAGCCTTCATTTGAAGGCTAGCCAATTTTGGTCGGATAAGCGGCACCTGTTACCAAGTGCCGCTCTCCTAAGAACCGTACGTGCAACTTTCACTGCATACGGCTCAAGCCTCCACTAAGGCGTACTATGTTACCCGGTAACCATACGGG
>NZ_VKGK01000022.1 GCF_007197645.1 Shewanella hanedai
CGACTTGCATGTGTTAGGCCTGCCGCCAGCGTTCAATCTGAGCCATGATCAAACTCTTCAATTAAAGTTTTTTTGTTCTACTCCGTTAGAAGTAAAACGGCTCAACGAATTATACTGTTTTATAAATCTTACGATTTATAGTTTACATATTTCTATGGTCACTCAGCTTCTCTTCTAAAAGAGATTCGTTGAGATAATTTTTGATTGCCTCAAAAGAGGCAATTTCGAATAACTCAACACCTGTGAGTGTCCACACAGATTTCTTGTTTTGAATTGTTAAAGAGCTTCACACTATCGTGTGACCGTTGACGCTAGGTCGCTGGTTTCTTACTAACTTCCCAAGACATATCGTCTTGGCTAGGGAGGCGTATTCTACACTCTCCAGTGTCGGCGTCAAGCGCTTATTTTATCAAGTTTTTCGAGTGGTGATTTCTTATACAGAAGTCAAACTCAAAGCTTGCAAAGCGGTTGTCACCTGAATCAAATCTCCGAAGAGTCTTAACTCTCTAACACTGCTGTAAGTCCCGTACTACCTAAGTAGTTGGCCTGCTGTGCCGTGTCAGTGGGAGCGAATTATAGGGAGTTTTAGAATGAGCGCAAGGGCTTTTATCGTTTATATCGGCTTTAGGGAACTGAATGCCTTTTTATCATTCGATATGGCTAATATAGCTACGTAATGTGAACTTTGGATACAAAAAAGGGGGCTAACGCCCCCTTAATACTGTCACTTATCATTGCGATGTTAACTGCTAGGCAGCTTATTGACTAAAGAAGCGAGATTCCTGTGTGGCTTCAATCGGCTCGTCAACACTCTCAGATACCACTTTAAAGTTTATCTTAGTCATGGTTCTAGAAAGGTCCACTGGATCGACTGCCACACTAATCGGTAGTGTGAGAACTTCCCCTCCAGCTATCTTGACCTCTTGTGCTCCGTACCATGTATAGTCAGGCAATCCTTCAACTGATAGCGTGTAGTTATGATCTTGTTCTGTCTTGTTCAGTAACTTCAAGGTAAAGGTGTTTTCTATTAAACCTTCATTGTTTTCTCTAAACAGCTCATTACGGTCACGAATAACATCGATACGAATAGGCGCAATTGTCGCACTGGCATAGACAAAGATTAAGATCATCGCAGTAAGCACGACACCATAGCCAACCAACTTAGGGCGTAAGACCTTTTCTTCAACATTGTCCAACTTATTCTCAGTTGTATACGCGATTAAGCCTTTGTCATATCCCATTCGCTCCATTGTATTATCGCAAGCATCAATACAGGCACCACAGTTAATGCACTCATATTGTAAGCCATTACGAATATCGATACCTGTTGGGCACACCTGCACACACAAGTCACAGTCGATACAATCCCCAAGTCCTAACTCTTTTGGATCAGACTTACGCGATCTTGGGCCTCTATCTTCCCCTCTTTTAGTATCGTAACCGACTATATAGGTATTCTTATCAAACATGGCTGCCTGAAAACGCGCATAAGGGCACATATGAATACACATGATCTCCCTCATCCAGCCAGCGTTACCGTATGTTGCTATGGTAAATAGCACTACCCAGAAATAAATGCCGCCACTGGCACTCAGAGTAAACACATCGACATAAACTTCGCGAGTTGGCACAAAGTAAGACACGAACGTCATTGCCGTGATTAAGGAGATCAGTATCCAAGAGGCGTGCTTCGCGGCTTTACGCCATAACTTATTAAAGCTCCAAGGCAGCTGATCTAACTTCATCCGCTTATTGCGCGCGCCTTCAAGTTTCTCTTCAAACCAGATAAAGATAAAGGTCCATACTGTCTGCGGACAGGTGTAACCACACCAAACTCGCCCCAGATAAGTCGTAACAAAGAAGAGACCAAAAGCGGCGATCATCAATAGAGCCGCTAGCAAGGTAAGGTCTTGTGGCCAGATAGTTAAGCCGAAGATATGAAATTTTTGCTCCGCGAGGTTAAACCATACTGCTTGACGGTTTCCCCAGGGGATCCAAGGCAAGATAAGAAAGAACAGCATCGCTGCCCAACCTAGTCGAGTACGCAGACGACTCCATAACCCTTCAACAGCTCGAACATAGATACGGTTACGCGGGTTAAATCTATCGGCTTTGCTAGCATCAGGTTGGTGGATTTTTATCCGGTTAGCCTTCGAATAATCCTTTTTGTTAGACTCTGTGCTCATCTTTGTAGCCTTACTACTTTAATATTGCTCATTAATTAGCTTATTATACCTGTTATATTAGAAATTATTCACCAAAGTTGGGTTTAAAATGAGAGGTTGGATCGTATTAGGATTGGGTGTTGGTTTACTCTATTATACTGCTACTGAAACAAACAAACTTGATGAAACTATAGCTCAATCTGAGTCTATGCTGCATAAAGTTCAAAGTAAGATACAAGATATGACAGGCACTACAGCCATAAAAACTAACGACAGGCTGCCTATACTTACACAAGAGATAGCTGAACGACTTTCTCCCAGCGAATTAAGTGCGCTAAACGATATACTCGACTCACCAGATTCACTTGAAGAGTTTAAAGCCTCTTATTGTTCAAGCTCGACACCTGAACATAAAAGCCTAAGCCAGGAAAACATCTATTTTATCTGCGATAAAATCTGATCACTTTTCTAGCAGGCAATAAGCCTCATGCGGCATTTATCTCCCCCCATGATTGACCTGAGTTCTGTTTCAGCCTAGCCTTTGCTCAATCTAAAATTGGGTATTAAGGCTAAATATCATGTCACAACAAGTCTCAGACATTTTCGATCCTAATTTATGGGATCAAGTTTCCGGATTTGATTTCGAAGACATCACTTACCACAGAGCCAAAGATCAAGGCACTGTTCGTATCGCAATAAACCGCCCCGAATGTCGAAACTCATTCAGACCGAAGACGGTTGATGAGCTTTTCACCGCATTAGATCATGCCAGACAGTGGTCTGATGTTGGTTGCGTGCTCCTAACTGGTAATGGTCCTTCAGCCAAAGATGGCGGCTGGGCATTCTGCGCAGGTGGTGATCAACGTATTCGTGGTAAAGATGGATATAAGTATGAAGGTGCTGAAGCTAACAGTGCTGATATTGCCCGTATGGGACGCTTGCACATTTTAGAGGTTCAACGCCTTATTCGCTTTATGCCTAAAATCGTTATTGCTGTCGTGCCTGGTTGGGCTGTAGGCGGTGGACATAGTCTGCATGTTGTCTGCGATCTGACCTTGGCTTCAAAAGAACATGCCATTTTCAAACAAACCGATCCTGATGTAGCCAGTTTCGACTCAGGCTACGGCAGTGCTTATCTTGCTAAGATGATTGGTCAAAAACGTGCTCGTGAAATCTTCTTCCTAGGCTTTAACTACAGCGCCGATGAAGCTTTCGATATGGGCATGGTCAACCGTTCGATTCCACATGCGGAATTGGAAACTGAAGCATTGAATTGGGCAAAAGAGATTAACTCTAAATCTCCAACCGCTATGCGTATGCTTAAATACGGTTTCAACATGGCTGATGATGGTTTAGTTGGCCAACAACTGTTTGCCGGTGAAGCGACACGACTCGCTTACGGAACAGCCGAAGCCCAAGAGGGACGAGATGCATTCTTAGAGAAACGCGATCAAGACTTCTCTAAATTCCCTTGGCACTATTAATTCGCACTCTTTAACACGACTAAAGCCGTTGATACCGACGGCTTTATAACTTAAATAATCATCTAATCGTCAAATCCGATAAAACCAATCTATGCAAACCCCTTTCAATTGCAAATGATAACTATTATCATTTAATTATCGAATTGAGGAGAACTATCATGACTAAGACACTTACCTTTGCAATATTACACTTCAGCGTAGCCTTTACTGTTACCTATTTACTCACAGGTAGTGTCATTATTGGTGGAGCTGTAGCCCTTGTAGAGCCAGCTGTTAATACCGTTGTATTCTACTTCCACGAAAAAGTGTGGAGTAAGTTTGAGCAACGCTCAAACAACGCTGTTTCGGCATAAAAAACAAGCACTATTAATAGTCTCAAATGGAAATAAGTAGGCTAAGGTGTATCGACTCTAGGATTAAACTCCTATAAAAGTGCATTGTCATAAAAGCTTCATAAATATTTTACTTCGACAGTTTAATACTGTCTTATTAACATATTTATTGAGTTCTCTGAGCTAATTATCATAAGCTCATCCACCTAAAGTTAGTGTACTGTTTGACGTAGATCGCTTATTCCACCAAGGTTTTATCTCATTAGAAGTTAACTTCCCCTAATACAATCAGCTGCAATTTCAACTCCTCTGCACCGCCTAATAAACACACAACAAACCAACATAGTGAAAACAAACTAAGCCGCAACAACGCGCTCATCTAATCCCAAAGTACCAACTGTAACTTGGCTGTCATATTTCTCTGTCTTAATGCCTGTGACTTCCAGAGAGGAAGTTCAAACTAAATCTGTATTTTGACTAAATAGAGTGGAACTTGTGATGAAAAAAGTTATTGGTTTATTAGCCGCTGTTAGCTTAATAACAGCACCATTTGTTCAAGCAAGCACAACAATTACGGTTTCAGGTTCAACCTCTGTCACGAATGTCATGGAAGTTCTGGCTGAAACTTATCAAAAAACAGAAGGTAAGAATGTAGAGGTGCAAGGTACTGGTTCTTCAGCAGGTATCCGTGCAGCTAAAGATGGCACCAGTATGATTGGCATGTCATCAAGGGATGTAAAAAGCAGTGAAATGACCGCTGATACCGAAAAAGTGGTTATCGCTCGTGACGGTATTGCAGTCACAGTCAACAATGCCAACCCAATCCAAAATCTAAGTAAAGATCAAATCGCAAAGATTTATCGTGGTGAGATTAAAAACTGGAACCAAGTCGGTGGCGAGAATAAACCTATTGTAGTCGTCACTCGAGATGCTGCATCAGGTACTCGCGGTGCATTTGAAGACATGATGAAGCTCAAACGAAAAGTGAACGGTATGAAGGTTTCCGCCATCACACCAACAGCTCAAGTGGGTAACGGTAACGGTATGGTTAAAACCATCGTTGCAAATAATACATTTGCTATCGGTTACATCTCTCTAGGTTCAGTTGATAGCTCGCTACAAGCGTTAAAAGTCGACGGTATCGCAGCAACCGATGAAAACATTGCAGCTGGCCAATACACTATCGCTCGCCCGTTTGTTGTACTCATTAAGAACAACGTGGCCCAAGAAGCTCGCGACTTTATTGACTACATCCTCTCCAACGATGGTCAAAACATCATTGCAGAGCAAGGTTATATTCGCATCAACTAATTGCAACATTTGATAACAGAGGAGCCAAGGCTCCTCTTTAGTTTTTATGCACGACCTTGAGGCCAAGTGATGGATACAGTAAATAAAATCCGCACATCTGAGCTGCAACTAGCTCAAAAACAAACTTACGATTGGGTTGGAAAAGGATTCCACCTACTATTTTTATGCAGTGCCATGGTTGGTGTAGTTTCAGTTGCGACGATTGGTGGGTTTCTGTTTTATGAAGGTCTACCCGCTTTTCAAGAAGCTGGCGTATCTGAGTTAATCTTGGGTAGTGAGTGGCTTCCACCAGCACTGTTTGGCATATTCCCCATGATAGTGGCATCACTTATCTCTACAGCCGGCGCTGTGATTATCGGTGTACCAGTCGCTATTTTAACGGCCATTTTTCTGGCTGAACTTGCTCCTAAATGGCTTGCGGATATTGTTAGACCAGCAGTAGAGCTGCTCGCTGGTATCCCATCTGTTGTTTATGGCTTCTTCGGGCTAGTCATCATCGTACCCGCCATCGAAACCCTATTTAACATCCCCGCTGGAAACACGATTTTGGCGGGTATTATTGTATTGGCAATCATGATATTGCCTACAGTTATTACTATTTCAGAAACCTCACTCAGAGCATTACCTTCTGTTTATAAAGAGGGCGCACTCGCTTTAGGCGCATCCCATATTTACAGCATCTTTAAGGTATTAGTTCCCGCCGCACGTAGCGGTATTTTGACTGGTGTTGCTTTGGGTGTGGCTCGCGCCATAGGAGAAACCATGGCGATAATCATGGTGATGGGTAATGCACCAGCAATGCCTGGTTCAATTTTAGAGCCAGCTCGAACCCTAACAGCAAACATCGCCATGGAGATGTCATACGCAACAGGTATTCATGCAAGTGCACTCTATTCAACCGGTATTGTTTTACTCGTTTTTATCGTGTTACTCAATACAACCCTACTGTATGTAAACCGTAAGAGGAGCTGCTAATGCTTCAACTTAAAAGAGACACACAAGACAAACTACTCTTAGGGGCGATATGGAGCTCAGCAGCCATCACTATCGTTTTTCTACTGTGGGTTGTTTGGCATATTCTCAGTAATGGCTTATCCCACGTGAGTTGGGAGTTCATTACTGGCGCTTATACCCGTATTGGCGAAGCCTCGGGGATCTGGTCCATGATAGTCTCGACGGTTTATATGGTCGGGCTGTCACTGGGTATTGCAGCACCTATCGGCATTATGACAGCGATTTACTTAACCGAATACGCTAAGCCTGGCAGTAAAGTAGTGCAAGTGATCCGCTTTTGTATCGAATCTTTAGCCGGTATTCCCTCTATTGTTTATGGTCTGTTTGGTATGACTTTCTTTGTCACAACCTTGGGCCTAGGCTTTTCTATTTTAGCGGGTTCCCTGACACTGTCGATGCTGATCCTGCCAGTGCTAATCCGTACCACAGAAGAGGCTTTGCTTGCTGTACCTATGGCTTACCGTGAAGGTGGTTATGCTTTAGGAAGCAGTAAGGTATACACCATATGGCGTCTGATACTCCCAAGCGCACTTCCGGGTATTGTCACTTCGGTGATCTTAAGTATTGGCCGTGTGATTGGCGAATCAGCCCCTGTATTTCTCACCGCAGGCATGGTGACTCAAATACCGGAGTCAGTACTGGAATCTGGCCGTACGTTAACAGTTCATCTGTACAAATTAACCCAAGAGCTATTTACCCAACACGAATGGGATCAAGCCTACGCAACTGCAACGGTACTTATCGTACTCGTACTCATTTTGAATTTGGCAACCAAGTTAATTGCCACTCGTTTTAAATAAAGGCCGGATAGCATGAACAAACTTGAAGTCAGTAACTTAAATCTATTTTACGGTGAAACACACGCGCTTAGAGATATCTCATTGGAGATACCAGCTCGTCAGGTAACGGCGCTTATCGGTCCATCAGGATGTGGTAAATCCACCCTGCTTAGAACGCTAAACAGAATGAACGATTTGATCTCTGGTGTGAAAATTTCTGGAGATGTGACATTTGAAGGTGAGAACATCTATTCTGATGTCGATGTGAAGCAGTTGAGAATGCGAGTGGGCATGGTGTTCCAAAAGCCAAATCCGTTCCCAATGAGTATCTATGAAAATGTCGCTTTTGGACTTAAAGCCCAGGGCATTAAAAATAAGAAGCATCTCGATTCCGTCGTCGAAGAGTCTCTGCGCGGTGCAGCCCTTTGGGATGAAGTAAAAGAGCGTCTCGACACTCCAGCTTTCGGTTTGTCTGGCGGACAGCAGCAAAGATTGTGTATTGCTCGTGCTATCGCGATGCAGCCTGAAGTGATCTTAATGGATGAACCCACAAGTGCTTTGGATCCTATTGCCACTCATAAAATCGAAGAGTTGATGGATGAACTGAGGAAGAAGTTCACTATCGTCATTGTGACTCACTCGATGAATCAGGCAAAGCGTATTTCAGATAAAACCGCCTTCTTTTGGATGGGTGAATTAGTCGAATACGGTGAAACAAGCCAAGTATTCAATCAACCTAAAGATAAGCGAACACAAGGTTACGTGAGCGGGGAATTTGGTTAACCAACTTGAAGTGTGGAGAGTTAATTTACTCTCCACAACAAGGATCCAGCTAAATAGCAGCGGTTTGGTTGGCTTTTATCTCTCTGAGATAGCGATAAATGGAGTGCACAGAAATATCCAATCTTGTTGCGGCAACCTGAGCACTGTCTTTCAGTTCAAACACGCCTAATTCATGAAGCTGCGTCACTATCTCACGACTCTTTTTAGAGGGAGCAATATTCGTATTGCTTCGCACTTCACTGTTTACACTGTCGATAGTGCCATGAAGCGCTTCATCAATATTTCGAGCAAACACCTCTGGTGTCGTAGCGCCAAGATCTGAGTTCACCATACTGTCTGGCATCATGCTTCGTAGCACCGACTGTAAAGGGGCATCCATATCTGTGTTAATGCACAGTAGTCCGATAGCTCGATTCTGACTATTACGGATAATCGTGGTGATCGAGCGTAACGTTTTACCTGTCGCACATTTAGTTAAATAGGAATTCGAAATATCCTGACCCGTTTTTAACTTAAGCAGAGCTAAATTGGTGACAGGGGCTCCAAGCTTTCTGCCTGTCACATGACCATTAGCGATCTTGATAACTGAAGGATCACGAGAGTCCAAGCTATGCAGCACCACTTCAGTGTGCTCGCCATACATGGCTGCGATACCGTCAACCACATTCTCCATCGATTTCAAAACATCAAAATCACTTTTTGTTAGCTCTTGCAGTTTCACATCAACCCCTTTAATTATGCCGACATAATATCGATAATGGTCGTATCGGTTGAGGACATACCATGGCTGACCATCTTGCCAATATTGATAATGGTTTGCTCAACATCTTTAGCGATAATACCTTGTCCTGAAACCGAACGAGAGTTCATCGCCATCAAAAAAGCCCTTACAGCAGCACAAGATGAGGTACTTACCTTCATAGCACAAGAGGCTTTTGCCCCGTCACAAACCATACCCGAACTGTCGCTGATCACATTTTGAATCGCAAAACAGGATTGCTCAAACGTTCCACCAGCCAAGTATACCATGGCCATTGATGCCGCAGCGCTCGTCACTGTGTTACCACAAAATGCCGATAAAGGCGGGTAGTGAGACTTAATATAGATGGCGCCTAGGTGACTTAAAATCAACGCACGAGCAAGTTGTTCATTAGTGCTTTTATAGTGCTTAGCGGTAATGACTACGGGAATCGTCGCCGCAATACCTTGGTTACCACTGCCTAAATTACTCATCGCAGGCAACGTCGCTCCACCCATACGAGCATCAGAAGCCGCTGCGGTTTCCATGACAATCTTATTGAGTAGATCATCCGATAAGATACCGTCGTCGATGCTTTTCTTCATCATACGGCCCACTTCAAGGCCATAAGAATTAGTCATGCCTTCATCGGACAGTTTAGTGTTTAGATCTGCAGCCTTAAGAATAAATTCGATTTTTTCTAGCTCGACCTGAGTCGCAAACTCATAGATAGAGGCAATATTAATATCGACCCCTTCACAAATCGACCCTGTCGACGCTTTACTGGACTCATCTGCACTAAAGCTAACTTTGCCGTTAAGCTGTTTTTCAACAATTAAGGTATGGCCACCACTGATTTTAACCAGTGATTCTTTACCTTCAAATTTAGCGATCACACAGCAATAGATAAACTCTTCTGTGATCGTACGTTTGACTGACACCTTACCAGCATCAATCATCTCCTGAGCCAGTAAAACTTGTTCAGGTGAAATAGCAGCTAACACTTCAAGCCCTGCATCAGCATTACCACCGATGGCGCCAGCGGCGGCTGCAATCGCTAACCCTATTTTGCCTGTTCCAGGAACAAAGACACCCATTGAGTTTTTATAGAGATTATCAGAAACAAGAACGTCTATTGAGTCGGGGACGCGACAGCCTAACGCTTGCACAGCAACAGCTGCACCATATGCCGCCGCAATTGGCTCGGTACAACCAAGTGCAGGTTTAACCACTTGGTTGATGATTTGAATATACTTTTGCCATTCTTGTTTCATGGGGTACTGCCTTATATCGTGCTTATAATGGTTACTTAGACTTTATGTGTGCAATCGCTTCAATCTCAACCTTTACACCTAAAGGCAGATCTTTAACCGCAAAACAGCTTCGTGCTGGGCAATCTGTTTTAAAGTACGCTTTATAAACTTCATTAAAAGCTGCAAAATCGTTGATATCGGCAAGGTAACACGTCGTTTTCAACACGGTATCTAAACTGCCACCACCAGCAAGTAACACATGGTTAAGGTTTTCTAATGATTGCTTAGATTGCTCAGCAACTCCGCCTTCTACAACGCCTCCCTTTACCTTACAGACTGGCAATTGGCCCGAAGTAAAAATCAGATCACCATAAGTCGTACCATGAGAATAAGGGCCAATAGCCGATGGTGCATTTTCCGCATTGATTACGTTTTTCATAAAACCTCAAATTAATTTTCATTTTAGCGCCAGCTAACATTGCAACATTATTTTCATTTTCAACTTTAATTGCAACTATATTTTCATTTTTAATATTAAAAAGAGCTAAACAAATGACGTAACGCCCATAAAGGTAGAGTTTTAGAGCTTCATCTCGCATTCAAAAAAAGTTAAGTGATTTTGATTGTGCACTTTAAAAAGTTCAAATATATTTGCACAAAATAACTATTAGATAAAAATTTAGGGTGATGTATGACTGCAAGTATTGCGACTGCGGGAATATCCCGAGCAAGTGTCTCAGAAGCTGAATGGAAAGAAGCAACACGATTTGATAGCACCGACTGGGGCTGGATAGTCATGAGTATCGGAATGGCAATTGGTGCTGGTATCGTATTTCTACCAATACAAGTCGGCGTAATGGGGCTGTGGGTATTCTTACTTTCGTCCATCATCGGCTACCCAGCCATGTACTTATTCCAAAAGCTGTTTATTAATACCCTAGCTGAATCTAAAAAATGTACCGATTACCCAGGTGTGATTTCAGGCTACTTAGGTAAAAACTGGGGAGTGGCTTTAGGCGTACTTTACTTTCTAATGCTAGTGATTTGGGTACTGGTCTACTCATTAGCAGTGACGAACGACAGTTCATCTTACCTACACTCATTCGGTGTCACTGAAGGACACCTTAATGACAATGTCTTCTATGGATTGGGACTTATCTGCGCACTGGTTTTTATCGGTTCTAAAGGTGAAAAACTGTTATTCAAACTATCAGGTTTTATGGCGGTAACGGTTTTAGTCCTTGTCGCAGTGATGGCAGTACTGCTTATCTCTCGTTGGGACATGAACAATATTCCAGAAATTGGCCAATTTGGTTCAATGCTAAAAGATGCGATTATCACTCTGCCATTCACACTGACTTCAATCCTATTTATTCAATCATTGAGCCCGATGGTTATTTCATACCGCTCACATGAGAAATCAATTGAAGTGGCACGCTACAAAGCAACACGTGCAATGACCATCGCCTTCTCTATCTTATTCGTTGTTGTATTCTTCTTTGCTATCTCATTCACATTTGCGATTAGCCAAGAACAAGCCACAGAAGCAATGAACAAAAACATCTCTGCACTGGCGATTATTGCGCATTATTTCCCTGGTAGCTGGGCAACTGTTACTGGTGTTGTCATCAACATCTTCGCGATTGTGACTTCATTCTTCGGTGTGTTTCTAGCGTTTAAAGAAGCCTGTAAAGGTCTTGCCATGAACGTACTGCTGCGTAAGTATGAAGAATCTCAAATAAACAAAGTTATCGTAAACCGCTTTGTTACCGTGTTTATCATCATACTGGCCTGGTCAGCCATCGCACTGAACGCACCAATCCTGTCGTTCACCTCTATCTGTAGTCCTATCTTTGGCTTAGTGGGTTGTTTAATCCCTGCTTACCTAGTCTACAAAGTGCCACAGTTAAACAAGTACAAAGGCATGGCAACCAACTTCATCATCGTCACTGGTGTCCTACTGTGTATCTCACCTTTTATGGCATTTAGTTAAGTCATAGCCCCCCAACAAGTTCATTTGTAAGTAAAGCGCTCTTAAGAGCGCTTTATACTAACAAGATAAAACCAAAATACAGGCCAAAACAAAACAACTACAGCGCCAAATTAACCTTCCTATTTTTAGGAATTATTATCCCAATTTAAGAACTTGCTAACTAAAAATCTGTTCCTATAATGCCTAAAACCGGGGCGTCTACAAACGTTCCGGTTTTTTTGTGCCTGAAATAAACTCAGGAATTGACTTAATATCCGATGAATAGAAGATATTTATTGGCGGTTTTGCTGCGTGCAAACCGATGCGAGGAATAAACAATGCGTATTGAACAAGATATAAAATTAGGTTTTAAAGATGTTCTCATTAGACCAAAACGTTCAACGTTAAAAAGCCGTTCTCAAGTTGACTTGAACCGTCAGTTTACTTTCAAGCACAGTGGTAAAACCTGGTCAGGTGTTCCCATCATTGCAGCTAACATGGACTCAGTAGCCAGCTTTGAAATGGCTGCTAGCCTAGCAAAGCACAATGTAATGACTGCAGTACATAAGCACTATAGCCTTGAACAGTGGAGCGAGTTTGTTAGCAACAGCAACCAAGATGTTTTACAACATATCATGGTGTCTAGCGGCACATCAGACGCTGATTTTATTAAGTTAACCCAAGTATTGTCCCTATCTGAAGACATTACCTTTATCTGTATTGATATTGCGAATGGCTACTCTGAACATTTAGTCGATTACGTTCGCAAGGTGAGACAAGCACACCCGCAAAAAGTGATTAGTGCGGGTAATGTTGTAACGGGTGATATGGTCGAAGAGTTGATTATTGCTGGTGCCGACATAGTCAAAGTGGGTATTGGCCCAGGCTCGGTATGCACGACTCGAGTCAAAACCGGTGTGGGTTACCCACAACTATCAGCCATTATTGAATGTGCCGATGCTGCCCATGGTTTAGGTGGTCAAATTATTGGAGACGGCGGTTGTAGCTGTTCTGGCGATGTCGCAAAGGCCTTTGGTGGCGGTGCAGACTTCGTCATGCTTGGCGGTATGCTAGCCGGTCACGAAGAGAGTGGCGGCGAAGTCGTTGAACAAGATGGCAAGACGATGGTGAAGTTTTACGGTATGTCATCACAGTCAGCTATGGATAAGCACTCAGGCGGTGTAGCAACATATCGCGCAGCTGAAGGTAAAACTGTATTGCTGCCATTTAGAGGCAGTGTAGATACCACTATTTCTGACATTATGGGTGGCATACGTTCAACCTGTACTTATGTCGGCGCTGCATCGTTAAAAGAACTGACTAAACGTACTACGTTTATCCGAGTTCAAGAGCAAGAAAATAACGTTTACGGTAAAGAGTAAGTCCAACATAAAGGCCTTTTCACATTGGAAGAGGCCTTTATGCTTATGGTATGAGTACCTATCTACACATGCTGATCAATTAAAATTGAATTTCCATCGGGATCTTTAACCGCGAAACTCGCTGGCCCGCTTTCAGTCTCAATAGACTGCTGTATTATTTCGACGCCTTGAGCTGCAAATGTTTTCAAAAGCTCTCGGACATCAGTGTAAGACTCTAAAGTTTTATAGTCTTTATCCCAGCCGGGATTAAAAGTCATGATGTTGCCTTCAAACATCCCTTGAAACAAACCTAAAGTATGATCACCATTTCTAATGATTAACCAATTTTGAGATTGGTCTCCTCCCACGACTTTAAAGCCTAAATTTTGATAAAAAACTTTTGAATCTTCGATATTTTGAACCGATAAACTAACTGAAAATGCGCCTAATTCCATTTTACACCTCATCATTTAATAACAAGCTAACTGCTTACTCATACCAATCAGTATAAGAATACTCTCGATTGCTCGACTAGGTTAAAAACATTACCACCTCTTACCGAACCCTGTAAATCGTTTGCTTCGCAGTCGAAAACATTAGAACTTAAATCGAAGAGGAAATAATCAGCTATAGATACAGCTTCGGGCGTTGCCTTTATTCAAAGACGAGTAAGCTTAGAATTATGACAAAACTAACAAAAATGGCGATTCCCCATCAGGAAACCGCCATTTTAATCTAACCAACTAAGGTAAGAATTAAATCGGTTATTCTACCGTAACCGATTTTGCCAAGTTACGTGGTTGATCCACATCGGTCCCTTTGATTAAGGCAACGTGATATGAAAGTAACTGCAAAGGAATGGTGTAGATAAGCGCTGCCATAAATTCATCGCAATGGGGCACCTGAATCACTTTCATGGTGTCATCAGATTCAAACTCAGCATCTACATCGGCAAACACATACATCAAACCACCACGGGCACGGACTTCCTCGACGTTTGACTTAAGCTTCTCTAACAACTCATTGTTAGGCGCCACCACAATCACAGGCATATCGGCATCAATCAAGGCTAACGGACCATGCTTAAGCTCACCCGATGCATAAGCTTCAGCGTGAATGTAAGAGATCTCTTTAAGCTTAAGCGCCCCTTCCATCGCGATAGGGTATTGATCGCCACGGCCTAGGAATAGTGCATGGTGTTTATCAGCAAAATCTTCAGCTAGTTCGGCAATCGCTTCATCTAATCCTAATGCTTGCTCAACTTTGGCAGGCATAGATTGTAGGCTCTGAGTGATCTTAGCCTGCATCTCAGTAGACATGCCATTATGGCGACCAATAACAGCAGTTAACATCAACAGACCAGCAAGCTGAACGGTAAATGCTTTTGTTGAAGCCACACCAATTTCTGCACCAGCCTTCATCATGTAAGCCATATCAGACTCACGCACCAAAGATGAACCTGGAGAGTTACAGATGGTCATCGTTGCTTTATAACCCATCTCTTTAGCCAAACGTAGCGCAGCTAGTGTATCGGCGGTTTCACCAGATTGAGAGATAGTCACAAGCAGACTATTAGGGAACATGTGAGACTTGCGGTAACGGAACTCAGATGCGATCTCGACATTACAAGAAACGCCAGCCCAATCTTCTAGCCAGTAACGTGCAGCCATACCCGCGTGGTAACTGGTACCACAGGCAATGATCTGTACGTGTTTAATATCTTTTAGGAAATCAGCCGCGTTTTCACCAAAGGCTGAATCTAATACGACACCACTGGCAATACGCCCTTCGAGGGTATGAGCTATCGCGCGTGGCTGCTCATAGATCTCTTTTAGCATGTAGTGGCGGTATTCACCTTTATCACCAGCATCATGTGTCACTTCCGACTCTTTAACTTCACGTTCAACGGCATTACCGTCAACATCGAAAATATTCACAGTGCGACGCGTCACTTCGGCAACATCACCCTCTTCTAAGAAGGCAAAAGAGCGTGTCACAGGAAGCAGCGCTAACTGATCTGATGCAACAAAGTTCTCACCAAGACCGTAACCAATAACGAGCGGGCTACCGCTGCGAGCAACAATCATGCGATCACTGTCACGACGGTCGATAACCACTGTGCCATAAGCGCCTTCGAGTTGCTTTACTGTCGCTTGAACAGCAGACAATAAGCTAGAGTGTGACTTGAGCTCGTGATGAACCAAATGACAGATAACTTCAGTATCTGTATCTGATGCAAAGCTATAACCTAAGCCTTTAAGCATCTCACGCAGCTTGTTGTGGTTTTCAATGATCCCGTTATGCACAACGGCGATATCACCTTCAGATTGATGTGGATGCGCATTACGCTCACTCGGCTCACCGTGAGTTGCCCAGCGAGTGTGCGCGATACCTGTACCGCCAGTTAGCGGTGATACATCAAGTGCGGCCGATAATTCCTGTACTTTACCAACACGGCGAGTCGTCTTTAACTCACCATTTTGAATAACCGCGACGCCAGCCGAGTCATAACCACGGTATTCAAGTCGCTTAAGACCTTCTACCAGAATTTCAGCAACATCCCTTTGCGCCACAGCGCCTACGATTCCGCACATATTGATTACCTAATCTCTCTAAAGCGAGAGTAAAATAAGAGTTAAAAATTAAAATGAATTTGATACTGAATAACGTAAATTAGTTATCCCACATAGGGTGCGAGAATGACTCGCACACCATGGTTAGAAATACTTTCAATGGCTTCTGCCGCTAGCCTGTCATCGGTAACCAATACACTCACTTGGCTCCATGGCAGTTCCAGATTAGGGATACGTCGTCCCACTTTGTCAGACTCAAGCATCACAACCACTTCACGGGAAACTTCGGCCATCACTTTACTTAGGCCAGTTAGCTCGTTAAAGGTCGTGGTACCACGATCCAAATCGATACCGTCAGCACCAATAAAGAGTTGATCAAAGTTATATGAACGCAGTACTTGCTCAGCAACCTGACCTTGAAATGATTCAGAATGAGGATCCCATGTACCACCGGTCATCAAAAGTGTCGGTTCGTTTTCCAGTTCGTGAATCGCATTAGCTAACTGCAATGAATTGGTCATCACCACGAGGCCACGCTTACTGTTCAATTGCTGAATAAGCCCGAATGTCGTACTACCACTGTCTATCATGATGCGATTATGATCATTGATCAGCGCTGCAGCTGCCTGAGCAATCGATAATTTATTTGGGGCTATTTTGGCTGAGAACTGCTGAGTGACCTCATCGGGGATCGCCACTGCACCACCATAACGACGCAGTAAAAGACCTGTTTTTTCCAGTACAGCCAGATCTTTACGTATGGTGACTTCTGATGTTTCAAAACGATTAGACAACTCATCAACACTCACTTCACCTTGTTCATTCAAGATGCTAATAATGCTATGTCTGCGCTGCTGAGTATTACGTTTGTTCATAAAATCTTTCAATTAAGTTTCGTTTCGAAAGATGCATTATAGTGAAACGAAACTTTTTTACCAGTTTGAAATATCAAAAAGAGTAAAATTCAGGCAAAAAAAAGCCCCTATCTAAGATAGAGGCCTTTAAATTTGCTTTAAAGCGGAATGTTAAGCTTAGAAGTTAGCTTGTAAGGCTAAGCTGAAATGACGTCCTTCACCTACGGTCACGTCTTTATGACCACCACCAGCAAGGTAATCGGTATCGAACAGATTCTTCACGTTTAAACGTACGCTAACATCGCTGCCCATCACATCCATGGTATAAGCTGCACCCATGTCATAACGAACATAGCCATCTTTAGAGATAGTATTATCTGTATTAGCAAAACGCTCACCGACATAGATAGCACCAAAGTTAAGCGCTAAGTCATCCGTCATCTCATAACGAGTCCATATGTTAGCCGACCACTCAGGAGCATCGATGGGAGTCTTACCATCTAAATGATCTTGATCCCCTGCAGGAGTAATATATTCCGCATCGAGGTACATCATAGAACTAGTAACAAACCACTTATCACTCACCTGTCCTTGAGCGCCCATTTCGAAACCTTGATGACGCTGCTCGCCACTTTGCGTCGTGATGGTTTGATTACCATCAGGGATCGGATTAACAAGATCTTCAGTCACAGTGACATTTGATACCGTGATATCGAATACAGCTGCGGTAAGTAACAAGCTATCGTTAAACAACTCCCACTTTGTGCCTATCTCGTATTGATCGCCGTACTCAGGGTCAAGGTTAGTCCTGAAATTCACATCATCAGGATCATTGACGATACCTTGAGGTGTGAAACTCTTTGAGTAGTTAACGTAAATACTACCATTATCAGTGGGTGAATAGATCACACCAAACTTAGGTGATACCGCGTAGCTATTATTGCCATCACCCTCTTTTTTCTGCTCGTCATAACGCACACCAGCCAACACTTTCCACTGCTCGTTAATCGTCATCAAATCCTGAATGTAGAAGCCATAATGCTTGTAAGAACTTTCATACTTTCCGTCAGGATCATTGTTGTAATCAAGATTTGGGTTAGCAATAGTCTCACCAGGTGCTACAGGCACAGCAGCCCCCTTTACACGCAGCTGTCCATAGTAGTAATCCAACATGTTAGCGCCTATCAGGAACTGATGATCAAAGTCACCAGTCGAGAAGTTACCAACAAAATCCACATAACTCGTCTTATGCTGCCAATCATCATAACGATCGAACGGCTTCACGGTATAACCGTCTGTAAGCGCATTTTCACTATATTGTGGTGATGAATCTAAACGTTGACGATTAAACTGCTGGTCGTTATAACCCGCTTTTACCTGCCAGTCATCGCTAATATGGTAGACAATATCAGCTCCCATGTTAGTAATCGTATTATCGGTAAATGCCCATGGCTGATCCCAGATAATATCTTTACCCCCAATCAAGTCACCGCTGCTATCTAACCAACCACCTGTGTCGATACCTGTTTTATCTTGGGTATGGTCATACTTAAGCGACAACATAAGATCATCTGTAATATCAAACTCAAGATTTATATAACCTAACCAGCGATCACGTTCCTGATTCGAACCATCTTGGTACTCTCTCCAGTACTGAGTATCTTGCTTAACTAAAACGGTACGGTAACGAATAGTTTGGTCTTCATTCAGACTGCCGCTTCCATCTAACAGGTAGCGAGTAGAACCATGCTCATCGGTATCAAAACCAAGTTCAAATTGCGTGTCGTAGGTCGGTTTTTTTGTCACCATGTTGATCAAGCCACCAGGGCCTGACTGACCATACAACATACTTGAAGGACCTTTTAGCACCTCAACTTGCTGTAGTGTCTCAATTGGTTGCACATAATGAGACCACTGCTGCTGACCATTGATTAAATAACCAGAACCCGATGAAAGCTCAAAACCACGAATGCTGAATACCTGACGGTTCCACTTCTCACTTCCACCAGTCACACTTGAATCATTCACAAGCACTTCTGAAAGGTTGGTTGCTAACTGCTCATCGGTAACAAAACTAGGAATGACATTGACTGATTGAGGTGTATCCATTAAATCGATATCACCACGCATAGCACCTGATGCAGTCCCAGCTTTGTAGTCATTGAAGCTACGACCAGTAACGGTAATACGCTCAATATTAGCGGTAGGGATCGCGATACTATCTAGTTCTTCGGCAGTAACAGACGTCGCTGATAATGCAGAAAGTATTGCAACACTGATGGATGAGTAATTAAAGATTCGATTTTTGAATACACGCGTCATTGAAGACATTGCCAACCTCAAAATGGATATCAAGCTTAAGTTGGGCGTAATATAAATGAGAATTGTTTTTATTTAAGTTTCTTTACATAAGTTTACAAAGAGGAGTGATCCAGTTCTAAAAAACGCAAAAATAGCGTTATAGATAAGACTTATAGACATAAAAAAAGCAGCTAAGAAGCTGCTTCATTTTATTAGAAATAAGATTACTTTTTCTTCTTAACTGGGCGTGCCCAACCGGTTAAGTGACGCTGTTTAACCCGAGTGATCACCAACTCATCAGCAGCGACATCGCGAGTAATAGTGGAGCCAGCCCCTAAAGTTGCCCCCTTACCTATGGTTACTGGAGCAACCAATTGAGTATCACTCCCGACAAAGACATTATCTTCAATAACGGTCAGATGCTTATTAACACCATCATAGTTACAGGTAATTGTGCCAGCACCAATATTCACGCCACTGCCAATTTTTGCATCACCAATGTACGCCAAATGACCTGCTTTTGAACCTTCACCCAACACAGCTTTCTTCATCTCAACGAAGTTACCGACATGAGCGTCAGTCTTAAGCTCTGCGCCCGGACGAAGACGAGCAAAAGGTCCAGCACTTGAAGCCACGCCCATTTTGGCACTTTCAACAATAGAGTAAGGCTTAATCTCAGCATTGTCGCTAATATCACAATCAATAAGAATGGCACCAGCGCCGATTGTGACGTTATTACCAATAGTGACCTTACCTTGAATAATGACGTTGATATCAATCATCACATCCATTCCCACAGTCACGTCACCGCGGATATCAATACGAGCAGGATCACGCAAATTAGCACCTTCAAGCATCAACTTTTCAGCAGCACGAGCTTGATAAGCACGCTCTAATTGAGCCAGTTGAACTCGGTTATTCGCGCCTTCTACTTCAATTGCAGATTCAGGCTGGGCTGTAGTGATAGCCACACCATCTTTATGGGCCATCGCAACGATATCTGTCAGGTAATATTCACCCTGGGCATTATCTGATGATAGCTGACTAAGCCAAGCTTTAAGTTGCTTGCCTGGCGCCGCCATAATACCGGTGTTAATTTCATTAATGGCTAACTGTTCCGCATTGGCATCTTTCTGCTCAATAATACCGACTACATTTCCAGCCTCGCGAACGATACGGCCATAACCCATAGGATTAGGCAGATTTACGGTAAGAATAGCCAAGCCATTCTCTTCACGGGCTGCGAGTAATGCTTCCAGCGTAGAAGCTTGGATTAACGGCACATCGCCATAAAGGATAAGAACAGTATCGTCATCATCAATATTTGAATTAGCCTGAGCCACAGCATGACCAGTACCAAGCTGTTCAGCTTGTAGTACCCAATTAAGTTGCTGCTCACCTAACACATTTTGTAGTTTCTCAGCACCATAACCATAAACCAACTGAATCGCATCGCTTCCCACCTGATTAGCCGTATCGATCACATGTTGTACCATGCTCTTATGGGCAATAGGGTGTAAAACTTTAGGGAGATCTGAGCGCATGCGAGTTCCCTTGCCTGCAGCCAAAATCACTACGTTCAATGCCATGAGTTATCCTTGAGCTAATGCTTATTAATATAAAGAGATTAAGGTCTATTTTTATGGAACTGATTTTAAGCCATTGAACAATGAAAAGCGACTTTAGCGGTTACATGCCCAAGAAGCTTGGGCATAGTTAAAAGGTGATCACTTTATCAGCAACCAGCACCCATTGAGCTAAATCCTCCATAGTGGCCTCTTCACACCCTTCAATCACCTTGAGATCTTGTAACCCTCTGGTATGGACGCATGAACGACAAAATTTCACTTCCCCTTGCTGAGCCAGAATTATCTCCAACATCTGCCCAATATTATAACCTTCACCGGGTTGCTGTTTAGGCAAGACCGCAGTAATCGCATCAGAGAGTAAAAACAGACTGACCTTAGCTGGTGGACTTTCATGTTCATTGAGTTGTATTGCAAGACGCAAGGCATTAAACAACCTTTCTGAGCCGTAAGGAGCGTCATTAACGATGATAAGAATGTGTTGCATGAGTAAAACTCTCAGATATTAAGTTATTTCGTGAGGGTAACACTCAAATCAGGTTTAAAGACTTACACGGATCACGATAATTAATTCAAGCTATTAGATTCTACTAAAAGGTACTAGGACGTGACCCTGTCACGGCTAGAGCGTCGCTACGCTCCTGCTAGATCCTATAAGAGCGATACCGACAACGCTAACTTTCTATTTTGGCTTTCCTTCTTTTCCAACAAATTTTGATCCCCCTTTAATTGACAGACTAAAGCCCGACCTACAAAAATCAAATTATTTAGTCTTTTCCGTGAGTGAGCTTACGAGCATTCTGTTATCCGTCAGCAAAGCGTTCGCCACGACTTTTCTAGAACCTTTTTTTCCCACCTTTTCCGTAAGTGACACCGTCACGTTCCCTCGACTTCAAGCCGTTCCTCTTTTTTCCTCGCACCTAGGACCTTTCTTCGCTTTTCCTAGGGCCTGCTTTTAACCTTCTTTTAGGCACAAAAAAGGCGTTCATCCGAAGATAAACGCCTTTTTTTATCAAACAATAGCCCTTATCGGGAAATGTTCTTCTTGATGGTTTCAACAACGCGCAATTGAGCAACAGCCTGAGCTAGTTCAATCGCAGCGGCAGCATAGTTGAAGTCAGCGCCAGCATCTGCCATAGCAGATTCTGCACGACGCTTAGCTTCTCCAGCGGCCTTTTCGTCAATCTCATCAGCACGCAATACTACGTCAGCCAATACTGAAACAGAAAAAGGTTGAACTTCCAGAATACCACCTGAAAGATAAAACACTTCTTCTTTCCCATCTTGCTTGACGATGCGTGCCATGCCAGGTTTGATATATGTCAGCAGCGGCGCGTGACCAGGCATAATACCTAGCTCACCTTCTGAACCAGTCACTTGTAGGTTTGCTACAAGGCCAGTAAAGATGCTGTGTTCTGCACTTACAATATCAAGTTGTACTGTCATGGCTGCCATCCGTTCTCCTTAAACTAAGTCAGAGACCTAGTTATTTTTTGTTAGCTTTCTCAACGGCTTCGTCGATTGAACCAACCATGTAGAACGCTTGCTCAGGAAGGCTATCAAACTCACCTTCAAGAATACCCTTAAATCCACGAATAGTGTCTTTAAGAGAAACGTACTTACCTGGAGAACCGGTGAATACTTCTGCTACGAAGAATGGCTGAGAAAGATACTTTTCAATCTTACGAGCACGGGCAACAGTCGTCTTATCTTCATCAGATAATTCGTCCATACCAAGAATCGCAATAATATCTTTCAGCTCTTTATAGCGCTGAAGTACAGTCTGCACACCGTTAGCAACATCATAATGCTCTTGACCAACAACCAATGGATCTAATTGACGTGAAGTCGAATCCAATGGGTCAACCGCTGGGTAAATACCCATAGAAGCGATGTTACGTGACAATACAACAGTCGCATCTAAGTGAGCGAAGGTTGTTGCTGGTGACGGATCGGTCAAATCATCCGCAGGTACGTAAACGGCTTGGACAGAGGTAATAGACCCTGACTTAGTCGATGTAATACGTTCCTGAAGTACCCCCATCTCTTCAGCCAATGTTGGCTGGTAACCTACTGCTGATGGCATACGGCCTAGCAGTGCAGATACTTCAGTACCTGCCAAGGTGTAACGATAGATGTTATCAACGAAGAAAAGAACATCTTTACCTTCGTCACGGAACTTCTCAGCCATAGTTAGACCAGTAAGTGCCACACGTAGACGGTTTCCTGGAGGCTCGTTCATCTGACCATAAACCATGGCCACTTTATCGAGAACACCAGAATCTTTCATCTCGTAGTAGAAATCGTTACCCTCACGAGTACGCTCACCTACACCAGCAAATACAGATAAACCTGAGTGTGCTTTAGCGATGTTGTTAATAAGTTCCATCATGTTGACGGTCTTACCAACACCAGCACCACCAAACAAACCAACTTTACCACCTTTAGCGAACGGACAAACAAGGTCGATAACCTTGATACCCGTCTCTAAAAGTTCAGTTGAGCTTGATTGGTCTTCATATGAAGGGGCTTCACGGTGAATAACATAACGCTCTTGTTCACCGATATCGCCACATTCATCAATAGGTTGACCTAATACGTTCATGATACGGCCAAGGGTTTTTTCCCCAACCGGAACAGAAATAGGTGAACCTGAGTTTACAACCTCAAGACCACGACGCAGACCGTCTGAAGTACCCATAGCGATGGTACGAACTACACCACCACCAAGTTGTTGCTGAACTTCCAGCACCAAGCCTTCACTTTCGATCTTTAGAGCGTCATATATCTGAGGTACGGAATCTTGTGGAAACTCAACGTCCACAACCGCGCCAATGACTTGGACAACAGTACCTGTGCTCATGATAAATCCTCTAAAACTTGTATTCGTTACCTAGCCTAAACGGCTGCAGCTCCAGCAACAATTTCCGACAGTTCTTGCGTAATCGCAGCCTGACGAGCCTTGTTGTAAACTAACTGCAAGTCACTAATAAGATCACCAGCGTTGTCAGTTGCAGACTTCATAGCAACCATACGGGCCGCTTGTTCAGATGCAATATTCTCGACAACACCTTGGTAAACTTGCGACTCCACATAACGTACCAATAAGGTATCCAAAAGTTCTTTTGGATCCGGCTCGTATATGTAGTCCCAATGATGAGAAATCTCATCCTCTTCAGACTTTGGCAAAGGTAGCAGCTGTTCGATCACTGGCGTTTGAGCCATAGTATTAACGAATTTGTTAAATACTACGTACAAACGATCCAGCTTGCCTTCGTTGTATGCTTCTAGCATCACACGTACTGTTCCGATCAGGTCAGCGAGCTTTGGAGCGTCGCCTAAACCAGATGCTTGAGCAGGTACTATTCCGCCAAAATTAGTGAAGAACTGTACGCTTCGTGCGCCGATTGGGCAGAATTCAACTTCTACACCAGCTGCACGTTGCTGCTTCACGTCTGCGATAACCTTTTTGAAAAGGTTAACGTTCAGACCACCACAAAGACCACGGTCGGTTGACACAACAATGTAACCAACACGCTTAGCCTCTCTCACCTCTAAATAGGGGTGCTTATACTCGAGAGAACCTTGCGCCACGTGACCGATCACCTTACGCATATTTTCTGCATATGGGCGGCTTGCTGCCATGCGTTCCTGCGCTCTGCGCATTTTGCTGGCTGCAACCATTTCCATAGCGGATGTGATCTTCTGAGTGTTTTGAACACTCGCGATCTTGGTTTTAATCTCTTTAGCGTTGGCCATCTTAACTCTCCAATTCTGGACCTGAGGTGCCAAAGGCACCTCGTTCGATTACCAGGTTTGGGTTTCGACGAACTTATCGAGGCCGGCCTTCAACTCACCTTCAATATCGGCATTATAATTGCCAGTATCGTTAATGGTCTTCATAAGCTCAGCATGCTCGCTGTTCATGAAAGAGAGCAAAGATGCTTCGAAATCACCAATCTTATTAAGCTCAACGCTCTTTAGGTAACCTTTTTCAGCTGAGAAAATAGACACAGACTGATCAGCTACGCTCATAGGGGCGTATTGCTTTTGCTTCATAAGTTCGGTAACACGCTCACCATGCTCAAGCTGAGCACGTGTTGCATCATCTAAGTCAGATGCAAACTGTGAGAACGCTGCAAGCTCTCGATACTGTGCAAGTGCGCTACGAATACCGCCAGACAGTTTCTTGATGATCTTAGTCTGAGCCGCACCACCAACACGAGAAACCGAAATACCAGGGTTAACAGCAGGACGTAGTCCAGAGTTAAATAGGTCAGTTTCAAGGAAGATCTGACCATCAGTAATCGAAATTACGTTGGTCGGTACGAATGCAGATACGTCACCCGCTTGAGTTTCAATAATCGGCAGAGCAGTCAAAGAACCAGTTTGGCCTTTAACTTCACCTTTAGTGAACTTCTCAACATACTCGGCGTTAACACGTGAAGCACGTTCCAACAGACGAGAGTGAAGATAGAATACATCACCTGGGTATGCTTCACGTCCTGGTGGACGCTTAAGTAGCAATGAGATCTGACGGTAAGCAACTGCTTGCTTAGAAAGATCATCATAGACAATCAGTGAATCTTCACCGCGGTCGCGGAAATACTCACCCATTGAACAACCAGAGTATGGAGCCAAATATTGTAGTGCAGCAGCTTCAGAAGCTGTAGCAACAACAACAATGGTGTTCGCCAAAGCGCCATGTTCTTCTAGCTTGCGTACCACGTTAGCAATGGTAGAAGCCTTTTGGCCTACCGCTACGTATACACACTTAATGCCAGTATCTTTTTGATTGATAATTGAATCGATCGCTAGAGCGGTTTTACCGATCTGACGGTCACCAATAATCAATTCACGCTGTCCACGACCGATTGGGATCATAGAGTCAACGGCTTTATAACCAGTTTGCACTGGCTGATCTACTGACTGACGTTCAATAACACCTGGTGCGATGACTTCAACAGGAGAGAAACCATCGTTGTCGATAGGTCCTTTTCCGTCGATTGGCTCACCCAATGTGTTGACTACGCGACCTAAAAGACCACGGCCAACTGGGACTTCCAAAATACGACCAGTTGTTTTAACTTTATCGCCTTCTGCCAACGAGGCATAAGGACCCATAACTACGGCACCGACAGAATCACGTTCTAAGTTCAACGCGATTGCGAAACGGTTACCAGGCAGCTCGATCATCTCACCTTGCATCACATCGGCTAGGCCGTGGATGCGGATGATGCCGTCACTTACTGCAACGATAGTACCTTCGTTGCGAGCTTCACTGACGACTTCGAACTGCTCGATCCGCTGTTTAATCAGATCGCTGATTTCAGTGGAATTCAGTTGCATGCTCAAACTCCCAATTACGATTGCAGTGTATCAGACAGACGCGAAATTTTTCCGCGGACCGAACCGTCTATGACGAGGTCACCTGCCGTGATAATTACACCAGCTATTAGGCTGGCATCCGTGCTGCAATTCAGCTTTATTTTGCGTGTGAGACGTTTCTCTAGAGAAACACTAATTTCCTGTTGTTGCTCAACGGTAAGCTCAGTGGCTGAAACGACAGACGCTTCAACTTCTTTTGCCCACTCATTGCGCAGCCCAACAAAAAGTTGAGATACAGCAGGTAGTGCTTCTAAACGACCGTTTTCAGCCATTACCTTTAACAGATTTTGACCTTGCTCATTGACTTGCTCACCACAAACATTAATAAAAAGTTCGGCGAGTTTATTACTGGCTAATGCGCCAGATAACAGTGGCTTAATGGTTTCGTTTTCACTGACCATGGCCGCGAAGTTAAGCATTTCTGCCCAACTATCAACTGCATTTTTTTCAATAGCAAAATCAAACGCTGCCTTTGCGTAAGGACGAGCGATGGTGGTTATTTCAGCCATAACTCAAACTCCTTATTTAAAGTTCAGCAACTAGTTTATCAACTATGTCACTGTGGGCGGCTTTATCGATAGAACGTTCAAGAATTCTCTCTGCACCAATAATGGCAAGAGTAGCAACTTGCTTACGCAAGTCTTCTTTAACGCGATTACGTTCAGCTTCAATTTCTGCATAACCCTGAGCAATAATTTTATTACGCTCAGCATCAGCTTCGGCTTTTGCTTCGTCAACTATTTGAGCTTTGCGTTTGTTCGCTTGCTCAATAATTTCATTAGCAGTAGCTTTGGCGTCTTTTAGTTGGTCAGTCGCTTTCGCTTGTGCCAACTCAAGGTCTTTTACGGCACGGTCAGCATGAGCTAAACCGTCAGCAATCCTTTTTTGACGCTCTTCGATGGCATTCATCAAAGGTGGCCATACATACTTCATGCAGAACCACACGAAGATTAAAAAGGCGACCGACTGTCCGAGTAAGGTAGCGTTGAAATTCACAACAGCCTCCTATTGAGTTTAAAGACAGAAGCGTTTATTACAGCATTGCACCTAATGGATTGGTGAAAAGCATGAATAATGCAATACCAACACCGATCATAGTTACCGCATCAAGAAGACCGGCGACGATGAACATTTTAACTTGCAGCATTGGAGCCATTTCTGGTTGACGCGCTGCGCCTTCCAAGAACTTGCCACCCAATAGGCCAAAACCGATAGCGGTACCGAGTGCACCCATACCAATTAGTAGAGCAACAGCAATAGCTGTCATGCCTAATACAGTTTCCATCTCTATCTCCAAATATCTAAATCTAGTTAGTTTATTTTTTAGCTAAAAAATAATTTTTTAGCAATCCTTAATGATCTTCATGCGCCATGCTTAGATAAACAATGGTCAACATCATGAAGATGAACGCCTGTAGAGTAATAACCAAAATATGGAAAATTAACCAACCTAGCTGTAAAGTTACACCTAGAGTAGATAATGCCCAGTTAGCACCATACATCAACGCAATAAGGATGAATATCAACTCACCCGCATATAAGTTACCGAACAGACGCAGTGCCAATGAAATTGGCTTAGCGATCAAAGTTACAGTTTCTAATAGGAAGTTGACGGGTATCATTGCCCAATGGTTGAAAGGCTGCATGGTCAGTTCTTTAACAAAACCTGAAACGCCTTTGACTTTAATGCTGTAGTAAACTATCAGCACAAACACACCAATAGCTAAGCTAAAGGTAATGTTAACGTCAGTTGTTGGAACAACTTTCATGTAAGGGATACCAGCAGCAAGTGCCAGTGATGGGATCCAGTCAACTGGAACCATATCCATGAAGTTCATCATGAATACCCAAACAAAAATCGTTAATGCCAACGGAGCAATAACAGGATTGCGGCCATGGAAGGTTTCTTTCACGCTAGAGTCAACAAATTCAACAATCATCTCGACAAAACACTGAAGTTTGCCAGGAACACCTGTTGTTGCCTTCTTACCAACGCTACGGAATAGCCATAGGAACAGAACACCAAGCCCAACCGAAAAGAACAACGAATCAATATGCCATGTCCAGAAACCGTCACCTACACTTAAGTTGGTAAGGTGGTGCTGGATATAGCCCTGCGGTGTTAACGCTTCACCAGTTGCAGCCATGATTCATCCCACTTAACTTTGCTTGAAATATAAAGGAGCTGTCCAATGCACTATTAACGCTAGGGTGTAACAAACGAAAAGTGGCATAAATCCGACTTTCCAATTAATAAACACTAGTGAAAACATCGCTATTGTAAGCAGCAACTTTACCGCTTCCCCCCAGTAAAAAGTCTTAATGACCTTTCCAGCTGAACTTGCTCCCGTGTGGGAAAAAGCGAGGGTTGCGAATACAAAATTAGGAAGTACAGCAATAGCGCCACCTGCTAATGCAGATAAACCATACTGAGCTCCCCACGTGGCGAAAAAGAAAATAGAAGTAACTCCTGCCACCGCCGCCTGCATCATCACCAATTTATAGGCTGACCATCGGCCACGACGTGCTAAAACCTTACTCAATTTACCTTCTCCGCATTAATGCTTTAATGTCTCGATAACCGGATTACTATATTCAAACCGTACCGAACAACAAAAAAGCTTGCGAAAGTATACCTTTTCGGGCCTTCAAAGCAAGTTTAAGCTGATTAAAATCGACCTTTTTAACGTGATCTACGACCAAAGATGCAAAAGACTAAAACTAACAGATGTCACAAAGTTACATAATATAGCGGTAACATGAGTTTTTTAATGGATTTTGCTGATAATGCCGTCTAATTCAGCGAGATCTTGATAGTTTATTACTAATTTTCCCTTTCCCTTCTTATTATGGGTAATCGAAACCTTAGCACCTAACCTCTCAACTAATTGACTTTCAAGACGCGAGACATCGTGATCTTTGGCGGGTTTATCTGTAATTTCAGGTGGATTTAAGGTTTTATTAACTAAGCGTTCAGTTTCACGGACTGTTAATTCTTTTGCGGCAACCATTCTTGCGATAATTGTTTGTTCTTCGCCTTCAATTGCCAACAAAGCACGGGCATGGCCCATATCTATATCACCATACTCTAACATACGTTTAACAGGTTCATTAAGGCCGATAAGACGAAGCAAGTTAGACACGGTTGCACGTGACTTTCCAACCGCATTAGCAATCAGCTGATGAGTCAGATTAAACTCTTCCATTAAGCGGTGTAGGGCAATCGCTTCTTCCATTGCATTGAGATCTTCACGCTGGATATTCTCAATCAAAGCAATGACGACAGCAGACTCATCGGGCACTTGCTTAACAATACAGGGGACTTTCTCAAATTTAGCCAGCTGAGCAGCACGCCAGCGACGTTCACCAGCAATGATCTCATACATAGTCGACGATATTTTACGCACCAAAATAGGCTGAATAATGCCTTGTGCCTTAATCGATTCAGAAAGCTCATCCAGAGCTTCAGGTGACATATCCTTACGAGGTTGATATTTTCCTGATTGCATCATGTCGATATCCAACATGAGAAGCGCATCACTTTTAACATCTTGCTCTACGGAGTCACTACTTGTTTGATTCAACTTAGCGCTCGCTGCACTGCTGGTACTGAGTAATGCTTCCAGGCCTTTACCCAAACCACGCTTTTTAACTGTCATTTCCTTAACCTTAATTTAAGCTTGCTCGCCTTCAAGGTCATGCTGTTCAGCACGACGAATAATCTCACCAGCCAGTGACAGATATGCCTTTGCACCCGCACTGGATTTATCATAATACATAGCCGGAGCACCAAAACTTGGGGCTTCAGCCAGTCGGACGTTTCGAGGAATAACGGTGCGATACACTTTCTCACCAAAATGCTGTTTAAGCTGATCGGACACATCATTGGCCAAACGATTACGCGGATCGTACATAGTGCGTAAAATGCCTTCGATATGCAGACCCGGATTAACCATGGCACCAATCTTACTGATGGTATCCATTAATGCGGTTAAGCCTTCTAGCGCATAATACTCACACTGCATCGGCACTAGAACAGAATCAGCCGCAGACATCGCATTCACGGTCAACATATTTAAAGAGGGTGGACAATCGATAAAAATATAATCGTAATTATCTTTGATCGGAGCAAGCGCATTGCGTAAGCGGATCTCACGCGCAAAAAACTCCATCAACTTGATCTCAACAGCAGTGACATCACCGTTGCCCGCGATCAGATCATATTTACCGCTTGTCTCTCGGTAAACAACTTCATCGAAAGGCTTCTCATCAACCAACAGTTCATAAGCCGTATTTTCGACGCTGTATTTGTCAATGCCGCTCCCCATGGTCGCATTGCCCTGAGGATCGAGATCAATCAGCAACACTTTACGCTTAGTAGCTGCTAAAGATGCCGCTAAATTCACACAAGTTGTTGTTTTTCCCACGCCACCTTTTTGGTTGGCTACGGCAATCACTTTACCCACAATATCATCCTGTATGTCACTTTCTTATATTCAACACAGTGAACCTAAATTAAGCAGTTGAATCACGGATAACGACTCAATCTAGGTTATAACAATAACCAAGTTGCTTGAACCACTGAAAAAATGCAACTTTATTGCGCTTTTTTGACGACTCTTAATAAGTGTCTCTGCTCATCAAGACGAGGAACTTTCAGTTCGAAAATATCCGTAACTTCAAACCCTTCAGGCATGTTTGCCATTTCATCTTCAGCCAGCTGACCTTTCAATGCATAGTAACAACCGTTGTCTGCTGGTAGATGGTGACACCAATGCAGCATATCCTCAATTGAAGCAAATGCTCGACTTAATACGCCATCGAATTTAACTTCAGGTTGGTACGCTTCAACTCGGCTCTCTACTGAACTGATGTTTTTGATACCTAACTCATGCTGAACTTGCTTTTGAAAACGGATCCGCTTTCCTAAACTGTCTAGCAATACAAACGAACGGTCAGGATTCATTATAGCTAATGGAATACCAGGTAGACCGGGTCCTGTGCCAACATCGATAAAACGTTCACCCACAAGATGTTCTGATACCGCTAAACTGTCCATAATGTGGCGGATCAGCATTTGCTGCGGATCACGGATCGAAGTCAGGTTATACGCCTTGTTCCATTTGTCGAGCATCTCAACAAAACCGATAAGCTGCTTTTTCTGCTCAGCAGTCGCAGACAGGTTCATTTCAGACAAATACTCATCTAATTGGGCTGATAACACAGGGTTGATCCTTAATTACGTATGACTAAAAACAGTATTATTGACATTATGAAGTGCCAGAAACAGTAAGGGAAGCGCTATTGGCTTCCCTTAGAAGTAAATCAGATATATTTATGAGGCTTTTTTACGTAACAGACCACGTCGCTTCAGATGCACTAATAAAATAGAGATCGCAGCAGGTGTCATGCCTGAAATTCTAGAGGCCTGACCGATGGTGTCAGGTTTATGATCGTTGAGTTTAGCAATCACTTCATTTGACAGACCCGGTACCTCTTGGTAATCAAGATCCAAAGGTAATCCGGTGGTCTCATGACGAACCGCTTTATCAATCTCATCCTGTTGACGTTGAATGTAACCAGAATACTTAACTTGGATCTGAACTTGCTCTGCAGCACGTGGATCTTCAAGTCCTGGGCCAAATCCTTCTAAAGACATGAGCTTTGGATAATCCATTTCAGGACGACGCAATAGATCTTCAAAAGAGGCTTCACGTGAAATAGGCGTATTCAACTCAGGGTTCAATATATCGATTAAAGGTGAATGGGGATGAACCCACTGACTACGCAGACGTTGAAGCTCTTGTTCAATCGCTTCACGCTTCACATTGAATTTTTCCCAACGATTATCGTCAACTAAGCCAAGTTCACGTCCTTTCTCGGTTAAACGTAGATCGGCGTTATCTTCGCGTAGCAATAAACGATATTCCGCACGGCTAGTGAACATGCGGTACGGTTCTTTAGTCCCTAAGGTCGATAAATCATCAACTAACACGCCTAAGTAAGCTTGATCACGACGTGGTGCCCATGCTTCTTTTCCTTGAACTTGCAGTGATGCGTTCATTCCCGCTAATAAACCTTGAGCACCGGCTTCTTCGTAACCAGTCGTACCGTTGATCTGTCCTGCAAAGAAAAGACCAGAGATCGCTTTAGTTTCAAGGGAGTTCTTCAGATCCCTTGGATCAAAATAATCATATTCGATCGCATAACCAGGACGGATAATTTCAGCATTTTCCATTCCCTTAATTGATCTCACCAAGTTTAACTGCACATCGAAAGGCAAGCTTGTTGAGATACCGTTAGGGTAGATCTCATTGGTGTTTAGCCCTTCAGGTTCAATAAAGATCTGATGGGAAGATTTGTCTGCAAAACGATGAATCTTATCTTCAATAGACGGGCAGTAACGTGGACCAATACCTTCGATAACGCCTGAATACATAGGGCTACGGTCTAATCCACCACGAATAATATCGTGTGTGCGCTCATTGGTATGAGTTACATAACAAGAGACTTGACGAGGATGGTCTTTCACATCGCCGATAAATGACATTACAGGCAAAGGCGTATCACCTTTCTGTTCAGCCATTTGATTAAAATCGATGGTATTGGCATCAATTCGAGGTGGCGTACCAGTTTTTAAGCGACCAATACGGATCGGCAGTTCACGAAGACGATCTGCTAAAGCGATCGATGGTGGATCACCTGCTCGTCCTCCGCTGTAGTTCTGCATGCCAATGTGTATTTTACCACTGAGGAAAGTCCCCGCAGTTAAGACTACCGCAGGTGCTTCAAACGCTAATCCCATCTGGGTGACAACGCCTTTGACCTGACCATTTTCAACAATAAGATCATCAACAGCTTGTTGGAAAAGTCTAAGGTTTGGTTGGTTTTGCAAAATCTCTTGGATCTTAGCTCGGTACAAGGCTCTGTCAGCTTGAGCACGAGTGGCTCGAACTGCTGGGCCCTTGCTTGAGTTAAGCGTTCTGAATTGAATACCAGCAAAGTCAGTGGCAACAGCCATTGCACCGCCTAAGGCATCAATCTCTTTTACCAAATGTCCCTTACCAATTCCGCCAATAGCAGGATTGCAAGACATCTGTCCTAAGGTATCGATGTTGTGTGTCAGCAAAAGGGTTTTCGATCCCATTCTTGCTGCAGCTAACGCGGCTTCAGTACCGGCGTGACCACCACCGATAATAATTACATCGAACCGTTCATGAAATTGCATGAGTAAACCTTAAAATTAAACTTCAGTAGATAACGACAAACCTTGATTTCAGCCGTGCATTTTAGCATTTGATCTGACCTAGGTGAAAGATCAATTTTACTCTTCAGATCGAATGAAGATCTGCTTAATAGATCTTAAGATCTTTATATAGATCCTTTGTTATGTTTATTATTAAGGGAGCACTTTTCTGTGGGTAAGCCATTTTTTTTATTAGAATCAGTACTTAATGACGATCCAAACCTGTGATCTATTCTAGATCTAACTCACTTAAGCTTGGGGATAGATCGGCTACTTATCCACAGGGTGGATCATTAAGCAGATCGCATGTGGATCAATACAGAGTTTGATCAGATCTAAATAATAGGTTATCCACATATTTATCATTTTCGATCGTAATATGTGGATAAAGTAGATCTAAACTGTGAGTTGTTCTCATAGTTATACGTAAAAGCGAGCTTATAGTTGATCTTGCCATTGTGATAACCAAGTCAGAGCAGGGTCTTCAGGAGTAGGATCGTACTGAACATCGATCTGGATCTTATCCACATAGACTTGTGCACCGCAATCTTGTAATGCCTGAGCCAATTTTTCTGGCCCTTCACAAAAAGTATCGTAGCTCGAGTCTCCGATCGCACAAATGGCAAATTTGGTCTCGGTTAGATCCGGATTTTTAGCAAAGATCTCGCTTAAAAATGGGGCTATATTGTCGGGAAGATCGCCTGCTCCATGAGTAGAAGATACAATTAACCAGAGCGATTTAGGGTTTAAATCAGCCAATTTAGGCGTCATGTGAAGCTGATTTTCATGGCCTAATTCGACCAATTTTGCCGCTAATTCATCAGCAACATATTCTGCATTACCTAAGGTCGTTCCTATTAATATCTCTATTTTGGCCATAATCAGTCTCATTTAGCAGTTTTAATGGCCTAAATAGGCCGATTTTGAGGCCATAATAAGGTAAAACGTGTCAAAAGTAGGAGGCATAAAGGTAAATATGGGAGTAAAGAGGAAAAATAGAGCAAAAAACCGCATATCTCGTAGCAAAAGCTTAGATTAGTGGCTGATTTGTACTGTTAAAGGGGGGCTATTCACGTTTGTAGGCGTAAGAAAGGTAGTTTACATCGGTATTAGAGGTGATTTTCCACTGCTTAGTAAAGAGATTAAAACTCATTCCTTGGCTTTTCAATGGCTGTAATCCATTGGCAATCACCATGGTTTCTATCTCATTAGGGGTGACAAAGTAGTGCCAATCATGGGTGCCAATGGGGAGATAACGCATCAGATACTCAGCGCCGATAATGCCTATGAGGTAAGATTTCACCGTGCGATTAAGCGTCGCCATGATTAACAGGCCGCCGGGCTTAACCAGTTTGCAGCAGGTGTTCATTAAGGCTTCTTGATCTTCAACATGTTCAATGACTTCAGTGTTAAGTACTACATCATATTGTTTTATATATACTTGTTGGTATTGGTCTGTGATTTTAGAGGGGTTTTGACTAATAAGGTCTTCTGCTAAACAGTGTTGATAATGAAGACTAACAGCACTTTGTTCAGCGTGTTGTTTGGCGAGTGCTATGTTGTAGCTGCTGGCATCAATACCCGTAACCTGAGCGCCTAGACTGGCTAAAGGCTCACAAAGTAAACCTACTCCACAGCCTATATCTAACAGATCGATGTTATTTAGTGGGCTATCTAGCGTTAGATCCCGCTTAAAATGCTCAGCTATCATCGCCTCGATCGCCGATAAACGAGTCAAATTGAAGGCTAATACATGCTTAAATTTTCCTTGGGGATCTCGCCATTCATTGGCTAAGGCATCAAATTTAGCGATCTCTTCGCTAGTTTTTAATCCTTTTTGCACTGTTTGAGGAGCTAACTGGCTCTTATCTAACATAATATTTAGGCCTACGCTGATTATCTACCCATTATATAGGTATACATACGTAGCAACCCCATCTTTGGGGTCACTATTGGGGTTGATTAAATCAAGATAGTGATGGCTAAGATATGTGTAGCAGAACCGAAGGCAGGTTAGCTCATGGTTTGCACTTGTGACGCTAATAGCCAGATAGCTAAAGTGAAGAAGATTAAGCCCATAAACTTATTTTGATAAGTTCTGAATTTTTCATTCTTGAGTAAAGGTTTACCTAAACTGCCTACCATACCCACCAGCAATAGATTAAACAGCAGACCCATCACATTGAGAAGTAGCCCCAATGCCAGCATCTGCTCGCCAGAACTGGCTGCTAAGTTTGTTGATACAAATTGAGGTAAAAACAGCACGAAAAAGAGCAAGGCTTTAGGGTTTAACAGATTACTGAAGACAGCTCGTCGATAAAGGATCTTGGCTAGATTGTTATCTTGAGCAACTTCCGGTGCATCCATAGGGCCTGCTCGCATGCAGTCCCAACCCATTTTTAACAGGTAAGCGCCGCCTAATAAACGCAGCAGTTGTAATGCCATTGGGCTCATGGCGATTAGTGCAGATACACCCATGGCTGCTAATAAGGTGAGCAATAAACCTGAAGTGGCATTTCCTAAACTGGCATAAACCCCCACTTTACGGCCGTAACTTAGACTTGAGCTGGCTATCAGTAACATATCTGGACCAGGGATCAGTAAAAGGGCGACAACAGTGGTGAGATACAGGGGAAGTAACGCGAAATCGATCATCAAAAATGCACAGGTTTAGAGAGAAGGCCGGGATTCTACAGTGGTTTGCTGCTTTTCTGTAGATTTTTACAGCGACTTTTAGCGCGAGTGGTTAATAAGTGAGTTGTTGGTGTAAAAAGCAGGCTTTTTTGACGAAGTGACGATTATTATGATGACCGATTTAGATTAAATTTGAATGGAAGTATAAGTTCTTAAAACTTTTTTAAAGGTCGCCTCAGTTAGCTGCTTTTGGGGTCAAATGGCTCTCTGACGTATTACGTAAAACAGACAATCAGTAACTGAAGAGATATCAATTGGAGTGTTATGTTCTCCTTATAAATGGGGATGTAAGTTAGTTAACTGTTTTATAATGTTTTTATGTTAACCATTATATTTTATGAACCACCAATTAACCAATATAAAACAATGATTATGACTAGGAAAGCGTTGAAATAGGCTTGGAATAGAGATAAATATTTAGCTTTAATAACGTTCAATAAAATGACGCTTTGAAGATAATTTGACGCTATTTATATGTGTCAAAAAATAAAAGTAGCTTATAAAACAGACTGATTATTGACAGTGTTTTGTGATCATTTTTTCGATTATATTTATGAGTGTCAGTATCAAAAATGTGAGTCGTTAACATGTTACGTAATCTTTTTTATGCCGTTATCTGCTATGCCATTTGGCTAACCTATCAAGATGTGTCTGCCTATATCAATGCGCCATCAGAAGAGATCGCCCAGCTGGAGCAAGAGGAGAGCGATAAAAGTTAAATCTGGCGATGACAAATCAACTCAACACTAACAGGACGACATAAAAGATTAAATAAGGGAGTCCCACTATTTAATCCAAGTTCAGATTAGTCACTTCAAAGAAAACCCTCACAAACCCTCGTTTGTTAATTGCGCTTTTTATCTATAGCTTGTTACTTAACAATCCAAATCTTGGTTAGTAATATTTATGACAAGTCCATACTCTTCCCAAGAGTGGTTGCTGCTTACTTTACAGCAGCAGGGCCTTTTGAAAACGGCAAGTTCAGTCAGCGAAGCTGTTGCGCAATTGAGCTATGTGCAGATTGACTCGATTAATGTGGTCGAGCGGGCTCATCATCATGTGCTTTATAATCGTATTGCTGATTACCAAACATCTTTGCTAGACACGGCAATGGCGAACCAGGAGATATTTGAATATTGGTCTCACGCTGCTGCCTATTTACCTATCGCAGATTATCGATTTAGTCTGTGGCAGAAAAATGCATTAAAGCAGGGAGGAAAACATTGGTTCGAACCTGAACATAAAGTCATGCGAGAGGTAAAAGCTAAAATTATCGCCGAAGGGCCGTTGAAGGCCAGCCATTTTGCCAATACATCGACAGCAGCTAATACAGGATGGTGGGATTGGAAGCCGGCTAAAAAGGCACTAGAGCAGTTGTTTATGCAAGGTGAGTTAATGGTGGCGCACCGTGACAAGTTTCAAAAGGTCTACGACTTAACCGAACGAGTACTGCCAGCTAATGTGAATTGTGAGATCCCAGATGATACCGAGTTTGCCCGCCACCTTATTTACCGTTACCTAACAGCCCACGGTTTTGGCACTGTTAAACAGATCATTTATCTGCGTAAGAATATTAAATCTATTTTAGTTAAGACCCTCAACGAGATGTGCTTAGCGGGTGAGATAGCCCATTTTACAGAATCGGATCAAGCGTACTTCTATCTTCCTAACCTAAAGCCGATAACTTCTATAGAGGATCGTGTCTGGCTTTTAAACCCCTTCGATAATCTGGTGATCCAGCGACAGCGATTAAAGCAGCTATTCGACTTTAATTATCAAATAGAGGTTTACGTTCCCGCTATAAAACGCCAATTTGGTTATTACTCATTACCAATACTCTGGAAAGATCGCTTTATTGGTCGGGTAGATGTTAAGGCAGATCGTAAAGCAGGCATACTTTTACTGCAGAAATTGACCATCGAAGAGGGGGTTTTTGGCACTAGGTCAAAGAGCTCTGATCTTGAGGAGTTTATCGCCGCATTCAGGTATGCAGTTGATGAGTATGCCATGTTTAACAACTGCGATGAGTGGGAGTTGGTTGAAACCAATCTGTTTAGTGACTTATTGGTTAATTAGGGGCTTTAGCTTGTTGTTTGACTCATTTATGATGTCTAAAAGTTCTTTAGGTTTGAGTAAAATATGAAATTAGATGAGATTATTACCACTTTGAGTCGTGGTGACTTAACGGAACTGCCAGTTGAAGCTTTAAAAGCCGCTAGACTGCATTGGTCTGAGTTACAGCCTGTTATTGAAGGGTTGATGCTGACATTTATTGAAAAAGAAGCATTGACCGATCCTGAGTCCAATCTGCTGTTCTTCGGCATTTGTCTTATTGTCGATCGCAAAGAGTTGAGTTCTTTTGATTCTCTGGTAAAGCTCACCAACAAAGAAGATTGCAGTAGTCCGTTAGAGATCCTACTTGGCGACTTTATCGCTTCTGATCTTGCCACCGCTTATTATATTTTGGCTCAGGGCAAACCAGAGCAGCTTTGCTTTTTGATTAACTCAGATGTAGCGGGTGAAATAGTTAAGATGGCAGCGCTAAGCGCACTGTTCTCTCAATTACACACAGGTCAAATAGACAGGGAAACACTCAATCTAAGCATTCCAGCTTTTATCGACAATCTTGTCGCTTATAATCATTCAATAGCCCTATTTGAATTGATTAATCAACTCATATCTAATCAATTTAATCAGTATCATGAACAATTTATTGAGCTTGTTAATACCAAGGTGATAGATGAAGGCCCTGTTGAAAACCAATGCATTATCGATTGGGATAACAACAGCATTGGCTATTCGGAATGGGATGCTGGCCTGATAAGTGGCGATTACGATATTTTAGATGCTCTTAGTCATTGGGCTGGTTTTTATTCTGAGTCAGATTTAAGTGATGAAGAGTTAATGGATATTTTCAATGACCTTATGAATACTCCGGAGGAATTCGATGATATGGACTTTGGTTCATATTTAGATAGCTATGAAATTAAAGAGCCCTACATTGCCGAGGTTAAAGCTGGCCGCAATGATCCTTGCCCATGTGGCAGTGGTAAGAAATACAAGAAGTGTTGCCTTATGTAAATAATATAATTAGTTCTGATATCTATTATTTATTGGTCTAAGGATATGGGTGAAGTGCTTTACTAGAGGCTTTACCTTTACACCATTTTCCGTTTTGGTGTTTTCTTTTAAATTCACACATAGCATCCCAACGACCGCTAACACCACTGTATTGACGGCGGAATTCTTTGGCTGAGATTAACCATGAATCGGATGAAATCCCGAGTTCGCAAAGCAACTTAGGACGGTTTGAATCAATAAATCCTTTTTTGTCATGTCTAATTGCTCTGCCGGTCCAGTCAATAAGTTGTAGGTAGTCAGATAAATGGAATGGGATACCTGATTGGGTTGTTTGATGAGTTGAACCATCAAATTCAGCAAGGGGGGATAATGGAGTAGGTGTGATGGATTCTGCTTTATTATCTGCCTTTTTTAGCGTTTTTTCTTGAATATTCCGTTCTACATTTAGCTCGTCAATACGCTCTTGAACCGAAGTAAAGTCAGAGGTTTGTAGTGAGTCGGCAATACCAGCTCTAATAGGGTTTAAATCCACATACATCATACAGGCTAGTAGCGCTTGTTCATCAAGTAGGGCTTGTGACTTGAAGCGTCCCTCCCAAAAAGCACCTTTGCATTCATCTTCGAGATTGGCCTTACGTGCAATTTCTTCATTTAGGCATCGCATAAACCAAGAAATGCTTGATAAGCGTTCCTGCCATTTAGCAATAAGCCCATCAAGCAGTATCAGTTCCCCTTCAATGAGTCCTTCACCTTTCATGTATTTAGTGGCGACTTCATTACCGTGAAACAACTGTTGCCAGCGGCTAATCACATCTCGATGACTTAAAGACTGGGCTTTATTTAAGTCAATTTTAAGGACTAAATGGTAGTGATTATTCATCACTGCATAAGCACAAATATCAATACAGAATATGGCAGAAAGCGCTTTGACTTTATCGACAATCCAACCTCGTCTATGTTCAAAACTCTTACCCGTCAGTTTATCTTCGCCGCAGAGATAAGCTCTTCTGACGCAACGATTTATCACATGATAGAAGGGTGTTGTTTCTGCATCGATTAAGACCCGGCGAGCTGAAGTCATAGAAGTTACCCCATAGAAAACTAAAGCAAGAGAACTTAAAGCCTAGTAGGAGATAGATTAAAAGACAAAAGTTATGGCTGTCCTCTCTTTCTTGTTAGCTATTTGCTAATTTTGCTGCATCTTTCCATAAATAACTGGGCATAGGTTCATGTAATTCCCAGGTTATATTCATAGGTTGAGATCCACTAGTTTCGACTAAACTAACCCAACCTAAGTTCACAAATCCCATCGTATTTCCATTTTCGTCTTTATTGGATTCTCGTACCCATAACATGAGTCTTTTACCTATCTCTTTATGCTGAATATAGGTTAATCCTTTACCACTCTCTGGCTTTGATGAGTTTTGAGTTTGCCAATGGAAGTGCGTAGGGCTCATTGCATAATCATGATAGCGCGTAGTCGGTGAAAAATGCTGATCTGACTTTTGTAATGTGACAAATAAGAGCTCTACGTTGATATCTTTTAAGTTGAATACTCCTTCACGGCTAACAGCTTGTTTCTCGAAGGTTGAGCCACCTAATCCTGTAATAATTTGCTCTCGAGTATAACGAGCATTGAGCTGTAATGGGCAAGGGAAGTCTGTTTCAATCTTCTGAACCTGAGTGTCGTTAGTATCAAGTAAGTAGTTGATAACTTGTATTAACTCGCTTTGATATTCTGGATGAGCAAGTGCAGCTAAGCTTTCTGATAAAGAGTTAAAATTTAGTTTGCTGCCTGCACAGTTCCAAAAGTCATAGTGGCACATTAATGCCATTTTTTGCTCTATTGGATCGCCATTATCAACCCACATGAAGTTATTTATGGCTAGTGAGCGAATAAACTTTAGATAAGTTCGGGCATCACATTTCATTAAACTGTTGCTAATAGCTTTGTGGTAATTTTCAGCTATTGGGGTTTGGTTTACTTTTCCAATTAGTTTTAGATCGCTTAACAGACGAGTCCAACCTCCTCCTTTGTTAAGTTTATTCTTATAAATATCAAGTAGCTGAATATTAGAATTGAACGTTAAAAAATTACTCAACGTCAGTTTTTGAGTTGTATGGTACTGAAAGTTTTGAATATAAGATTTTAGTTTCTGCTGATTCAATATTGCTTTTTTAATATTGTTTAAGATGATCTCTTTGGTTTTTTTCTGTAGTTCAATATGACAACCAAGCGGAAGATGGGGAAAGCCATGTTCAATTTCTTTGCTTATGGAAGTATGAGTTTTTCCTATTAATGCTCTGAATTTTTGAGAGAAATCATATTCAGATCTAGCATTACCGACAAAATCCAACACAGTGACACATTCTTTACCATCGTTATGGCGTAAGCCACGTCCTAACTGCTGCAAGAATATTGTTAGGCTCTCTGTTGGACGTAAAAATAGAAGGGTATCTATTTCTGGGATATCGACGCCTTCGTTAAATATATCAACAACACAGAGGATATTTATATCTCCTTGCTGTAAAGCTTGTCTTACCGAATATCTTTCAGAAGCATTTTTACTTGTAAGTACAGCACTTGGAATATTTTTAAGAGAAAACTTTTCGGCCATATATCGAGCATGTTCTTGGTTGACACAAAAGGCTAAAGCCCGCATTTCTAATGGCTTTGCTATAAGTTCTTCAATATTTTTCAGTATTTTTTGTAGTCGTTGATCATTTTGGGTATAGAGTTTAGTTAATTCGCTTGGGTTATAACGACCGTTTTCCCATTTTACCTGTCTTAGATCGGTATTATCATCAATACCGAAATATTGAAAAGGACATAAATGTCTTAGATTTATAGCCTCAGGTAATCTGAGCTCAGCTGCTATTACTCCCCCAAAATCATCTAATATATTTTTACCATCATGACGCTCAGGTGTGGCGGTAAGCCCCAATAATATCCTTGGTGAAAAGTGATTGATGAATTTTCGGTAACTATCTGCTGATACATGATGGACTTCATCGATAACAATGAAATCATAGTAATCTGAACTGAGGTTTATATTGTCTAGTTGATTATTAAAACTTTGAATTGATGCAAAAAGTTGATTATATGAATCTGGTTTATGTTGTCCTACCCATAACTCACCAAAATTTGATTGTTTCAGTACCGCTCTAAAGCTTTCTATTGCTTGTACTAATATCTCTTCTCTGTGTGCAATAAACAGAATTTTTGCTGTAGGGTTTTTTAGATAGAAACGTTTAAAGTCAAAAGCTGATATCAGGGTTTTACCAGTACCTGTAGCGGCTACTATCAGGTTTCTATTTCTATCATGTATATTCCGCTCTGCATCTAATCTATCTAAAATTTCAATTTGATGTTGATGAGGAGTTAAATCGAAAAATAACGTATTCGAGTGTTCTTTATCACCACGACCAGCACTAAGCGAATGCTTTAGTTTACTACTCGCTTTTTCTGAACCATCAAACATTTCAAATTCAGGTTGCTGCCAGTATGTCCCGAATGTACTGAATGTTTTCTCAATGATATGTGGGATTTCTTGATTAGTTATCTTCAAGTTCCACTCTAAGCCATTGGTTAGAGCCGAACGAGATAGGTTTGATGAACCTATATAACCGGTATGAAACCCTGAATCTCGCATGAATAGGTAAGATTTAGCATGAAGACGTTCTTGATTATGGTTATAGCTTAATTTTACTTCGGTGTTAGGTAGCTGGGCTAGCCATTGAACGGCTTTTAGATCCGTAGCTCCCATATAAGATGTCGTAATAATTTGAAGTTTATGTTTGTTATTACTAGTAAAAGTTCGAAGCTCATCCATAAAAATTCTAAGACCAGTCCATTTGATGAATGAAACGATCCAACAGATTCTATTAGAAGATAGAATTTCACGCTTAATTTCACTTTCTAGTGAGATCCCTTGATTGCTACCGCAGAATAACTCGCTTTGTGTGAGACCTGTAAGAGGAGTTATTTTGTCTATATGTGCGGATAATTTAGCTGCAATCGGATCATGTTTATCAAAAATTGCGGTAAGTAGCTTTGCTGGCTGTGCTACTGCGAAATCGGATAAATCAAGGTTGTCGACTCTTTCCTGAAGCCAATAAATTAGCTCATTTGCTAATTCTATTTGGGCTAATGGAGAGTCTTTGGTACTTTTTGATTCAGATATAGCTAGATGAAAAACATGAACTAATGCACGAGTTAGCCAAAGCGTTTGCTCGGTTGTATCCATATTTCTTTCTGAAATAAAGAACTTATCTTTATCCAACTTATTATTGATAACTTTCGTTATAAGTTGCTCATAAATACCTGTTTGCATTATAAAACTCAAATACGTTTAGATTGAGTGGAACTATGCCAGGTAAGTCATTTTTTGCAAGTAACAAGTAATATCGAAGAGACACCCTTTTGCTTTCCCCATAAGTGTAGATGCGGCTGCGAGTTTCGGTTTCAGGGATGAAACCGTAAAGCGGCCAGGGATGGCTTCACAGCGTCTCGCAGAAGTACCTGCATATTCAGCGAACCGCAGGTTATAAACACCTATAAGGCAGTGAATTACAACAAACCTCCAAATATAGAAATACTAAACGGAATCAAGACACAAAATGTTATTTATCAGACTTGTTAACCGACAAGTGATCAAAGTTCTGGGCTGACTATCCCAATGAAAATGATCGTGAGAACACTACTTCCAGCCGCTACTCAATCGTTACTGCCACTAATCTAGGTTCATTGCATGAACCAGAGATCTATCATGATGAACATAGTTTTACTTTGTTTGAATCAGAAAGCTCCAAAGCCTTAACCCAATATCTCTCAGCACTCTCGACTATCTCTATTCAGGAAACCAGTTAAGCTCCTCTAATCTTTTCCTCTGTGAACTCAACAACATCCTTGTTTAATGGCTAGTTCGCCAATCCTTGGCTTTCGCTCATAAGATAATGGCTTCACCATATTCGCTGTAGCGAAGGTCAACAACGTCCTTGTTTAACTGCCAGTTCGCTATCCCTAGCTCTCGTTCATTTGCACGTAGCTTTGCTACATTCACCGTGGTGAGAATGCTCCTATTTGTGGATCAAGATAAAAGCTATTTACCACAGAGGGCCGGAGGACTTGGAGAGCAGCGAAATCGAAGAGGCAGTTTTGGTTTTCCCTCCAATCTTTACCTCTATGTTGACTCTTATCTTATTTTTCCACTCGAAACTTGCAGCGTAGCACCCTAGAAGTGAGCCTGTGAACGTTCTCGCAGGCAACGCTGCTCCTTTCTAATATAAAGATAAAAGCTATCTACCACGGAGAACACAGAGAACGCGGAGAGAAGCCAAATCGAAGAGGTTTATTGCTTTTATAAACAAGGTGTAGGTAGGCAAGAGGGTCTCGAAAACACGGATGTTTTCGCGAAGCGGCCATGGATGGCTTCACAGCGTCCCGAGAGCTTACCTACACATGAGCCTGCTGCAAGCAATAAATATCAATGAATCCATGGTTCCCAACTATCGACCAAGTACCAAAACCCAGATGGGAATGAGATGGTAAAACGATGATTAGCTTCATCGTTGAAGCTCACACGCCTCGTTGGAGGCGATTAACACCAATAAGGTTATGACTTTAAATTACCAACCAAGTACCAAAAATGAAGAGAATTATATAGTTAAAGCGATAAAATCGCTTCATCGGTGAAGCTAACAAGGTTTGATTACCTTAAACCCACCAGGTACCAAATAAGCCAAATGAAACCAAAAGCTAACTAAGAAAATATTTGATCAACTTGTTGTTCGACAAGTTGAAAGATTTTTTTGATAACAGCTGTCTTATTCATTGCTACTTAATCGAAGTAGTGTCTTTGGTATTAAATAAGATGAAAACAACAAATTTTGGTTATGTGTTTGGCGTACTCGGTGTCTCCTTGCTGTTGCTGTGGTTAGGCGTTTATAAGTTCACCCCTACTGAGGCGAAATTGATTGAGCCCTTAATTGTAAACCATCCTTTGTTAAGTTGGGTCTATCAGCTGTTCTCTGTGCAAACTGTTTCTAACCTTATTGGCTCGGTTGAAATTATTGTTGGCCTAGGTTTACTGCTGGGGTTTAAAAACGCGAAAGTCGGTTTGATATCAGGGTTAGCTGCAGTGGGTATTTTTGTGGTGACGCTCAGTTTTATACTGACAACACCAGATACGTGGAAAGTCTCAGATGGTGTACTTATCACTAGCTTCTTCTTACTTAAAGACTGGGTGTTTCTTGCAGTGGCAATCATGGTGGTTGAAACGAGCCGTGGCGCACTAAAGCGATAGCCCTCCATTTATCTAGGCTTATCTGTAAGGAATTATCATGCGTACAAATAGACTCTCTTTGCTTATTAAAACCTGTTTATTAACGGGGTTATCTGTGCTGACTTCTCCGGTTTTTGCCGCCGACATATCAATTTCTGAACTGGTTGATGCCGTTAATGGCACTCCTGATACTGCCAGTCGTGAGGCGGGTAAAAAAGTAAAATTACGTAATCATGCTAAAGGGTTTTGTACCTCAGGATCATTTATCCCTAATCCTAAATTGCAGCAATCTTTGGCTATTCCCTTTTTTGAGCAAGCGGAAATTCCTGTTACAGCGCGTTTCTCCCTTGGTGGTACTAATCCACACTCATCGGACAGAGGTGCTGGCCGCTTTATGTCTCTTAAGATTGATGGTGATAAAGAGAGCCTTAATTTTGTTACGACTAACTCCCCTGTCTTTTTTGCCAGTAATTTGGAGGAATTTTTTACCTTTCAAACTAAGGTGAAACAAGGGGCTGAAGGCAAGCAATGGCTTATGGATAATCAACCCAATGCTAGGGCTTTTTTCGATTACATCAAAACCTTGCCACCGAGTGTTAGTTTTGCCAATAGTCGCTACTTTGGGGTTAATAGCTTCCTGTTCACAGCTAATAATGGCGACATAATGCCTGGGCGTTGGAGTTTTGAGCCTGTTGATGGGGTGATTAATCTCAGCCAAACCCAGCTTGAGAAATTACCCACTGACTTTTTAAAAGCCGAGTTATTAACTCGCATTAAACAACAACCTGCCGCGTGGGATCTCTATATTCAACTGGCACTCCCTGGTGATGAGGTTAACGACCCAACCGTGTTGTGGCCTGATACTCGCCAACGTTTATTGGTCGGGCAAGTGCTAATTGACGGGAGCCGAGATAATGAAACCGCAACAATGCAGTGTGATAAGGGCATTTTTAACCCCGTGTTATTGCCCAAAGGCATCACTCCTTCAGCTGATCCCATCTTAAATGCCCGAACTCCGGCCTACATAGATTCATTTATCCGACGCCTATAGGCAAAAAGCTTATTCGCCTCACTTAGTGAGGCGAATAGCGCTGTTAATTGCCTCATCCCCAAAACACGCAATAGTAAATCCTGAATCGGTCATCAAAAATAGACTCTAGATCGAAGAGACTGATAAACAGGTGTAGATGCCGTTTCGACAATTAATCGACATTAACATTGCTAGGGTGGCGCTATTAACCACAATGGAGTCAAGATGTTGTTCAAAAAATCACTCATAGCCCTATCACTTATCCCACTTTTATCAGCTTGTAACAGTGACGATGATTCTACTGATCCTATTTCGCCGGTTCCAACTCAGCCTTTGCTTGAACTTGTGATGCCTGAAACTGGGGCTTCAATGGTGGAAGACTTTCCTTTGGCCATTTATGTTTCCTATCCAGAGGGCGAAAAGCCGGTAGAGGCCATAACCAGTATTGATGTGAACTGGCCTAAGGTTGATATCCACCAAGCCAGTACCGAGTATGGTTTTATTGATGGTGATTCAGCAGAGCTTTTTTACCATTCAAGAGTACAAGATTCTAATGATGCTATGAATGCGACAGATCTTGAGCGTCAGCAAGACAAGCTTTGGTTTGTAGCAAGTGACAATACTCTTAATCAATATGACCGAGCTGCCGATCAATCTACCGCATGGACGTTAGGTGATGATGCGGTATTTACCGAACTGGCTATTGATGAAGAGGGCAATGAACATATTTGGCTCTATAACCTAGCAGCGCATCAGTTAACTCATTTCAATTCAGTGACGGGGCAATCAACAAGTTACTCGCTTACCAACGACATTGCGGTCAATGGTATTGCTATCAGCGAAGATAATTTTTTACTGTTAGCTGAAGCCGATGGTCAGGCCATGGTGATGCATTATCTCGTTGATGGAAATACGTTAACTCACACCAACTCTTGGTATCTAGAAGGTTTTGGAGCAAGTGAGTTTAACGACATAGGGTTAATGCCTGATGGTCGTATTGCGGTTTCAACCACTGATGCGAAAGAGAATATCTTCTTAGTGATGGATAAAAGTGAGTTAATTGGTGCTGGACCCATTGAAGATACGGGTGAGTTAGCCTTAGCCAAGCAGTACCCGTTATCAGCTGAAATAGTACAACCATCAGGCATTTGGTCAATGCATGACGATAGTTGGATGATTATCACTGATCAGGCTGAAATGTTTACCCTTGATAGTGAATTCAACACACAAGCACGGGTTAAAATCGAATTTGATAGCATCAACTGTAACCAAGGTTGCACAGAAGCGATTGTGGGTGGTGTTGATGAGTTTTTTGCACTGACCGACAACGGCTTAGTGGGGCAATTTAATCAAGATAATGGCAGTTATCAATTAACCCAAGAACATCAAATTACTGTCAGCAATGATGAGGGTGAGAGTTATCGTTATTCTGGTTTAGGAAAAAATGAAGCCTCTGGTGAGTACTTTTTAGTGCCTGACCAAGGTGGTGAAGATGATAAAGATGTATTAATCATCTTGAACAGCGACTTCACTCTAAAAGAGAAGCATGTCATTACTTTTCCTGATGAAGTCGACGGCAGTATTTTTGAATACGATGCTCAAGGTGTGCAATATGACGCAGGCTACGTCTATGTTCTATCGGAAAAATACACCAAGGTCATCAAGATCAATTTAACCGGTGAAATCATCGCCGTGTTCGACCTAGATAATGCTGACGTCTCTGATCCTAGTGACTTAGCAATCAGAGATGGCCAAATCTATATCTTAGGCGATCATGAAAATGAAGAGCCAGTTCCTCCTGTCTCAGTATTTGATATTGAACTTCACTAGTCATCAATCTATTCGCCTCACCAAGTGAGGCGAATAGCACCATTAATTGCCTCATCTCCACAACTCGCAATAGTAAATCCTAAACCGGTCATCAAAAACAGACTCTAGATCGAAGAGATACCAGTGGCTTTATCCCCAATCTTTACCTCCGTGCACCAACAACATCCTTGTTTAAGAGCCAGTTCGGCTCCTGCCTCTCGCTCACTAGCTTATGGCTACGCCATATTCGCCGTGTAGCGAAGCGTCTCCGTGGTGAGAATGCTTTTTGTTTTTCTAAAGACTACGCATAAAAAGACAATTACAAGCTATGGTTCCCAATAATCAAAACATCGAAATCAAACCAAAACCTAACCAGAAAAGTTCTTTCAACCTTGTGAACTCACAAGGGAGCGATATACTGCTAAACAACAACATTTAAACGCCAATCCTATGCCCACTCAGAAAATAGATACCAACCCATTAGATAATCCACCGGTCGACCCAACATCTAACCACAAAAAGATGACTAAGGCCTTCATCATAGGCCTCCCCCGATCTGGTACAACAAGCGTTAGCGTGGCACTGCTTGAGCTGGGTTTTAAGGTGGCACATCAAGCATTCACTAAACAGGCGTTTGAGTTGGCAGATGTGGTGTCTGATGCACCTTGTTTCAGTGATTACAAACAGTTAGCCAACTTGTATCCAGAGGCTAAATTTGTCTACCTTGATCGCGATATTGAGTCATGGGTGTTGTCGATGCAGATGTTGTTGAGTCGAATGTTGCCCCATTTGGACATGAAAACCGGGCGGTTTCATCCTATCTTAAAACGCAGCTTTAACCACTGCTTTGGGGTGGGTGAGGTGAGTGATCCTATGGGTACGGATCACCTGATTAGTTGTTATCAGACTCATAAAAAAGCAGTGTTTGATTTTTTCTGTCCAGAGGGCATATCACAACATCATTTCATGAGTATTGATATCAGTGAAACAGGAAGTTTATCTAAGTTAATTAGATTCTTAGAGGTAGATAGTGAGGCTGATTCTGGTCACTCAAATCAGGGCCTTTGTCATCTAAACTTTCCTCACTTGAATAAGGGCAGAAATGTTGCGAGTTGGGATGAGTATAAACACCCTAATAAGATCAATGCCAATGTCGCTGGCCCGGAAAAGCGTAAGTTTTTCGATTATAAATTAGTCTAGGTTTACTCTAGTTATACTTAGATTCAACTTTAATTAATTATAGTTACAACTAAGCTCTTTGTTTCTTCTGTTCTCTTTGCCCGTTAGACTTGCCTGAGCGATCACACCTTATTCTAATTGGTATTATGTCACCTAAAAACCTCAGTTCAGCTTCTGTTATGACTTCATTGCCCATTGATGCGCTCTATGATGAGTTTGTATTAGCGATAAAAGACAATCACTTAGTGGTTGAGTCTGATACTGGATCGGGTAAATCTACCCGCTTGCCGCTTTGGTGTGCTGAGGCGGGTGAAAGTGGCAAGGGTAAGCGAGTGCTGGTTGTTGAACCCCGACGAGTGGCGTGTTTGGCTTTGGCGGGGTTCGTTGGTGCCCAAACAGACCTTGACGTCGGTTATGCTATACGTTTTGATTCGACGGTCACCGATGAAACCCAGATCGCGTTTGTGACTCCTGGTATTGCTCTGCGCTGGCTCTCTATGGGGAAAGGGCAAGATGCACAAGCCGATGAGAAAGCGGGATTAGCCTGTTTTGATACTGTGATCATCGATGAGTTCCACGAACGCCGATGGGATACTGATTTGTTATTGGCCATGCTCAAGGCTAAAGCGGCACAGCAGGATAACTTCAGATTAATATTGACCTCTGCGACCATTGATGGGGAAAGATTAACCGCTTATCTAGGCAAAGATTCTGGTGTTGGTGCCCGACGATTACAAGCACAAGGAAGAAGGTTCCACGTGGAACTTAGGTATGAGGCGGCGGAAAGTCATCATCTTCCCGATGTTCGTGGCGTGGAACAGAGAGTAAAAAAGACGGTGTTTGGGCTGTTGGCTGAGACGAAAGGTGATGTTTTGGTTTTCCTCCCGGGAAAACGTGAAATTCAATCCTGTTTACAGGCATGCGAAGGGGTGGTGACTCAAATAGCGGCTTCTGGTGAGATAATTGAGTTACTGGTGCTGCATGGCGGTATTTCTGCCTCTGAACAAAAAGCGATACTTGGTCTGTCAAAGAGGCAAAGGGTGATTTTTGCCACCAATATTGCAGAGACTTCACTGACAATCCCTGGTGTGACGGCTGTGGTGGATTCGGGATTAGAGCGACGAACTCATCAAAGGAATGGTCGCACGGTATTGTCACTAGCACGTATCTCTAAAGCCAGCAGTGATCAACGTATGGGGCGTGCTGGTCGTACTCAGGCTGGAATATGTGTGCGTTTATGGGGGATGGGGGCGCCACTAGAGATGGTTACGCCACCTGAATTACAGCGTGAAGAGTTGGTGGAACCTATGTTAGCCGCGGCTGCTAATGGTTTCTGTTTAAAAGCGTTAAACTTTGTCGATATCATTCCCGCTAAAGCCTTAGAGATAGCTGACACTAAGTTGAGCGCCATGGGGGCGATTGATGGCCAAGGTAAAATAACTCCCCACGGTTATAAGTTACTGCCTCTACCAATCGATACCCAATTTTCTCACTTGATCAGCGCGATGCCCAATGATGAGTGTCGGGGATTGATGGTGGATCTCGCGGCGGGGTTAAGTGTTTCTCAGCGTCTATTTGTGATGCCTAGCTCTGAGTCTGATCTTAAAGCTCTCAATGAATGGGAGCCGCTAGACTGTGACGCTTTTCTCCTGATTAAATTAATTCGTGAAAAACCCCCTGAGTGTATACAGATTAATCATGAGGCGCGAAAAGAGGCACGTCTTTTATCCAGTCAGATACGTTCATCCCTTGATTTACCTCCGTTGAATAAAGCTCTTAATTTGTTAGGTGGGACTCATTTACGACAGGCCTGGTTACTTGAGGTGATAAAGGCGCTGCCTGAGTTGGCATTTATCCGTCGTGAGAAACGTATCACTGCTTTGGGCAATGGCTACAGTGAAGTGCAGATTGGGCGTGATAGCCGTTTTTGTTGTGAACTTAAAGATAGTCAGGGCAAGGAGAGTGCTGTTGTTGCTGTGGTGTTCGATCAGCATTCGATAGCAGGTAAGGGCAGTAAACAGACATTGAATTTGGCGAGTTGTATGGCGCCTATTTCGCTGAATACATTGCTGGAAGCGGGCTTAGGTGAAGAGCGGTTAACTGAGAAGCGTGAGCAGGGGAAAAATCATCGGGTACTGGTGGAGACCGTTTATGCCGGTAGGGTGATAGGCACTCATCTAAAAGAGGTTGAGGGTGAACAAGCAATTGAAGCTATTGTTCGCAGCATCTCTGTTGGGCGGACATTTATGGGGATTGCTGTCCGGATTAATAATGATATTTCAGCCTGGAATATCTGGGTAGCCTTGGGTCTGTCAGAGTGCGATAGGCCTGCTTTAGAGTTCATTTCGTATTTGAGTGACAAGTTATCGGAACTTGGGGTTGAAAGTTTTGATGATCTTGCGCTTATTGAGGCTGAGGATCTGTTATTTGAGGGGATCCCCGATTGGCAGCGTGAGGAGTTTGACGCCATGTATCCGACTAAGTTGGCGTTGGCGCAATTAAATCTGACTGTGGAGTATCAGCCGAAGCGCAAGTTAGTGACCTTGGTGTATGCCGATGGATTGAGAAAAATCGGACCGAAACGCTGGGAGTTGCCTCGTTGGCTGGACTGGAAAATTCAATATCGTAAAGCGAGTCGTGTTGTAGACGTAAAATGAGCCGTTTTTTAATTTTTATAAACCCCAATAGAGACTGCCATTTTAAAAAGCAGGAAAAAAATATAATTTAACTTTTATTTCTGTGTTGATTCATTGGTAATTTGATGTTGTTTACACGGAAAAGTAGAGGTTTCTGTTAAGTCTGTAATGATCTCTTGTGGATAAAACGATCTTTTACCGTGCAGATAACTAATTTAATTATTTTTTTGCGTATAACTTATCTACAGCTTAAAATTTATTTTGATTTTTATCTGAAAAAACCAAAAACTGATCTCAATAAAAATCATTATAAAACATCACTTTATAAAAGGATCTAAACAGGCGTTAAGATCTTAAGTTGTCTTTGTCTTGCTTGTTGATATCTCTGTTGATTATTTTGATCCGGATCTGTGGATTTTGTGTCTTATCGGTGTCATAGAGATCTTTTTTTGATCTCCGATTTACAAAATAACAGGGTGAGAGGATTGATGTTTCCGATCTGTATGGCTTTCGATTGAGACCACTGGTGAGTAATCTATTGATCATTAATTAAAATCTGTTTTTAGGTGGGGAAATTTGTTGCAAGGAAGCTAGGTTAGAGCTGATAAAGATATTGTTAGGATTAAACTCATTCCGGCTGAAACAGCCGGAATAGTCAGGATTTGTTATTTTCCGATACAGAAGCTGCTGAAGATCTTGCCCAATAGATCGTCTGATGTGAATTTACCTGTAATTTCCGATAATGCCATCTGGGCCATTCTGAGCTCTTCTGCGAGCAGTTCACCCGCTAAATAGACTTCAAGTTGCTCTTTACCGATCAGAAGATGGCTGCTAGCAAGCTCTAAGGCCTCTAAATGGCGACGTCGTGCGATAAAGCCACCTTCCATATTACTCTGGTAACCCATGAGCGATTTTAGGTGCTGTTGCAGCGCCTCGACGCCTAAGCCTGTTTTGGCTGAGATACGAAATACACTATGACCATGATCTTCAGTGAGCGCTAATGCTTCACCTGTGATATCAGCTTTATTACGCACCACTGTCACGCCTAGGCTTTTAGGTAGGCGGTCGATAAAGTCTGGCCAAATTTCACGGGGGTCAACGGCATTGGTCGTGGTGCCATCAACCATAAAGAGTACTTGGTCGGCGGTTTCTATCTCGGCCCAGGCACGTTCAATACCGATCATCTCGACGGTATCTGTAGTGTCACGTAGACCTGCGGTGTCAATAATGTGCAGTGGCATCCCATCTAAGTGGATATGTTCACGCAGTACATCACGGGTGGTACCGGCTATTTCTGTCACAATCGCTGATTCTTTACCGGCTAATGCGTTAAGTAAACTGGATTTACCTGCATTAGGACGACCAGCAATCACCACTTTCATCCCTTCACGAATGATGGCACCTTGTTTCGCGCTGGCGTTGACACTGTCGAGCTTGGTGATAATGCGATTAAGTGAGCCTGCAATTTTACCATCGGATAAAAAGTCGACCTCTTCGTCAGGAAAGTCGATAGCGGCTTCTACGTAGAGACGCAGATTAGTGACTTGCTCTACGAGTTCATGTATCTGTACCGAGAACTCACCTTGTAGCGAATTTAAGGCGCTTTTCGCCGCTTGTTCGCTGGTGGCATCAATAAGATCGGCAATCGCTTCTGCTTGGGTGAGGTCCATCTTGTCGTTCATAAAGGCTTGTTCGCTGAACTCACCAGGTTTAGCAATACGCAGACCTTCGACTTCCATCACTCGCTTAATAAGCATATCGAGAACTATCTGGCCGCCGTGTCCCTGAAGTTCTAGGACATCTTCCCCTGTAAAGGAGTTAGGGCCTTGGAAATAGAGTGCGATACCTTGATCAATCACTCCATCATTGGCGTCTTTAAAATCACAGTAATCGGCATAACGTGTCTTTGGAAGGTGACCAAGCACCGCCATCGCGACATCGCTGGCCTTGTCACCAGAGATACGAATGATACCTACACCGCCACGCCCTGGAGCGGTTGCTTGTGCCACGATAGTATCTGTTGTCATTACTGTGATTCCTACTTTGTATAATGGAAAGCTAATTCAAAAAGACTGAGTCTTATATAAAACAAAAAAGCGGCTAATACTAAGTATTAACCGCTTTTTCTTAGTTGGAGTGAAGGGCTATTTTAAGCCTTTCTTTTCCAAACCAGCGTAGATAATCTTCTGCTGCGTAATCGCAACTAAGTTACCGACTAACCAGTAAAGTACTAGGCCAGCTGGGAACCACAAGAAGAATACGGTAAATACCACTGGCATCCACTGCATCATCTTCTGCTGCATTGGATCCATTGTTGGTGCCATTGGCTGCATCTTCTGCATAACAAACATTGAGATACCCATCAAGATTGGCATTACATAGTAAGGATCTTGTACCGACAGATCGGTGATCCAAAGCATGAATGGTGCATGACGTAACTCAACACTTTCTAGCAGTACCCAGTATAGGGCGATGAAGATTGGCATCTGTAGCAAGATTGGAAGACAGCCACCCATTGGGTTCACTTTCTCTTTCTTGTACAGTTCCATCATGGCCTGACCCATCTTCTGACGGTCATCACCAAAGCGTTCTTTCATCTCAGCAAGCTTAGGCTGTAGATTACGCATCTTAGCCATAGAAGTGTACTGAGCTTTAGTTAGCGGATATAACAAACCACGCACTGTTAGGGTGATTAGAATAATCGCTGCACCCCAGTTACCTACGATTGATTGGAAGAACATCAATAACTTGTAGATGGGCACTGCTAACCACCAAAGGAAACCATAGTCTACTACTAGGTTAAGCGTTGGAGAGATAGCTGATAGTGCGGCTTGATCTTTAGGGCCAACGTAAAACTGAGAAGTGATCTCTTGTGTTGTACCTGGCGCAATATCGTAGATAGCGCCACGGAAACCGATGTTTGCTTGGCCGCCTGCGCTGATGCTAGAGAAAATGGTGTTTTGATCGTCTGCTGGTGGTACCCAAGCAGAAACAAAATAGTGTTGTAGCATTGCTGCCCAACCACCTAATGTTTTATCGTCCAGATTCTTATCAGCCATGTCATCGAAGCTGTACTTCTCGTAGCGAATATCTGAAGTAGAGAAAGCGGCGCCACGATAAGTCGGCATCATCATGCTGCTTTCACTTGCTTTGATGCTGTGTTTAATCTGACCGTACATCTGAACTTGTAACTTCTTGTCAGAGGTGTTGTCGATGACATAATCAACATTGATGTCGAACTTGCCACGATGGAAGATAAACAGTTTTGTGTACTGAACACCATCTGCAGCAACATAAGTCAGAGGCACTTCTAATGTGTCTTGACCGGCTGCTAAAGTGTATTCACGTGAAGTGCTGTCGAAATGAGCACGACCTTTCACGCTGCTGTCGATACCGTTGCGACCGATAAGACCACTTTGAGCAATATAGTTAATATCTTTAGTTTGCTCTAGTAGAACGAATGGTTCGTTATTATCAAGTTCAAGTTTATGTTCAACCAAAGCTGAATAAACGATATCACCACCGATAGGGTTAATCTTAACGATTAACTGATCAGTGCTTACTGTGATGAGTTCTTTCGATGCAACGACGGCAGCAGGAAGTGCTGAGTCTGCATCAGGAACGTCAGAGCTGTGAGAATCTGAAGCTGACGAAGCGGCGACAACCGATGAAGACTGAGTCGCTACTGGTTGTGGGGCTTGATCTGTCTGCCACTGTTGCCAAAGCAAAAAGCTGACAAAAAGCAGACCGATAAGCAATATATTGCGTTGAGATTCCATAGCCTATTTATTACACCTGTGTTTTTTTTGGGGGACGGGATCGATTCCGCCCGGATGCAAAGGGTGACATTTTAGTATGCGTCGTGCTGCAAGCCAACAACCTTTTGCAGATCCATGCAAACGAATTGCTTCAATTGCATATGTGGAACAAGTTGGATGAAAACGGCACTTATTAGCCCCTAAAAAGGGGCTGATGAAGATTTGGTAGCCACGAATTAACGTGGTTGTTAGCCATTGTAACGGCGATTGAGTTTTCGCCATAGCTTTTCTACCAATTTATGGAGCTCTGCATTTTCCATCTCCACGACGCCATTTCTGACCAGTACCACAATATCGATTGGAGGAAGTTCGTGCTGATTCAGACGAAAGTTATCTCTGATGATACGTTTGATTCTGTTTCGCTGATGGGCTTTCTTTACAAAACGCTTAGCAACAGTGAGTCCAATACGTGGATGTTGTTCGGAGTTTGGAATAGCAAGTAAAGTTATTTCTGCGGAAGAAGCTTTGATAGGTTTAGAGAATACAGATTTAAATTGCGCGGGAGTTAACAAACGTAACTCCCGCGTAAATGTGTAGCTAATAGTCACCTGATTTTCTACTTAAAATTAAGCAGAAAGGCGAGCACGACCTTTGGCACGGCGACGAGCCAGTACCTTACGGCCGCCTACTGTAGCCATACGTGCGCGGAAGCCGTGAGAACGCTTGCGCTTTAGGGTGCTTGGTTGAAAAGTACGTTTACTCATTTTGGCAATCCGTCTTTGAAAGTTAACAATCCTTACACCCAAAATTATAATTTGAGGTAAGGGCAAAAAAGAGGCCGAATTGTAATCACTTTAAGTTTGCCCGTCAACAAGCAAAAGCATCAAGTGTTAAAAATATCGACAATTAATTTATTAGCCAGTTATTCAAAGCCACCACGGAATGTGGATAACTCTGTGCATGGACACTACATCTTGTGGATCTAGTGATCATTTCGCTGATCTAAGAATGCTAATTATAGATCGATCTGGATCGCTTAATAAAGCTGGATTTGCAGGTTTTTAAAATATAGTGGGATCGCGATCGATCCTTTAGATCGCTCATCAATAGAAAAGATGATCTATCTGGGGATAAAACTATTTTAAGGATAGCGATCATAGTGATCTCACTATAGAATACCTCTCTTTGAGTGATCTTTTGGGGATAAGTACGTGGCGGTTTCACTTTGGCAGCAATGCATCGGGCGACTACAAGATGAGCTTTCGGCTCAACAGTTCAGTATGTGGATCAGACCCCTGCAAGCAGAAATGGATGGAGACACACTAGTTCTCTATGCGCCAAATCGCTTTGTACTCGATTGGGTTAGAGATAAGTACATTAATATCATTAACCAGTTCTTTACTGAACAGATGGGCAGCGACGCACCTAAGTTGCGCTTTGATATCGGTAGCAGACCTTCTGCACCTAAACCTGTTCAGGCTACTGCGGGCATCGTAAAGCCTAAACAGACTGTCAGCCCTCAAAAGCGTCCGACCTCTTTTAATGTTAACTCTCCTGAGCCTGCTTCGACGGCGAATCACAGAAGTAACATTAATCCGACTTATCAATTTGAAAACTTCGTTGAAGGTAAGTCAAACCAATTGGGTAAAGCGGCTGCGATGCAAGTGGCTGAAAACCCAGGTGGTGCTTATAATCCACTGTTTTTATATGGCGGTACAGGTTTGGGTAAAACTCACCTGTTGCATGCTGTGGGTAATGGCATTATCAAGAATAATCCCAATGCTAAAGTCGTGTATATGCACTCAGAGAGATTTGTGCAGGACATGGTAAAAGCATTGCAAAACAATGCGATAGAAGAGTTTAAACGTTACTATCGTAGTGTTGACGCCTTGTTTATCGATGATATTCAATTTTTCGCAAACAAAGACAGATCCCAAGAAGAGTTCTTTCATACCTTCAATGCGTTATTGGAAGGTAATCATCAGATCATCTTAACCTCTGATAAATATCCAAAAGAGATCGACGGTGTTGAAGATCGTTTGAAATCTCGTTTTGGTTGGGGCCTCACGGTTGCCATTGAACCGCCTGAATTAGAAACTCGTGTGGCGATCTTGATGCGTAAAGCACAAGAGAGTGGCATTAATCTTCCTGATGAAGTGGCATTTTTCATTGCTAAGCGTTTGCGTTCGAATGTGCGTGAGCTTGAAGGCGCGTTGAACCGTGTTATTGCAAATGCAAACTTCACCGGTCGACCTATTACGATTGATTTTGTGCGAGAAGCTCTTAGAGATCTCTTGGCTCTGCAGGAAAAATTAGTCACTATAGACAATATTCAGAAAACCGTAGCTGAGTACTATAAGATCAAGATGGCAGACATGCTGTCTAAGCGTCGTTCACGCAGTGTTGCTAGACCACGTCAGGTGGCAATGGCACTGTCTAAAGAACTGACAAATCATAGTTTACCCGAAATCGGGGATGCTTTTGGTGGTCGTGATCATACAACTGTTTTGCATGCTTGTCGTAAAATTGCACAGTTGCGTGAAGAAAGTCATGACATCAAAGAAGATTATGCTAACTTGATCCGTACGTTATCCTCTTAAATCTGGGAAATTGGCACTGATGAAATTTTCAATTGATAGGGACGCCCTATTAAAACCGCTGCAACTTGTAACTGGCGCGGTGGAGAGACGACATAACTTACCTATCCTGGCAAACTTATTAGTGGAAGTAAGTGGTCACTCACTTAAGATGACCGGCACCGATTTAGAAGTTGAACTTGTTGGACAGGTTCAGCTTGAAGGTGACGTTCAAGAGGGACGCACGACCATTCCAGCGAAAAAATTTCTCGATATTGTTAAATCACTACCCGATCAAGTAGAGCTTAAAATTGAGCAACAGGAAAATCGCCTGTTACTCCGCTCTGGTCGAAGCCGTTTTACCTTGGCGACCCTTCCTGCGGAAGAGTACCCCAATGTTGAAGCCTTTCAGGCTGACATCGAATTTACCATTAAACAGGGCACGCTTAAGTCTCTGATTGATGCGACTCAGTTCTCGATGGCAAACCAAGATGTTCGTTACTATTTAAATGGTTTGTTGCTGGAGACTGAAGGCAATGTACTGCGTGCTATTGCCACTGATGGTCATCGATTGGCGCTAAGTCATCGACAGATTGAAGCAACTTTGCCTGAAAAGCAGGTGATTGTGCCGCGTAAGGGTGTTGTAGAGCTTCAGCGTCTTTTTGAAGGTGAAGATCTCGATATTACTATCGCTATTGGTGACAATGCGATTAGAGCGACTACAGCGAGTGCGGTATTTACCAGTAAATTGGTTGATGGACGTTTCCCTGATTACCGTCGAGTGTTGCCTAAAGGTGGTGACAAGGTGGTTATCGCCAGCCGTAACCACCTTAAACAAGCTTTGCTTCGTGCTTCTATTCTTTCGAATGAAAAGTTCCGTGGCGTGCGTGTACAGCTCGAGAACAACTTAATTAAGATCACGGCCAATAACCCTGAACAGGAAGAGGCAGAAGAGATCTTAGATGTGGAATATGAGAATACGCCGCTTGAGATAGGGTTTAATGTTAGCTATCTATTGGATGTGCTGAATAACCTTCCCTCTGACGATGTGCGTATCACCTTAATTGATGGCAACTCTAGTGCCTTAATTGAGAACCATATCGAAGAAGACTCTATGTATGTTGTGATGCCAATGAGGCTGTAGATATTTGTTTTAATCAATATCGAAAACTTACTTATTAAAAGACTGATTAATCAGTCTTTTTTTATTTCCGCTCTTCGCTGTTTTTAACGATGTAAATAGGTCGTTTTTTGATGCTTTGATGTGGCTTGAGGATGTGCTAATCTTCTTGGCTATTTTGAGTTTTATCATACAAAATTATGGTTAGTCTGAACCAACCTTTAGGTGTTAATTGAGTACTAAATGAGTCTGACGCGTCTTCATATCGAAACATTTCGAAATATCAGTTCGGCTCAGATGCATCCCAGTGATGGTTTAAACCTCATTTATGGTGAAAATGGCAGCGGCAAGACAAGTGTTCTTGAGGCGATCTATTTTCTAGGCATGGGGCGTTCTTTTAGAAGTCACCTTTCTCAGCGCGTGATTCAGCATAATGATGACAAACTGACCCTGTTTGCCAACTTAAGTTTGGGTGATCGGGAGAGTAAAATTGGTTTACGTCGGTTTCGCAATGGTGAAACCGAGGTCAAAATCAATGGTGATAAAATTAAACGTTTATCGACCTTGGCCGAGACGTTACCCATTCAGGTGATCACACCTGAGAGTTTTTCTTTGCTGTTTGAAGGACCCAAATCGAGACGTCAGTTTATCGATTGGGGGGCATTTCATAGTGACAAAAGTTTCCATTCTGCTTGGGCGAATGTTAAACGAATTTTAAAGCAGAGAAATCAGTTACTTAAAAATCAAGTTTCCTACAGCCAGATTCATTATTGGGATAAGGAGCTGGTTCGGTATTCTGAGTTAGTTACAGATATACGGAAACAATATGTAGACTCGTTAAATGAACAACTTAAGGGTATAATCGGAGAGTTTTTACCTCAGGTTGAAGTTAAAGTTTCTTTTACGCGAGGATGGGATAGTAAATCGGATTTTGGGCAGCTACTCGAGACGCAATATCTTCGAGATGTCGCGGCGGGTAATACCGGCAGTGGTCCCCACAAAGCTGATTTACGATTACGTGTTGGTATCTTGCCCGTTCAAGATGCTTTATCCCGAGGTCAATTGAAATTGTTAGTCTGTGCACTGCGTATTGCACAGGGAAAGCTATTAAAACAACAAACAGATAAAAACAGTATTTATCTGGTGGATGATCTTCCATCGGAATTGGATGCGAAGCACAGGCAACTATTGTTGCAGCAATTAATGGATACTGGTGCACAAGTTTTTGTCACCGCTATCGATCCTGCAGCGATAGTCGATTCGTTAGCCACACCACCAAGTAAGATGTTCCATGTGGAACAGGGGTGTGTAACGGTAATTGATAAACCGACGAGAGAATAATATGTCAGAGAATAGTTACGATTCTTCGAGCATCAAGGTACTAAAAGGTCTTGATGCGGTACGTAAAAGACCAGGGATGTATATCGGTGATACCGATGATGGTACTGGTCTGCACCACATGGTATTCGAAGTGGTCGATAACTCAATCGATGAAGCTTTAGCGGGCCATTGTAACGACGTTATCATCACTATCCATGCCGATGGCTCTGTCTCTGTAAAAGATGATGGACGTGGTATCCCTGTTGCGATTCACCCTGAAGAGGGTATTTCGGCTGCTGAAGTGATCATGACGGTTCTGCATGCCGGCGGAAAGTTCGATGATAACTCTTATAAAGTCTCTGGCGGTCTTCACGGTGTAGGTGTTTCGGTTGTTAACGCCCTATCTAGTAAGCTGCAGTTGACCGTTCGACGTGACGGTAAGCTTTACGAGCAATTCTATACTCACGGTGTTCCTGATGAGCCTATCAAGGCTATTGGTGATTCAACCAATACGGGTACTGAGTTAAGATTCTGGCCAAGTACTGATACGTTCACTGATGTACTGTTTCATTTCGACATCCTTGCTAAGCGTGTCCGTGAACTCTCTTTCCTAAACTCTGGTGTGGGTATCCGCTTAGTTGATGAGCGTGATAATAAAGACGAGTTCTTCAAGTATGAAGGTGGTATTAGTGCATTTGTTGACTATTTAAACGTCAACAAAACGCCTGTGAACAAAGAAGTTTTCCACTTTATTCAAGAGCGTGACGACGGTATTACCGTTGAAGTGGCTATGCAGTGGAACGATGGTTTCCAGGAAAACATCTTCTGTTTCACCAACAACATTCCTCAGCGCGATGGTGGTACTCACTTAGCGGGCTTCCGTGGTGCGTTGACGCGTAACTTGAATAACTACATGGAAAAAGAGGGTTATAACAAGAAGGGCAAAACCAGCGCGACTGGTGATGATGCTCGTGAAGGGTTAACCGCTGTTATTTCTGTTAAAGTTCCGGATCCTAAGTTCAGTTCACAAACCAAAGATAAGTTGGTATCGAGTGAAGTGAAAACGGCTGTTGAGCAAACGATGGGCGAGCAGTTAGGTGATTACCTGATTGAGCATCCAAACGAAGCTAAATTGATTGTCGGTAAGATTATCGATGCAGCTCGTGCACGTGAAGCGGCGCGTAAAGCCCGTGAAATGACTCGTCGTAAAGGCGCATTAGATTTAGGTGGTCTGCCAGGTAAACTTGCCGATTGCCAAGAAAAAGACCCTGCTCACTCTGAAATTTACATCGTGGAAGGAGACTCTGCTGGCGGTAGTGCTAAGCAGGGACGTAACCGTAAGAACCAAGCGATTCTTCCGCTTAAAGGTAAGATCTTAAACGTTGAGAAAGCACGTTTCGATAAGATGTTATCTTCTCAGGAAGTAGTCACCCTCATTACTGCACTGGGTTGTGGTATTGGTCGTGATGAATATGATCCTGATAAAACCCGTTACCATAACATCGTCATCATGACCGATGCCGACGTCGATGGATCGCACATTCGTACCTTGCTACTGACATTCTTCTTCCGTCAAATGCCTGAGCTTATTGAACGTGGTTATATTTACATTGCTCAACCACCTCTATATAAAGTCAAAAAAGGTAAACAAGAACAGTACCTTAAGGATGATCCTGCACTAACTGAATACCTAACTAACTTAGCGTTAGACGGTGGTGAAATTCATCCGTCAGCTGATGCTCCTGCTATGTCAGGTGCACCGCTAGAGAAGTTGGTTTATCAGTACCGTGAAGTTGAAGCTATCTTTACTCGTCTAGAGCAACGTTACCCTAGTTTGTTGACTGAGCGTATGCTGTATCACCCTGCGCTTACTCAAGATGTATTGAGTGATGAAGCCAAAGTGACACAGTGGTGTGCAGCTTATATTGCTGATTTAGAAGAGCGTGATTCTGGTGGTGTACATTACAGTGCTGAAGCTTTCCTAGATGCTGAGCGTCAAGTATATTTGCCTAAAGTGACGATTCGTAAGCATGGTATCGACACTAACTTCTTGTTTACTTATGACTTCTTACATTCTCATGATTATGAGTTAATGACTAAGCTAGCTGAAGCACTTGAAGGACTCATTGAAGAGGGTGGTTTCGTTAAGCGTGGTGAGCGTATGAAGGAGATAACAACCTTCGTTGAAGCGCTTAACTGGCTAATGAATGACTCTAAACGTGGTCTTTATATTCAACGTTATAAGGGATTGGGTGAGATGAACCCTGAGCAATTGTGGGAAACTACAATGGATCCTGAATCACGTCGCATGCTGCAAGTGACCATTGATGATGCTATTGGTGCTGATCAACTATTTACCTGTTTGATGGGTGATCATGTTGAACCGCGTCGTGAGTTTATCGAATCAAACGCACTTAACGTAGCTAACCTAGATGTTTAATAGATAGACGTCTAATAGATCTGCTGCGCATCTCTATTGAGACCACTGCGTGGTAAAGATTTAGATTAAAGAAAAAGCCTCAGAGAAATCTGGGGCTTTTTTGCACATGGATGTGCTTATCCCTGAACACCATGGCACTTGAAATGTTCCAGACATTTCATAGCATTTCCTACATCCTGTAGGTCAAGGTGTAAGAAGGGGTTTGTACATGGTGTCTTATCCCTGAATGTATTTTCCAAAGCTGGATCCTGAAACTAGTTCAGGATGACGATTATGAATCACTATCAGGTAGATTTTTATCTGGCCAAGGATCACTAAAGGCGGGGTTGTTGATAAAATCTTCATCGGTCAAACTGCGTAAGAAGGCTAGGAGCTGCAGTTTCTCTTCACTGGTTAGGCTAAACCCTTTAATAAAGGGGCTTTTTAATGGATTAAGCCTGCCGTCACCTTGGAAAGGGCCTTCGGTAATATTGCGCCCACCCGCTTGATAAATATCCAATACCTCTTCGAGTGTTGCCACACTACCGTCATGCATATACGGCGCGGTTAATGCGATGTTTCGCAGACTTGGTGCGCGAAATCGACCATCATCCATGGGGTTTATCGTGACTTCCGCAAGCCCTCTGTCTTTTTCTGGATAACCTAAGTTCTGAGTCATTGTGTCGCTGGTATTAGCTAAGCTTGGTCGCTCAGTATAGTACAGCCCAGTATTGTGAAAGGGTCGTTTATCAAGTGGCTGCTTTTCGTGGCTGGTGGATTGAGTAAAGTTAAATCCACCATGGCAGTGGTGGCATTCAAACTTTTCAGAAAAGAACAGATCCATCCCTGCTAACTCTCGTTGGCTTAAGGCTTCATCTTGCCCTTGGTATGCATAGAGATCGAAGCGGGAGTTTAGGGATAATAGGCTGCGGATAAAGCTTGATAGTGCTTGAGTCACCTCACTAAAGTTGGGTGTTGCTTCTGTATTTGGAAACGCTTGCTTGAATAGTTCGGGGTAGGGACTGCGTTGTAATCGAGCAAGTATCTCGTCTTCATGCCCTACAGCACCCAACTCGATGGGATCTTCTCCAAAAATGGGCAGTAATATCTGCTGCTCAATATCGGTTAAGCCGTCATGAGCCCAAGTTAAGGTTTTATTGTAAGCGATATTTATTAACCCTGGAGAGTTGCGTCGGTGGGGTTCTCCTGTGCTGCCAACCGATACGGTTTTTGTCTCTGAGAATGCCAGTGATTGAATATGGCAACTTGAGCAGCTTTGCGTTTGATTGGCTGATAATGCCTTGTCGTAAAAAAGGTAGCGGCCTAGTTCAACTTTAGCTTGGCTCATGGGGTTGTCACTTGGCACTTGCGGTCGAGGAAACTCTTGAGCAAGTGGCCACTCATAGTGAGGTTCACTCTCGGTTCTATTTGCTATTTCTAAGCAGAGAAAACCAATGAGTAATCCCGATGCAGCTAAGCCTATGCCAACTAATTTAGTCATCTTCTTCATGATTGCCAGTACCATATTTTGGAAGTGCCATTGATGCCTATTCTAGGTAATAGCGCTTTACAGATAAGCGTGTGTGGGTCTGACATGCAGGAATTTTCTGTGAGTTCTGGTTTATTTAAAATATCTGACAGGAGAGGAGCAAGATCCAGCACTAAGCCGGTTTCACCTTGATAAGTTAACGTGAATCTAGGTCTGTTAGGATATGCACATGCTTGTTTTGGTGAACGCATGACACTAGCAGATTTACACCCTGTCGAACCTAAATGAAACTGCCAACCCGTTTGCAGGTTTCTATCTGTATCCCTTTTCTCTATTTGTTTTTTAGCCAGATCTAACCTGAAAAACTTATGCCCCATTTGCCACGTCCAGAACATGTCACTTTGGTTCAGAGGTGACTTGCTGGTGAGTGGCGATTGATGATTAAGGGTAAAAGGCACTCCAAGACTGAAACTAAACTCTCCGGGCACGAGGGCTTGTTCGAATAGGAGTTGCCACTGCCCGTCAGACTGACAATTCGATCCAATAAGGGCGACGTTTTTTTGTTGAGTGTCATTGCCTTCATCGCTTAAATAAACTACTTGGCCATTATTGCTGAACTCACTGAGATAGAACTGAATATTTTCCAGACGCCATTGAGGTAACCCCGGTAGAGTTTGATTGCAGCTTATCACCTGATCTCCCCACATTAATTTTATAGGAAGCGTCGTTGGCTTAGGGTTACACCCCGTTAAAAGCAACAGGCTGATTATCATGGTGAATAAGCTCTTCACCCCTGGCAAGTAAGGTATAAAGCATCTCTTCTTAGTATTTATCATTGTTACTTTAGTGTTGCTTGTGTGTTAGGTTTTGAGCTTACAAAAAAACGAGGTTAATTGCATCTATTGGGTTAGTTGCACTAACCCAGATAATAAAAATAGAGGTTAATATGGCTACTAAATTATTGGTAAGTAGAGTACTTAGAACGGTATCTCTTATCCTAAGTAGTTGTTTGGTCAGTAACTATGCAGTTGCGCACTCAGAGCACGACAAAGCCCGCTTTGTGAGCAATCAAGGTGAAGATATTGGCTTATGTGATAAGGTTTTACGTCCATGTCAAACCATCGCCTATGCGGTAAAACATGCCAATAAAGGCGATCGTGTTTTAGTGGCCGATGGTGAATATCACCTCAAAGATGTTGAAGATATCTTTTTACTTACTAGTGGCATTGTTCCTGTGATGGGCGGCTATAACCGCTTTGATCATTACCTGTCTCAAGCCCCACAACTGAACAAAACTGTGCTTGTTGGAGTGCCAACTGAATTTGCTGATGCACTCAGGCTTAAGGGTTTCAAAGTGATTTCAGACGGTATTGGTCAGTATGGGATTGAGCTTGATGACATGCTTGATGCGCATAACTCGTTACAGCAAAGCCATAGTAGCCAAGCATGTGAGCAGGGTAAATCGGGGAGTTTTAACTGCGAAAATATCGATCTTGTGTCTCACATGGCGTTGGGTGACTTTTCCTCTTCTCCATCGACAGCAAATGATATTTGGGGTCACGTTGATCTTAATACCGGCACTGAATATGCCTTGATTGGGTTAAGAAATGGTACCGCGGTTGTCAGCTTAGCTGACCCTGAAAATCCAGTCGAAGTGGGAGTCATTTCTGGAATCGCGACCACATGGAGAGATATAAAAGTATACCAATGGTTTGATGATGTCAGTTTACGTTGGGAGGCACATGCTTATGTCGTATCAGATGATACAGCTGATCAGGTGCACATTATTGATTTGAGCCAGTTACCTAGTTCTATTTCTAAAATAGCCACCGATAGGGCGGTCAGTTCGGCACACAATGTTTATATTAGCCATGTTGACTACACAACCAATACCGCAATGGACGGTTTATCTCCAGCGCTGCACATAGTGGGTCAAAGCAACGAAGGTGGAGCATTTAAAACTTATGGATTAAACGACCCTAAAAAACTCACCTCATTGTTTCCTCATACTGGAGCCAATCGCTCTAATTATACCCATGATGCCGCTTCTATGGTTGTGGGAGATTCTCGAGCTCAGTCTAGTTGCCAAACTGCTTTGTGCACTGTGTTGATGGATTTTAATGAGAAATCTATGAGTTTATGGAATATCACAGGGCTATCAGAATCAACACAGTTGGCCGATGTTACCTACGATAATGCAGAGTATGTGCATTCAGGTTGGTGGAGTGAAGATAAGCGTTATGTGTTTGTTCATGATGAGTTAGATGAGCAAAGACGGGGTCTTAATACCACGTTGCGGGTCTTTAACCTCGATAATCTTAAAGCTCCCTCACTGGTAAAAGTATGGTCTGGTCCAACGAAAGCGATTGATCATAATGGCTATGTGCGCGGAAACCGTTATTACATGTCTAATTATCAACGTGGTGTGACGATTTTGGATATCAGTGATCCTACAGACCCTCAAGATATAGGTTATTTTGATACCTTTCCCGCATCGGATGGCAATGCGTTTAATGGTGTGTGGGGCGTGTATCCTTATCTGCCTTCTGGTTTGATATTGGCGAGTGATATCACAAGTGGTTTGTATGTGCTCAAAGATAATACCCAAAGCAAACTTTATGGCAGTAGTTCATTCTCTTCGAAAGAATCTATATTGTCTCCAGGTGAAAGTGTGACGATTACCGTTAATAGACCCGCTGGCACTGGTGCTGTTAGTGTGGGTTATGAAACCTTAGGCGGCTCAGGTGTTATCAATCGAGATTTTGCACCGCTTGTTGGCCGTTTAAACTGGGGCGCTGCCGATAACGCCAGTAAGAGCATTACTGTGAATACCATTGATAGTGGCCAAAATAAGCAGTTATTGGTATTTGTTCGCTTGTTTGATCCACAAGGTGGGTTAACCCTCTCTTCACCTAGTTACCACACCCTAAGAATTGGAGCGAACCCAGCACAACCCGGCGTGTTAGGTTTCGCTGAATCGAGTAAGAGCTTAAACGAAGGTGATAGTGCTACTAATGTTTCAGTGGTCAGGCTTAGGGGAAGTTCTGGTGAGGTAAAGCTTGATTACAGTTTAGTGAGTGGAAGCGCTGTCGTTGGTGACGATATCGCCGATACCAGTGGGCAATTAGTTTGGGCTGACGGAGATGGTGATGCTAAAACAATAACGCTTACCCCTATTGAAGATAGTTTAGTTGAAGGTGTAGAGCAGTTTAAGGTAGAGCTTAAAAGTGTTGATGGTAGTGCGCTTGGGGTAGCAAGTTTAGCGGTGACCTTAGTTGATAATGATCGAGCCAATACAGCTCCAACGGTCAATGCGGGTGAAAACCGCGATGTTAATGCTGGTGCGACTGTCACTCTGTTAGCAACAGCAACCGATGCTGAAAATGATTCTGTTGGTTTTAAATGGTTACAAACTAGCGGTGATACTGTTGCTCTTTCGGCGAATAATGTGGCTCAAGTTACATTTGTCGCACCCAATAAAGATATCAGTTTAAACTTTAGGGTTACCGCTACAGACTCACTTGGGGCAAGCTCACAAGATACGGTAACAATTCAAGTAAAGGCTGCGGTTGTTCCTCCAACTAAACCGGGTAGCTCGGGTGGTGGAGCTTTCACTTGGTTGACCCTATTGTTGTTATCACTGATAACGGGATTGCGAAGGAGAGAGTTAAACTAATCTTGCTATTTTTAATTTGGGGTCAGTAAAGCGCTGATGTTTTTGGCAAAATCCAATGCTTGCTCTGTATCACCGTGAATACAGACGGTGTCGGCGTTAATGATTAAGGGGTGACCATCAACGGTGATTATTGGTTTTCGCTGAATGAATTGCTTAACCTGCTCAAGCGCGAGTTGTTCATCATGTATCACAGCTCCCTCTTCGCTGCGAGGGACTAGAGATCCATCATTGAGGTAAGTTCGGTCAGCAAAGGCTTCTTCGATAACCTTGAGCCCTGCTAACCTAGCTTGTTGAACCAATGGACTTGCTGCTAAGACGACTAAATTCAGTGTGGGGTCTATCTGCTTAATGACATCAATCAACACAAGCCCCATAGCCTCGTTTTTAGCCACGTTGTTATAAAAAGCACCATGTGGTTTCACGTGGAACATTCTAGCGCCCAAGTGCTCACAGATAGCCCTCAATGCATTAATTTGCTCGAGTATAGACTCTCGTAATTCCGTATTTGAGATATCCATCGATTTGCGACCAAAATTGGTTGGGTCGGGATAACTGGGATGGGCACCGATTTTAACGCCATTTTTCAACGCAGCCATTACGGCTTGGGTCATGCTGTGTTGATCACCAGTATGACCGCCACACGCAATATTGGCAGAGGTGACGATTTCAAGCAGTGCATCATCGTATTGTCCTCCTTCTCCCAGATCGGCATTAAGGTCTATTGGGTAACCTTTATTGTTCAGCTGCATGGGCGCGCCTTTTCATCGATGGACTTTCTATGATTGGGTAACTGGCAATATGAATCATGCATCAATGGCCCTTTGTAGGCGATAGAAATATTGTTGCCATTCATAGTTTGCATCATCAGCTTGCCCGGGACTGACATGGATAAATCGCACTGTTGAACCAGGCCGAGTTTGGGCTACTTTCCACAGATCAGCTTCAATCACCGTCGCCATTTTGGGATAGCCACCTGTGGTTTGTGCATCTGCGAGCAGTACGATCGGTTGTCCTGATGGCGGCACCTGCACAACACCAGGCATCACTGCGTGGGAGTTGAGTTCTTGTGGCTTAGTGAGCGACAAAATCTCACCAGCGAGCCTTGCTCCCATTCGATTGCTGTCATTTGTCAGTTGCCACGCGTTACTCCAGAAGGCTTTGCGAGATTGTGGAGTAAACAATGACATCTCTGGACCCGGCAGAGCACGAATCTCGTTAGAGTAACCCCTTTGAACCGCACCAATCGGTTTGGCTATGCTTAACGCTGACCCCAGTCGCAAGCAGTCACCTTTGGCAAGTTGTTTGGTTATTTGTAGTGTTGTGTTTTGTTGAGTTGGTTGAATTCCACCATCTACAGCTAGGTAGGCACGCATTGCTGACTTTGGTCCACGTAGCGTTAAGATTTCTCCAGCTTTTATTTTATTACGCCAACTATGCCAAATATCTCGCCCGTCGATTGCGATCCGGTATTGAGCGCCGGTAAGTACAAACCAAGCATCTCGGGTAAACTTTAGCTCGACCTGTCCGGAGGTGAGTTCGAGTGCTGGGGTACTGTCTGGATTACCTAAAACCCTGTTGCCTAAAATCAGTGCTTGGCGATCCAAAGCACCGCCGAAGGGAATGCCTAAATGTCGGTATCCGCTTAAGCCTAATCCCTGAACAGAGCTAAATAGACCGGGTGTGATCACCTTTATAATCGCATCGTTAGCTAAAGGCTGTTGTCTATTCGTTGAAGACTCTTGAGAGGTTATCATTATGAGGTGAACTCTAAGCTAGTGACGGGAGTAAAGCGAACCTTGTACCCAGGTGCGAGTAGGGTTGGTGTTGCTGGTAAGTCAGGCGTTAAAAGCGAAATGTTAGTGCGACCGATAAGCTGCCAACCACCCGGGGCATCAGCGGGGTAGATACCCGTCTGACTGCCTCCAATACCAACAGAACCTGCAGGTATCGATAATCTAGGCGTGCTGAGTCTCGGAGTTGTTAAGCGAGAATCAAGGCCATCGAGATAAGGAAACCCTGGCTGAAATCCGAGAAAAAGTACTGTGTACTCAGGGGCTGAGTGTCTGCGGATAACCTCTGTTGTGTCTAGCTGGTGGCGTCTTGCCACTGCATCTAAATCTGGTCCATATTCTCGCCCGTAGAGCACTGGGATCTCTATCGTAGGGCCTGATACGTTAAGTCCTGTTGTGCTGTGCCATCGCTTTTCTATCACACTTAACCAAAAAGTTACTTGTGTAGTGTCGTGTAAAAAAAGGGTGAGGTTATTCATGCCCGGCACAATATCCTGAAACTCTAGGCTTTTACTGCACTGCTTGGCTAATTCCCAAATACGAGTTTGGATGTTTAGCTTAGAAAACTCAGGAAAAAGCTTGCTGCAATCCAACACGATTGCATTCTCTCCTAAGCGATACACCGTAAGGTTGGTGTTTGTCATCATCTGCCTATTTCACTCTATTTCAGTCTCTTGTGGCTTAATTTATAGTGTCGGTATTTGTTGTGTAGAAAACAAGCTTGAAATGGTTTTATCTAGAAAACGGTCACTCCTGAACTATACTTTTTATTAGTAAATTGATGAGCGGGTGTCCCAATTGGTTAAACGAATAATTAAGAAGCTCTTTAATGTAAGAGATAAAGCCTCATTAGATAAACCTAAAAGTTTTTCTAGTGCCCCCGGAATTATAAAGGTTGCCACCACGCCGAAGAAAACAGTACCGGAACCTTTACGCCCACCTATTGAAGTTGTTAGTCAGGAAGCCGTTAATCAGGTTGATAGCCTTGATGTCTCAGCTCTGTTTTACGGCATGCTTTTTCCATCTCAAGGTGGTGTTGATGCCGGTACCGTGAATAATCTCGAGAGGGGAGTTATCTCTGATGTTGAGCAGGCGCTGACTAGTCCAGAAGATATTGCTGAAAAGGTGTTGAAGTTGCCAAGTCAGTTGGGGGTTCTCGACCAGAACCTTAAGGATGATAGTGTTGAGATTAGTACAATACTTGAGGTCTTTAAGACAAAACCATTATTAAGTGTTGAAGTGCTTAAACTGTGTAATTCACCAGGCTTTAAGCGCTCTGATAAAGAGGTTTCGAGTCTTCAACAAGCATTCGTTCAACTTGGTCGGGAGGAGATAAGGAGACTCGTTATGACGTGTCTTATGGGAGAGGTGACGGGAGTAAAACCGATCTATTATCGTCGTTTTGGTTCTCAAATATGGCGTCATTCTAAGCAAGTGTCCTATCTCTCTGCAGAGTTAAGCCTAAGTGACCCTGATACGGCTTTTATGTTGGGTCTGATCCATGATGTCGGTAAAATTGCGATATTTAAGATGTTATTAGATGCATTTCATCAGGCCGAGCCTGGCGAGCAGCCTAAATCTTTATTGTTTAAGCAGGTGATGACAACCAAATCACTGAACTTAAGTGCTTTATTGGCAAAGCACTGGATGTTACCCGAAGTTTTTGAAACCTCTTTAACTCAACTCGCTGAGTGCGACACAAAGCCGTCTGATTGTTTGCCATTAGCCGTTTGGCGCGCAAATCTAATCAGCGAGTGTTCTATGTTGTTTGAAGCAAATCAATTACAGGAGGAGCGTTTAAACACATTACTTATTGATGCTGGTATTACTCGTGAGCAGTTCGATATCTACCATGAAAAGTTAAAAGAGTTTTAAAAAGAGCGACACAAACCACTCCTAGGTCATTCTTGGTGTTCAGGGATATTTTTTCTCCATCTCTATCCAAGTTAGAGGATACAAAAAAGCCCCAGCGTTAGCTGAGGCTTTTTTATTACTTCACTCGAAGCTTATTGCAGCAATGAGATATCAGCAACATGTAAGAACTGCTCGCGTAGGCTAGAAAGTAGCGCTAAACGGTTATTCTTCAATGCTTCATCATCTGCCATTACCATCACATCTTCAAAGAATGTATCGACGCTTTCACGCAATCCAGCGAGTAGCACAAGGGCTTCTTGGTAGTTTGCAGCAGCAAATAGAGGTGCCAGCTGTGGCTGAAGTTCATTCAGCTTGGCTGCTAATGCCTTCTCAGCGCCTTCTACAAGTAATTCAGCACTAATATCCGTTGCCAACTCACCTTCTACCTTCGCTAGAATGTTAGACACACGCTTGTTAGCTGCTGCAAGTGCAGAGGCTTGTTCAAGGGTTCTAAAGTGTGCGACGGCTTTGATACGGCTATCGAAGTCTGCTGGGGCGGTAGGGTTACGAGCCAATACAGCCAAAATCACATCGACGCTAACGCCTTGATCTTGATACCAAGCACGGAAACGAGCCATAAAGAACTCAAGTACCTGTTCAGCGGTCTTGTCGTTGGTTAAGTTGCTACCATGAAGTGCTTGAGCCTTAGCGATAAGGTCAACAAGATCCAGCGGCAAGTTATTTTCAAGACAGATACGTAGCACACCAATAGCGGCGCGACGAAGTGCAAATGGATCGGCAGCGCCTTTCGGTGCTTGTCCAATGCCAAATATACCCACTAGCGTATCTAACTTTTCAGCCAACGCCACACAGATAGAGATAGGCGCTGTAGGCACTGTATCGCCAGAGAACTTAGGCTTGTATTGCTCTTCTAGTGCAACAGCAACGGCTTCAGTTTCACCGTTTAGTCGAGCGTAATGCATGCCCATGGTGCCTTGAAGATCGGTGAACTCCATAACCATGTTCGTCATTAAGTCTGACTTAGAAAGTAGACCTGCGCGTGAAGCCTCTTCTGCATTGGCATCTATGCTGGTGGCAATATAACCAGCCAACTCAGAGATGCGCTCGACACGTTGCTTGATAGTACCAAGTTGCTTCTGGAACACGACGGTTTCAAGGCTAGCAAGACGCGATTCCAGCGACTCTTTTTTATCGGTTTCAAAGAAAAACTCAGCATCGGCAAGACGTGGACGAACCACTTTCTCGTTACCCGATATGATCACCTGAGGATCTTTCGATTCGATGTTTGTCACAAAGATAAAGTGAGGTAACAATTGTCCTTCTTTATCAAATACTGGGAAGTATTTCTGATCACCTTTCATGGTGTAAACCAAGGCTTCAGCAGGCACATCGAGGAACTTTTCTTCGAAGTTAGCTGTTAACACGACAGGCCATTCGACTAGCGAGGTGACCTCTTCAAGCAGTGCATCTTCTAGGTCAGCAACGCCACCAATTTTGGCTGCAGCAGCTTCTGCATCGGCTTTGATAATCGCTTTACGCACTTCATAATCAGCCAGTACCATACCTTGCTCTTTCAGTGCAGAAAGGTAGTTATCAGCATGATCCAGTTCGAAACTCTTCTTACCCATGAACCGGTGTCCACGGATAACGCGTGCTGACTTTATGCCAAGCAGCTCACCTTCGACTATCTCGCTACCCAGTAGCATCGTCACAGTATGAACAGGACGGATAAATTGCGTCTTGTTGCTACCCCAGCGCATAGGTTTAGAGATAGGTAACTTATCTAATGCACGTTGTGCCATGTCACTGATAAGACTTTTAGTTTCAACACCAACAACTTTAGCTTGATGCAGTAACCACTCACCTTTATCTGTTTTAAGACGTTCAGCTTGTTCAACGGTAATGCCGTTACCACGAGCCCAGCCCATAGCGGCTTTAGTCGGGTTACCCTCAGCATCAAATGCTTGAGCAATCGCCGGACCACGCTTCTCTACGACCTTGTCAGCTTGTGCCAAAACCAGTTGGTTTATGGTAAAAGCCAAGCGGCGAGGCGCTGCATGCCAAACTGCAGATTCAAAGCTTAGTTCCGCTTTATTTAGCTCATCAGTAAAGTTACTAACAAAAGACTCAGCGAGTTTACGCAGGGCTTTAGGAGGTAGTTCTTCAGTACCAACTTCAATGAGTAAGTTTTCAAATTTCATTCTATGTACCTCTACTTACACATTGGGAAGCCAAGAGCTTCACGGGCTTGATAATATGATTCAGCAACGCCTTTAGCCATAGTGCGAACGCGTAGAATATAACGCTGACGTTCGGTCACTGAAATAGCATGACGTGCATCAAGAAGATTGAATGCATGAGAGGCTTTCATCACTTGCTCATAAGCAGGTAGAGGCAATGGTTTTTCGAGGGCCAATAGACGCTGACAGGCGACTTCACAGTCATCAAACATCTTAAATAACACATCTACATCGGCGTGTTCGAAGTTATACGTTGATTGCTCAACTTCATTTTGATGGAAGATATCGCCATACATTATCTTGCCCATAGGACCATCAGTCCACACAAGATCATAAACGCTATCAACTTCCTGAATATACATCGCGAGACGCTCAAGACCATAGGTGATCTCGCCGGTAACCGGTGTACATTCAAGTCCGCCAACCTGTTGAAAATAAGTAAATTGTGACACTTCCATGCCATTTAGCCAGATCTCCCAACCTAGGCCCCAAGCGCCTAGAGTCGGTGATTCCCAGTTATCTTCAACGAAACGTACATCATGTACATTCATGTCGACACCAAGTGCTTCAAGAGAGCCAAGGTAAAGCTCTTGAATATTGTCAGGAGACGGTTTTAACACGACCTGAAATTGGTAATAGTGCTGTAGACGGTTAGGGTTTTCACCATAACGTCCATCAGTAGGGCGGCGACATGGTTGTACATAAGCACTGCTCATTGGCTCAGGGCCTAATGAACGTAAGAAAGTTTGTGGGTGGAAAGTACCGGCACCAACTTCCATATCTAGAGGTTGAACGATTGCGCAACCTTGCTGCGCCCAGTATTCCTGCAGGGTAAAAATGAACCCTTGGAATGTCTTTACGTCATGTTTCGTCGTCATGTCTACTATATACGCCGTCAGGATGATACCAACCTCTCTTTAATGCCATTTGAGCATGCAGAGATAGCTTGGAAATTGAAAAAATGGTTTCAATTATATACCCAAACAGCCTCAAGATGCGAGTTTCAGAACGCCTGTAGGTTAGCGGAACTGGGCAGTTATTCAGAGAATGCTTGCTCCTTTGTAGATATCGCTTATTGAATTCGTTTGGGTATTGCTTGTATCACAACTCTTATGTAGGTTATTTTTTATCTCATCTAGTCACTTTTGGAATTATTTACCATGGAAATGCAACGTTGTAGCTGGGTTGGCGATGATGATATCTATCAAGCGTATCATGATGAGGTTTGGGGGCGACCCGTTTACGACAGTCAGGAGTTATTCGCCAAGCTCTGTCTCGATGGGCAACAGGCTGGATTGTCTTGGATCACTATCCTGAAAAAACAGAAAACTTATGAAGCGGCTTTTGCTAATTTCGATCCGTCGATTATTGCTAAGTTTGATGAAGAGAAAGTTGAATCACTATTATTGGATAAAGGGATAGTACGTAATCGATTAAAGGTAAACTCGATCATCAAAAACGCTCGTGGGTATATGAGTTATACGGCAAATGGTGATGATTTCTCTCAGTTCCTGTGGAGCTTTGTTGGTGGAAAACCCATAGTTAACACTTTTCGTGGAATGTCAGAGGTTCCGACTCAGACTCCAGAGTCTGAAGCTATGTCTAAAGCTCTGAAAAAGCTAGGATTTAACTTTGTAGGTCCAACAATTTGTTATGCTTTCATGCAGGCGGTTGGAATGGTGAATGATCATACAACAGACTGCTTTTGTTATGGTAAGTGCTAGAAAGTAGAACTCGTATCGATTGTTGAGCTCCTCGTTTAGTTTCAAGGGGTGAGGGTTAAATAACTGTCATTTTCTCTCTTAGCCGTCATCCTGAACTCGTTTCAGGATCCATCCTCTTAGCATTTTTTGTACTTTGCCTTTATCTGTTACCCCAAAAAACAAAAAAGGAGTGTTCCACGTGGAACACTCCTTTTACTTTCACGTAAATCTCTTAAACAGCGGAGCTGAATTTAAATTATTTTTTAGCTTTTTAACTTAAAAAATAATTTTCCTAAAATATAAATTTGGCAGTAAAGTTAGCCAGATTTTAAATTTAAAAATAGATATTAAAGTTCAAAAAAGAACGGTTTTCTCTTAGTCTCATCCCCATTGAGAAGATCCATGGTTTCTGCGTTGTATAGTTTTCCATTGACCATAGTGTAAGTAACACGATCTGTTACTCGAATATCTTCAAGTGGATTACCATCGATCACGATAAGGTCGGCAAGTTTTCCTTGTTTGATTGAACCAATTTGATGATCCATCGCAAAGTGTTTAGCTGGGTTGATCGTTGCTGTTTTGAGTACTTCGAGATTACTCATGCCACCTTGGGCAAACATCCACATCTCCCAATGAGCTGCTAATCCTTCACGCTGACCATGAGCACCGATGTTTGGCTTAATGCCTAAATCGTTCATCTCGTTGGCAACGCGTGCCACGTTGAAATGGTTATAATGTTCATCTGGTGCAGTAGGTCGACGCATTGAACGAGCTTGTAATAGGTCGCTCGGAACAAATTTTGAAAGTCGTGGATGAGCCCAAACATCAGTTTTGTCATACCAATAGTTCTCACCAGATATCCCGCCGTAAGCGACAACGAGAGTTGGGGTATAGCCAACTTCGGTCTGGCTCCAGAACTGTTTAATGTCATTGTAGATTGCACCAGCAGGTAGTGAGTGTTCAATGCCTGTGTGTCCATCTGCGATCATCGAAAGGTTATGTTGCAGTAAACTTCCACCTTCGGGTACGACCATCATCTCTAACTCTCGTGCTGCGGCAATCACTTGCTGCCTCTGATCACGACGAGGTTGGTTGTAACTTTTAACGCTAAATGCGCCCACTTTCTTCAGACGTTCAAGATGGAATTTTGCATCTTCAAGTGAATCGATGTGAGAGGTATAACCTGGCGCGTTGGCACCATAGAGAATTGTTCCGGTAGAGAAAATACGCGGTCCTGCAATATTGCCTGCTTTTTGCTGTTCAGCAGCGGAAAATATTTCAGTGGTATCGTTAGATGGATCATGAATCGCTGTCACACCTAGGGAGAGGTTAGAGTAAAGTTTCCAGTTCTGTTGAGGAATAATCTCACTCTCACCTTGTGCGCCATGGGCGTGTGCATCAAACAGTCCAGGCATTAAACTCTTACCGGTAATATCTATTACTTGTGCATCGCTTGGGATTTCAGTATCAGCGTCGCCGACGGTCAAAATATGATTGTCTTTGACTATCACTACGCCATTATCGATCACCTTATCGTTTTCCATGGTGATGATCTTGCCACCGACAAAAGCAATTGTTCCACGTGGAACATCGGCTTTTTGGGTAAAGCCAAGGTCAGTGATTTTAGGCTCACTTGCCTTGTTGGCTTCACTATCTTTGTCATCTGATTTTTTCGCGCTATAAGCGGTGTCGACATCAACTTGATAAAGCTCTGGGCCTAGGGTCCAGTAAAGTTGGTCGCTATCGTTGTTCCAGCTAATGCTCTCACCAGCACGGACACTCAGTTGAGTAACCGGAAGGTTATTCGCTTTGGGGCCTATGTTGACTGTCTCACCGTGTTTGGCGAAGGGGGTGACCCAAACTTTAAATCGCTCAGCGAAAGCAAGCTGCTTGCCATCTGGTGATACACGGAATTCAGTAGCGTGCTTGCTGGTGTAGTGTACCCGCTTTTGAAAGCCATCTAGATTAATGGATGCTAGTTCTGGAGTTTCACCATGATCCATAAAGTAAACACGATCTGATTCTGCACCAAATTGTGGTTGGTAACCGTCAGGAGTGATCTTAGTATTTTGCTTACCTTTTATATCGACTTTATAAAGTCCTGTTTCCTGTGACCAAGTCCTTGGCGTGATGTAGCCGCCTTTGGCCTTGCGGTAAACTACAAATGAACCATCAGGTGAGAAGGTCGGCTCAACGTATTTTCCTGGTTCATTAGTTAAGGTTTTAACTCGTTTGTTTCTGACGTTAGCGACACGAACGCTACCTTGCTTCTCGTCATCCCAAGTGGTGAATACAATGCTTTTACCATCGCGAGACCACTGAGGAAACAGCTCTCTAAGATCACCGTCTAGCTTGGTCAGACGGCTGCGTTTACCCTCTGATTTTCCGTTAGATAGGGAGTTAACCCAAAGCTTGCCAAGCGCTTCATAGACAACCTTTTTACCGTCAGGTGATACTTGCGCCATTCGGAGCATCTTCACATCAAAGCTATCTTGATCTAAGTCTTGTGTGAAACGAACAGATGGCTGAACATCCAGTTTAGTTTTAACTGAGAAGGGGATCTGTTTAACGGTCTTTGATTCAACATCGAGCTTATTAATTTTGCCGCCAGCCCAGAAGACGATCTCTTCGTTGTCATTGGTCCAGCTCATGGTTGGGTAGACACCATGGATAGCCCATGTCTCCTGCATATCCCTATCAAGTTTGCCATAGAGCTTTTCGGTTTTACCTGACTTTAGGTCAAGCAGGTATAAGGAGGATTGAAAGCCATCGCGTTTGATATAAGCAAGCTTAGTACCATCAGGACTTGGAGTGGGGCGAATTGCACCACCGGTTCCTTCAATGAGCACTTCTATGTCACCGGTTTGAGTGTCATAGCGTTTTATCTTGTAGATGCCTTTGACTGAGTCCTTTGAATAGTGGAACGTCTTACCTGGAGTGGCGTCCTGGCTGAAGTAGATGTAACGGCCGTCAGGGGAGTAAGCTGGCTCACCAAGATCTTTCTGTTCATTAGGACGTTCAGTAAGCTTGATACCTTCACCGCCTGCAACGTGGTACATCCAGACTTCACCGGCACCTAAACTACGAGATCCTGTGTAGTGTTTACGGGCGACTAGGTATTGACAGTCTGGACTCCAAGCTGGGCTGTTTAACAGTCTGAATGTTTCTTGGGTTACTGCTCTTGCGTTGCTGCCATCGGCTTCCATAATCCAGATGTTATCACCACCATCCTCATCCGAGGTGAAGGCGATATACTTACCGTCTGGACTGTAAACGGGTTGCATCTGCCATGCGATACCCTTTGCTATTACCTTAGCTTCCCCACCTTCAATCGGCATCTGGTAGATGTCACCTAACATATCAAATACGATATTCTCACCGTTAGGGCTGACACTGATATTCATCCAGGTGCCTTCAGTCACATTGATATCGACTTGTTGTAGTGGAGCATTGGCTGGGGCGTTGACTTGCCACTCAGCCACTTTTTCTGCTGATGCTTCCTCGGCAAATGAAGGTAAGCTAAAGCTAAGTGCGATTGCTGCACACAGCGGGGTTAATGTATTTTTTAGCATTGAGTCCCTGATCCTTATTGTAGTTATTTCTTGAGTCAGCCTTATTATTTTAAGTTGCATTATTGGCTGCTGTTTAGAGATGTTATGAATTTTAAACTTGTGCTGATTTTACTGTTCGGTAGAACATCACTTGAATTGTTATTATTTGTCGCGATATTAATCTGTATTCTGTATACAAGTTAATTTTTGAGGTTATTTATCGCATATTTAGCAGTTGAGTAAAACAAAAACCGTGTAGTAATTTTGTTAACGAAAATGTTGCTTGGAGAATGGGGTGGGGACTAACTCGGTAACAAATACCCTTGGTATATTTGCTACCGATCTATTCTGTGCAAAACTAGTCGATAAACGAGAGTTGTTGTGGGGCGTCTGCAATGGTGACCACATCACCTTGAGATATTTGTGCATCATTCAAGACGCGACATGTGACACCACCTCGCCAATCTGGTGTGAGTGCTTTCTCTAAACCAGCTTGTGCAATCTCCATCTTTTTACACGGATCGGTTTCACCTGTTATCTCTAATTCTAAGCCGCCAATTTTTAATAGCTTGCCTTTGTCCGCAGCCGAGAAACTATAATCTTTGATCAGTAAGTTGGCGCGTCTGGTAGTCCAGTGAAGTTCGACACTGACCTCTGAACAGACAATGTTCCACTGCTCTTGTGACATCACTGTGACTTGTCGTTTACCGGGACGGCCAAAGAAGTCTTGCTCTACGCCTGCAGACTTAGTGACTTGAGCTGTATCTACCAGCGTCATTGGACCTTGTCTGATTGGCTTAAATCCTATCGCTGATAGTGTTGGCATTTGAGCTCCTGCTGCTTTCATATTCTATTGAGTGCTGAAAGCTTAGGTTCGCCTATAAACCTTTTTGGATCAAGTATTGGTACGGGGTTGTTGCTGTTTGGCTAGCGAGAAGTTTATGATCCATAAACTCACAGAAACTTGGAATGTCACGAGTTGTGGCTGGGTCATCTGCGATGATCAGCAATGTTTCTCCCTGTGCCATTTTACGCACGGATTTGCGTACCATCATGACAGGTTCAGGACACCTAAGCCCTATTGCATCGAGTTGGTGTTGCGCTTGTGAAAATGGATCGCTCATGTGTTTAGCCTAATTGCCAAAATCGCTGTAACAGTGGTGGCTAATATTACGCTAGCCGTAAAACGATGCAAGTTTGGCTGTGTGTTTTGTGAACCTATCCATGTGCTAATTGATTAGACTGAGTCAGTGTTCCACGTGGAACATTTTAGATGCTAAACCGTAATAGGGATGAAGTGTGCTTTGGTCAACTGTTGAAGGCTAGCTGGAGCGAGTTCGATATCTAAGCCGCGCTTTCCGCCACTGACATATATTTGCTCGAGTGCCTGGGCTGAAATGTCGACATAAGTTACGAGGGGGCGTTTCTGTCCGAGAGGACTGACACCTCCGAGCACATATCCGGTAGAGCGTTCGACTTCTTGAGCCGATGCCATGGCAGCCTTTTTAGTACCTGCCGCTTTTGCGAGTAGTTTCATACTGAGCTTTTCTGCTACTGGTATGATAGCGACAACCAGCTTTTCATTGTCCAATTTGGCAACTAAGGTTTTGAACACCAAAGCAGTATCGAGATTTAACTTAGTCGCGGCTTCTATTCCATAGGCACCCGCGTTGGTTTCATGGTGATACTCATGAATTTTATAATCAAGTTTGGCGCGCTTTAAACTATTAATTGCCGGTGTCATCGATTCGCCTTGAATTAGTTTGCCAAAAAACACTCTGAGTAGATCAACTTCTTATATTGATTGGTATTAAATCTAACTGCATTATTAATACATGAACTCCACAGTATTTTACCTCCTCTACTGCCTGCCAGCCCATCTTTTTATAAAGTCCTCCTGAGAGATCTTCTGTTTGCAGATATAGCTGCTGAATGCCCAACTGTTTAGCTTTGCTGAGGATAGACTCTATTAGAGTGCGAGCAGTACCATTGCCGCGATGAGATTCAGATACGTAAACCCCACCTAACCAATGTGAGTTCTCAGGGTAGGTTTTATTCTCTTGGAAACGTAATTGAGCTGCTGCGACTAGCTCACGATTTTTAGTTGCGACTAGCATAAGTGGCACTGTGTCGATATTGAGGTAATCGGCTAATTTAATCGCTAATGCGGCAGTATCACGATTTTGTAAACCAGCGCCATCATCGATATCTCCCCACTGGTTATTATACCAATTTGCGATCTGGGGGATGAAGTCTGGTTTGTCGTGAAGTAGGTTAATGTCCATATTTATTGCCTGTGTTATTCGTTGATTGAAATAACAATAACGCTGCGGTTAACTTGTGTCTATTGGTCAGAAACAAAAACGGCAAGCTCATTGAGCTTGCCGTTTTGTTACTTCAAATATCTGTGTCGTTTATGGACGTTCAAATATCGTCGCAATACCTTGGCCTAGACCAATACACATGGTCGCTAAACCATATTTTGCATCTTTGGCTTCCATCAAGTTGATTAGCGTTGTTGAGATACGAGTACCAGAACAACCCAGTGGATGACCTAGAGCGATAGCGCCACCGTTGAGGTTGATCTTCTCATCAACCACATCCATCAAACCTAAGTCTTTAACACAAGGGAGCGACTGAGCTGCAAAGGCTTCGTTGAGCTCGATAACATCAAGGTCATCTACGCTTAAGCCTGCACGTTCGAGTGCTTTCTTGGTTGCAGGTACTGGACCGTAACCCATAATTGCTGCATCACAACCAGCAACAGCCATAGAGCGAATACGTGCTCTAATTGGCAAGCCTAAAGCTTTTGCTTTCTCCTCTTCCATCACTAACATGGCTGAAGCACCATCTGATAGTGCTGAAGAGGTTCCTGCAGTTACTGTACCGTTTGCAGGGTCAAATGCTGGGCGTAAGCCTGCAAGAGATTCCATCGAGGTTTCAGGGCGGATAACTTCGTCATGCTCGACTAAGATAAGCGCGCCATCAGCATCATGGCCTTCGATTGGATGAATTTCGTTAGCGAAGCGACCTTCAACGGTTGCTGCATGAGCGCGTTGATGTGAACGTACTGCAAACGCATCTTGTTGCTCACGAGTGATACCGTGCATCTTGCCCAACATCTCTGCGGTAAGTCCCATCATGCCAGACGCTTTTGCGACATTATTGGCAAGGCCTGGGTGAAAATCGACACCGTGATTCATCGGGACATGACCCATATGCTCAACACCACCAACGATGAAAGTATCACCTTGGCCAGTCATGATGGCACGCGTTGCCTGGTGAAGTGCATCCATAGATGAACCACAAAGACGGTTGACGGTAACCGCGCCAGCTTCTTTGGGAATGCCAGCAAGTATCGAGGCATTACGAGCAATATTGAAGCCTTGCTCTAGTGTTTGTTGTACACAACCCCAAATAACATCTTCGATATCTTTAGGGTCTAGCTTTGGGTTTCGAACCAATAGTGCTTTCATCAACTCTGCTGAGAGTGTCTCTGCACGTACATTTCTAAATACTCCAGCCTTAGAACGGCCCATGGGAGTACGAATGCAATCTACGATAACGGCTTGTTTCATTGTTCTATTCCTTCCCACTTATTAAACCTGGTAGTAGCTGCCATTATTAGCGGCAAGTTCGCGCATAGCATCAGTTACTTGATATAGGCCACCTAGGTGAGCATATTTATCAGCAAGAGCAACGAAGTTAGCTACACCCATCGTATCGATATAGCGGAATACACCGCCTCTGAATGGTGGGAACCCAAGACCAAATACAAGTCCCATGTCCGCTTCAGCTGGCGTTGCAATAATGCCTTCTTCGAGACAGCGAACTGTTTCGATAATCATAGGGATCATAGTACGAGCAATAATTTCATCGGATTCAAACGCTTTTAGTTCACCAAATTCGTTGCCTAATAGCTTATAACTAGTTGGGTCGACATCTTTCTTTGGCTTACCGCGGCGGTCTACTGAATATGCGTAGAAACCTTTGCTGTTCTTCTGTCCGAAGCGATCTGCTTCAAACATAATGTCGATAGCATCTTTGCCATTTTTACCCATACGATCAGGGAAGCCTTCAGCCATAACAGCTTGAGCATGATGACCTGTGTCGATACCGACTACGTCGAGTAGGTAAGCTGGGCCCATAGGCCAACCGAACTGCTTCTCCATGACTTTATCGATAGCCACAAAATCAGCACCATCTGCAAGCAAACCACTAAAGCCTGCAAAGTAAGGGAAGAGTACGCGGTTGACGAAGAAACCTGGGCAGTCATTAACAACGATTGGGGTTTTACCCATCTTGCTGGCATAAGCCACTACCGATGCGACAGTCTCTTCAGAGCTATGTTCGCCGCGAATAACTTCTACCAGAGGCATCTTGTGTACTGGATTAAAGAAGTGCATGCCACAGAAGCGTTCAGGCTTCTTAAGGCTCTTAGCGAGTAGGTTGATTGAGATTGTTGATGTATTTGAGGTGAGAATAGCGTCATCAGATACATGTTGCTCAACTTCAGCAAGCACCATGGATTTAACTTTTGGATGCTCGACTACAGCTTCAACCACAACATCGACATCTTTTACTGGTGCATAATCAAGTGTCGCGGTGATGTTGTTGAGTACTTTAGCCATTTTCTCTGGCGTTGAACGACCACGTTTAATTTGCGTAGCAAGTAACTTAGATGCTTCGCCTAGGCCAAGTTCGAGAGCTGGCTGTGCAATGTCTTTCATGACAATTGGCGTGCCTTTGCTGGCGCTCTGGTAAGCGATACCGCCACCCATTATGCCAGCGCCAAGTACTGCTGCTGTATCAATCTTTTGCGCCAGTTTACCAGCTTTCTTTGCTTTACCTTTAACGAGTTGGTCGTTAAGGAAGATACCAATTAGTGCTTGAGCTACATCGGTTTTAGCAAGCTTGATAAACGCTTGATGCTCAACTTTTAGTGCATCGGCACGACCGCTTCCGGCGGCTTGCTCAATCACGCTAATAGCCAACATAGGGGCTGGGTAATGCTTGCCTGCAATCTTAAATACCATGCCTTTCGCTGTGGCGAATGACATCATGGCTTCGATTTTTGGTAGGTTCAGTGGCGCCTGCTTTTTAGCTCGGCGAGACTGCCAATCTAATTTCTCTGCAAGGGCATCTTTTAGCATGGCAATTGCCGCTGCTTGTAAGTTTTCCGGTGCGACGACGGCGTCGATAGCGCCTACTGCTAGGGCTGCTTCCGGCTTGTGATCTTTACCTGTTGTGATCCATTCAAGTGCGTTATCGGCACCAATTAGGCGAGGCAAGCGGACTGTTCCGCCAAAGCCTGGGATTAGTCCCAGCTTCGTTTCTGGTAGACCCAATCTAGCGGTGGTGTCAGCAATACGGAAATCGGTTGTGAGTACTGTTTCGAAGCCACCGCCTAATGCAAAACCGTTAATGGCTGAGATAGTTGGAAATGGCAGGTCTTCAATTTTGTTGAAAACATCGTTCGCTTCGGCAATCCAAGGAAGGAGTACACTCTCTTCTTGAGCAAATAAACCGAGGAATTCAGTGATGTCAGCACCGACAATAAAAGCACCTTTTGCTGAAGTTAGGATAAGGGCTTGAATGCTAGTCTCTTGCTTAATCGCGTCTAATGCAGCATTGAGTGAATCTATCGTCTCTCTGTCTAACTTGTTGACAGAGCCGGCAGCGTTAAAGCATAACCGAGCAATATTGTCTTCAAGTAACTCAACCTGAATGGTAGTACTTTGGTAGATCATTGCGTGCTTCCTTTTGCGTGATACCCGTCTGGATTATTATGACTGTAGGGTTGTTTCTCTATCTCAGCGCAGGCCATCAACTGACCAGTTACTGCTCAGTGTGCGACGAATCGAATCAAATTACAACACCCAATTTAAACAGCTGTTTGATTGTTGTCTAGGTGGAGTGATTTTTATGCTTTATGTTAAACTGTTTCTAGTGAAAGAGTTGGCTTTCGATTTACAGAATTAAAATTAATAATAAGGTATAGCATATGGATCAGCTGGCTAGTCATTTTCAATCTCATATAGCAGAATTAAATCATCGTGTTGCAGAGATTGTTTCACGTGAAAACCTGTCCGGTTTGGTGATTCATTCTGGTCAGCCTCATCGACAGTTTCTCGATGATCTGGACTATCCATTTAAAGTTAACCCTCACTTTAAAGCTTGGTTGCCGATCTTAGATAACCCTCACTGTTGGTTGCTTGTTAATGGTCGGGATAAACCTCAGTTAATCTTTTATCGTCCGGTAGACTTCTGGCATAAGGTTGCGGAGCTTCCTTCTGCCTTCTGGGCTGAGCATGTCGACATTAAGTTGCTCACCAAGGCTGATAAGGTCGCTGATTTACTGCCTAATGACATTGGCCAATGGGCGTATATTGGTGAGCACTTAGATGTAGCAGAAGTGCTTGGCTTTAAGATGCGTAATCCTGATGCTGTGATGAGTTATCTGCATTACCATAGAGCGAGCAAAACAGAATACGAATTAGTCTGTATGCGCAAATCTAATGAAATTGCCGTTAAAGGGCATATTGCCGCAAGAAATGCCTTCTTTAATGGCGGCAGTGAGTTTGAGATCCAGCAGGAGTATTTAACGGCGACTAACCAAGGGGAAAATGAAGTCCCTTATGGCAACATCATTGCTTTAAATGAAAATGCTTCTATTTTGCACTACACCAAGCTAGAGCATTTACGCCCGGATACCAGACGTTCTTTCCTTATTGACGCTGGCGCTAATTTTTCAGGATACGCTTCTGATATCACCCGCACGTATGCTTTTGAGAAAAATATCTTTAGTGAGCTCATTGCCGCGATGGATAAGTTGCAGCTAGAGATAGTGGCGATGATGCGTCCAGGTGTTAAGTATGTGGATCTGCATATTGCGACTCATCAAAAAATAGCCAAAATCTTAGTGGAGTTCGATATCGCTTCGGGTGATCCACAAGACTTAGTTGACCAAGGGATCACCAGTGTTTTCTTTCCCCATGGTTTGGGTCATATGTTGGGGCTTCAGGTTCATGATATGGGCGGCTTCCTTCACGATGAACGTGGGACGCATATTGCAGCACCAGATGCACATCCCTTTTTACGATGCACACGTACTTTAGCTACGAACCAAGTGCTCACTATTGAGCCGGGGCTATATATTATTGATTCCCTGCTAAATGAGTTAAAACTCGATGCTAGGAAGAGTGTGGTTAACTGGAAGACAGTTGATCTGTTGCGTCCTTTTGGTGGGATAAGAATAGAAGATAACGTGATTGTTCACGCCGATCGAAATGAGAATATGACTCGAGATTGTGGCTTAGATTAATACCACTGCTTCGCATTGCTATTTAGGCCACTGCGTGGCGAAACAGATTATTGCTCAAGAGATGGAAAAAGCTCGTTGGATTGATGTTTATAGGAATACTGGATGGTAATAAACGATGATTGTATGTGCTTGTTTTTAGAAAAGGTGAATGGTATTGACCGATAGTTATCAGATCCCGTCGGCTGAATTGATCATAGAAGAAGAGATAAAGCATAGTCGCTTTATCTCTTTTCTTTTCCATTGTCAGTCATATGAAGAATTGAAGTGTGCACTTACTAATATAAAAGCTGATTATCCAGGTGCAAGCCATTATTGTTATGCTTTTGTTGCATCGCAACCTGACAATACAGTGGCGATGGGATCCAGTGATGATGGTGAGCCATCAGGGAGCGCAGGTCGTCCGATGTTGGCGACTTTACAGGGAGCGAATGTCGGCGAAATTGGCGCCGTTGTGGTTCGTTATTTCGGCGGCACTAAGTTAGGTGTGGGCGGATTAGTCAGGGCTTATAGTTCAGGCATAAAACAGGGGCTCACCCAGTTACAAACTCAAGTGAAACAGGTCCGTTATCCCGGCTTGCTCGTATGTGACTATGCCCAGTTAAAAGATGTTGAGTATCTTCTTGCTCAATACGATGCTGTGGTAGAGGAGCGAGACTTTATGGAACAGGTCACTGTTAATTTTGCCATTCCCAAACGCTTTCAAACAGAGTTAAATCGGGATTTGGCGACCATGAGCCAAGGCAGTTTAGCGGCTAGCTTTGAGGTGAACTAAGCGTAATTAAGAACAGTGATTTGTTTCTGTGAAGGGTTACAATTTTGTGAGAAACTAGTAGGGTGGCCGAATTGCCACATTATGGATAACGGGCGTTACAAAATCTGAATGCAATATAGAACAATAATAAGAATCACCGGTTTCTTAATGGGACTCTTCTCTCTGACACTACTTCCACCTGCGTTGGTTGCGGTGATCTATAAAGATGGTGGTGGTACTGCTTTTATACAGGCATTTTTCCTCAGTCTGTTTCTTGGTTTCCTGCTTTGGTATCCCAATCGTCATCATAAAAAAGATCTTCGTACTCGAGAAGGTTTCCTGTTAGTCGTACTTTTCTGGGGCGTACTTGGCTCGATAGGTGCAGTGCCATTTATTTTTAGCAGCCAACCGGATCTCAGTATTACAGATAGCTTCTTTGAATCATTTTCAGCCTTGACCACAACTGGGGCTACGGTGATTGTTGGTTTGGACTCCCTGCCTAAGGCTATTTTGTTCTATCGCCACTTATTACAGTGGTTAGGCGGTATGGGGATCATTGTATTAGCCGTGGCTATCCTGCCTATGTTAGGTATCGGAGGGATGCAGCTATACAGGGCTGAAATGCCTGGACCTGTTAAAGACAGTAAGATGACTCCTCGTATTGCTGAGACTGCCAAGGCATTGTGGTACATCTATTTTGCTCTGACAATCGCCTGTGCGTTTGCATATTGGGTTGCGGGGATGGATGTTTTCGACGCTATCTGTCACTCATTTTCGACCATCGCCATTGGCGGATTCTCAACCCATGATGCCAGTATGGGGTACTTCGATAGCACCGCCATTAACATGGTTTGTGTGGTATTCCTCTTGATCGCTGCGCTTAACTTTAGCCTGCATTTTGCTGCGTTTACTCGGCGTGGTATCAACCTTAAGATCTACTTTAAAGATGCTGAATTTAAAGCATTGATCATAGTGCAGCTGGTGTTAACAGGGATCTGTTTCGCTACTCTATATCATTCGGGGATCTATGATTCTCCTGAAGAGACCTTAGATTTCGCGTTATTTCAGGCGGTATCTATCTCGACAACCGCAGGTTTCGGCACCGAGAGCTTCCATATGTGGCCGCTGTTTTTACCTATGCTACTCATCTTCTCAAGCTTTATCGGTGGTTGTGGTGGTTCTACCGCCGGCGGTATTAAGGTCATACGGATGATCTTGCTGCTAAAGCAAGGGTCGAGAGAGCTGAAACGACTGGTTCATCCTCGTGGAATGTTCTCGATTCGTATTGGTGATAAAGCACTGCCCGATAGAATAATCGATGCGGTATGGGGCTTCTTTTCCGCCTATGCTTTAGTTTTTGTGCTGTGTATGCTGTTATTGATGGCCATGGGAATGGATAACATTACCGCCTTTAGTGCCACGGCAGCTTGCTTAAATAACCTAGGTCCCGGTTTAGGTGAAGTGGCGAGTAACTATGCCAGTATCGGTGATGGTGAGAAATGGGTGTTGTTAATGGCCATGCTGTTTGGTCGCCTCGAAGTCTTCACTCTATTAGTACTGTTTACCCCCACATTTTGGAAAAACTAAGGCTGGCAACTTTTACCGGTTAGCTGCACTTAAATACGTTAGCGAAAGATTATTTTAGGATTATAGATGAACAAGACGCTTATTATCTACTCCACTGTTGATGGACAAACACGTGCAATTTGCGAGCTGATTAAAGGGATAAGTCAAACTGCAGAGAGTGAGGTAACCGTCGCTTCACTTGAGGAAGCAAAAGAGCTGAGTTTAGCCAGTTTTGATAAAGTAATGATCGGTGCCAGTATCAGATACGGTAAACATAGGCCTGAGTTGTACCACTATATCAATCACAACCATGCGGTATTGAATGCAAAACAGAATGCTTTTTTTACTGTGAATGTCGTGGCAAGAAAACCTGAGAAGAACACGCCTGAAACTAACCCGTATATGAAGAAATTTCTGGAGTTGTCGCTTTGGAAGCCTCAACAACTGGGTGTATTTGCCGGGAAAATTGATTATCCCAAGTACGGTTTCATCGACAAGACCATGATACGTTTTATCATGTGGATGACCAAAGGACCGACAGATACATCTGGCACCTTTGAATTCACTGATTGGCAGCAAGTCGAAGAGTTCGGTAAGGCGTTTGCCGAAAGGTAAGTCTCTTATATCGATTGGTTTCAATAACAAAGCCTGCGAATAAGCAGGCTTTGTTATTTCTGAATCTGTCTATACCGGTTTAAGCACAGTACTGTTTGTGCAGGATTGAGATGATTTCAGTGACCTGTTCATTTTTAAGTTTGTAGAAAACAACCTGAGAACTCTTGCGAGTAGAGACAAGATCTTGAGCACGTAAAACAGCTAAATGTTGTGACAGGGCTGATTGGCTCAGTGGAATTGTTTCATTCAATTCAGTAACGCTATATTCATTCTCAAGTAACAAACATAAGATCATCAAGCGATAGGGATTGGCAATAGCCTTTAGCCATTTTGCTGCACTTTCAGCATTGGATACCATTGCATCGACATCGATTTCTTTTTGCATTGCGCGACTCACTCCTAGGATTAGCTAATTGAGTTGTATTTTAATGCCAATGATACCGACCCTCACCGAGATCTCAATTCTGTATGTAAATTATATGAGCTAGCGCTAATTTGTGATCAATTGTCCTTTTTATTGTTCGGCATACTGAAACAATAGGGAAAGCTATTAAGATTATAAATTAGGCGTGTTAATGAAATCAGTTCTGGTACTTTATTATTCCCGAGGCGGACATACCGCTAAGATCAGTCGGGCTATCGCTGAGCATATTGAGCGTCAGGGCCACAAATCTAGCGTGATGCACATTAGCGAAGCGGTAAAAGAGGGGATCGATTGGACTCAGTACGACTGCGTCGCATTAGGTGCTTGTGTTATGTATGGCAGCTACGACAAGAGCGTATTTGCATTTACCACTGAGCATGAAGCAGCATTAAGTGAGAAGCCGAATAGTTTTTATAGCGTCAATGTTGTGGCTCGTAACCCAGAAAAGCGAGTGCCAGAGAACAACAAATATTTGCAGAAGTTTATCGAACTTTCTCCATGGAAACCCAAGGACGTGAAAGTGATCGCTGGTAAGGTGGATTATCCTTCATGGCGTTGGTGGGACAGATTGGCTATCCAGATGATCATGAAAATGACCGATGGCCCAACCGATCCTAAATCAGTTATCGATTACACTGATTGGGAAGACGTCAAAGTCTATGCTGATCACCTGATTAGTCTGGCTGACTAATCTTCTACTTTGTAGCCCTTCGGTTTCATCATGAAATCGAAGGCTGCGTCAGTTCTATTCTCCTAACCAGCTCACTAAAAGGGATTCGTCGACGACGCCACTTTTACTATGAGACTGACCATTACTTTCAAAAAAGTAACTGCGTGGTAGTTCTCCATACCAGTTGGGGTCGATAATAAAACGACTTTGAGCACCTTGATCCGCTGCAAAGTGAAAATTAGGTAAATCCATCAGTTGGAATTTATTTATAATTTCACGACGTCTAAGAAGTGTCTCTTCACTTGCATCGGTATTAATCAGTACCACATTGAGATCAGCCTGCTTTTTATTCAGCTTTTGAATCATGTCCAATTCTTTAAAACAAGGCGGGCAGTCAACAGACCACAATAGCATTAACCACTTTTCTCCCATGTTTTGCTTTTTAATCCCCGTTAGCTGTTCTTGAGTGAGCACTATTGAAGAGGCATAGACATAGTGTGTGGTAAACAGGATTGGCATTAGTAACATGAGCAGGAATCTTTTTAGAAAGTTCATAATGCTTGCACCCAGTGACCTTGTTGTAATCTGTGCCAGGAAACAAAACTCTTACCGTCATTTTTTATAATAAATGGGCGGTCAGCCCCTTCCGATGACGTGGCTAATAACTTCGCATCAGTAAATGACTTGCCGTAATCATTTGAACCTTGATGCCAGAGTTGATGCTTAATACCATTGAACTGTGTCCAAACGATGTCCACTTTGCTGCCAAGAGTATTGATATGGGGGTGGGCTGCTTGAGCGGATTGCATACCAACACCAATTGGCTTTGTTAGCGACTCTCCTTGATCATCGCTTGATGCGTAAAAAATTCCCTTGCCCAAATCACCTTGGTTAAACCAGACCATATGGTAGCGGTTGTTTTGATCAATGCTGATGGCGCCACCTTGATGCGGGCAACCATCAATTTTCCAGTGGTCATGGCTTATTTGAACGGGTTTGAGGGGAGGGCTTTCATTTTGAGTCAGCGTGAGTAATGCAAACTCGCGAATGTTATCTAGGTAAATGTGTCGCCATAATATCGCTAATTCACCTTGAGTATTGGTATCAAGGGCGATGCGGCAGCATACACAGGTATTATTGGCTAATTGTTGATTAGAGAAAGTGAACTGTTTTTTCCGGTAATTAGCCTCGCCAAAATATAGGGCTGAACCATTTGTTTGTTTTCCCTCTAATCTACGTTGGTGTGCTAAACGTGAATCAAGCCAAACCATGGATACTTCACCTTCATCAGTGACTCGCATCTCATTAAAGCTATGGCCAATGTCTAGTCCGTCATTATTAACGGTCACGGGTACGGTAAAGGTTTTGCCATAGTCTTTTGAATAGGAAAAGCGAACATCCGCTGTATATCTTTTTTCTTTTGGCATCACCCACGACAGGTAAACGCCTTGATACTGGTCAAAAGCAATTTTAGGACGGTTTTCATTACGAGCAGATATCTTTTCTTTCTCTACATTCACTTGTCGAACGGAAGAGAATGTTACTCCTTTGTCTTTTGATACTTGGAAGTACATATGGCCTTTTAGCGCCCATAAACGCCATAAATCACTATTGGGGGCAAATGCTGTGGTCACGGTTTTTGCACAGGTGATCTCATTCTGCATACATGTCGTCGCGTCTTTTGTTGTCGCTTGCATGATGTGGTGCTTATGAGCGGCTTTGACGTTTGTACTGGCCATTAATAATATCAATAAACAGCCAATACAGGATAATAAAAGAGGATTAGATGTGTGCATATTGGACTTTACCATTGGTAGTTTACGCCGACGTAAGCGGTTATTGGAGCGCCGGGAGAGTATTGTGCTTTGCCATATCGGTATGAGGCTTCTTGAGCATATTCCTCATTCGTCACATTTAATATTCTGGCATTGAATGACAGTTGCTCTGATGCTTGATATAGCGCTTTTATATTCGCTATCGTGTAGCCGTCTTCAATACGGTCAATGCCATTATCATCTTGGCTGTTAGCATCATCTAACCAGTACTCCCCAATAGATTGCAGTTCTAACATGCCAGTAAAACCTTCAAGAAATCTAGGCATGTAGCGCAAACGTAAATTGGCGATATAATCAGGTGCTGCCGCCATCTCGTTACCTGAATATTCGTCATGTTGATCAAATTCATGTTTAGACTTGCTATAAGCAGCACTGATATTGAGTTGTTCATTCATTTCCCAGGCCACTGAGACTTCAAAACCTTTATGGATAACACGGGTTGCGTTGGTTAAATACCGTTGACCTTCATCGTTATAGGCATGAACAATTCCATCATCTACATCCATATAATAAAGGGCTGTATCAAAAGAGATTGCTTGCCAGTTAGCTTTATAACCAAGCTCATAGGTGTTTGATATTTCTGGATCAACGGCTTTGGCATCACCATTATCTTTAATGGTTAAATGATACAAGCTACTCGCCGTTGGTAAGCGGAAACTGTTGGCATAACGTAGATAAAGACTGCTGTCTGGTGTCAGATGATAATTTAAACTGGCTTTCGGACTGAAATGATTAAACCTATCTGTTCTATCTTCAAGGCTACGTTTTCCATGGCCAATATCACCGTAAACACCTAAGTGGTTACTAAAGTTATATTGCGCATAGTCATATCGTGCTCCAAAGGTTAAATCGAGGTTGGTGACAATATTGCGCTTGTATTGAATGTATGGGGAGACACTGATGTATTCAGTGGTGTCATCATAGAACTTCTCACCTTTAGTAAAGGTATCGGCTTTGTAACCCGTGGTTGTAAAGTCGAGAGGTTGGTAAGAAAGCTGCTCGCCTTTGGTAAGCTCGATATCCAAACCGACAGTGGTATCGCTGTCACTTTCACCGCCATTAGAGTGTTCAAAATTGGCCAATGCTAACAAGCCCAATGTTTGCATTTTAGACTCTACTTTTGGCATGTTCTGATTCCAGGTCGCAGTGTAATCATTGGTGCGGTAACGATAATACGGAATCAACGAGAAATAATTATCGTCGGCAATTTTGTCCCACTGGCTAGAGAGTCGGATATATTGGGTTTTACGTAATGGATCACTCGCTAAAACGGCATCTGATAATCCTGAGTTTGTTCTGTCGGTGTTATATAAGCTCTCTGTTAAATTCGCTGCCATCTCTTGTTCGAGATCTGACATCACCAAAGAGGTCACTAAGTGTTCATCATCACCTAGGTCTAATTCATGGCGCAGTGTTATCTCTGCGCGCTTTGATCCTGTGTGGTCGCGCCAACCCTCATTGTCTAGGTATGAAGCTGATACTCTAAAGCCTTGGGTCGAAGATAATATATTGCTATGACTCAATAGCACCTTAGAATATTCATTTTCCCCTAGCATTAAACCTATCTCTGTTTCAGGAGACTCTGCCACCTCTTCTGATAAAATATTAACGGTTGCTGCAACAGCACCCGAACCATATAAGGCTGTTCCCGCCCCCTTTAGTACTTCCATTCGGGCAATATTCGAATTGAAACTAGACCACCAAAGCGCATTGTGATTAAAAAATGCTGGAGATTGCAGTGGAACATTATCCTGTAAGAATAAATAGTACCCGCTGGTGTTCATCGGCATTCTGATGGCGGTTTTGTGGCCTTGTCCACCAGATAGTTGATCAACAAGCACACCTGAAATACTGTTCAGTGACTCTGCTACATGTTGACCATTATCAATGGTGAGTTCTTCTTTGCTAATCCCTTGTAATGACATAGCAAGGTCGGTATCTAAAGACTGCTGACGTGTTGCTGTTACGGTAATACGCTCAATATTGATGTCGTTATGCGCAGGTAACAAGATTTCAGCTAAGACAGGGCAGCAAGATTGACTAATAAGAAGAGAAAGCAGCGAGATTTTTACTTTTATAGTCATAAAAATAAGTATTCTTTGAATATTCTTGGTGTTGCTATTATGTGTGCTTCTTTGTTTGCTGTGATGTGACAAAGTGTCGCACTTGTTGCATTTTGTTGTACCTGGGAATTAACGTTCATTTTTTTGTCAATTAAATCAAATGGTTAATGTGGGTGCGAGACATTAAGCAGCGATGAGCTTGTCACCTTCGACAGCTAGGAAGCTGTCGAAGTGTTTAGGGATATGGCTTATGAAATTTGGCAGCATAGGAGCTGAGTCTTCAGATAATAGTTCTAAACAATCAAGCCATCAAATGAACTTAAAAACTAGTATTTCCAAAACTGAGGGTGAAAAAGAACTGCCACTGTCAGTATCTCTAAGCGACCTAACAGCATGCCTATCGCTAATGCCCATTTTGCGACATCTGGTAGAGTGGAGAAGTTTCCTGCTGGGCCTATCGTACTGCCTAATCCTGGGCCTACGTTGGTGACGGCGGTGATCGCACCAGTAAAGCTAGTAACGGGATCGAGGCCTGTTAATACCAAGATAATAGAGAGGACAACGATAACCATCATAAACAGCAAGATAAAAGTCACCAAAGAGCGAACGATATCATCACTGATGATTCGGTTGTTGTAGCGCTCTTTAAATACACCACTAGGGTGAAATTGCTGTTTTAGTTGTTCTCGCATGATAGCGCCAGCTATCTGGAAGCGGAAAATCTTAATGCCTCCAGAGGTTGAGCCTGAACAACTGCCAGCAAACATAAGGAAGAGAAAGGCTATATTGGCTAGCGCGCCCCATGCGGTGTAGTCGGTAAGGCCATAGCCTGTCGTGGTCACAACGGAAACCACATTGAAACTGGCTAAACGCAAGGCATCAAGTGGGGTCATCTCGTGTCCGAGCCAAAGCCAGAAAGCTAAGCCGATAGAGACCGTGGTGATAAAGAGAATAAAGCCTTTTACCTGCGCGTCATTCCAAACCCATAGTGAACGTTGCTGAATACAGTTAACGAACATTAAAAGTGGTAAGCCTCCTGCTGCCATAAATACCACACCAACCCAGTGTGCCTGATTAGAAAAGGCCGCCATCGAACTGTCGGACGTGGAGTATCCACCGGTCGACAGCGTAGTCATTGCATGGTTTATTGCTTGAAACCAGCTCATCCCAGATAGATGATAAGCGACTCCACACAGTATGGTGAGTAGGATGTAGATGTAGAAAAGATGCTTAGCCATATCTTGAGTTCTGGGAATGGCTTTGTCGCTCCAATCGGAGGATTCGGTACGAAACAGTCTCATACCACCGACATTGAGGAAGGGCAGTACCGCAACAGCCATAACAATGAAACCTATTCCTCCCATCCATTGCAGCAAGGAGCGCCAGATCAGAATACTGTGATCCATGGTATCGAGCCCAGACAAAACAGTAGAGCCTGTGGTGGTGATCCCCGACATGGTTTCGAAAAAAGCATCGGTATAATTAATGCCGTGATACAAGGTGAAAGGCATGGCAGCAAAGAAGCTGACGATAAGCCAGGTTAAACTGGTTAACAGAAACATATCCCGAATATTGAGATTGAGGTTTCTGCTTCGTCCCTGATGTATGCAAGCACTGGCTGTGGTGCCGGTGACTAATGAGGAGATCATAAATGCGCCCACAGTCTCTTCGCCATAAAAAAGAGCAAAGATCAGTGGGATAAACATAAAGACTGTCAGAGTTGACAGAAAAATGCCCAAAATAAATAGCAGAGGTCGAAGGTTCAGCATAGTGCTTAAATCCTTTGAAATCGTATGAAGGTGGTTAGCTGCTACGCAAACCTTTAGAAGAAGAAAGCACTCGGTTGGAAGAGTTTCTCTACTTCACCAACAAACTTCTTGTTCACGAGGAAGAGAATAACGTGATCTCCCTGTTCAATAATGGTGTTGTCGTGCGCCATCAGTACTTCATCGTCACGGACAATGGCGCCAATGGTGGTACTTGGCGGTAACTTTATTTCGCCAATCTTCTTACCGACGACTTTAGAGGTTTTTGCATCACCATGGGCGATAGCTTCAATTGCCTCTGCAGCACCACGTCTTAGTGAATATACGTTACAGATGTCACCTTGCCTGATATGGGTCAGTAGTGCGGATATGGTGGCTTGTTGCGGTGAGATCGCGATATCAATATTGGCTTCTTGAACGATATCGACGTAGGCCTCACGTTGAATAAGTACCATAACCTTCTTGGCACCCATACGTTTAGCCAGTAGCGCAGCCATAATGTTGGCTTCATCATCGTTGGTGACAGCGATAAACACGTCGGTTTGATCGATATGTTCTTCGAGTAGCAACTCTTGATCTGAGGCATCACCACAAAAGACGGTGGTATTATCGAGTTTTTCAGATAGCTCTTCAGCTCGCTCTTGTCTGTGCTCTATCAGCTTGACGGAATGGTTACGTTGCAGTTGTTTGGCTAAGCCAAAACCGATATTACCGCCGCCGGCTATCATGATATTGCGATAAGTATTATCCAGCTTTTGCATTTCACTCATCACTGCACGAACATGGCGACTATCGGCAAGGAAGAAAACCTCATCATCAGCTTCGATGATGGTGGTTCCTCTTGGCAAAATAGATTTACCTTGCCTAAAGATAGCAGCTACCCGGGTATCAATATTCGGCATATGTTCACGCAATGCAGCGAGTGCATTACCGACAAGTGGGCCACCATAATAGGCACGAACAGCCACTAAACTTAAGCGGCCTTCAGCAAACTCGAGTACTTGCAGCGCGCCTGGATATTCGACTAAACGGCGGATATAGGCAGTGACAAGCTGTTCGGGTGCGATCAGCTCATCAATAATAAAACCACCACGAGGACTGTTATCATTTTTCTTGGTTTCACTATTGATAAATAACTTATCGCGAAGGCCTAAATATTGTTCGGAGCGGATCCGGGCAATTTTAGTGGGTGTACCAAATAACGAATAGGCGATCTGACAAGCGGCCATATTACATTCATCGCTGTTAGTCACAGCAATCAACATATCGGCATCTTCAGCCCCCGCTTCTTTCAAAGTACTGGGATGAGCGCCATGGCCGAATACCACCCGCAGATCGTATTTATCTTGCAAGGAGCGTAATCTTCGTCTGTCATTATCGACAACAGTGATGTCGTTATTCTCACCGACTAAGTTTTCCGCTAAGGTGCCACCCACCTGACCTGCACCTAAAATGATAATCTTCATGGCCTTTGCTTTATCCCTTTACTAGGCGTGCGTAATAGAATCCATCCATATTCTCCATCCCCGGAGTGATCTGCCAGCCTATATCATCAGGATTTGGCTGCTCTGAGATCGCAACCAGTGTTGCATCATCAGCTCTTTCAAGGAAAGCACTAATCTGCTGTGCGTTTTCTTGAGGAAGAATTGAGCAAGTTGCATATAGGAGTGTGCCACCTGGCTTTAACCACTTCCAGCAATGATCTAATATTTTGCTTTGTAACTGAGCCAACTCTTCGATATCGGACTGCTTTCTTAACCACTTAATATCTGGGTGACGACGTATCACCCCCGTAGCAGAGCAAGGAGCATCAAGTAAGATTCGATCAAATTTTTCACCAGACCACCAAGCATCAATATCGGCCGCATCGCCATGAACGAGCTTGGCATTTAGCCCAAGACGATCGAGGTTTTGCTGCACTCGCTCAAGACGGTTTTCATCAAAGTCGACTGCGACTAATTCGATATTCGCACGTTCGAGTAGATGGCAGGTTTTACCGCCGGGAGCGGCACAAGCGTCGAGAATCAACTCGCCATCGACTGGAGCCAACAAGGTCGCTGCCCATTGTGCTGCGCCATCTTGAACGGAAGCTGCACCAGTCTCAAACCCTGGAAGTTGCATTACATCTTTAGGGCTCTCAAGTAAAATCGCATCGCTACTTTTACCGGCAGAGGCTGGGATATCAGCTTCGGTTAATAGCGCAAGATATTCATCACGGCTTTGTGAGCGCATGTTGTTACGCAACCACATGGGAGGGCGTTGATGGCTATTTTCAATGACGGTTTGCCAGTTTTCAGGATAGGCTTGCTTTAGGCTCTTAACAATCCAAGCTGGAGTGTTATACATCAAGGTGTCGTTGTCGGTTGGTAACGGCTTTTCTTGACGTTGAATATTACGTAGTACACCGTTGACAACTTTAACAAGGCCGTCGAATTTCAATTGACGACACGCTTCGGCTGTTTCAGAAATGGCGGCATGACTAGGGATGCGAGTGAAATAGAGTTGGTAGCAACCCACTAGCAGCAGTTGATGCAAAATTCGTTGCTTACCTTTGAGCGGCTTGGCCATACAATCGCTGACCAACTTGTCTAGTTGCGGTAGCTGACGCATCACACCGTAACTGAGCTCGGCTAGCAAGGCTTTATCTTTGCCACTTTCACAATGCTTCTGTTGTTCGGGCAGAGCTACTGAGAGTGAGATCCCTTTTTCTAATACTTGAAAAACGACCTTTGCCGCGAGTGCACGCAAATTCATATTATTAAGCCTCTTTTGTACAGTTTAAGCGTGTGCCAGGCGTAAACCATTCACCACGAGAATTCAGGATATCACCGACATTGAGCGGTTTTTTTCCTGGAAGTTGCATATTTAGCAGCGTCAGTACGCCCTCACCAGTCGCGACATCAATGCCTTCTTTGCTTGCAGAGATGATAGTACCGGCCGCAGCGTTAGATTCAACAAGACTGACCTTGGCCTCTCTGACCTTAATGCTGGCATCTTGATGCGTGAAGTGACTTATTGGCCAAGGGTTGAAAGCTCTGATCTCCCGCCAAAGCTGAACTGCTGGCTTATTCCAATCAAGCTCAGCTTCCTCTTTACTTAGCTTCTCTGCGTAGTTAGCCAGTGATTCATCTTGTTTTTCGGCAACGAGTTCACCTTTTGCCAGACCTGCTAACGCTTCTATTAAGGCGTCAGGCCCTTGATTTGCAAGTTTTTCATATAGACTAGCTGAGGTGTCGTTATCTTCGATTGGCAGTTGCGTCTTTAAGAGCATATCGCCAGTATCGAGCCCGATATCCATCTGCATTATGGTGACACCAGTTTCACTATCACCAGCCCAAAGTGCACGCTGTATCGGAGCCGCGCCACGCCAGCGAGGCAAGATTGAACCATGAACATTGATACAACCTAGCTTTGGCGTATCTAAAACCACCTTAGGCAAAATGAGTCCATAGGCCACTACAACCATGATATCCGCATTAAGGCTGGCCAGTTCCGCTTGTGCTTCCTCGTCTCTTAACGATGCTGGTTGAAAGACTGGAATGTTGTTTTCCATTGCCAGCATTTTAACCGGGCTGGCTTGTAGCTTTTTGCCTCGGCCCGCAGGCTTGTCTACGCGAGAGTAGACGCCAATGACATTATGTTCAGAGTTAATCAATGCTTGAAGGTGACGAGCAGCAAAATCCGGTGTACCAGCAAAAATAACGTTTAATGGTTTCAAAAAATCTCTATCCTTTTTTCTCTTCAAGACGCGCGGCTTTTTCAAGTTTTTGCTTTATTCTCTGTCGTTTTAGTGGCGACAGGTAATCGACAAACAACTTACCTTTTAGGTGGTCTAATTCATGCTGTAAACAGATAGCAAATAAACCATCAGCTTCTAAGGTAAATGCATTACCTTCGCGATCTAATGCTTTTATGGTGACCAATTCAGCACGTTCGACATCAGCATAGATCCCAGGCACGGAAAGGCAGCCCTCTTCATTGGCGAAGTGGCCGCTACTGGCTGTGATCTCTAAATTAATAAAGACTTTTGGTCTTTCAACCTCATCTTGAAGATCCATCACGATCAATTGATGGTGGTAATCAACTTGAGTTGCGGCTAGCCCGATCCCTTTTTCGTGGTACATTGTTTCTAACATGTTATCTATTTGAGTTTGCAAGCCTGCGTTAAACTCGCTAATAGGCTTGGCAATCGAACGTAGTCTCTCATCTGGGAAACGTAAAACTTTTAATAAATTCATACTTAAACTCTTAACAAGTCTGTCAAATCTTTATCAGTTGGTTATACTGACTTTAGCTAATGCTTCAATTTTAATCCTTAGTGACATCCAATAACAGCAAAAGCTCTCTATATACGCAAACTAGTTCAAAGTGCTTTATATTTCACACTCAGTTCTAGCTTAGAGATTAAATAGCTACCAGCATGGAAAACCCCATGAAACGACTAATTTTACTCGCTTTAATGACATTTAGTTGCTCCATATTTTCGGATACTCTTACGTTGAAGTCAGGACATCCGGATTCTTATGTCGTTATTAAGGGCGATACACTTTGGGACATCTCTGAAAATTTTCTTAATGATCCTTGGCGTTGGCCAAAATTGTGGGGCGTTAATCCTCAAATAGCTAACCCTCATCTTATCTACCCGGGCGATCGTTTAACATTAGTGTTTATTGACGGTGAGCCAAGATTAGTTTTAAAGCCTCATAAACGTAAGAGTCCCGCAGGTCGAATTCACGCTAAAGGTGATGCCATACCAGCCATTGATCTGTCTTTGATTAGCCCTTACCTTGTTCAAAACAGAGTCGTCGATGGCGATTGGTTCGATGATCAGCCTATGGTGTTGGGTGGAGAAAGTGAATCCAGACATCATATTATTGGTGATGTACTCTATATTCAAAGCGAACTCACTGTCGGTGACAAATTTGGCGTTTACTCTGAGGGACGTGAGTTTGTCAGTAAAGATGAGGGAGATCTTCTTGGCCAAGAAGTGGTGTTAACTGCAAGTGGTCGAGTGATTGAATCAGGTCCTATCTCTAAAATTAAACTACTGAGCAATTTTAGAGAGACCAAAGCTGGATACCGTATTTTACCAATCGAAGACGATTCGCTTCTCTCTGCTTACTTTATGCCAAAGCCGGCAACGTTGCAGGAGTCTGCATCGATACTCGCATCTGAAAAGCACTTAAGAGAGATGGGTAAACTCGATGTTGTCTATCTCGATAAAGGGGAGGATGACGGCGTTGAATCTGGTCATGTATTCTCTATTTACCGCGACGGTATCGACATAGTCGTCAATGGTGATGGCGTGCCAGTATTACCTAATGAGCGAAGCAGTTACGAAGATCTGATTAGTAGCGTCTCTTCTGATAATGCGATTAAGATGCCCGATATCTATCGTGGTCGATTAATGGTGTTTAAAGTGTTCGAGAAGACAAGTCTAGGTCTCATCATGGCAAATGAAAAAACGGTTCGAGTGGATGACAAGTTAATTCAACCTGATTCTTTGAATTTGCTAAGAAGCTTTGCCGATTAATAACATATAGTTTCACTGAACTCGACACTTAGAGTTCTGTTTACCCAAGGGGGATTATATAACTGACACACTGGTCGACTGGCTAGTTGTTAATGCCGTCTCCGGGCTTGGACCAGCTCGGATCCAACAGCTACTCACCTACATGGATGTAGAGCAACTTAGGCAGATGTTAGAGCATGAAAAGCATGCACTACCTCTGCCAGAGAGTCTGCTTAAGCGCGAGCTTGTTCCTAATTTTACTTTGGTTGAAGCTGCTTTAGAGTGGCAAGAGTCGGCAGATAATCACTCCATTATCTGTTTCGACGATCCTAATTATCCCAATCTCTTAAAGCAAATTCCTTCGCCACCGCCTATTTTATTTGTTAAAGGCGAGCTGGGCGCATTGTATCCACCCAGTATCGCCATTGTTGGCAGTAGAGCAGCTTCTAGAGCTGGTTTACAGCTTGCCTATGAGTTTGGTAAAGAACTCGGTGGGCTATCGCTTGCCGTTTGCAGCGGGATGGCTGCGGGGATTGATGGTTCAGCGCATCAAGGGTGTATCGACAGTGGTGGAAAGACTTTGGCCGTCTTAGGGACAGGGGTCGATGTTATTTACCCTAAGCGGCACCGTAAAATATATGAAAGTATTCAAACCAATGGTGCCATTATTAGTGAATTCTGGCCTGGTACTCAGCCTTTTTCTGGTAACTTTCCGAAACGTAATCGTATTATCAGCGGTCTGTCTCTAGGTACCTTGGTGGTTGAAGCTTGCAGGAAAAGCGGTTCGTTAATCACGGCAAGATTGGCCGTTGAGCAGGGCAGAGAGGTTTTTGCGATTCCAGGCAGTATATTGGCTAATAATAGCCAAGGTTGCCATGACTTGATTAAAGATGGAGCAAAACTTGTCGAGAATGTGGCCGATATAATAGAGGAAGTATCAGCTTTATGTGATTTTCACCTTGAAGAACTGAAAAACAGTCACCATATAGGGGAAGAGAACGCTTCTGATTTGCCATTTGCCTCACTGTTAGCTAGTGTTGGATATGAGGCCACTGCAATTGATGTTGTGGTTGAGCATAGTGGAAAAGCCATAGAGTTAGTATTAGAGCAAATGCTTGAACTTGAGTTACAAGGTTGGGTCGCTGTAGTACCCGGTGGTTATGTAAGAATAAAGAGGAGCTAGCCATGTTTGATATCCTCATGTATCTGTTTGAAAACTATGTTCACAGTGAAGTTGAGTTTCTCGTGGATGAAGATGAGTTAACACAAGAGTTAACGCGTGCTGGGTTTCACCAGTCCGAAATTATCAAGGCCTTGTCTTGGCTTGAAAATTTAGCTGAGTTGCAGGAAGGGGATAAGCCCTATTTGTGCAACCATGCTCAACACTCTTTCAGAATTTACACTCAAGATGAGATGGATAAGCTTGATGTTGAGTGTCGCGGTTTTATTCTGTTTCTGGAACAGGTTGAAGTATTGAGTGTAGTGACTCGTGAGATGGTTATCGATCGCGTTATGGAACTGGATGAAACGGTTCTTATTCTCGAAGATCTTAAGTGGGTTGTGCTTATGGTGCTATTTAATGTGCCGGGTAATGAGTCAGCCTATGAGCAGATGGAAGATCTTATTTTCGAGCAGCCTGATGGTAGACTTCACTCGTAGTGAACCGCATATTTTTGCGAAAAAGAAAGGAGGCTAAGCCTCCTTTTTTGTACATGGATGTACTTCCCTGAACGCATGGGTGCCAGATGTTCCCTACATCTGTAGCACATTTCCACACATCCATGTGGGTCATAGCGTTTGAAGGGATTTGTGTCTAAAACTCATCGTCGTCTAAACACTTCCCCCTCCAAGATTAAAATCACTTAGTAGTGCAGATGCTTCTCATCCAGTGTTAAGTGAGTTGGCTTTAAGTACTCTCGGTAACTGTATCTGTTTTGCTTGTGAAGGGTAGGTTTAGCCTCTTCTGCATCATCAAACTGTTCGACTTGCGTGTTGAGCCAATCTGAAAACGGTTGTTGATGTTGCGTCAAATCGGCTAACAGAAGCTCATAGCCTTCAAAGTAGTCCGTCTTTAGATACTTGCTTAACTGTACGAAATCACTGTGATGATGCTCAGCTAAGAACCGCACCGCCATATAACTCCATTTGTAAGTTCTGTCTTGACCATCTTTATATTCGGTGGCGAAGATTTCTTTTAGTGACGGCGCTTTATCAATATCACGCTTAATAACTTTAAGCGTACTTGGGTTTGAATCTCCTTTAGAGATGTATTCGGCTAACCCTTCAGACCACCACACCATTTTCGATGGGAAATGTCCGAAACCACCATATTTTGCAAAGTGACCATCCAGATAGTGAACATACTCGTGGTTTAAATTCCAAATGGCGAACTCTGGTTGGATCCAAAACTGCCGATATGCAAAGAAGGTTGCCTGATTACCTGGTTTAGAGGGCGTGCCCTCGATGTACATGCCACCATTATCAGTGCTTATGTCGAATAGTAGTTGGCCATAAGCATTATATTGGCTCCAGTTTTTAAAGGCGACGACCCGTAACGCAGTATTGAAATCATTGGGAGTTGCTTGATTTCCGGTTTCAAGAATCTGGTGGAAGCTCGCTTCCTGTGACGTTAATTTAGAGCAACTGAGTGCCAGCTCATCTTCGTTCAGGTCTTGAGCCAAGATAAACAGGCTATCGGAGCAAGGATGATTAATGGGTAAAATGTCAGTCAGTGCTGGAATACGACAAACATCGTTGTTCTGTTCACAACTCTTTTTCCCTGCAAAGGCGTTGACATGAAAGCCTAAGGTATAGGTGTCTTTGGCATTATCTCCTCTTGCGGCGATGTCCGTTCTCGCTATATCGGCAACAGCCGTGTCGATATAACTTTTTGCAACGGTCGGTTCATCATTTTCACTTGCTGGCAAAGTTAAGCGGTAGAGTCCCAACGCCCAGTACGCATTAGCCTTTGGCCAATCGTTAGCCTCTCTTATGCTATTTGGCGATTCAGCAAAATTCAGCAATGGTTTAGCTAAATCCAATGCAATGATTTGCTTGTTTAATTCGCCATCGGTATCTTTTCTTGCACTGTTAAATAGCATGCCATAGGCCCTGAGCGTTTCCCAAAGCCCATAATCATTAGCTGTGCTAGTATCACTGCTTGCAAGCGAGTTAAGCTGACTTTCGAGCTGAGGAGTCAGTGTTGCTAAGTGCTTGGCGCGGTCATTATCGCTATAGTAACGATATAGAGTGACGGCGAAATGCTCTTGTAAGCGAGCTGACAGACTAAAAAATGGCTTAGCTGTGAGTTGGGATAAACCAAAAGTCAGCGTATTGATACTGTCGCTATCGAGCGTATCTACAGGGCCAAAATAGCTAAAGGCACGAAGATAGTAGAGGAGTTTGTCGGCTTGTTGCACATTTTCTACTGAAGCTAGTGATAATCCGACCTGTTCGAACATTGCTTTAGTTAACAACGGGCTACTTGCATCAAATAGCAATGATTCAGTTGCCTGTGTGACGATATCTATCTGAGTTTGATCTAAGCTTAGGTCTGGGGTTGAGCTGCAGCCTGAAAGTCCGATAAAAGTGAGGGCAATGATAGAACGATGAAACATAATAACCCCTTATTTTTTGGATATAATATACATAGGTGTTGTGAATATAACCAGTAATAAGAGAGTGTTTCCCAGCACTGCCATAGCTTGGTAAAATATGACCATATAAGGTAATTGAGATAAGCATGTCTAAGATCGATCAACAGCTATTTAGCTCCCATGAGCATGCACTGGAAAAAGAGTATGAACTCTGTCCTAAGTGCGGCAGTGAGCTATCAGTGAAAAACAGCAAACATGGTGGTTTCATTGGCTGTAATAATTATCCCAATTGTGACTACACCAGACCATTGGTTCAGCACGAGTCGATAGAGACTCAAGTGATTGATGGGTCATCTTGTCCTGAGTGTGGCAATGAGTTGGCCGTTAAGTCTGGGCGGTTTGGCATCTTTATCGGTTGTACTCACTATCCCGAATGCAAACATATTGAAAAGCATGATCAAGAGGAAGCGGGTCACGAAATTCCCTGTCCTATTTGTAAAAAAGGTCATGTTGAACATAGAACTAGCCGTTTCGGTAAGACTTTTTATGCTTGTAGCGGATACCCTAAGTGCAAATTCCTCGTTAACTACCCACCTGTAAACGAAGCTTGCCCTGACTGCGGTTTCGGTATTTTAGTTGAGCGAAAAGGTGCTGCTGGTGGACGGGTTGAATGTCCGCAAAAACAGTGCAAGTACAAGCGAGCTATATAGCAAGAGGCTTACTCTGTATAATCTTTCTTTTTTTGGATTAGATGAAAGTCACAGTCGATTGATTAATTTAAGGTTTTTCTATGTTAGAACAAACGCCTGCTGAAGTTAAACAGGTTATAGAGAAAGGTGGGGTAATTGCTTACCCCACTGAAGCAGTATATGGATTAGGCTGTGATCCCGATAATGACGTCGCTATTACTCATTTATTATCATTAAAGAATCGGCCTTGGGAGAAAGGACTGATACTCGTGGCGAGCAATTATCAACAACTGCTCCCGTATATTGACGACGCTAAGCTTACTGAAGCGCAACTTGAACGTGTATTTAGTAAATGGCCTGGGCCGTTTACCTTTATCATGCCGATTAAACCCGGTATCTCTCATCTGCTTTGTGGCAGTTTTAATTCGCTTGCGGTGAGAGTGTCCTCTCATCCAACGATTCAGGCGATCTGTCAGCAGCTAGGGAAACCATTGGTCTCTACCAGTGCAAATCATTCAGGTGAAGAACCTGCAATGAGTCGAGATGATATTCTTGCTACGTTTGAAGGTGAGATAGACGCATTGGTAGCAGGCTCTTTGGGAGCACAAAGAAAACCCTCCACGATAATAGATGCCATCAGCGGCAGCATATTACGTTAGTAAATAAAATTAATAATTAAAAAAGGGAAACATCATGTCTGTGCCAGACACCAGTGTCGTAAAAGCGTTTTTACTCGATCTTCAACAGCGGATTTGTGATGGTCTGGAACAGCTAGACGGGGAAGGAAAGTTTAAAGCCGACTCTTGGAAACGAGCTGAGGGCGGTGGCGGCACTAGCCGTGTATTAACTCAGGGGAAAGTATTCGAGCAGGCCGGTGTCAACTTCTCTCATGTTACTGGGGCTTCGATGCCTGCTTCTGCGACGGCTCACAGGCCAGAGCTGGCTGGGCGTAGTTTCGAAGCCATGGGGGTCTCTTTAGTCATACACCCTAATAATCCTTACATCCCGACAACGCATGCCAATGTTCGTTTTTTTATTGCGCAAAAAGAGGGCGCGGATCCTGTGTGGTGGTTTGGCGGTGGATTCGATTTAACCCCTTACTACCCATTTGAAGAAGATGTGATTGAATGGCATCAACACGCTCATGACTTATGTCATCCGTTTGGTGAAGAGGTTTATCCGAAGTACAAGAAGTGGTGTGATGAGTATTTCTATCTGCCCCATAGAGACGAGACTCGTGGTGTTGGTGGCCTATTCTTTGATGATCTCAATGCAGAAGGCTTTGAAACGAGTTTTGCTTTTATGCAAGCCGTGGGTAATGGGTTCTTAAGTTCTTATGCCCCAATTGTTGAGCGTCGCAAAGAAACTGAGTACGGTGAGAAAGAGCGTGATTTCCAACTCTATCGTCGTGGTCGTTATGTGGAGTTTAATTTAGTGTACGACAGAGGCACACTATTTGGTTTGCAAACCGGTGGACGAACCGAGTCCATTTTGATGTCAATGCCGCCACTAGTACGTTGGGAATACATGTACACACCAGAAGAAAAATCGCCTGAAGCTTTACTATATACCGACTTCTTAACACCTAAAGATTGGCTGTGTTTGAATAAATAGCAGTAGCAGGTTTTGTCATAGACATTGAGTCACTATCTCGATTCTAATGTCTATGATCTATTCACGTCTCATTCACTGCTTAGAATAACCAAACTATCGTATATTTTGCTATTGGTTACGCATATTGTCTGCAAGAATGCTGATAGCTTGATAGATGGCGGTTTGATGCTCTGAATTACTCACCTCTATCTCAATGGCATTCTTCATACAGAACAACCATTGATCCCTCATCTCTTCATCTATTTTGAATGCTATATGGCGAGCCCTTAATGCAGGATGTCCATATTTTTTCTCGAATAACCCTGGTCCGCCTAACCACCCGCTAAGAAATTCAAATAACTTCTGTTCTGATGCAGCTATTGGCGCTTGATGAATTGAAAGTAGCTTGCTGGCACGACCATGTTTCTGCATCTGTAGATAAAATTGATGAGCTAAAGCACGTATCACAGGTTCGCCACCGATAAGATCATAGGCATTAGATTGTGCAGGATCTCTGGATTGCTCCACTTCTTGTGCTGAGTCAGATGTGTTTCGAAAAATGCTTTTAAACCAATTCATCATAGAAATTTGATAAGGGAAGATATTTGCAGTGATTATATACATATACCCAAGCCTCTTGGAAATTCAGGTTTCGGTGAGTAAAAATCATTTAACGATGTTGGAGCAAGTATCCCTAAGTGACAAGAGTTTACGTCTAGCAACTGTATGAGTAGACTGACAGTTCACCTGCACGTCAGATAAACATAGAGAAGAGTCATGACCGATAGATATGCCGTTTTTGGAAATCCGATCGCCCACAGTAAATCACCTCTTATCCATGGGATTTTTGCGGATGAAACTGAGCAGCTATTGGAGTATGAAGCCATTCTTGCGCCAAAAGAGGATTTTGAGGCCAGTTTGAAACAGTTTTGGAGTCAAAATGGCAAAGGGGCTAACGTAACGGTTCCCTTTAAAGAGCGTGCATTTAGTCTATGTGACGAATTGAGTGAAGAGGCAAGATTAGCTGGAGCCGTTAATACCTTAACATTACTCGATAGTGGCAAAGTCCGTGGTGATAATACCGATGGCTTAGGGCTGGTCGCTGATTTAGCCAGAAACATATCGGGTTTGAAGGGAAAGCGAGTATTACTTCTTGGTGCTGGTGGTGCTGCAAGAGGGTCTGTATTGCCACTTTTGAATGTGGGCTTACAGGTATATATTCATAATCGGACAGAAGAGAAAGCGAAGACTCTGGCTGAAATCTTCACTTCTTATGGTGATGTAAAAGCAGTAACTACTTCAGAACTCCTAGCACCATTCGATATCATCATTAACTCAACATCTTCTAGCCTTAACGGTGACGTGCCACAAATCCCAACGGTTGTCGTTGGTGCAAATACCGCTTGTTACGACATGATGTACAGTAAAGAGATAACGTCCTTTAACCGTTGGGCAATAGAACTCGGTGCATCTCAAGTTATTGATGGCTTAGGTATGCTGGTTGGGCAGGCTGCAAAAAGCTTTGAATTATGGCGTGGTGTTACTCCTGAAGTTAACACCACGATTAAAGTGCTAAGAGAGAAGATCGCAAGCGAATGAACCAGAGTATTTTATTTCCAGATCTACAAGAGTGGGATCAAGAGCTACAACAAATTCATTTCCCCGTCCAAGTTCAAGGGGTGAATATTAAGTGCAGAGTTAGCTTGCCACGTTTAGCTCAGTTAGAAGGTCGGACTATCCAAGATAAAGAAGATGCACTGAAGGCGTTTGATGCCTACCGTTTCGACATTGAAGATGAAATCGAAACGCTCATCGAACAAGATATGTTTGATGAGCAAGGAGGTGTTAGCTGGTTATAGTGACTGCTCTGCTAGGTATTCATTTTTCAGTCTGACATAGTTGTCAGCAGATTCTGGCAAGAAGGCTAACTCTGCTTCTGTCAGTGCTCGGCTCTGCTTAGCTGGGCTTCCTACATATAGGTAACCACTTTTCAATACCTTTCCTGGCGGCACAAGTGAACCAGCACCCAAGATAATGTCATCCTCTAGGATGGCGCCATCCAATATAATGGCCCCCATACCAACAAGAATACGGTTGCCAACAATACAGCCATGTAGCATCGCTTTATGCCCAATGGTGACATCATCACCAATGAGTAAAGGGTTGCCATCGGGTTTAGCCTTAGATTTACGGGTAACATGAAGCACCGCACCATCTTGTACATTTGTGCGTTTACCAATTCTTATATGGTTAACATCACCTCTGGCTGCAACTAAAGGCCAAATACTCGAATCATCATCTAGGTTAATGTCACCTATAAGTACGCAAGCTTCGTCTATGTAGACATCTTTGTGAAGTTTAGGGGTTATTCCCTTATAAGATCTGAGAGAGCTAGGCATGGAAAAGTCCTTAAAATGCTAATTTGCACATTATAAAGAGTAAAAAGTGACTAGTCAGGGTGTTTTATCATCAAACAGTACCAAAAGCGTGTTTTTATCGATAAAAGCCCTTGCGCTCATTCTAAAACTCCCTATAATTCGCTCCCACTGACACGGCACAGCAGGCCAACTACTTAGGTAGTACGGGACTTGCAGCGGTGTTAGAGAATCGAAACTCCTCGGAGATTTGATTCAGGTGACAACCGCTTTATAAGCTTCGAGTCTGACTTCTGATTAAGAAATCACCACTCGAAAAACTTGATAAAATAAGCGCTTGACGCCGACACTGGAGAGTGTAGAATACGCCTCCTCAAGCCAACGACCTAGCGTCTAACGGCAGCATCTGAAAGAT
>NZ_VKGK01000023.1 GCF_007197645.1 Shewanella hanedai
CGTATGGTTACCGGGTAACATAGTACGCCTTAGTGGAGGCTTGAGCCGTATGCAGTGAAAGTTGCACGTACGGTTCTTAGGAGAGCGGCACTTGGTAACAGGTGCCGCTTATCCGACCAAAGTTAGCCAGCCTTCAAATGAAGGTTGATTACATTTTATGGTTTGGCTTTCGGCTGAGTTGGTATTGGGTGGCGTGTTTGAGGGGCGATCCTTCATTGATAACTATCGCTTCGGTTTGGCTTGTGATGTTGTACTTTGTTTTTGCTCTTCTCCGTGGCCCTCTGTGTCCTCCGTGGTGAAAAGCTGTTTTACCTTCTGGCTGAGTTGGTATTGAGTTTGATGATTGGAGGTCGTACCTTCATGGTTATTTATCGCCTCCAGCGTGGTATGTGTAGCTACTTCTGCGAGACGCCACAAGCACATCCATGTGGGCTCTACCAAAACATCCCTGTTTTGGAAGCTCGCAGCCGCATCCACACTTGGTTATTTATCTCTTCGATTTGGCTTCGTCAGTAACTTAATATCCGAATTTCTGACTAATTCCTGCCCCTAAATCATCTAGAAGCCATTTTTAGCTATGCGCATACCCTATCCATTTCCCCTATTTTTTCTTATCCGTTGCAGCTCTATTTATCAGATGCTGAGTCTCAGTTAGTAAAAACAAATTCACACTCTGATTTACATTGGTATACACATGTGTGTAATTGGCAGGAATTGGAAATGGTAATGACACATTAGAGCTTAAGCTATAAAGCATTTATGCCCCATTGCTGGTTAGATGTATCACTTTGTTAAATGCAGTCTTGACCAATTTGCATTCCTTTATTTCATCAGCTTGAAAGCACTAATGACCAGTATTATTAAGCTTTGTGAGACGCAGCTAAGTAGACTTGAGTGAAACAGACTTAGTAAAATTGTGGTGGATAAAGACTCGAATCATCATGTCAGTTTTTTTGCCTCGGAGTTATGCCAATGACAACAATCTATCTAAGTGTTCCTTATAAAAAAGAAAATGGAAATGGGGATGTTAAAAAAGACGTAGATGAAGCTTTGGCTACAGGAATAGCTACTGGATATATATTTAACGATACTCAGTTAAGTGACTTGAAAGGAGTAAATGATATCAAAGTTGTTTTGATTGACCGCATAAGAAAAAGAAGAGTAGAAGGAGAGTTTGTAAGTTTAAGTTCTACAAATAAATCTACTCGGTTTGGAATGCGTCATGACATCATAATCTCTAAGTTGAATGAAGTAGTATATGCACCTGTTGTGTTTAAATACCATCGCACAGGCGTTAAGCTAATTACATATTTAGCAGGGTGAGAGCACACTAACCTTTTTGCTTGTTTTACGTGCAGCTCAATCACTAGTTGAACTGCAAAACTTGGTTTTCATCATACATTTTAATGTAAATAGTTCCAGTTTTACATATCGACGTATACTGATTCAAAAGCATACAAAGTGTGCTTGCGTCCTGCATATTCAGGGCGGGATGTTAAGTTAAATGAATGATGAAGCGTATCAATTATCTGTTGATATAAATAAGAATCACGAAGGGTTAGAGATACCTAATTACTAAGAGTTATTTATACCATCTCTTTTCCATTCGACTGTAATAGAACACCATAGAAGTATCATTTTGTTAGTCGAGGGGAGATATATAGCTCTGCCTGGACTTTGATGAGACCACTTTTCGAAGTGTATGTTCAAGGGTGTTGGCTGTTTTCGTTCCTTAATATTTTAGCCAACAATTTTTTGCCCATTATTAGGGCATTATATATCTAGGAGTATAAAGTCATCATTGAGTTTCTAAAATGCTATGTATTTTTAGCTCCGTACGCAACAACACTAGGTATTATGGTTGCCTTATATCAAGTTTGGAAAAATACAGAGCAGTCTAAAACAACCTTTGAAGATTCTCTGTCAAAAGAGTATCGAGATATTTCTAAAAACATTCCATATAATGCTTTGATCGGTAAAAAACTTAATGATGATGAAAAGAGTCAAGCTTATAATGAGATATTTAACTACATGGACTTTTGCAACGAGCAAATATTTCTTCGTCAATCAGGTAGAGTCAGAAAAAATACTTGGAACAATTGGCAAGAAGGTATGCATACCAATTTTTCTCTACCAATATTCGCAAGCGTTTCGGCAGAGGTATTCAAAGAATTACCTGGTACATTTCAAGAGTTAAGAAAGGTAATAGAGCAAAAGTTTAATGCTGATCCAAACAAGTGGTAAGAGATGTAATCGGGTAGCCAGAGGTGTCTAGCCTCCAGCCCCCACACCACTCTGCATGCGACTCCGCACATGGCGGTTCATTTAGAACGCCTAGCTAAGCTTTCTGGTTAGGGTAATGAACTGCGAACCATCTATCTCTTAGTGAGCATAAACCTGCTTTCTTAATATAACCATTAGTAATGATAATGACTATTGTAAAGTTTAGAGCTTAAGCACTAGCTAGTTTTATCCAGTTACGTCTTAGAGCTATCACTCTAAGATATTTCTGCCCCAAAATCAGTTTCGCAGTTCAAAAGGTAAATAGGCCAAACAAAGCTTTGGCTTTAGAAAAGCTAATGCGGCCTGTTTTTGCATAGTCCATAAGTTATGCCGGTCCTATATTTTGATGACATAACGCCTCTTCACAAGAACTGTTCATATAAACAGTTATAATAAGCATTGTGAATTTTTAGCATTATTTTGGTGTAAGAAGGAAGGCGATTTAGAGTTAATAACTGCTAAGTGGCTGTTTAAAAACATTTACATCCAATAGTTAAATTAAATCACGTCACAAATAAGTAAATGACTGTTCTTATTCGGAATTCAGCCTAATACATTGTTAGTTTTAAGGAGTAATTTTTTGGACGCATTAATAGCACTGAAAATAGCAAACCCAGTAATAAACCTTATAAAGAATACTTTTACAAATTGTAAAGTAGAAAGTGCTTTGGTTGAACTGGCTCAGGGAAAAAAGAATATTAACGAAATTTGTAATAATCATAGTGATATTTATAGATTTAGAATGTTAATAGATTCATTGAATAAGGCATCAACACTTAAAAAAGCTAATGTATTAAAAGATCTATATCTATCCTTCGAGGGAGAAGATAAAACAGATGAATCTGATGATTTGTTTTATGAGATATTATCAATACTTGGCGAACTTTCTGAACGTGAAATTCGAATTATTTATCTCCTAGAACTATTTTATAATGAAGATATACAGAATAAAAAAGATGATGAAAAATATTCCAAATATTTCTTAGAAATAACGGATGAAGGGTTTGGGGAAGGTGGGGATAAATCTGATTCATTCTATTATTTTGTCAGTGAAAAAATGGAAATTAAACCAGTTATAATTTTTGGTTTGATGAAGCGATTGGAACGTTCAGGCTTAATTGTAACGACTGGGATTAATGGAAATGCTAAGTTTCAAGAATATCGACATACAGCACTTTATAATGAAATTAAATCTAGGCTAATTCTTGCTATGGAAAATTCTTATGGTGAAGAAAATACTCTTACATCAGATGATATTTAAAACTAATCGGGTAGCCGGAGGTATCTAACCTCCTGCCCCCACACCACCCTGCATGCGGCTCCGCACAGGGCGGTTCATTTAGAACGCCTAGCCTAAACTTTCTGGTTAGGGTAATGAACTGCGATCCATCCATATCTTAGTGAACATAAACCCGCTTTCTTAAGATAATCATTAGTAATGATAATGTGAGCCGTAAATTTTAGAGCTTAAGCACTAACGAGCTTTTGTCCAAAAATGAGCTAGCTACTAGAAAACCTCAATCGAAGATATAAACAATCAGGTGTGAATTCGGCTATGACCTTTGACAGCATGGCCAAAAATGTTTCCTACATTTTCAGGCATTTCCTATATCCATATAGGTCAGACGCTGTCGTAGAGGCTATAGTGATTGTGCTTGAATGATATCCTATCTAAAGGCCAGTTCGACATCCTTGTCTCTCGTTCATAAGCTCAGAAACTTAAAGTTTCTATTCACCGTGTCACAGAGGTGTTTACACATTGGGCATGCTGCAAGCAATTAATAGAATTGAAGTAATGGCTTACAGCTAACCAACCAAACACAGAACCAGCCAAATGAACCTAACTAAGAAGATATTTGAAACTTGCTATCCGACAAGTTAATAGAATTTGTAATCCCACAAGTGATTAAACCACCGAATAGGCACTTTGACTGAGTGTTGTGATGGTGGTCTCGACCTCGTGCAAACTCTTCATAAACTGATCCATACTTTGTGCTGCACCTATGCTGATGCGAATATGATTATCGTGGTTATCAAAATCATCACCATTACGCACCATGATCCCTTTTGCCGCCAGCGCAGTGACAACGTGATGAGCTTTTAAAGGCGGTTTGAGTTTCAGCCAACCATTGAGTCCGCGCCAGCGGTGTTGTAAGCCTAAGCGCTCACCCATGGCAATGGCTAACACTTGTCGTTCGCGGATCAGCTGGTCTCTGTCGCCGTAAAGCGCAGGGGTATTAATCAAGCGCGCCGCTATCTCCATGTTCAATGGCGATACCATCCAACATTGACTGTGCAATGCCAGTTTAACTGGACCAATTAATGCCTCCGGCAACAAAATGAAACCTTGGCGTAAACCGCCGGAAAATGTTTTAGACAAGCTGGAAAGGTAGATGACTCTGGACTGCGCCTGAGGTGAATGCTCTTGAGCTTGTTGCCATAACGGCAGATGCCACTCTTCGGGTAGGCAGTAGTTAACATCATCCTCAAGAATGTAAAAATCATGCTCTATGGCCATAGACAGTAGGGCTTGGCGCTGTGCCATGCAGTACTGAATGCAGGTTGGGTTTTGGTTGTTCAGCGTCAGGTAGAGTAATTTGGGCTGATTCAGTTCAACCAAAGTGGTTAATGCCTCTAAATCTACGCCTGAGTCCGTCAGCGGGATCGACATTGAGTTAAGCCCAAGTTGGTTTGCTGCAACTCTAATGCCTGGGTAACAATTCTCTTCATACATCAGTAGGTCATTCTTACCGAGTAAGCCATTTAATACCGAGAAGAGCCCTTGCTGGGCACCATGACAGAAAATCAATTGTTTAGCCTGTTGCTCAATGCCACGGCCTAAAAGCCAGCGATGAAAAGCCTGTAGCTGATGAGGAAGTGGATCGGCCTGATAACCCATGATCTGATTTAGCGTATGTGGATCTTTGGCTATAGCTGAGAGCGTATCACTGAGCGCAGTCGTCTGGTTAGTCAAAGGCGGCTGACAAGTGGCGAAATTCACTTTATCTGTTTGCTGAGAATGTGTGGCGGCTTTGACATAAGTACCGTCACCAATGCGCGCCTCAATATAGCCTCTCTGTTCTGCCAATGCGTAGGCTCGAGTAATTGTCCCTATTGTTACACCGATTGTATCTGCTAGTCGTCTCTGGGGAGGCAGCTTACTGTTTGCAGGTAATTCACCCGACTGAATCGCCTGCTCTATCGCGTCAACAACCCGTTGATACTTGGGGCCAGTGAAGTCATTTAAATCTAAACGCCAAATTGTACCCATAACAATAAACTCATTGATCCATTTTATATAGTCGCTAATATGCATAAAACAAGACTTAATGTCAATTATTGTATGCATACAATAATTAGCAGCAAGTAGAAGTAAACACAACGATGGGGGAGAGATGATGCAAGAAACACTATGGACTTTGATGCTATCGGCGGCATTTTTCTGCACCACGATGACAATGACGCCAGGACCGAATAACATTCTATTGACTCAATCGGGAGCTAATTACGGAGTTAAACGCACCTTACCCCATGTCTTGGGAATTAGAGCAGGGCAAACTAGCTTGCATATCGCCATGTTGCTTGGCCTAGGCAGTTTATTTGAGAGTTGGCCTTTGCTGCACCAAGTACTTAGAGTCCTTTCGATCGGTTACTTAATCTATTTAGCGTATCGGATCTCAACCTCGTCGGTAGGCGAGCAAGTCAGTGAAGAGGAGAGCAAGCCGATGACCTTTAAAGAGGCGACTTTTTTTCAACTCATCAACCCTAAATCTTGGATGGCGACGATCACCCTATGTAGCGCCTTCACTATTAGCGGCGATGCTTATTGGCTTAGTGGCTTATTGGGCGTGCTAGTTTATAACCTAGTGGGATTTCCAGCATCATTTACGTGGGTGTGTCTTGGCTCGGCTATTCGTAATCTATTAAATTCTGCAAAGCGACGCAGTTACTTTAATTGGACAATGGGATTTTTATTATTGTTTACGATACCGTTAATCGTTAGATGACGAGAACGAATACCAATCCAATTATTAGTGAGATTGGTATAACACTAAGGAGTGAGAATGAATTTGAAAATACATATTATCGATGCTTTTACCGATGTGCGATTTAAAGGTAATTCAGCGGCGGTGATCATTACCGACTCTTGGCTGTCTGATGAACTGATGCAGTCGATTGCTGTCGAGAATAACCTGTCGGAAACGGCATTTTTGAAGCAGCTGACTCCCAAGCAGTACCAGATAAGGTGGTTTTCTCCACTCACCGAAATTGATTTTTGCGGCCATGCCACACTTGCAGCCTCTTTTGTCATTTTTAAAGAGAATCAAACGGTAGAAGAGATCAGCTTTATGGCAAAGGCTGTGGGTGAATTAACCGTGACTAAAGGCCACGATGGTTATATTCAGATGTGCTTCCCTAACTTAGTACCCAAAGCGGTTACAGATGTTCCCCAAGACTTACTCGATGGTTTGTCAATTAAACCTGTAGAAGTGCTTCTTAATCAACAAGCCTACATTGTGGTTTATCGAGATGAAGCGGAAGTGTTGAGTGTTCAGAAAAGTGATGAGCACCTTAAACGGTTAGCCCCTTTTGATGTTGCTGTGACAGCCAGCACCGATAGTGGAAAACGGGAGTATGATTTTGTCTCGCGCTATTTTTGGCCAGCTAATGGTGGGGGCGAAGATCCAGTCACGGGATCCATTCATGCGGGATTAGCCCCTTACTGGTCACAAAAGCTAGCTAAAAGTGAGTTAATTGCCTATCAAGCTTCAACGCGAGGAGGTTTACTCTTGTGCCGCGTGGAAGCTGACAAAGTCTATATCTCGGGTAAAGCTGTTCAATATTTAGAGGGAGTTATTTACATGGGTTCGATTTGATCAACCATCAGCTGCAACGTCTGATTGCCCCTGAACTCATTTACATCAAGCTTATAGACCACTCTTGCATGTTGAATGGTGGCATCGGGCCAAGTTTTCATATCAACATTAAACGCGATAGCATCGAGCATCAGTTGGCCACAGTTCGTTTCCAACACAAGTTTAAGATGCTTTTCGCCAACAATTCGCTGCTGAACAACTTTGAAGTAACCATCAAACAGAGGTTCTGGAAATTCCTGCCCCCAAGGGCCAGCATTTCGCAGCTCCCATGCCATAGGCAAGGTCATCTCACCGGGAGTGAGTTCACCGTCGGTCACCATCACACCGGTTAGCTGCTCAGGCTTTAATAGCTCTCTTACCGCTTCATCATAGGCTTGCTCAAACGTGAAAAAGTCTTTCTCAAGTAACGATAGGCCAGCAGCCATGGCGTGACCACCAAACTTGAGGATCATACCTGGGTGTCGACTATTGATAAGCTCAAGCAGATCCCGCATATGCAGACCTTTAATCGAACGAGCTGACCCTTTTATCTCACCATTACCAGCATCAGCAAAAGCGATAACAGGTCGGTGATATCGGTCTTTAATCCGCGAGGCTAAAATGCCTATCACCCCTTGATGCCAATCTTCCTTAAACAGGGCGATTCCCCATGGAAGCTTATCTTCATCAAGCTCTAACTTCTCCAGACTTTTTAACGCTTCCTGCTGCATGTCAGCTTCAAGATCGCGCCTCTCAGCGTTGAGTCCATCGAGCTCAGATGCCATACGTCTTGCCGTCATCATGTCATCACAGAGCAAGGTTTCGACCCCGAGCGCCATCTCATCAAGTCGACCTGCGGCATTCAGCCTAGGCCCGACCGCGAAACCAAAATCAGAGGCGACAATCCGGGAAGGATTACGTTTAGCCACTTCTAACAATGCGGTGATCCCTGGTCGACAACGTCCAGCGCGCACACGTTGTAATCCCGCTTCAACCAAAATACGGTTATTACCATCTAACGCGACCACATCCGCCACCGTACCTAACGCGACGATATCCAATAATTGAGCTAAGTTAGGCTCAGCAATGCCCTTCTCCTCATACCAATTACGGGTTCTCAGCTCTGCTCTCAATGCCGACATTAAATAGAAGGCAACGCCAACACCGGCAATCGATTTACTGGCAAAACTGCAATCGTTCTGATTCGGATTAACAATAGCATCGGCGTCAGGAATGGTTTTGCCTGGAAGATGGTGATCGGTAATAACCACTTGCATGCCCATTGCTTTTGCTGCTGCCACTCCCTCAATGGAAGAGATGCCATTGTCGACGGTGATCAACAACTCAGCGCCCTTTTGGCCAGCAACGGCGACGATCTCAGGACTTAAGCCATAACCAAAATCGAACCGGTTAGGGATAAGGTAATCCACCCGAGTTGCCCCCATCATCTTAAGTGCAAGCAAGCACACACACGTCGATGTGGCGCCATCGGCATCAAAGTCACCCATAATAAGAATTGAGCGTTGATCGCGGATCCCGTCAGCAATAATCTCTGCCGCACGTACGATCCCATGCATGGTATCGGGTCTGAGTAATCGCTTCAGACTTAGGTCACAATCTAGGGCTGTACTACCACGACTGGCGTAGATCTGTCTTAGCAGTGGCGAAAGCGTGTGTGGGAGGTGACTATCATCGACTTTATCGCGGCGAACAATCTTATGGATCACGTTATTACTACCTTATTCAAGGTTATACCAATTACATCTGAGCACAGTTTATCAAAGGCGCTAGGCGATAACACAAAAAAGGTGAGCCTAAGCTCACCTTTAATCGCTAGCGTATAAAAATATTAGTTAGTTGACTCTAGCACTTTAAGTAATGCTGCAGGTGGTTGGTAACCTGGGATCATGCTGCCATCTTCAAGGACTATTGCTGGCGTACCATTAACACCAAAGCTTTGACCTAGATTGTACTGCTCTGCAATTTTCGCATCACACTTACTCAGTTTAAGGCGCTTTCCACCTTTAACATCAGTCATCGCTTGTAGTGGATCCGCTGCACACCATACTGATTCCATCTCATCAGCATTAGCTGAAGGTACGCCACTACGCGGGAAAGCTAAGTAACGAACGGTAATGCCTAGATCGTTATATTCCTGCATCTCGTTATGCAATTTACGGCAATAACCACAAGTCGTATCAGTAAACACTGTCACCACATGTTTCTCGTTTTTAGCCTTGTAGACCAGCATGTTCTCTTCAAGTGGTTTCATCATCTCAATACGCGGGCCAGCCAGTGCCGCCTCGGTCAGGTTCTTCATTCCTTTGTCGAGGTCATAAAGATTACCATGGAACAATTTAGAACCATCTTGTGAAATATAAAGCACACCGCGGTCAGTCAAGGCTTCATATAATCCAGGAATTGGCGACTCTTGCAGCGAGTGAACTTCAACACTCAATGTTTCAGCCAGCTTTTCTTTTAAAACATCACTGTTATCAGCCGGTGTGTTTGGTCCAGCCATAGCTGATTGCGCGAACACAGCCGCTAAAAACAAAGAGCATACTCGGGTCAAAATCATGGGTTATCCTGTTCTTAATATACGTCAAACATAATCAATAAAGAGTGAACTAATGAGTCATAAGAGAGTAGACCCCAATTAGCAGTGAAAAGTTACAGTTTCAGTGAGATTAAAGCAAATATAAACTGTAAGTAGATCCGTCAAATGTAGCGCACTACACGAATTTATGTCAACTCGACAAATTTAGCTCAGATTATCCTCTCGGATGGTGCTCACTGTGTAGCTGACTCAGTCGCGCTTTAGCAACATGGGTATATATTTGGGTTGTTGACAGATCGCTATGGCCTAATAGAAGTTGCACCACACGCAGATCCGCGCCGTGATTTAACAAGTGAGTGGCAAAAGCATGCCTGAGGGTATGGGGAGACAAAGTAGTGCTGATCCCAGCTCTTAATGCATACAATTTAATCCGATGCCAGAACGTCTGTCGAGTCATCATATTTCCACGTCGAGAGGGAAACAACACATCACTCATTTTCTGCTTTAACAGCTCGCCTCTAGCTGCAACCAGATAGTTCTCCACTTCATTAATGGCCAACTCACCTAAGGGAACCAATCGCTCTTTTCCCCCTTTACCTACCACTCTAACCACGCCTTGGCGCAAGCTGATCTGTTCCATGGTTAAACTCACAAGCTCAGTCACTCGCAAACCCGTTGCGTACAATAACTCCAACATGGCTTTATCTCGGCACTCTATGGGATCGTCAACATTAGGCTCACTCAGCAAACTGTCTACATCCGCTTCGCTCAGAGAGCTCGGCAGTGTGCGTGCAAGTTTTGGGGACTTCATCTGGCTAATGGGATCAATCTCGATCTTTTTCTGCACTAGCAGATAGCCATAGAATCGTCTTAAACTACTCATTAACCGTGCACTGCTCGTCCGAGCAAATCCAGCGTCTAAACGCACATTGAGATAAACCCGAACGGTTTCTTGTGTCGCATCTAATAAAGAGAGTTCAGTTTTAATGAGGTATTGTTCAAAGTGACACAGATCAGTGCGATAAGCGCTTAAGGTGTTATTGCTTAACCCACGGCTAGACCAAAGGTCATCAAGAAAAAGCTCAATCAAGGGATCACACTTATACTGCTCTGGCGCGGTATGATTATCAGATTGACTCAAAGGATTCCCCTAAAATAAAAAAGGCGCAGACTTTAGATGTCTACGCCCTATTCTATGTCAGCTAAAGTTACATGCCTAACAAAGAGTATCTATCAATCTACCCCAACACTGCCTCAGGTTTACTCTTCTTGATAAGTAAACACGCCACAATCGTCATGCCTGTCGGTAATAACCACGCCATGCCTTCGTTGTGTAACGGCATAAAATCAACAAAGCTCATATCAAAGCCTGCGGCTTTAAGCCCGTCAATCACACCAAACACAAGAGCGACACTCAACACGATACGGTGTGAGAACTCAGGCATAGAGAACTTGTCCGTCAGGAAAGTCACCGCAACTAACGCGATAGCTACTGGGTAGATGGTATACAACACTGGAACACTTATGCTAATAAGTTCTGATAGACCTACGTTAGCAACGGTTGCACAGATAAGGCTGATAATCACAACAAATGTACGGTATGAGATGCTAGAAATAAGCTCACTAAAGAACTCAGAACAAGCCGTCACCAAACCGATAACCGTAGTTAAGCACGCTAAAGTTACTACAGAAGCTAGGAGAATTTGACCAAACTCACCGAACTCTTGGTTCACATAGTTAGTTAAGATCACGCCACCATTATCAGCACCGGCAGCAATAGCACCACCTGTAGCACCTAGATAAAAAAGTGAAATATAAACAAAGGCTAAACCTGCAGCAGCAATCATCGCAGCTCTTATCAGGTACTTAGTCTGTTGTTGACTATCACTCACCCCTTTACGGCGTAGAATATCGATGATCAACATACCAAAGATGAGCGACGCTAACGTATCCATGGTGTTGTAACCTTCCAGAATACCTTTAGTCAATGGATTCGTTTGATACTCTCCCACCGCCTGACCCACGTCTGAACCCGGCACCATGAATACTGAAGCAGCAAGAGCAACTAATAGCATCAACATGATAGGCGTTAATATCTTACCGACACTATCGAGCAGTTTGCCCGGATAGAGTGACAGTAGCATTGAGCCACCGAAGAAAATTAATGAATAGATAAGCTGAGAGACATTAAGGGTAATTCCCGCAATCATAAAGGTCGCACTGCTATCGGTAAGAAAAGGCTTGAATCCCATCTCATAGGCAACGAGCCCAGCACGTGGTGCAGCGAAAGCAGGACCTATAACGATATAGATGGCGACAGCAAATGCTGTTGCCGCCAATGGAGGTAACAAGCCCATGATCTTTCCATTCGCCTTAGCGACGGCAATGAGTGTGATCAAAGGTAAAGTCACCGCAGTGATTAGAAAGCCAGTCATGGCCAAGCCCATATTCTCGCCAGATAAGAATCCAGCAAGCGGTGGGAAAATTAAGTTGCCTGCACCAAGAAAAAAAGCGAAGGTCATGAAACCTAAGCCAAGGGTATCAGCGATAGTCAGTTGTTTATTTTGCAATTTTTTCCCCATCTTTCATATTATTTTTATCGTTCTTAAGTCATCACACCAATTACAAGTAACCTTTTATAGAAAACTAGCACCATGTGTAAATTTTTGATTACACAAGCTCCTAGTCAATTCGTTCGGTACTTGGTGAGTTATTAAACAACAGCATAAAACACTAGTGCTAAATTTGTTTAAAACTGGCTTATCTCTCCCAAAAGACTGTAAATATCAATTTTCGGGAGCATACTATTATCAAAATGACCAATGCATGACAAGGACGCGCATCACTAAGTGCGCAATTAACACCCAGAGCGCAACAGGCTGAAAACCTAAAATTAACACGAGTTACTTAACGCAAGCATAAACTGCTACCAGAAGACGCTAGCAACAAAAATGCAACGGTAAATGTATGGTTTTCGCTCATTAGGTTTTTGTTCTTTTAGACAGATATTAAAACGATAAGAGTGTATTTCCCATTGATGACGGCTCATTGCAAATAACACTCTTTTCTCGATCAGTATTTCCAAGTGCGTAGCTTCGAAGTAGCCAGGGGATAAACTCGCGATATGGAATCAGTTAGCGTACAATCCGCGCCAATTTCAATCAGTCAAAACACTCTAAATGGCCTTTACTTTTAAGCAATTTCATATCGACGACCATGGTTGCGGCATGCCTGTCAGCACTGATGCGGTCTTGCTCGGATCATGGGCGCCTCTGACTCAGGCTAAACGTATTTTAGACATAGGCGCAGGTAGCGGCTTACTCAGTTTGATGGCAGCACAACGCAGTGATGCTACGCTTACCGCTATCGAACTCGATGATACAGCTGTCGGTGCATGTGATAAGAATTTCAGCGCCTCTAAATGGCAAAGTAGATTGGAGCTGGTTCACACTAGCGTGCAAGAGTTTAGTTTGACTCATCAAACAAGCAATGCAGCTAAGTTCGACCACATCATCTGCAACCCTCCCTATTTTAAGGGAGGCACTCAATCCAGTAATCGACTCAGGGCACAAGCCCGTCATACCGACACGTTAGATTTTCACTCGCTCTTACAAGCAATCACTCAGCTTTTGGCATTGAATGGCACAGCCAGTTTAATCTTACCAGCTCAAAGTATGGAGCCATTCAATGAAGAGCTAAACCGCTCTCTTTTATGCATGAGTCAGATAACCGATATTCGAGATTCAGAGCAAAAAGCCCCGCACCGCCATCTGTTTACTCTCAAGCGTCGAGATGATGATACAGAACAAAGTCAGCCGCTAATAAAGGCTGATTTCTGTATCAAAGAACCGGACGGGAGCTACACACAAGAGATGATCGCACTGATCACTGACTTCTATCTAAAATATTAGCGTGTGATGAGTTGGACATTTAAAGGGATAATTTGCTCACATATCAGCAAACTAAAAAAAATTAATCTCTTTGTTATCCCTTTAATGGCGATTTTCAATACTAATGATTTAAGTTAGTTCGATTAACCTTTATAATGTGCCGCTATTATTTATTGAGACCTGCACATGCAATTTGAAGACTTCCTGCTTGACCCTATCTTATTAGAGTCATTGAAAGCCATGGGCCATATTAAGCCTACAACCATACAGCAACAAGCGATCCCATTGGCCATGGATCAGCGGGACATTCTTGCGCGTGCACCGACAGGAACGGGTAAAACCGCCAGTTTCCTACTGCCGGCTCTGCAACACATTATTGACTTCCCACGTCGATTTTCAGGCCAAGCTCGAGTGCTTATTCTTACGCCAACTCGTGAGCTAGCAAGTCAGATCCACCGTTATGCCTCTCACTTGGCTTACGAGTTAGACCTGAACACTGTTATCGTCACTGGTGGTGTGCCTTATGGTCCTCAAGAGGAAGCATTAAAAGGCAATGTAGATATTCTAGTGGCAACCCCTGGTCGTCTAATGGAATACATGGATAAGGGATTATTCAACGCTGAAGAAGTTGAAATTCTAGTCATCGATGAAGCCGACAGAATGCTCGACATGGGATTTTCTGCCGCGGTTGAAACCTTAGCAATCGAATCAGTGGGTCGTAAACAGACCATGCTATTCTCTGCCACGTTAGAAGGTAGCGATGTAGGACGTTTCTCGCATCAACTGCTGACTAACCCAGCAAAAGTTGAAGCAGAAGCCCCTCGTAGTGAAAAAGCTAAAATTCACCAGTGGATCCATATCGCTGATGATAAAGAGCACAAATTTAAGTTGTTATGCAGCATTCTTCAACAAGAAGATACTAAGCGAGCTATCGTTTTTGTTAAGACCCGCGAATCAGTCGCCAGTCTTGAAGGTTTACTGCAAAAAGTAGGCATCACTTGTAGCTTTATGCGTGGTGACATGGAGCAGAAACAACGCTTCCAAGCACTGGGACGTTTCACCAAAGGTGAAGTGAACGTATTGCTTGCAACCGATGTCGCCGCACGTGGTATTGATGTCGAAGATGTCACTCATGTGATCAACTTCGATATGCCAAGATCTGCTGATACTTATGTCCACCGTATCGGTCGTACTGGTCGTGCAGGCGCTAAAGGGACTGCAATCTCACTAGTTGAAGCCCATGATATTCGTGTTGTCGGTAAGATTGAACGCTACTTGGATCAGCCGCTTAAACGTCGATTCATTAAAGATCTTAGACCTAAAAACAAGGAAGCTAAGCCACCAGGAAAGAATAAAGTAAAGCCAGGTGAGAAAGTCTTTAGCAAGAAAAATAAAAAGAAGAAGAAATAAGTCTTATATTATTCTTGGAGCCGCTATTAGCGGCTCTTTTTTTGCCTTAATTGTACAAATTTAAACCAACCAATAACTAGCACCCCCTCTAAAAGATTCTGCTTTATTACATTTCGCTCATTTTATTTACAAAAACGTTTTATCAAGCCTCCCGAGTCTGTTAAATTTAATTCGGTATAGGAATTTCAGCATGGAACAGCGGGATAATAATGATAAAAACAATACTCCGGAGATTGACCCCCCTTTTTATTCTAATTTTTTTTAGTGTGGCAGCTTGGCTTCTCATTAACTCCAAAGAAGCCCCGGAGCAAAAAGAGGAAGAGAAAGCCGTTCCAATCATTGATGTGGTTAACGTCGAACAGAAAACCGTCTCCTTAAACCTGCCTTCATATGGTGTCGTTACCCCAAAGAATAAAACTCAATTAGTCACTGAAGTAAAAGGTCGCTTACTGACGATCTCTCCTAACTTTGTTGCTGGTGGAGTCGTCAAAAAAGGCGAACAGCTTGCAGTGATTGAACCCTCTGACTATGAAGCCGATCTGAGTCAAGCTCAGGCTAGCCTTGCTCAAGCACAAGCTGCTTTAGAGGAAGAGGTCGCTCGAGGTGAAGTGGCCAAAAACGATTGGAAAGGTTATGACGGTGGGCTACCACCAGAACTGGGATTACGTGTTCCTCAACTAAAAAAAGAGCAAGCTAATGTTAAATTTGCCCAAGCAGCCATGGCTCGCGCTCAACGTAACCTAGAAAGAACCATTATTCGTGCTCCTTTTGAGGGGATCATCAAAGTCAGAAATGTCGATTTGGGCCAGTACGTGACCTTGGGGACTAATTTAGGTGAACTTTATGACACCCGTATTGCAGAGGTGCGACTGCCACTTGCCAATAACGACCTTGCTTACCTTGAGTCAGTAGATAATCCTGATACACAAGTTACCCTTAGCGCATCACTTGCGGGTAGAGATGTCAATTGGACTGGTCATATTGTCCGTAGCGAAGGGGTGATTGATGCTGACAATCGCATGGTTTATCTGGTCGCTGAAGTGAAAGACCCCTACCTACGAGAATCTCATGAGGTGGGACTGCTACCTCTTAAATATGGCAGTTTTGTCACAGCAGTGATAAAAGGGCGTACTGTCGAAGGCATTGTTGAACTTCCTCGCCATTTTGTCCGCAATGGGCAAGTTGCCATCATATCTGCCGATAATATCGTCGAGGTTCGCGACGTCAATATCGTGCGAACCGATACTGACAGTGTGTATATCAAAGACAGCCTGAAAGATGGTGAACGTATCTCCATCACTAAGTTGGCCAGCATGCGTTCGGGTCAACAGGTCAAAATTTTAGGAGATAGCAGTAAGGACGCCACCAAGCTGCCCGAAACTGAGATAGCGAAAGAGCGCTTAGCTGCAGTAGGTGAACAATAATGGCGCCGCAAACAGGCATAATGGCTTGGTTTGCAAGAAATATCGTTGCCGCCAATTTGCTCATGGTTTTCCTTATACTTGGTGGGATATTCAGCAGCTTCTTTGTCATTAATAAAGAGATATTTCCCGCCTTCGAACTGAACTATCTGCAAATTACCGTTGCCTATCCAGGCGCTGCCCCCCAAGAGATTGAAGAGGGGATCAATATAAAAATTGAGGAAGCGATTCAGGATATCAATGGCATTAAAAAGGTAACTTCAGTCGCCAGTGAAGGCGTTGGCTCCGTCAACATCGAGGTACAAGATAGCTATGATCCTCAGGACGTTTTGGATGAAGCAAAAGTAAGACTCGATGCCATATCGACCTTCCCCGATAATATCGAAAAACCTAATATCTTCCGCATTAAGCCAGAAACCAGTGTTATCTGGGTATCTGTTTATGGCGATCTCGATCAACACGAAATGAAGGAACTCGCCAAAAATATTCGAGAAGATATCACCCTGCTACCTTCGGTCACTCGCGCAAAAGTAAACGGCGTTCGTGATTATGAGATAGGCATTGAAGTCTCAGAAAATAAGCTAAGAGAGTATGGACTTAGCTTCGCTCAAGTGGCGAAAGCAGTTCAAAGTTCTTCTATCGATCTTCCTGGTGGTTCTATTCGAGCAAAGGATGGCGACATCCTCTTGAGAACCAAAGGTCAGGCTTATACTGGCGAAGATTTTGCAAATATTCTGGTATCAACCCGAGCTGATGGTAGCCGAGTCATGCTGTCACAAGTCGCCACTATTAGGGATGACTTTGAAGAGCGACTCGCGTACACACGTTTTAACGGTAAACCTGCAGCCATTATTGAAGTGTCCAGTATCGATGATCAAAATGCACTGGAGATCTCAGCACAAGTAAAAGAGTATATAGCCGAACGCAGCAAAACACTGCCCGACTCGGTCAAACTCGATACTTGGGGGGATTTGACTCACTACCTTAAAGGTCGTTTGAACATGATGTTATCTAACATGTTCTACGGGGCCTTACTGGTGTTTCTCATTCTTGCCCTTTTCCTTGAAATCAAGCTCGCCTTCTGGGTCATGATGGGGCTACCAGTGTGTTTCTTAGGTGCCGCATTACTCATGCCCATCGAGCCCTTTTCTATGTCGATTAACTTATTAACCCTATTCGCCTTTATACTGGTGCTCGGCATCGTCGTCGATGATGCCATTGTCATAGGAGAGAGTGCCTACACCGAAACAGAGCTCCATGGACACTCGCTTGATAACGTCATTATAGGCGCCAAAAAAGTCGCGATGCCGGCAACTTTCGGTGTACTCACCACCATTGCCGCCTTCATCCCCATGTTGATGGTATCTGGGCCTCAAGGCATTATCTGGAAATCCATTGGCATGATTGTCATCCTCTGTTTAGCCTTCTCTTTAGTAGAGTCTAAACTGATTTTACCGGCTCACTTAGCTCAAATGAAGCCAAAAAAACCTAACCCAAATCCAAATGTATTTGTGCGCTTTAAAATCGCGCTTAATGACAAACTGCGATACTTTATTCACCATCAATACCGCTACTTTTTAGAAACCTGTATTAAGAAGAGATATACCGTTGTCGCCGTGTTTGTCGGTGTGCTTATTTTATCTGTTGCGTTAGTTGTTAGTGGGACAGTACGTTGGGTTTTCTTTCCCGATCTGCCTTCTGATTTTATTCAGGTTCAACTTGAGATGGAAGCTGGTAGCTCTGAAGAGAACACATTAGAGGTGCTGAAAGAGGTTGAAGACGCTCTTTATGCCATGAATCAGCAGATAGAAGATGAAGTAGGTTACCCTGTTGTTCAACACAGCTTTATTGACATGAGCTCACGTACCTCAGCCTTTATCTTTGCTGAGCTCACCAAAGGAGAAGATCGTGAAGTCGACGGGGATAGAATCGCTAATGTTTGGCGTGATAATTTACCTGAACTCATTGCAGTCAAAAAGCTGAACATCAATGCCAGCACCGGTGATTCAGGCGCAGCTATCTCGTTCAGGCTCACCTCCAGTAATTTAGAGCAACTCGCTGGAGCCTCAGCTGAACTGAAGGAGAAACTGAAAACCTATGAAGGCATCTATGACATTTCCGATAATAATTCATCAGGGAGTCATGAGATCCGTCTTAGTATTAAACCCGAAGCGGAGGCTCAAGGTTTAACCTTATCAGATCTTGCCAGTCAAGTTCGCTACGGTTTCTACGGTTTCGAAGCACAGAGAATATTACGAAATAAAGAAGAGGTGAAGGTGATGGTGCGCTATCCCCTTGATCAGCGCCGCTCTATTGGTCACCTTGAAAACATGATGATCCGTACCTCAAATGGCACCTCTGTCCCCTTCTCGACTGTGGCCGAAATTGAACTGGGCGACTCCTACTCATCCATCACTCGAGTCGATGGACGCCGCGCCATCTCCATTATCGCTAATGCTGATAAAGATAAAGTGGAGCCTTCGAAGGTCGTTGCAGAGATCCAAGAGGATTTCCTGCCCTATTTAGAGGCTAAATATCCGCAAATATCGACAACGTTAGATGGTGGTAGTGCTGACGAACAAAGCGCATTAATTAGTTTGGTACAGGGCTTCTTATTCGCCCTCTTTGCCATTTATGCCTTGATGGCAATACCATTGAAATCCTATACACAGCCACTTATCATTATGGCTGTGATCCCTTTTGGTATCATAGGAGCACTATTTGGTCACCTACTATTAGGCTTAACGCTCAATATTCTCAGTTTGTGTGGCATTGTGGCGCTCGCTGGCGTTGTCGTTAATGATTCACTGATTTTGGTCGACTTTGTCAACAAGGCGCGAGCAAAAGGGTTATCGATAACCGAAGCAGCCGTAGACTCAGGATGTTATCGTTTCCGCGCGATTATCTTAACCTCATTAACGACCTTTGTTGGACTTGTTCCCATTCTTCTGGAGACAAGTTTGCAAGCACTGATCGTTATCCCCATGGCCACCTCACTTGCTTTTGGTATCTTGTTCTCTACTGTGGTAACGCTAATTTTGATCCCTCTGCTTTATATCATTCTCGATGACATCAAACATCTCTTATCACGGCTTGGGAAAGTGTTGAGACGTTTCTATGTTTGGTGGTGGCAACCAAAGCCTAGCCAAGATGATATGGCTTAATAAACGATGAAATATAGGAAAAAGGGAAGCTAAGCTTCCCTTTTTCGATCTGAACAACATTTTCAACGCTCCATTTACGATAAGCTGCCTAGAGAAATCACTTTAAACCTTCTCTCATGAGCAACTCAACACTCGTTTACGATATTCGCAACAGCCGTTACCTAAACATTACAGGTCGCTGTACACTGCGCTGTCAATTTTGCCCTAAACATAACGGCAGTAAGCAAGTACATGAGTATCAACTGGACTTAAGTTGTCAGCCAAAAGCTGAAGTTATTATCGCCTTACTCGGTAATGTGGAGCAGTTTGATGAGTATGTTTTCTGCGGCTATGGAGAACCCACACTCAACTTGCCAACTTTACTTACTGTTGCACAAGTAATTAAACAAAAAGGTGGAAGGGTTAGAGTCAATACCGATGGTTTAGGCAACCTAGTCCATCGACGAAATATACTGCCTGAACTGGCTCAGTGGGTAGACAGCCTGTCAATCTCTCTCAATGCCGACACAGAGCAAGCCTATCAGCTCCATTGCCAACCAAAATTGAAGAACAGTTATCAAGCTGTGAGGACATTTATCACACTCGCTCCTCACTATATTGATTCAGTACAGGTCTCTGCCATTGATGGGCTCGAAGGAGTCGATATTGAAGCATGCCGACAGTTTGTAAACAGTTGTGGCGCCGAATTTAAACACAGAATGTTAGGTGTTGTGGGCTAATACCAATCAGTATAAAGATTTGATCGCTCAGCGAGAGTTTAACGGTCCTGAGGCAAGGTAATTAATTGCTCCTGCATTAATGACATTCACCACATCCATGTGGTTTGCAACGAGTGAAGAGCATAGTTATTCTACGGTTAAGCTCGTTAACACAGCATCAGAACCGCTAAAACTCGCCTGTAAGGAGTGTTTTTGGCTGCCTACTTCTGCGTCGAATGAACTCATAAGGGAACAACCATTATGTCATCCATTCGCCTTGAATTAGTTTGCCAAAAAACACTCTGAGTAGATCAACTTCTTATACTGATTGGTGTAATCCCCAGAATAATACCCACCATTATGGCATTAGAACAAGATAACTCCCGCTGTTTGGGCGAGGGATTTGTGTTAATATCTCTTTCCATAAAACAAACAACTAAAAAACATAAATGCTGACGCGAAATCAACCTCTTCTCATAGCTGCTCAAGGGATCCATTGGTCTCATCAACGCTTGCTGGCCATTGCAGCTCAGATCTGTTTATTAATTCTCAGCGTAACACTTCTCGGTAATGTCATCATCACCCTAGGTGAGCGTCGACTTCAAGAAGATTGGGCCATCCAGCGCTACAGTGAACTGCAAGCTGTCGGTACCGTTATCGCTGATAAGGTCGCATTCCAGCAGTTCCGCACCCAGATGTTTGCCAAGTCTGAATTGCTTAAACTCTACATCGATCTCCCCAGTAGTGAAAGAGAAGAAAAGTTAAAACAAAACTGGAATATTATCCGAGATAATATTCCAGAATTGCTAGATTTAGCACTATTTGATCCTCAAGGTAATTTCAAATTCGCCACCAGTGATGATTTTGGCAATGAACCTCTGCCCTCGGCACTACTCGGTGCTTCCCGTAATATGGGAGGCAGTGAAATCTACACTTCTCCGCTTGAGTTTAACCCGATCAATGGCAAGTTAGAGCCTTATATGTATCAACTTGCCTGGCTTGAAAATCCAGATCAGAGTATCCGAGGTTACCTCGTCACTTATACCTCAATGGCTCAAATACTAAAAAGCATCAAGCCTGCCTACTCAAGTAGTCAGTCACCTTTGCTTATGCTCGATACCCAAGGACTTCTCTATGCCGGAGTTGAAGCAGCCCCTTCTTTACAAAGGGTACCTGACACCATGGGTGGCAGCCTTAGACAGAGTTACCCGGCCCTGTGGCGTAAGATGGCAACCAGCAACTTTGGTCAATTTCACGGTGACAATGCAACCTTTGTCTATTTAAAGGTTGAATTAACCACTCAATATGAAACTCGCAGAGAATATTTCCTAGTATCGTACGTGCTTAATGACGATATTGCGGCTAAGTTCACTGAATGGCGTAGCTTGCTGATTATTGGTGCTTCGATACTAACTATTTTGGCATCTTTACTCATATTCCTCAGCCATCTTTACAGACTTGAGCAAGGATCACGCAGGTACTGCATCGAACTATCTAACCGATTATTCCACCGTGATTTTGGTTGTATTATCGTCAATGATAATAGCCGCGTTATTTCTGCAAACGAGCGAGCTGCAACACAATTAGGCCTCCCAAATGATGAGCTACTTGATCGCAGTTTGCAGAGGATTTTGCACCTTGAAGACCATGAATACACTAAAATAATGCTTCAAGTTCAACGCGGTGGAGAGTGGATTGGTGAATTTGACTCTGGGGTTGAGAGTCAGTCACAGCTTGTCGCTCATATCAAAACCCAGCAAGAGTCGATAAAAAGCAAGCAGTATTTATTGATCACTTTTGAAGATGTGAGTGAACTCAATAACACCAAAAACGATGCTTATATTAGTCAGATGCTTAACGATAGCGCGGTACCAGCAGCCCTTATTCAGGCTGATGGAAACTTAGTGCGCACCAATCAAGCCTTTGATGAACAGCTGCAAATCCAACAGAACCCAACAGATAATCTCACCGAACTGTTAAACCGTGATTTGGGCAATAAATGGTCTCAAATTTTGCAACAGATAACCCTTCAAGGAAGCTGGAAAGGTCAGGTTATTTGCTCACAAAATCATATTGTAAATGACTGCCTTCAAGCGACCCTAAAAGGACACTTAGACTCCTCCGGTGAGCTTGAGTATATTGTCTGTACCTTTGAGCAGGCAGTTAAAAAACAGTCACTTGTAGAGCGTGGCGAGTTGGTACCTCACCGCACCACTGTGCTGGTCAATATCAGGGATTTAGAAAGCTACTTTACCTCACTCGACTCTCACAGTAGGGAAACCTCAAGCTTAATACTTATCGATATCACAGCAGAAAGTATGTTGAGCCATATGAGTGATATTGGTCAACTGGAAAATAGACAGAAAGAGGTCGAGCTAAAAATCCTGCGAGATCTCCCCACTGGTTATCAGATGTCCCATTGGCAGTTAGGTAAACTCATCATCATATTGCCAACCACAGATGCCGATGAAGCACACCATTTTGCGATAAAATCCATGAGTAACTTAAGTGATATTGGCCTAAGTGAAGGGATCTGTATGGGCATTGCGACCTATCAAACAGGATTAACATTAGAGCAGTATTTAAGTCACGCCGAGGTTGCCCTTAAGCGTGCAAAGCAAACCGGTGAACAGATGATCTGTCAGGCGTTTACGCGACAAAACATAGGGTAATTAAGTCCGCTCGACACGCAAAGTTTATTGGTATTAATCCATCACAGGGACACCATCAGGCAGGTCGCTTTGACTCACATCAACAATCGTTGAACGATTCATTGTGACCTTGTATCTGGCGTATTTGGTTTCCTCTTTGCCATTTTTGATAGCGAGGATCATATTGATCTGATAACGACGCTCAACTGAGTCATTGCTTATCTTGCCATCTTGCTCTTTATAAATCTTCGCTTTACCTCGCTCTAAATAACGAGCAAACGGTGCCAAGCTGATGTTAACTTGCTCCTGAATTGTGCTATATCCAGTTAAAAACTCTTTCTGAGTTACCCGAGTATGGATCCCATAATGAAGCACTTCAGCATCGATCTTATTCTGACTATGGCGTCGCTTTAAAATATTAGACACGGTATCGGGTAGTTCAGTCGTCTTCATAAAATCAAGCCACACTAACTGCTTAGCGATGGCAGTTTGACTCGTGGTGTCCCTTAATATCCGACTCCACTTAGGGCGCCCTTTCTGGATAAAACGCCATAATGCATTGCGAATATCCTCTTTAAATATCTCACGAAACCCATAGATAACGGCTAATGTCAGCACTAAGGCGATGGTTAAGCCACTAAACACGCCTTGCGCCTTTATAATCAAAGCTGAGACAACTAGCATCACCACCGCAGTTGCCACACCTGTGGTCATCTTTTTAAGACCAGTGCCTAAGGTTTTAAGCTCATCTTTTAATACAACACCTTGTTGAATTAACCGCCTTAACAGCAACATTTTATTCGAGATACGGTTAGGATCATCTTGAGTCTGCTGTGAGTTGTAACGCCGTTTATCACGATGTTGTCGCTCACCACGGCAAAGCTCAACAACCCCTTCTACCGTTTCATTGTAACTGCTGCTTCTGGGTGCACGTGATAGTAGCTTGAGCAACTGCTGCTCACAGAACCAAGAGAGATAGTTATCGGCATTTTCGAAATATGACTTCCATTTCGGATCACTCGGCTCATTACGACGAAACTTTTTCAACAGTTGCGTCACTAATTCGCTTAAATCCTTGAGGTCTGCATAGAAAACCGCAGGATCTTCAATCTGCGCTAACTCCTTAACATCCGTTTCGATAGCCACTGCAAACTGATAAGCAAACAGGTTTTGATAGAGCCTAAACTCCTCCACTGTTCGCTTTTTTTGACTGATGAAACGACTTTGCACTAAAGGCAGATGCAAGCCAGTCGAGTAATAGGAGCGTCGTCCTGTGATAGATGAGTGGTAATACTCTTCCTCATCAAGGCTGTGAGGACCAATACCCATCTCTTTGGGCAGGAAAAAATACAGATCTAGGCGACGGTTATCGCCCACCTTCATCTGATGGATAAACTTTATTGAAAGTGTTTCTTCCTGCTTAACGCGAATTATAGACACTGAGCCCCTGAATATTTGCGAAATAAAATCAAATACTTATTTTATGTTTAGATTAATTGTAGTTCAAAAGTCACCTATTGAACCAAACGGCAGCCACATACGGTATTACTCGGTTGAAAAATCACCACCGCATAATCATGCAGCTCATTGAAATCGAGCATCTCAACACTCAAATTATGCATCCCTTTGTTGTCCAAGTTAAAGGAGCTGACATAGGAGAGGTAACGCATATGTTCTGGTGATTTAACCTCGCTATCAAGACCCGATTCCTCCTTGGTCTTGACTGAAAATGAATACTTGTGTGGATCGGCATTCACACCCGATACATTTCCTTTCATCATGATATTACCAGCAGAACTGCCATCATGGTTAAAATATCGATAATTTAACTGTGCTAACTTTCCTTTAGCAAATACATCAACTAAAAGATAATGGCGGCTGATACTCCCTCCCAGCTCGTTACGATCGAACAGCTCTGAACTGCAACTCATCATTAATGCTTGTGAGGGATTAAGGTGACGATAGCTGATTGTCACGCTGACGATTAATATAATCAAGACGAATGTGTTGATCCCCCAGAGTAATTTTCTATTCACAAATGTCGACCTCATCTAACCAAGCTTGCGAGATGAATTGTTTTTGCTGACGATAATCGGTTAACTTCAAATTTCTGATTTTTGACTGGCCTAACTTTTCCCCCTTCATGGTGATATTAAACACTTGCTTGTCATGGGATAAAGATAGATACACCTGCTGCCAAGGTGTCGAATGACATTGCTTAAAACCCGCTTTAAGTTGTTCAACTAAAACTAACAAGGGCTCATTATTAGTCTTAGATTTACTGAAACTCATCAGATTCAATGTTTGCCCTGAAGAGAGCTGTAAGCTGACACTGTTTAACGCTTCTGTACTCTCATCTGCACCTTTATATTGGTCCAGAGACACCATCATAATCAGCACAGTAAAACCTAGCATTAAAACGGCCAGTACAGCCTTGAGCTTAGGCATGACAAGCCACTTTGGTTTGAATGTTTTAGTATCTTCCCGTAACCGATAACCTCGTCCTTTGACCGTCTCAATAAGATGCTCATGTTCAGTCCCGAGGAATGAACGCAACATAAATACAGCACGTGTGACCGATGAATCACTTAGTAATGGATGCTCTTCGTCAGCCGCCCCTAACTTATGCTTTGCAACCACGCATCCTCGATGCGCTAGCAGGAGTTTTAGCACTTGCAACTCAGCTCTTGGCAGCTGCCATTGCTCTCCACTTGCAAGATTCTTTAGTTGAGCTCGATGAGCATCAAACTGACAAACACCTAAGATCATAATATGCCCCATCACCATTTTCACTGGAATAATAGGTAAGTTAACCCCCTATTTCTGTGATCACGGCTACCTCCTCTAAAAACCTACGCCAAAAGATAGAGTTAAAAGTCAGTAACTTATTAGTTTGCGAACAGGATCACATCAGTAAATATGTAAATCTATCGGCAATTTGAGATTCAAAGTCGATAAATTTACATGAAGATTACAAATAAGCGGTTATCCATCACTTCTCAGCCTGATATTCAGGTTGATATTCGAGTAATTCATCGGGAAAAAGCATTAGAATTATTCATTTTCATTTAACGCTAAAACAAATTTCAGCCTCAATATTCATCCGCCTCAGCTCACACTATTTATCGCCTTCACCATAGACACTAGTTCCAAATCTCAGGTCAGAAAATCCTGACTACTGAATCAGCCATATAAAAAATAAGGGAACATGATGACGATTAACAGACGCCAGGCACTAACAAAAATCATAGGCATCAGCACCGCAGCAGCCGGAATGACCTTAGTTGGCACCTCAGCCTTCGCCGGAACAGATGAACAAGGGAATTTCCACCTTGAGCTAGGTGATAAACTAAAATATGTACCCCTTGATCCTATGGCCACGGCAAAGCTTGCTTATGAAACAGGCGGGGGGTGTATGCATCAGGTGTTTCACTCACTTGTCACCATGCTAGCGAACTCATCCAGTCAAGATGCAGCAAAATTTAAAACCATCCCCACAGCACTTGCCGGCTACGGGTTTGCAGGTGTTGTTGGACAGGGGACGATTTGCGGCAATTTGAACGCGGCTGGAATGCTGATCAATATTCTGGACGACATTAACAAGCAAAACTCTGCGGTTATCGGTGCCGCATTCCGTTACTACGAAAATACCGAGCTACCATTTTCATCAGCAGAATTTGTGTCAGGTATCGGTTCTACCGATGAGAAAACAGCACTTGTAGGCAGTTCATCAACCGCGAACAGTATTCTATGTCACTCCTCAATCAGTAACTGGTCTAAAGCATCCGGCAAGACATTCAGCCAAAAAGGTGAGCGTTGCTACCGACTATCAGCCTCTATCGCCTTCCATTTAGTCGAGCTACTAAATCGTGCCTATCACGGTGAAGATATTGGTGCTTTACCTGAGTCTAAACCATCAAGCGATGCACAGAGTTGTCAGAGCTGTCACGGCGTCAGCGATACTATGGGCACAGCTGCTAGCGTAAAGACAGACATGGAATGCACAACGTGTCATACCGGCCACTTTAATTAAAGGATCGCGCAATGAATTACACACGACTCAGCTCGTTCATAGCTTGTGCGCTTTTCGTCTCGGCATGCGGCAGTGATAGTCATGACGGTGGAGGCGAAGTCACGCCACCTCCTGTCGTCCCCACCATACATATCGACAAAGCCGCCAACATTGAACTTGAGTTAACAAGTTTCGACGGTGTGTCTGGTGCATTGAGTTTTATGCTCAGCGATAACGCGCAGCAAGCGATCACCCAAGCCAAAGATTACAACATCATCTACTTTGGGTTCCCTGAAGAGAGCAGCGGTATTAACAACCCAAAATCATGGCAACGCTGGCATCTAACCAACAGCTACAGCTGTAATACTCAGGAAAATGAATGCGAGGGTTTACTGTCTGAATCTGACATAAAGGGGAGTTACACGTTTGAAGCACCAGACTTAGACTGGAGTCAGGGAGATTCGGCAAAGTTAGTCCAAAAATACAAGGTCGCAATCGAGATCAAAGGGGCGTTAAGCTCAAATGAAATCGATCTCCTCCCACCGCTTTAACCATCTTGGAGAGGTTTACTTACCTCTCCATTTTTACCTCAATAACATCAGCTCAAATGACAATAACCTTATAGGAAGTAAACTCCTAGAAAGTGAGTTTATTATCCTTTATATCGCATCCCCACAGTCCATCGTCAGGAGAGAATTGCACAATGGCATAGTGCTGTTTTTCATCAATTTCGAGCAGATGAATATCGAGCGACAAAGGACCACGGTTAGCCATCGCTAGCCGACTTGAATCGATAACCGATTTCATATGATTTGAAAAGCTGTGTTGTAATAAATTAGAAACTACTTGGCCTTTCTCCAACTTCAATTTAAACGTCATCGAGGTCAAATCAAGTTTTTCAAGCTTGCCTTTCATAATCATAGAGTGATTATCTGTCCCTGACTCGAAAGAGCGATATTTGAGTGTCACCTCTTCCCCCACAATTTTAATATCAATGGCCACTTTCACATCGCGTTTGACACCTTTACCGTGGAGATCTGCCCGGCATGATAAGCTCATATTATCTTCAGGACCGAAAAAGAAGTGTAACCCAATACAGATGCCTATGATGACGAATAAACTGCAGACCAATAACCACACTTTCTTGGCATAGTTCATGGATTTCAAATGTTGATTAACCACAAATACCTACCTTAGTTAACCAAGACTTATCGATAAAATGCCAATCATCATCTAAAGGAACCTGTTTTAGGTTTCTAATCTCGATACGGCCTAATCTTTCTCGTTTAAGTACAAAACTGATGAGATCATCTTCTGTAGAAAAAGAGAGGTATATATTCTGCCAAGGCACCTTGGAACATGTCTCTATACTTTTGATGAATGATTGAATCTGAGGTTGATATTTTTCCTTTAATTTCATAGAGGTAAATATCGGATAAAAAGAGATATTGGACGATTGACTAGTGATCACCTGCTTTTTCATTGGATTGATTTCCATTGCAGGAACAAAAACTAAATTGATCATCCACAGCAACCCTAATAGCAGCCCAATTAAGATGAAGTAATGCTTAGCTGAAATACTGCCAAAGGGAATTGAAGAGATATTGTTTGTCTTTGATTTAGGGGCACTGTGCAATACATAACCTTGATTATCCACAGTCTCGATTAATCCGGCATAATCAAGTCCAAGATAAAAACGAATGCGCTCAATAGCCTCAGTTAATAAAGAGAGAGCTCGAAGTTCTGCTGGTATAGCAACTAACAGCTCCTCTCTCGATAACACCTGACCACGGTGCTGTACTAAGATTTCTATAACAGAAAACTCTGCAGCCGGCATTTTCCAACTCGTTTCATTAGCGAGATTGGATAATGTTTTATTCTCTATATCGAACCAGCATGAGCCAATTTGCATATCAATCTCAACTCGACCTAAGGGCAAACGATTGTAGCCACTCCTAGCATGCTGTTCTGTGATCACAAGTCATTATTCGAACCCAATAATTAAAATCGTGACTGAGGGCTCATTATTATTACAAACCAATAAGATGCAATAAAAGTGATTGTTTAAAATTTGTATTTATAGACGGTGTTATACGTATAAAAAATGAAAGCACCAAAAAGGTGCTTTCATCTAATTGAAGTCTTTAGCCGAATAGACGTTAGAATGCGTACAACAAGGTCATATTCGTTTCTGTATCTGTGCTTTTCTTATCGTCTAATGGCTTATCATTATAACGAATGATCACAGCAAATTTCATCGCAAGAGCACCGATAATGTTTGCAGTAATAGAGGTCTCTGAACGACCTTCTAAGCTCTCACCAAAATCGGCAACAAACATCTGCTTAAACTTAGAGCTGTCAGTGATTTCAGTTTCAAAATTTGCAACACCGTGAGCAACCCAGCTATCTTCAGTATCATAACCTGCCGCAAGTGCACTCTCATCATCAAGTCGTTTATATTGGTAACCAGGACCGACTTCCACACTGAACAATGTCTTTCCGGTGTCAACAAACTTGTGGCCATAACCTGAAGAGATCGTTGATTTTGAATCGAAACCAGTAAAAGGATCAACTTCATGGTTCGCATTAATGAACAGATAACTGATCTCGTCTAATTTATAATCAGCCTGCACTAAACCTAAATATCGTTTACCAGTCACTTCACCGGTGTCTTCAGTATATAAAGCTTCCAATAGGTACTGGTTTTCCCAATTTCCTAATTCTTGCTTCATATCAAGACGCGCTTTAACTGAGGTAGTGTCAGTATTACCCGTTGTTATTGTAGCACCCAATTCTGCATCACCGCCAAAGGTCTTATCGCCTTCAACAAAGTCGGCACCGGCTTGAGCAGCAAAAGGTGCCGCCATTAGAATAGCTGATGCAATAAGCATTGTTTTCATTTTTATAACACTCCGAAAGATCATTTCTCTTAAAATTACTGCAATTTTAACACTCAAAAAACATAATTGAAAATAGTGATGCAGATTAATATATTCTGATAAAGACTCAATAAAATGATAAAGACACTAAGTTCTAGCTCTTTGGGCACAGAAAGTAACAAATAAAGAGATAAATACAAAAATGCCCGCAAAAGCGGGCATCTAATAAAAAAGCGTAACCATATCTATTTAAAAGCTTTATCTCACTTCAGGATCTAGCTCACCTGATTGGTATGCCTTGTACATAGCTTGTAGTGATTTAGGCTTAATTTTAGAGCCCATTCCAGCACAACCAAACGCTTCATAGCGCGTAGTACAGATGTCTGCCATCGCTTCCATTGACGCTTTAAGGAATTTACGTGGATCAAACTCAGTTGGGTTTTCAGCTAAGAATTTACGTACTGCACCAGTAGAAGCCAAACGAAGATCGGTATCGATGTTCACTTTGCGGACGCCATGCTTAATACCTTCAACAATCTCCTCTAAAGGAACACCGTATGTTTCAGGAATCGCACCGCCGTACTTATTGATAATCTCTAACCACTCTTGTGGCACTGAAGAGGAGCCGTGCATCACTAAGTGAGTGTTAGGAATACGTGCGTGGATCTCTTTGATACGATCGATACGCAGTACATCACCGGTAGGTTTACGGCTAAACTTATAAGCACCGTGGCTAGTACCAATTGCGATAGCAAGAGCATCGACGTGGGTATCAGCAACAAAACGCGCCGCTTCTTCAGGCGTCGTTAGCATTTGATCCATAGTAAGGATACCAGCAGCACCGATACCATCTTCTTCACCCGCTTCACCGGTTTCTAGACTGCCTAAGCAACCAATTTCGCCTTCAACAGACACACCACAAGCGTGAGCAAATGCCACTGTCTTTCGCGTAACATCAACGTTGTAATCATAAGATGCTGGCGTTTTACCATCAGCCATCAAAGAGCCATCCATCATCACTGATGACATGCCAAGCTGAATAGAACGCTGACAGATATCAGGATCTGTGCCGTGATCTTGGTGGATACATACTGGAATATCTGGATATTGCTCGAGCGCCGCAGCCATCAGGTATTTCAGAAACTGAGGACGTGCATATTTACGAGCACCCGCAGATGCCTGAACAATCACAGGGCTATCAGTCGCTTCAGCAGCTTGCATAATTGCGCGCATCTGCTCAAGGTTGTTAACGTTAAAAGCTGGAACACCATAATTATGTTCTGCAGCATGATCAAGCATTTGACGTAGGGAAATTAAAGCCATTTTTTACTCCAATAATAGGGTATTGATACCAATCAATATAAGAAGTTGATCTACTCAGAGTATTTTTTGGCAAACTAATTCAAGGCGAATGGATGACATAATGGTTGTTCCCTTATGAGTTCATTCAACGCAGAAGTAGGCAGCCCAAAATACTCCTTACAGACGAGTTTTAGCGGTTCTGATGCTGTGTTAACGAGCTTAACCGTAGAATAACTATGATCTTCACTCGTTGCCTTGCCTCAGGACCGCTATACCCTCGCTGAGCGATCAAATCTTTATACTGATTAGTATTACACCACCGAGGTCGCTATCGTTTGGATTGAATTTTATGTTTTGACTCCGCTTACCTTAGTAGCAGTAAATCAGAGCCAAAACACGGTTTCTTTTTATATGTCGATTTAACATCTATTTATCATTATTTTTGCTATTTTTTGATGATAAATCGACTGATGTTCACTATTTTCCGCGAGATTCTAACATAGCTACCGCAGGAAGTTCCTTACCTTCTAAAAATTCAAGGAAAGCGCCACCACCAGTAGAGATATATGAAATTTTATCTGCAATACCATATTTGTCTACTGCAGCTAGCGTATCGCCACCACCGGCAATAGAAAATGCATTTGAATCGGCAATCGCTTGTGCGATACGCTTGGTACCTTCACCAAACTGATCAAATTCAAATACACCCACTGGGCCATTCCATACAATCGTGCCAGCATTCTTTAAGATTTCAGCTAAAGCTTGCGAGCTATCAGGTCCGATATCAAAGATCATCTCATCAGCAGAAACCTCACTAACACCTTTTAGCGTAGCACTTGCTGTAGGACTAAACTCACCAGCAACCACGACATCAGTCGGTACCGGAATATCAGCACCACGGCTCTTAGCATTGGCAACCAAACGCTTAGCTTCTTCGATAAGGTCTGCTTCATAAAGTGACTTACCGACTTCATGACCCGCTGCTGCAATAAAGGTGTTAGCGATGCCACCACCCACAACAAGCTGATCAACAATCGTCGATAGACTCTCTAGTACCGTCAGTTTAGTCGATACTTTAGAGCCACCCACTATCGCTACAAGCGGACGAGCTGGATTGTCCATCGCCTTACCTAAAGCTTCAAGCTCACCTGCAAGCAAAGGACCCGCACACGCGATTGGTGCATGAAGACCTACGCCATGAGTCGATGCTTGTGCACGGTGTGCGGTGCCAAAAGCATCCATCACATACACATCACACAGTGCAGCTAGCTTTTTAGCGAGAGCTTCATCGTTTTTCTTTTCGCCAACATTAAAACGTACGTTTTCGAACACCACGACTTCACCGACATTAGCCTCAACACCGTCAAGGTAATCTCCTGCTAAACGCACAGGGCAAGAGAGGGCTTTAGTCAGGTAATCGACAACTGGCTGAAGAGAAAACTCTGAATTAAACTCACCTTCAGTTGGACGTCCAAGGTGCGACATAACCATCACAGCCGCCCCTTTCTCTAGCGCCAATTTAATGGTTGGCAGTGCAGCACGTAGACGTGCATCACTGGTCACAACACCGTCGCTGACTGGCACGTTTAGATCTTCACGAATAAGCACACGCTTACCTTGTAGATCTAATTCTGACATATTGATAATAGCCATTGTATGTTTCCTTAAATGCTTAAAAGTTAAAGTTAAAGTTAAAGTTAAAAATTAAACGGGTTATCTGACCGCCGGGACACTACACCAAGCCATCAGATTAAAAATTGAGTTCAAAGCTTATGAAGCTCTTTTTGCCTTTATCATCTCTAAACTGGTGTCCAGCATACGATTGGCAAAACCCCACTCGTTATCACACCATAAAAGTAGCTTCACGAGATGACCGTCACTGACTCGTGTTTGAGTTCCGTCGACGATACTGGATCTGGGATCATGGTTAAAATCACAAGATACAAGCGGCTCGTTAGTATACCCTAAAACACCTTTATATAGGCCCTTAGAAGCATCACAAAGCACTTGATTTACCAGCGCTATATCTACTTTTGAATCAATAGTAACCGAGACATCGATAGCCGTTACATTAATGGTTGGCACGCGCACTGAGATAGCTTCAAACTTATCTTTCATGTGCGGGAGTATGCGCTCGATTCCCCGCGCCAATTTAGTATCCACCGGAATAATAGACTGACCCGCCGCACGCGTTCGGCGCAGATCGTCATGGTAAGCATCGATGACTTGCTGATCATTCATCGCAGAGTGAATGGTGGTGATAGCGCCACTTTTGACCGTAAAGTGTTTATCCAAGACTTCGATAACAGGCACAATACAGTTAGTGGTACATGAAGCATTTGATACTACAGTATGCTCAGGCCTAAGAAGGTGGTGATTCACACCGTAAACAATGGTGGCGTCGACATCACTCGATGATGGGTGACTAATAAGCACTTGCTTTGCGCCAGCATGAATATGGGCCTCACAGCTTTCTCTATCAGACAACACACCTGTCGCTTCATAAACAATATCGATATCCATCTCAGCCCATGGCAGCTTGTTAGGATCACTTTCATGTAAAAGTGTAATGGCGTCATCACCGATCAACATTTTTTTCCCATCAGCATCTAACTGCACCTGAGATTGAAAACGACCATGAGTGGTATCGTATTGGGTGAGATGAAGCATAGCTTCGGGTTTAGCGAGTTCGTTGATAGCAACGATTTGAATTTGAGCACGTTTACCAGTTTCGTAAACAGCACGAAGAATTGAGCGACCGATACGGCCATATCCATTGATTGCGACTCTAATCATAGACCTATCTCTATCCCTATTAAGCTCAATTTTTAATACAATAACGGCCTACCATCATAGGTAAGCCGTTGTATCATAGATAAGCCGTTGTACCATAAATACGTAAAGTAAAACCTTAGTATTTATTTCACATCATAAAAAATCAATCGATGTGATAACGAAGTTGATCCATTAATTGAATAACCAATGGATCATCTGCAGCTTTAGTACAAAGTGCTTATAGACCGTTAACTGTTGCAACAACGTTTTCAACGGTAAAGCCAAAGTACTTCAACAAGTCGCCACCTGGTGCTGACTCACCAAACGTTGACATACCAACAACAGCACCGTCAAAACCAACATACTTATGCCAGAAATCAACGTGAGCCGCTTCGATAGCAACACGCTTAGTCACTGCACGTGGAAGTACAGATTCTTTATACGCAGCATCTTGCTTATCGAATTCGTTAGTTGAAGGCATAGAAACCACACGAACCTTCTGACCTTGCTCTGTCAATGCAGCAGCAGAATCAATCGCAAGTTGAACTTCTGAGCCCGTTGCAATAAGGATTAGATCTGGAGTACCAGCGCAATCACTCAGTACATAACCACCTTTTGCTACGTTTGCTAACTGCTCAGCTGTACGTGCTTGAGCCTTAAGACCCTGACGACTGAAGATCAATGATGTTGGTGCATCACGACGCTCAATAGCAGACTTCCAAGACACAGCAGTTTCAGCCGCATCACATGGACGCCAAACAGTCATGTTTGGTGTCATACGTAGGTTAGCAAGTTGCTCTACTGGCTGGTGAGTTGGACCATCTTCACCTTGACCAATTGAGTCATGGGTATAAACGAAAACGTTTTGAATTCCCATCAATGCTGACATACGTACCGCATTACGAGCATACTCCATAAACATCATGAAGGTCGCGCCGTAGTTGATGAAACCACCGTGAAGTGATGCACCATTCATGATACCGCTCATACCAAATTCACGTACACCGTAGTAGATATAGTTACCAGCTGGATCCTCTTGAATACCTTTAGAACCAGACCAAAGTGTCAGGTTAGAACCTGCAAGGTCAGCAGAGCCGCCAAGTAGTTCAGGTAACATGTTACCAAAGAAACCAATGGCATTTTGTGATGCTTTACGGCTTGCGATCCCTTCAGCTTTATCCTGACATTCTTGAACGAAAGCTTGTGCCTTCTCTTCAAAATCAGCAGGTAAGTCACCAGTGATCACACGACGTTTGTATTCTGCAGCAAGCTCAGGGAAAGCAGCTTCATAGGCAGCAAACTTGTCGTTCCAGTTAGCTTCGTTAGTTTGACCAACTTCTTTGGCATCCCAACCTGCGTAAACATTTTCTGGAATTTCAAAAGCAGCGTGATCCCAACCAAGGAACTCACGAGCAGCAGCGATTTCAGCATCACCCAGTGGTGCACCGTGGCAATCGTGGCTACCAGATTTGTTTGGCGAACCAAAACCAATCGTGGTTTTACAACAGATCATTGTTGGTTTATCAGTCACTGATTTAGCTGCTTCGATTGCCGCACGAATCGCATCGCTATCGTGGCCATCGACGTTAGCAATCACATGCCAGCCGTATGATTCGAAACGCTTAGGCGTATCGTCAGTGAACCAACCTTCAACATGACCATCGATAGAGATACCGTTGTCATCCCAAAATGCCACTAACTTACCTAGGCCTAACGTACCAGCAAGTGAACACGCTTCGTGTGAGATACCTTCCATTAGACAGCCATCGCCTAAGAAACAGTATGTGAAGTGATCAACAATGTCGTGACCTGGTTGGTTGAATTGAGCAGCCAACGTCTTTTCAGCAATCGCCATACCGACAGCGTTACTGATACCAGCACCTAGCGGACCGGTAGTCGTTTCAACACCTGGAGTGTAACCGTATTCAGGATGACCAGGCGTCTTTGAATGTAACTGGCGGAAATTCTTAATCTCTTCGATAGGCAGTGCATAGCCTGTCAGATGAAGCAAAGAGTATATAAGCATAGAGCCATGACCGTTTGACAAAACAAAACGATCACGATCAACCCACTCAGGGTTATTTGGGTTGTGCTTAAGGAAATCGTTCCAAAGCACTTCAGCGATGTCAGCCATCCCCATTGGTGCACCTGGGTGACCTGAATTGGCTTTTTGAACGGCATCCATGGTTAATGCGCGGATAGCGTTTGCGAGTTCTTTACGAGATGACATGCTCTCTCCTGCTTGTTTTTTTGAGGTCTAGAGCAACGAGCACTATATCGTTCAGCACTTATGAAAACATCGATGCTCTACGGCAAATTTGGGAGCCATATTTTCGCCTACATAACATGCCGACGCAAATGTTTATTGCGGTTATGGTCATTTTCTTCACTTAAACACACATTTTTGTTAATAAATCCCCCTACATCTTAAACTGCATACTCGCGTATTAAAAATATATCAAATAAAACACCTCGAACAGCATAGCTAGTAATTATTTGATAAATATGAATTATTAACAAAAATAGACTTCCAAAAATATACCTAATGTCACAATTTCGAGGAATAATTCGTCATCGGGGGTGATAAGGCTGCCATAATGGATTAAAATAGCCGTCTAGATGTAGATACTTCTATACCCAAACGGCTTCATGATGCAAGGTTCAGCCTAAGCAGAAGGTGTATTCGCCGCAAATTGTGGCTTGATAGCTTGGGTATACATTCAAATTGCTTAACGACGAGATCCCCACCATGGCAAAGCACTTGTTCACCTCTGAGTCAGTCTCAGAAGGTCATCCTGATAAAATCGCCGATCAGATTTCTGATGCGGTATTAGACGCAATACTAGAGCAAGATCCAAAAGCTCGTGTTGCGTGTGAAACATACGTGAAGACTGGTATGGTCATGGTTGGTGGTGAAGTCACTACTTCAGCTTGGGTAGATATAGAAGAGATCACCCGCAAGACCGTTCGTGACATTGGTTACATCAATTCAGACATGGGTTTCGATGCCGATTCTTGTGCTGTATTAAACGTGATTGGTAAGCAGTCTCCAGACATTAACCAAGGTGTTGATCGCGCAGACCCTAAAGAACAGGGTGCCGGTGATCAGGGTCTTATGTTTGGTTATGCTAGCAATGAAACTGATGTATTCATGCCTGCACCGATTACTTATGCTCACGCACTCGTTAAGCGTCAGTCTGAAGTACGTAAGAACAAAATCTTGCCTTGGTTACGCCCAGATGCCAAGAGCCAGGTGACCTTTGCATACGAAGACAATAAAATTGTTGGTATCGATGCAATTGTTCTGTCGACTCAGCATTGCGAAAGTATTAATCAAAAAGACCTTATCGAAGGCGTGATGGAAACCATCATCAAGCCAGTGCTACCAGAGCAGTGGTTAAACAAAGACACTAAGTATTTCATCAACCCAACTGGCCGTTTTGTTATCGGTGGTCCAGTAGGTGATTGTGGTCTAACTGGTCGTAAAATTATCGTTGATACATACGGCGGCATGGCTCGTCACGGCGGTGGTGCATTCTCAGGTAAAGATCCATCAAAGGTTGACCGTAGTGCGGCATATGCTGCCCGTTACGTTGCTAAAAACATCGTTGCAGCAGGTCTTGCTGACCGTTGTGAGCTTCAAGTGTCTTATGCAATTGGTGTTGCAGAGCCAACATCAATCAGTATCGAAACATTCGGTACTAGCAAGGTGTCTGAAGAGCTATTAATTCAATTGGTTCGCCAGCATTTCGACCTACGTCCATACGGATTAACTGAGATGTTAGATTTGGCTCGCCCAATCTATAAGTCTACAGCTGCATATGGTCACTTCGGACGCAATGAGTTCCCATGGGAACGTACTGATAAAGTTGAAGCACTACGTGCTGCCGCTAGCTTATAATAATCTATCAGCCTGCTTAGGCTGATAGATAGAAAAAACCGCCCTTCGGCGGTTTTTTTATGCCTTAATTTTGACCGCGCCCTCATATTCATTCGGTTACTGAATAGGCGTTTCCTTAAAATTAAAGCCACTTTTCCCGATACCCTATCCAGCGTCATACTTGCCCACAAAAGAAGGTTACCGCTTACGCTCCCTTATAGTTAGTCAGGATTGTCTATACTAATTAATACTCGAGTGTGAGCGCTCATCAGTTCCCACATACGAGACGAATTAGACTGCATAATAAGTGAGAATTGTAATGAACATTCAAAACACAGCTCTACTCTTAATTGGTTTTCAAAATGATTATTTTGCCAAAGATGGCATCCTACACAGTGCACTGGAAAATTCAGAGCAGGTGGGGACAATCTTGGCCAACTCGCTCAACTTGATAAAAACCTTGCTGCCAACCGAAGCCGTGATTGCAGCAACTCCTATAATCTTTACCCCCGACTATTCCGAGCTCAGTGATCCCATCGGGATTTTAAAAATCATCAAAGATAATGGCGCTTTCAGATCAAACACCGTAGGGGCTGCAACGATAGCAGAGGTTGAGGCGCTATCAGGTAACATTGTGACTTTACCCGGTAAGCGCGGACTAAGCTGTTTCTCAAATACGGAATTACATCGAGTGTTGCAAGAACACGAAATTACCAATGTAATTATTGCTGGCGCGGTCACCTCCCTTTGTATCGATACAGCAGGAAGAGAAGCCGCAGATCTCGGTTATCGTGTCACTATCATCTCTGACTGCACTGTCGCAAGAACCACTTTTGAGCAGGAGTATTATCTCAATGAGATAATGCCTTTGTATGCAAATGTCATGTCCTCAAAAGACATTGCGCAATCTTTAGGACTCTAAATGCCTGACGGTTTAAAAGGTCCCAGTTCCAGTGAACTACTCTCTCAGGCGCAAAATAAACTCATTGAGCACCTGCAAGCATCAGAGAAACGCTATCAAGATTTAGTGGGACACCTTCGTGATGTGGTATTTCATCTTAATCTGGAGCTGAAATGGACTTTTCTCAACCAAGCTTGGCATGGAATGTCAGGCTACTGCATTGCTGACTCTTTAGGCTGTGACTTTGCTGATAACTTTTCACCAGAAGATACTTTGAGGTGCACCAAAGGTTTTGATGACTTACTCACAAAGCAGATCATGGAGATGAGTGAGGAGATCACCTTTATCACCGCTGATGGTGAACAACGAATTTTTGAGCTGTCATGCAGAGCAGTCAAAGATGAAACAGGACAGTTTGCTGGTTTTGCTGGCATCCTCTCCGATATTACAGAGCGGATCACTGCCGAAAATAAAATTACCTTTATGGCATATCATGATGCCTTAACTGGCATCGCAAATAGACGCTTACTCACTGAGCATCTTGCAAAAGAGTTAACCAAACCCTTTCAAAGCTTATCCTCATTACTCTATATAGACTTAGATAACTTTAAACAGGTCAATGACCATTTTGGGCATACTATCGGGGACCTTCTTTTATGTGAAGTCAGTGATACTCTCAGTGAATATATCCATGATGAGGAAGACCTTGTTGCTCGAATGGGCGGTGACGAATTCATTATTTACTTTTCTGACCTAGGGACAAATCAAACCCAGGCAACAGAAAAGCTCGCGATGGTCACCGAAGAGCTCCGAGCTCAACTGAGTACTCCTTTTCCTCTCGGAAAATTACAAATTCGAGTAACCAGTAGCATCGGCGTCGTGATCTTAGATCGTGCCACTATGAGTCACAACGATATTTTCAAATACGCCGATGCTGCACTCTACCATTCAAAGAATACAGGGAAAAATCAGGTTCGCTTCTATGATGACGAACTAGAACAAACCGAAAGACGACGCCAACAACTCGAAGAAGAACTCAGTCAAGCCATTAAAAATGAAGAGTTCTTATTATATTACCAACCTCAAGTAGATTCGAGCGGCACCAATATCCTTCAAGCCGAAGTGCTACTGCGTTGGCAACACCCGAAACATGGCGTCGTCAATCCTGACGAGTTTGTGCCTCATCTTGAAGAATATGGCTTAATCATCCCAGTTGGAAAATGGGTTTTGAAGGAGAGCTGTCGCCAGCTCAGAGTCTGGCAATTAGCAGGGAGAAGCCAACTGTGTCTCTCGATAAATGTCAGTGCGAATCAATTTTCACATCCTGACTTTATTCCATTTGTTGAACAGTGTCTTATTGAACATCAAGTGCTTGGAAAATACATAGAGTTAGAGTTAACTGAAAGTGTAGCGATTCATGACATCCCTTCAACAATCAAGAAGATGAATAAACTACAAGAACTTGGCATTCGTATCGCGCTCGATGATTTTGGTACCGGCTACTCCTCTCTTTCGTACCTAAAACATCTGCCAATTAACACACTAAAAATTGACCAATCTTTTGTTCAGGGGCTTCCCCATGATGGCTACGATGCCGCCATCGTTGAAACAACAATGGTGATGGCACATCACTTAGGATTAACCGTTGTCGCTGAAGGTGTAGAAAACACGATACAGTTAGATTTTCTCAAAAAGCAGGAATGCCATCTTTATCAAGGCTACCTCTTTAGCCAACCACTCAATGTCGACAAGTTTAGTAAACTCATCCTTGTAGACTGATGTCCACTTTAACAGTGGTCGAAATGAGCATTTTCCATGCACATAAACGATACTTGTTGCATCGACATCACAGGTATCGTTAACGCTCGTAAAGAGTCAATGTCGACACTAATACCCTTTTCCAAAGCACCGATATTTGCCGCATAGCTATTCGTTTTTCCGCAAACTACCCACTCTTCTTGCCATTTAACAAGGTAATAACGCTCAGTTGTAGACTGGCTCGCCGATATCAAACTAGCTTCATAAGCCGAAGGGGGCAAGGTGTCAACGTCACCGATTTCAAGAGCAGAGTTGATCACCGCCACCACAAGCTTGGTGTTATCGAACGCAGATAAAGACAGATGAAGGTAAGGCGCAAGCAGCTTAAGCAAAGATTCAGTCATATCACAATCCCTTATTATTAAGGACAAGCAGGTAATAATCTCTATCATCAAAGGTAAAGAAATCTAATACTTGCATCGACGCTTTATTGGTATGGGCTGAAAAGGAAGCCATGTTATCTTCCGCAATAAAGGTCAGCATAAAAGGGAATTGAGTACTGACACGCCCTTTAAGCATTGTGACTAACTGTTCAAAGATGCCCTGGCCACGGTACGTTTTTTTAATCCAAATTGGGCCATATTGGCAGGAGTTAGTTTGGGTTAACTTCACCCCATTTACGCTAAATTGACCTAATTGCTTAAGGATGTGGCGATATACAGGCCAAGATTGAAAAAATGCCCAAGGACCTGCAATTACATAACCCACAATCTCTGTTCTATCTTCAGCAATGACGATACAACCCTGCTCAATTAAATGAGTAAGCTCATTAGCACCAAACGTCTGGCCATCAAGGCCATGAGTCTGAGATTCACCTCCCAACTCATCATTAACATTCTGACGTTCAAGCCTCTGTAATTGCTCAATATCATTAAGGTGAGCTACTCTAATTTCCATTACTCTACTCGTATCGCATTTATATCTGATGAGGCCATTATACAGCGATAGTCAAATCCATTAAATCGTCTTAGCAAAGATAGCTCAAACCTAGGCATTTATTTGCTAAAAGCCGATATCACGACCACAATTAACAACTATAAAACAAGACTAATCTAGGTTCCTATGCTTCCGCAGAATATTGATACCAAAATCAGCTTACTTGAAAGTGACAACACTCAGCTCAATATCGTGCGGTGGATGCACCAATGCGAACTAATGAAGCGCTATTATGATTCTGACGTCGTATTTGTTATTCAGGAGACTGGGCAAGGGTTTGAAATTATTGTCAGCTCAATCAGTCAAACTCGTTGTTTCACAACTGGCACTCTATTCATAAAAGAGACTCCCATTTTTCAACGTTTAGTGCACTGCCCACCAGAAGGGCTCAATATCGACTTAACCAGCCAAAAATCACAAGACTTACCTAAAGATTTCAACGAAGCGAACAGCATGCTGACACGGCCAATATTATGGCCGGACGGCACTCACTTCGGCTGTATCTGTGTATTAAATTCCAAATCCTCAAAGATCGAAGCCAATGCCTTTATGCTTGAGCCATTTCAAGTGCTCCTACAGCAGGAGCTTTCTTTATACAGCCAGACACAACGCATTGAATCCCTATCAATGAGAGACAAGGACACAGGGATGTTAAATGAGTATGGCTTCACTATGATGGCGCCCAGACAATTGAGCTTAGGCAGACGTTTTGGCGCCCATGCTGGCATTATATTTATTGAGTTATTACCTGAATCTACAAATCGAGAACTCGTGGAGAAACACAATCGATTACTGGGTAATATCATTCAAGACACAATACGCACGGCTGATATTGCAGCTCATTACGGCGAGAGGCAATTTACGGTACTGGTTTTTGTCGATTCGGAGCGTGATTTACAACATATCACTCAACGTATTGAAAAACTGCTCCATCGACAAAATGAGCACCTCAAAATCGATTTCAGTTGCAGCTATTTCAGCCCTGAATCATCAATGAAATTGAGCCCTATGTTAGAGAAAACAAAAAATGGTCTCAGATCTGAGCAGAAAAAATTGGACAAGCAAGTGCAGGAAAAAGAAATAGAGAACAAGATTGAAGCAAGCAGCCCTTTAATATAGAACTCAAGCAATATTGCGTACAACTCCAATCCAATTTTACTCCTGCCTCCTCGCCCATTGAATAAAAAGCACTACGGGAAAAGGAGACATCATCACGGCCCCAAGCCCAATTAACGTTGACACTGTTACCATACCGCTAACGACTTGACTCATATCTGTAAACAGGTATGTAGCAACTCCGGTAATTAATAGCACTAGGCCCATCCAATGCATTACTTTTAACGCTTTCATCGCCTTTTCCCTCTATTTGGCAGATTTAATGCTGTTTATCTTGCACTATAATTGTCACAATATGACAAGTACATTAATTTAGGGCTCTGTCATGTCTATCAAATCTTTCGTTATCTCCGCTGCCTTAATCGGCCTAACAGCTTGTCAAAGTTCAGATGTCGCTCAAGTGCAAGATATTGAGCTTCAAGGAACATGGAACATCGAGGTTGTCGCCGATAAACCTGTTATCGATTACAGTCCGGCACAATTGATTTTTGCTGAAGAAGGAAATCTTTCAGGTAACAACAGCTGCAATAATTTCTTCGGCAGTTACACCATTGACGGTGACAATGTTCGCCTTATTCCTGCTGGTAATACAATGAAGGCCTGTGTTGATGCATTAATGGATCAAGAGCAAAGAGTCATGGCTGCCATGCCTGAAGTGACAAATGCCAGTCTTGCCAAAGGCAAGCTGCTTTTAAAAGATGCAAAGGGAAATACTCAACTGGTGTTGAGCAGGCTCTAATATTTAAGAACACTGCTTTTGCTAGATAATAAAAAACCGCCTGTTGGCGGTTTTTTTGTTTAAGCACATATATCTTAAAGCTAAGCATCAAAGTGCCCCTTACAATCACGCTCCCCTATCTTCATTTTATGCAGGGCTGCAGGGGGTTGTTCACGCTCAATTAAATAACTCCAGTAGGCGTCATCGAATCCTCTAAATAACTGCTCTGTCTTACCCTCTGATTTCAAAATAAGCCACCACCACACTAGGCCCCAAGCACCAAAAGTCAGTATGGTTAACATGAAATGCAGGCATTTATAGCGCTCCACCCCTTCTTTATTTATGCTTTTTCCAGCAACATTTCTGTGTACGCGGAATGTATGGTTAACCCTCGCCATAGACACCTCTCACTCTTATATTCAGTAATAAAAAGCTTAGCAGGGTTAGACTTTAGTCGAATGATAAATTCGATAAATATTTCCCACTGAGCCAAGAGGAGCATGCTAAAGTATCAACAAAAGTGGGAGAGATAATGAAAATTAGAAAAGGCGATATATCAGACCTTAGCGCATTGGTTCAATTTAATTTAGCGATGGCTAAAGAGACTGAAGATCTTGCATTAGATGAAGATGTGTTAACTACAGGCGTGAAAACACTATTGTCTCATGAGGAAAAAGGCTTCTACCTCGTCGCTGAAGTCGATGGTGAAATCGCTGGTTCACTGATGGTGACATTCGAATGGAGTGATTGGCGTGCTAAGGATTACTACTGGATCCAAAGTGTTTATATTCGCCCGCAAAATCGCCGCCAAGGGATCTACGCTAAGCTCTATCAAGCCGTCAAACAGATAGCCGAAGAAAATGGTGGAGCAGCCAGCTTTAGACTCTATGTTGAGCAAGACAACACTAAAGCGCAAAGTACGTACTCGGCGCTGGGAATGGAAAAAAGCTACTACCAGATGTATGAAGAGAAGTAGCGAGAGCGAACGCTTTGAGGGCGTTCGCGGGCTCACTACGAGTACGGGAACAAGTTCCCTACTAGATCGCTTCGCTGCGAGAAAGCGAGAAAAAGCTAAGAAGCAAGCAACAACTTATCGCTTTTGACTTATCTTTTTCTCGAAGGCCGCTGGCCGCCCTCGCAGTGACAAAATCACGCTCTCGAAGGCGCTCTCAAAGACCGAAGGTCGCCCTCCAAACTATCTTTACGCGCAGATAGTCGTGACCTTTATCGCTAAACCGCCTTGGCTGGTTTCACGGTACTTAACATTCATATCTTTGCCTGTCTCGTACATGGTCTCAATCACTTTATCTAAGCTAACTGTAGGCTCGCTGCTACGACGCATCGCCATACGTGATGAGTTGATAGCCTTAACAGAAGCAATCGCATTACGTTCGATACAAGGCACTTGCACTTGGCCAGCAACAGGATCACACGTTAAGCCCAAGTTATGCTCCATGCCAATTTCTGCTGCAATACACACCTGAACAGCAGTAGCACCCATGATTTCAGCTAAACCCGCAGCCGCCATAGAACACGCAACACCCACTTCCCCCTGACAACCCACTTCAGCACCAGAAATAGAAGCATTACGCTTATACAGGTTACCGATAGCAGAAGCTGCTAAGTAAAAACGCGTGTATTCAGACTGAGTCATAGGCTGAACAAATTTGTCATAGTAAGCCATAACAGCAGGAATAATACCCGCGGCACCGTTAGTCGGTGAAGTCACGACACGACCACCAGCAGCATTTTCTTCACTGACGGCTAATGCGAACATATTGACCCAATCAAGGATAGCCATAGGATCGGTCGTATGACGCTCACCGGTCACTAACTGACGATAGAGTGCTGGTGCACGGCGAGGAACACGTAATGGTCCTGCAAGTACGCCCTCAGTTTGGCAACCACGTTCGATACCGGCCTTCATGGTATTCCAGATGGCCTCGAAGGTTTCATTGATAAACGCTTCGCTGTGGAAAGCCTTCTCATTCGCCATCATTATCGCACTGATGCTCATGCCAGTTTCTTTACAGATAGCTAATAGATCGTCTGCGTAAGCAAATGGATAAGGCACCATCACTTCATTGGCTGCTTCTAAACCAAAATGCTCTTCATCAACAATAAAACCACCACCAGTAGAGTAGTAAGTCTTAGAGAATACGCTTACATCACCATTCCAAGCATGAATAGACATACCATTTTCATGCAGAGGAAGCGCATAAGAATGGAAGGTCACAGAGCCTTTAGGGAAGGCAACAATCTTCGCCTCTTTTCCTAATGGTAAAGTTTCTGTCGTCTCAATTTGACGAATAAACTCAGGAATGGCCTCAATATCTACTGTCGCAGGTAAGTTACCACCCAATCCCGTAAGGATAGCCGTATCAGTATGGTGACCTTTACCGGTAAGTGACAATGAACCATAAATATCGACACTGACGCGTGTCACTTTAGCCATATCTCCACGTTGACGTAATTCATCAACAAACTCTTTTGCGGCCTTCATCGGCCCGACAGTGTGTGAGCTGGATGGACCAACACCTATCTTAAAAATATCAAATGCGCTAAACATAACTAATTACCTCAATAGAAAAGGGTCAGCACTGAATGAGTGCTGACCCTAGGTAAATCTTAAAACAGTTTTACTTAAGACATCATTCCAAACAGAATGGCTGTCATTGCTAATAGACCTGCAATCACAACGAAAACGTTGCTGATACGGCCACGGTAGGCTTTAAGTGCTGGTACTTTGTAAACAGCATACATAGGCATTAGGTAAAGAATCGCAGCGATGATTGGACCACCGAGTGCTTCAATCATACCTAAGATGCTTGGGTTTATAATTGCGACACCCCAGATGGTGAAGAACATAAAGCCAAGAATGAATCTATTTACTTTCTTGTCAGATACTTCTTTCTTACTGCTACGCAACTGCTTAGTAATAATGCCCTTCAGACCTTCTGTCGCACCTAAGTAGTGACCGAAGAAAGAAGATACGATTGCAATCACAGCAATGATAGGACCAAAGTAGCTTACAAAACCACTTGCATGCACGTTAGCAAGGTAAGACAGAATTGGTAAGTTTTGCGCTTTAGATTCTGCAAGTTGTGCTGGGCTTAATGAAAGCACACAAGAGAATACAAACAGCATAACAAAACCAACTAACATCATACTCGTGTTACGTAGTATCACATCGGCTTTCTTAGACGCATTAACGCCATGCTCACGTTTCAATGCAACAGAGAACTGTGAGATTGCTGGAGAATGGTTAAATGCGAAGACCAATACTGGAATAGTTAACCAAACAGTGCCTAAGAATTCACCTGCTGATGGCACCTGAGACAAGGCGTCCATTTTCCAGCTTGGAATAAGGTACAAAGACATAAAAGCAAGAATAGCCACTAGTGGGTAAACTAGGAACTGAGTCACTTTCAACATGATCTTTTCGCCAGAAACCATCACTGACATCATGCCTAAAATTAGCAAGCCAGATAGAATCCAACGTGGTGGCGATGCCATACCAAGTTGGTTAACGATGAAACTGTCGATAGTGTTAGTAATACCCACACCATAGATCAATACGATTGGGTAGATAGCAAAGAAATACAACAATGTGATCGCTTTACCTGCGCCAACACCAAAATACTCTTCAACTACGTGAGTAATGTCGCTGCCTGGCTTCTGTGAAGAACAGACAAAACGAGATAGACCACGATGCGCTAAATAGGTCATAGGACCAATAATTATCGCCATCATCACTAGTGGCCAGAATCCGCCCATACCAGCATTGATAGGTAGGAAAAGAATACCTGCACCAACAGCGGTACCAAATAAACTTAACATCCAAGTTGTATCTTGACGTGTCCAACCCTGACGGCCAGATGTTTCTACTTGGGTTTTCATCACTTCTTCTTGCATAAATTTACCTTTGAGGTGCTAATGGCACCTTTGGTTTTGATGGTACAAACATAGACTGTGTAGTTACGGGTTAGCCCCACAGTAAGAGCAGAATTCGCGGTCAGAATATAGATTTAGAACATCAAAAAGTTGATCTAGCGCGTGGTTTTGAAATTGAATTTCAGAACAAGTGAGCAACGTGATCTTGCTCACAGTTGTTGTGTGGTAAATTTTCATAAGGACTCAATCAAAGTAACCAGATTGAACCTAAAACAAACATTACCATTACATAAATTACCTAAAGGTGATATTCAAAATCACACAACAAAAAACGCACACTCGCGCAATGTCACAAAAATACTCAGTAACGAGACATTAACCCACAAAGCAAACAAAAAATTTGAACTAGATCACAATCGAATCCACTAAATGAACTCAGATCTTTAGTAATTCAAACTGTCATCAATAAAACTAAGATCGCTTATTAAGCTCAATAGCCGACCAATCTTTAGAGGTTGGTTAACATAAATGACCTATTTACTCATGTAAAAATTAGGGGGATCAAAAAGATAACGAATATCGTTTATCTTCTAATCGCATCAGGTTGCAAATTGCAGATAAGCGGGAGACACTGCTTAAAATAAAATCGTAAATCCAATAAAAAATCCCCTATGCCAATGTTAACTAAACTAAAAGAAATTCACGTAGTGGTTGGTTCAACCAATCCAGTCAAAGTTCAGGCTGCAAAGTCAGCTTTAGAACAACTTTTTCCACACTCTGACATTCATTGTCATGGCTGTCATGCGCCCTCGGGCGTCGCTGATCAACCGATGACAGCACCAGAAACACTTCAAGGTGCAATAAACAGGGTTGAGTACTGTCAATCAGCGCCCGAAATTGAAAAAGCTGACCTTTATATTGCGATTGAGGGCGGAGTCGATAACTTCGCCTATGGTCCAGCCACCTTTGCTTATGTCGTGATAGCGCATCAGAGTCAACGTTTAGTCGGCCGTAGCGCACTCCTCCCGCTTCCTCCCATTATTTATAGCGCCTTAAATGAAGGTGAGGAGTTAGGTGATGTGATGGACAGGCTTTTCAACACCAAAAATATCAAACAGCAAGGCGGAGCCATTGGACTCTTGACGCGAGGGGCGGCAACCCGAGAAAGTACTTATACGCAAGCACTTATCTTAGCCATGGCGCCACTACTCAATGATGAGTTATACCGACGTTAGGTATATACCCAAGTGACTTGCAATTTAGTTTAATCCGCTCTAGGTTATACCTGACTCTTTAGATGTTAGTCGCACCTAATTCTTATCTTTAAGAATCAATCATAATCGAGGGCGTTAGATTGGCATTTATTGGTCGTAACAATGATATTGAAACAAGTGAACAGGGCGAACGCTGTTGTAAAACCAACGCTAGAGATGGTCTCAGAAAAGTATCTCGACACATTGTCAGACAATTAGGCATGCTCAACTCAGCCTTTGGCGACCTCCCCTTATCTCCAGCTCAAGCTCATACACTAATCGAACTAGGCAATGAAGCGGTTTCAATAAAGCAACTTTCACTGAGCCTGAATATCGATAAATCAAATGCCAGCCGTGCGGTCACTCATCTTGTCGAAAAAGGCTTTGCGTACACCCAAAGCAACCCAAAAGATACCAGAAGCTTACTTGCCCACTTAACTCCCCAAGGGAAAAAGCTACTGCAAAAACTCCATCATCAGCAAAACGTCATGTTTGATGAAATCCTATGTCAACTCTCACCAGAAGAAGCCACCAATATTGAATCTGCTATTTCAGCTTACAATAAAGCCATCTGTCGTACCCAAGCTCAACAAGGCTGTACCATCAGAGAGATAACCGCTGCAGATGATGTTGCAATCGCAGAGCTCATAAGAGAGGTCTCAGCTGAATATGGGTTGACTGCGGATAAAGGCTACAGTGTTGCCGATCCCAGTCTTGAGACCACCAGCAAACAATATAACGCCTCAGGCTCATGTTATTGGATCATAGAGCTCGATGGGATAATACTCGGCGGGGCTGGAATCGCCCCATTAGGCAGTGAACAAGGTGTCTGTGAACTTCAAAAAATGTACTTCAGTAAACAGTTAAGAGGTAAAGGATTTGCAAAGCGCATGGCGTACCTCGCCCTCAACTATGCACGAGAGCAGGAATACCAAGCCTGTTACCTTGAAACCACGGCCTGCCTGAAAGAGGCGATTAGCTTATATGAAGCTATCGGTTTCGAACATATTTCAAAGCACTTAGGTGATACAGGCCACGACGCCTGTGAGTTACCTATGTTGTTAAAACTGAAATAGTTACCCTATAATCCTCTCGATCACAGTGCCTTGTTTTATATAGATCATTTCCCCCTAGTCTTTTTTCTAAAAGCTTGCTAGCCTCAAAGCAATGACATTACAGTGGAGATTTTATGGAATATCGCCGAATACCACATTCCAACCTTGAAGTAAGTGAACTCTGTTTAGGCACCATGACTTGGGGTGAACAGAATACGCAGTCAGAAGCCTTTGCCCAACTTGATTACGCCATCGATCAAGGCGTCAATTTTATTGACACTGCCGAGATGTACCCTGTGCCTCCCAAAGCTGAAACTCAGGGCGCCACAGAACGCATTTTAGGTAATTATTTAAAGAAGACTGGTCATCGTGACAACTTGGTCATCGCCACTAAGGTTTCAGCGCCTGGCGGTAAAGGCGATTACATCCGCCCCAATATGGCCTTGGACTGGTGCAATATACATGAAGCTGTCGATGCCTCACTGGAACGATTACAGATAGAAACCATCGATCTTTACCAGCTTCATTGGCCTGACAGAAACACCAACTTCTTCGGTGAACTCTCCTATCAGCAGATCGATGACAACGAAACACTCACCCCGATTATCGATACCCTTGAAGCCCTTGCTTCACTGCAAAAAGAGGGCAAAATCCGCTACATCGGCGTCTCCAATGAAACCCCTTGGGGATTGATGAAATACCTGCAGCTTGCCGAAAAACATGGCCTGCCTCGAGTCATTAGCGTTCAAAATCCCTATAACCTGCTTAATCGCAGTTTTGAAGTCGGCATGGCAGAGATAAGCCACCGTGAAGAAACGCCGCTACTTGCGTACTCTCCATTGGCCTTTGGTGCACTCACAGGCAAGTACTTAGACGACCAATGGCCTGAAGGCGCGCGTCTCACACTTTTTAAACGTTTTGCCCGTTATACCGGGACTCAACTCGCCCTTGATGCCACTAAGGCTTATGTTGACTTAGCCCGTGAGTTCAAACTTAGCCCAACGCAGATGTCACTCGCTTTCGTCAATTCACGTAAGTTCGTGGTTTCAAATATCATAGGGGCAACCAACCTTGAGCAACTCAAAGAGAATATTGACAGCATTAACGTCACTATCTCACCAGAGTTGATAAAGCGTCTCGACGAGCTGGCACTGATTTACCGCCTGCCTTGCCCATAAGCTAATAGACTCATAAGCGCATAAACGTGCTTTAGCAGTAAAAGCCGCTTGCAATAGGCGATAAGATCTCCCAAGATCTTATCGCCTTATTTTTTTGTCATAAACAATCGGACCCTAATCATGGACTTTTCCCAGCTGCGCGCTCAATTCCCCACACTAGAGCAGACTTTAGCAGGCTACCCACTGTGCTACTTAGACACTGCGGCCACCAGCCAAAAGCCTAAGCAAGTCATCGCAGCCATGACCCGATATTATGAAACAGATAATGCCAATGTTCATCGAGCTGCACACCAGCTTTCATCAAGAGCCACCAGCCAATATGAAGCAGTGCGTGACAGCCTGACCTATTTTATCCATGCTAAGCAGCGTGAAGAGATCATCTTTACCCACGGCACCACAGAATCAATCAACATGGTCGCGCACGGCTTAACCGGGCAGATTAAAGCCGGTGATCTCATATTGATCGACACCGCAGCCCATCATGCCAATATCGTGCCTTGGCAAGAACTCGCCAAACGCACGGGAGCCATCATCAAGCCCATCCCGCTAACCGAGGAATGTCGACTTGATGAAGCCGCTTTCGATGCCCTTTTACTAGAAAAGCCAGCGATTGTGGCACTCAGTCATGTTTCCAACGCGCTAGGTACACTCAATCCTGTCAGCGATCTGGTCGCTCGCGCTAAACGCGCTGGCGCACTGACCTTAGTCGACGGCGCACAGGCTATCGCGCATCTCGAGGTAAATGTACAAGCGTTGGATTGTGATTTTTATGTCTTCTCCGCCCACAAAATGTATGGCCCCACTGGTGTTGGGGTTCTCTACGGACGCTTTGACATATTGGACACCCTCGCACCGCTTATCACTGGCGGAGAGATGATTAAAACAGTGAGCTTTGAGGCAACTCAATTTAATCTGCTTCCCAATCGACTCGAAGCCGGTACGCCGCCAATTGCAGAGGTTATCGGATTAGGTGCGGCGATTGATTTTATCAACGCCCTCCCAAGAGCCGACATTGCCAAGCAAGAAGCTGAACTTCTTCACTACTTGCAAACCCAGCTCAAACAGTTAGGTGACATCACCCTTTATGGCGCCAATGACAACAATATCGGCGCCGTGGCATTTAACCTTGCCGATGAACATCATCAAGATGTCGGCATTCTTCTCGATCAACAAGGTATTGCAGTACGATGTGGTCATCACTGCGCTATGCCGTTAATGCAAAGCTTAGGGATCAAGGGCTGTTGCCGCGCATCACTGGGAATATATAGCAGTAAAGAGGATATCGACCGTTTTATCGACGCGCTGAAATCAGTAAAAGATATGTTGTTGTAAAAGAAGGTTCGAGGAAGAGAAGGTTCTAGGTTCTAGGTGCTAGGAAAGGCTAAGACGGCAAAGCTAATACCAATCAATATAAGAAGCCAAACGCGGTTTTATTTTAATATAGTAAACATTCAAATTAGGTCGAATATGAGTCAAGTACCACAACCCACTACAGAGAGTTTTTTAGCGCTTGAGCTTAACAGCTCTGACATATTGCCTCTATTTGAAAATGCCAACAATTGGCAAGAGCGCTATCGTCAAATCATGTTATTGGGCAAAACCCTGCCAAAACTTGATGAAGCCTATCGCGTTGAATCAGCTCAGGTTAGAGGCTGTGAAAGCAATGCTTGGCTTTATCATAGTGCAATCGAAGGTAAACACTATTTTATTGCCGACAGCGATGCACGCATCGTGAAAGGGCTCATCGGCCTGTTATTGACCGCTTGTCACGGCAAGACCTCAGCAGAGATTGCCGGATTTGATATTGAGGGTTATTTCGATATGTTAGGGCTAACGGGACAGTTAAGCCCCTCACGCACTAATGGGTTGTTTGCCTTAGCTAAGGCAATTAAAGCTTTTGCAGCTTAATTTGACTGGTTTGGTATTTATTGAGTTTGCTAGATACCAAAGCTACATTGTTATCTAACGCCTCCCCGGCGAGGAATGTGCAGACACTTCAGTAGAACGCTACAAGTACAATCCCTGTAAGCTCGACGGTGGCATCCATGCCACCAACGTCTACAGCTGTATCTACACTGGATTCTGACAAGCAAGCTACCCCGTATCATTCTTCATAATAAAGGCCCAAGTCAGATAAGTTAAAACCTAGTAAGAAATAGCTCAAAAACAAAAGGTATGACTGCCCTGTCTTTTATTTTTGGAATAGATAAGAGTTATGCCTATCCTACTTTTCTCGCGGAATTCATCAGAGGCGCAAGCTAAAGCTCGTTAAGCCCGTCTCTCCCATTAACAAAAAGGTCAGCACTATCGCTTAAAGCGAAAAGAGTCTATCAATTAGCAGTATGCGAAGAGACGCAAAATGTAGAAAAGCTAAGACCAAATAGCCTTAGCTATGAGAGTGTTGTCTTGACACACCGCGAGCGTCCATATATGCCCTCTCTATTGTTTTTTTACGCGTAAGGTAGATGCCAAATAGCTTTAGCTTGTTTTGCTAAATACTTTTGTCTAGCTTTAATGTTATCTTGATTCCATTTTTGAAAACCAAATCTTTTTGTTAGTTCATATCTACTTGTTTTATAAACATCTGATTTATTTTCAAAGTTTTTGTTACCAATAACACGATTTTTGTCAGGTTCTAATAATGTGAAATTACCAAGCCTATAAATAAAGCTTTCCTCGATATCTTTAGGGAAATTGTCATTCCACTCCGCAGATGGGTTTTCTGGCAGGACGTGTTCAAGAGAACCATTATCAAACTCAAAATCAAATACGTGTTCTGACAGGTGATTTTCGATGCTATAAACTATATATCTGGCCAATTTAGCAGATCTTTTCGTTCTAATAGACTTTGATTCAAAATTACGCTCAAAATCTTCATCGCTAACATAAAGTGGCTGCAATATTAAAAATATATCTCTTGCAGATTTTGCAGTCCCTGCATTTATTGCTTTACAAGCATCATTATATTTTGACTCTAAAGCATTTGGATTCAAACCGGACACAACCATATATCTAAATGATATTACTGAACATATTCTTAATGTAGCAACCCAGTCATCATGTTCTAAGTATAAATATGAATTAATCAAGAGAGGGTAACATTGGGTAACGTTAAACAAGCTTAATTCCCTAATATGCTTTTTAACTTTTTCATCACCTTCCCATAATTGGTGATTTGATTCACTCAGAGCGGCATAAACCTCTGAAACTTCACTCATACTATTTAGCAAGTTAAACGCTGTTTTAGGTGTGTTGATATGCCTTTTTACAGTTTTAAATAGTTCTTTCTCTTGAATCAAACCATTTTGCATCATCCAGTAATGACGTAGGAACTTGGGAAAACCCGAGTATGAAACATGATTAATAGTTACATCCCAGATATTTTTAACATGACTTTTATCCGAATCATCCACAATTGAAAATAAATAGTTTTTCAGTAGATCCGTAACTGATAAATCTAACCCTCTATCATTTAATGTTTCAAAAATAAGATAAGCACTTAAATCATCTGTTGCAGTAATTTGAATAAACAACAAGCTATCAGAAATATACTCCACAAACGAAATTAATGACGAAACATCTTCATCCTTAAATATTTCTTCTTTGATTAATTCTTTGTAATAGTTAAAACAGTCAAAAAGTAATTTGTTACTTTTTATTGTTGATTTAATGTTTATTGGTTTTCTAAAATTAGTGAGGTAAGTAGAAAAGAAAGGATTATTACTTTCATTTAATTCAATTTTATTTTCATAATTTAAGGATGATAATGATTTCTTTCCAATAAAATCTGTAATTAACAGTTCTATTCTCTTTTCATTATTATCAACATCAATTTCACGTTTAACTAAGTTTTTCAATGCGTCAACGACAGCTAATACTAATATAGTAAGAGTTGTTAATCGTTGTTGACCATCAATAATATCGTATTGTTTTTTATTTTTAGATACTAAAACTACTGATCCCATGTAATGTTTAGAGTCATTTTTTCTATTAGTTTCAATATCTAACCACAGATCATTCCAATGTGTTTTGTTCCATGAATAATCCCTTTGGTACAATGGAACTTTAAACTTATTATCACCCTTAATTATTCCACCAAAAGTGTCCGTTTCTGCATTTAAAAAGTTCTCTGCTGACAATGCCAATACTCCTTGTAAAAACTAACAGTTTGTTTGTGTGATATTAACCACTAGCCACATTAGGGTTCATCCTTGTTATGTTGAAAAGTAATATACAGTTCCGTATACAAGATGTCGAACGAGACGGTCTATTTTTATGATTAAAACCATGTAGTTAAGAACCACCTAAACTAGCTATTAACTTCAACTTAGGAAGGGCTAGCGGTGTTAGCCACCTTAAAAGAGAGTTAAGCAGAGTCGTTAACCGCCATTTATAGCCAAAAGGTAGAATTTACTACCTCCTCACTTTTCCTTGCCTCCATCTCTTCCTTCGTGATCTCCGTGAAGCGAAGCACAATAACGTCCCTGTTTAACAGCCAGTTCTACAGTCCCTGTATCTCGTTCATAAGCTTATGGCTTCGCCATATTCACCGTGGTGAGAATATCTTTTGCTCTTGCCTTGATCGACACTCGAAGCGCAGCGATCTAGCAGTGAGCCTGCGAACGACCTCGTAGGCACGCAGTGCCGTCCTAGCAGGGCGAAGCCCGCCCTTCTCAGCTTTCCAAGATAAAAGCGATTCACCACAGAGAACACGGAGGACCACGGAGAAGTGCAACAGCCTGAGTCTTAAACTTTTTTCTTTTGAACTTATCCCAACGCAGCTTTCTAGCTAAAAGACAGGGCATCAGTATCTTTTTCATTTTCTTTTTACACCATGAACTGTCTTTGTTTTACCTCCATCTTTTCCTCCGTGAACTCCGTGTAGCGAAGCCTCCGTGGTGAGAATATCTTTTGCTCTTGCCTTGAGTCTTTTGCTCGAAGCGTAGCGATCTAGCAGTGAGCCTGCGAACGACCTCGTAGGCACGCAGTGCCGTCCTAGCAGGGCGAAGCCCGCCCTTCTCAGCTTTCCAAGATAAAAGCGATTCACCACAGAGAACACGGAGAGCCACGGAGAGGATCAAAAGAGAATATCTTTGTTTTTACAAGAGATAATGGATCCCGGAACAAGCCCGGGATGACGGCAGTGCCAAATTCTCAGTTTTGCTTTTACTGTGATTCCTGTAGGCTCAGGCTATTCCGTGAGCAGCGCGTTCTGTACTCAAGAAAGATATGACTGTCCTGTCTTTTCTTTGGTTAGCAAATAGAACCTGCACTTTTACAGGCCATAATTTGCATAAATTTTTACTTCTTCATCCGTAAAAGCTCTGGAATAAATCTGAAGTTCATCAATAGAGCCTTTAAATGGAAGGTCTTGATGGCCTTGCACTCCATTGCGAGTTCCACCGATAACACATGCATTAGTAGCTGCTAATTCTGTTGGTGCCCATGTTTTTTCATGATTTCCGTCCATTTGAACACCATCAATAAAAATTTTAATGTTTTCTTTGTTGAGCGAATCTCCCTTATTCGCGGATAGTACAGCGACAACTGTATGCCATTTGCCTTCACTCACAACATCAACACCTTTTTCTGTTGTAAAGCCTTGCCCTAGCGTATCGGCAAATCGATATTTATTACTGTTTGTTAGCCAAAGAACAAACAAGTCATTACAAGCAAAGACATGTTGGTGTAAATTTGGTGTCGTGATCTTAAGTCGGGCTGCAACCGTTATCGGGCCGGTCAAATTTAAGTTTGAATTATCAGGAAGAATAACGACATCTTCTTTTTTGGAAAAAGTTAATGTTTTTCCAATGCTTGGCTTTCCTATCAGCTTACCGTGATTCTCAAGAGGACTAAAATCATGTAATAGTCCATCACTGGTATAGGTTTCAAAGTCATAAGATGCAACTAGTCCATCAGCAGATATGGCTTTCGAACCGACGAGGCGTTCTTTAGTTATACCTCTATCCCCCTCTTTCTCACTGGCTGATAACGACATACAAAACCCAATAGAGAATATGAATAATACGATCAATTTTTTCATTAACTTTTCCTTGTTAAATATTTATAAAGTTATTAATAGTGGTTATTAACTAACAGCATTTAAATTGGCAGATAACGAGCCTGTAGAACGACTCACTTTTGATTAATTTTTAACCCACACAATGACAGTACCGAAGTTCATATGGCTATTCAATTTTTTCACTTGGGTTTATTCTTTGAAGAGTTTTTAGCGGAGATTTCAGTTTAGGTAAGCCTGAATGACTTTTATATGCCTGTTACATGGTTATCGCGGCTGATTCTGATGGTAAAAAGGCTATCAGCCTTAATACAACCAGCTTTGTAGTTTCTCTATATTGTGTACTCAGCAGTACATCTGCCATTGTGCGTTCGCCTTCGTTTGGCCTCGGAAGGTCAAAAAAATAGGCTGTCCTGTCTTTATCAACTGTTTAAGCCAGCCTGCCCTTGAAGGTTGTATATGATTATTCCAGCTGTATCTTTGTTCCCTCCGTGCAGTTTAGAGAATAGCTCTCCCAAAACTACTGCCGAAAAATAGTCGTAATTAGCCAGTTCTGGGTCAGTGCTCACCAACTCGGAGCTGGCGGCTTGAACATGCTTCCCTATCACTGACTCAATTTCCTTCAACATCTGCCCCTGATATCGTTCCAGAATTTCAGCCATCTCGATAAGTTCAGCCTCGGTAAAATCTTGCTCTTTCTTCATGATCCAAATTCCTCCTAACTAACTTCACTTGCAAAATTGACTGGGTGCAACTTGCTATCTATCCACCCCATAAAAATAAATCCATAACATAATAATTAGGTAAGGAAACCACAGTTAAAGTTCTCATGTTTAATCAGTGGATCCCGGAACAAGCTCGGGATGACAGCAATGACAAATGCTCAGTTTTGCTTTTACTGTAAGCAACGCGTTCCTGTAGCCGCAGGCTATTCCGTGAGCAACGCGTTCCGTAGACATTTCTCTTTTCTTAAGGCTTTTAACTCGCAGCGCAGCGCCCTAGAACCTCGAAGGCACGCAGTGCCGTCCTAGTAGGGCGAAGCCCGCCCTTCTTCGCTTTACCGCCCTTCTCAGATTTACGATCAATTGTTTAAGTCTGCCTGCCCTTGAAGGTTGTATATGATTATTCCTGCTGTATCTTTATCCCCTCCATGCAGTTTGGAGAACAGCTCTCCCAAAACCACTGCCGAAAAATAGTCGTAATTAGCCAGTTCTGGGTCAGTGCTCACCAACTCGGAGCTGGCGGCTTGAACATGCTTCCCTATCACTGACTCAATTTCCTTCAACATCTGCCCCTGATATCGTTCCAGAATTTCAGCCATCTCGATAAGTTCAGCCTCGGTAAAATCTTGCTCTTTCTTCATGATCCAAATTCCTCCTAACTAACTTCACTTGCAAAATTGACTGGGTGCAACTTGCTATCTATCCACCCCATAAAAATAAATCCATAACATAATAATTAGGTAAGGAAACCACAGTTAAAGTTCTCATGTTTAATCAGCAAAGATTCGAAACGAACGAAGTGACCGATAGATTCAAAGCTCACCCTCTTAGCTTTACTAGCAGCCAAGCCCCCTAAAATCTCGCAGGCACGCAGTGCCGCCCTAGCAGTGAGCTTGCGAACGACCTCGAAGGCACGCTGTGCCGCCCTAGTAGGGCGAAGCCCGTCCTTCTTAGCTTTACTGTAAGCGCAGTGTTCCTGTAGCCGCAGGCTATTCCGTGAGCAACGCGTTCCGTAGACATTTCTCTTTTCTTAAAGCTATTAACTCGCAGCGCAGCGCCCTAGCAGTGAGCTTGCGAACGCCCTCGAAGGCACGTAGTGCCGTCCTAGTAGGGCGAAGCCCGCCCTTCTCAGCTTTCCAAGATAAAAGCGATTCACCACAGAGAACACGGAAAGCCACGGAGAAAATCAACAGCATCTATCTCTGAATTTACTCGCAACGCAGCGAACGCCCTAGCAGGGCGAAGCCCGTTCTTCCCAGCTTCAACCTCCATCTTTTCCTCCGTGAACTCCGTGTAGCGAAGCCTCCGTGGTGAGAATATCTTTTGCTCTTGCCTTGAGTCTTTTGCTCGAAGCGTAGCGATCTAGCAGTGAGTTTGCGAACGACCTCGTAGGCACGCAGTGCCGTCCTAGCAGGGCGAAGCCCGCCCTTCTCAGCTTTACTGTAAGCAACCCGTTCCTGTAGCCGCAGGCTATTCTGTGAGCAACGCGTTCTGTACTCAAGTCAGTCGCCCGCGACGTTCGTCTCAGCTTTTTCTAGCAGCGTAGCGCCCTCGCAGTGAGCTTGCGAACGCCCTCGTAGGCACATCGTGCCGCCCTAGCAGGGCAAAGCCCGCCCTTCTTCGCTTATCCACCTAATATGAAATTATGTTAATTTAGAATATGATGAGGCCATGAAAAAATGAAAAAGTTCACTAAATAGTGAGTATTTACCATAGAGAGAAAGTCCATTGAAAAGCTTAACTCATAGCAGTAAATTACCGCACCTTGGCACTAGTATTTTTACCACTATGACTGGGCTGGCCAATCAGTACAATGCCATTAACCTCTCTCAAGGTTTCCCTGAATTCGATACTCCTGAACGGCTAAAACAAGGCTTAGCTAAATACTGTGGGCAAGGCTTTAATCAATATGCGCCCTCAAGTGGACTCGCGCCTCTTCAAGCTCAAATAGCCGCACTCACAGGGCGAACATATGGCACTGATATTAATCCACTCGATACTGTTACGGTGACATCAGGCTCAACTGAAGCCCTGTTTGTCGCAATACAAACCATTACGCATCCTGGCGATGAGATTATCATCTTCGACCCGGCTTATGACTCCTATAAACCAGCGATTGAATTGGCCGGAGGCCGTGCGGTACATATATCCATGCAGGCGCCAGATTATGCCATTGACTGGCTGCAAGTTGCAGCAGCGATAACAGATAGAACCCGCGGGATCATTATCAATACGCCCCATAACCCCAGCGCCAAGACCTTAAAACAAGCTGACTTTGATGAATTAAAAGCACTCGTGAGCAAACATCAGCTATTACTGATAAGTGATGAAGTCTACGAGCATATCGCCTTTGAAGGCACACCCCATATCAGTGTATTAAGCGATCCTGAACTTTTTTCCCGCGCTTTTGTTATCGCCAGCTTTGGTAAAACCTTCCACTGCACAGGTTGGAAGATGGGTTACTGCATCGCGCCCGAGGTACTGACACAAGAGTTTAGAAAGATTCACCAATATGTCACCTTCTCAAGCTTCACTCCGGCGCAACTGGCATTAACCGATATGCTGGCCGAAGAGAGTGAACATATCACCGCACTCGCCCCCTTTTATCAACACAAAAGAGATGTACTAGTGAACGCCCTACAAGCGAGTCGCTTTACTATCCTCCCCAGCGAAGGCACCTACTTTTTACTACTCGATTATTCAGATATTTCACCGCTAGACGACATGGCATTTTGTGAGTACCTAGTTAAAGAGGTAGGCGTAGCCACCATTCCCCTGAGCGTGTTTTACCAAACCGCGACCAATGATAAAGTCATTCGATTATGCTTCGCCAAAGAGGATGATACCTTACTGCAAGCAGCCCAGAGGTTAGCTGCTCTCTAGTGAGCAGTTTCACTATTCATATTGGCTAGCTTACCTGATAAGCAGTTTCGAATATCTTTAGTCTTTTACTCGAAGCGCTGCGATCTAGCAGTGAGCTTGCGAACGACCTCGTAGGCACGCAGTGCCGTCCTAGCAGGGCGAAGCCCGTCCTTCTTAGCTTTACTGTAAGCAGCGCGTTCCGTACTCAAGTGAGTCGCCCGCGACGTTCGTCTCAGCTTTTTCTAGCAGCGTAGCGCCCTAGCACCTCGCAGGCACGAAGTGCCGTCCTTCTCCGCCTTTATTCCCCTACAGACCGAAAACAACTTAAGCAACTGATTCTTATCGACTACCTTCTCATTTTTATCAATATTGTCTGGTGTATATTTATCAATAATTTATTATATTCGCCGATTATCAGTGTATCGCATTCGTCAGGAACGAGTGTTGTGTCTTGTGCTGTTCAATATTCAAATCGAACAATAAGCTTGGTTATATCCTCCTCTGTATATAAAGCATGCTTATTAAATATCGGTGTCATTATTTTTTTGTCTTTGAGGTGTTAAATGCAAAGCTTTCCTAGTGAAGCGAATAAAAGGCTGTCTTGTGTCCCACTAATTAATGCGTGTGTCGATTGGGGAACATATAGCTTCTCTGGCGAACAGTTTCGCTTATGGTTTGGGTTAATTCTGGGTGCTTTTGTACTGTATAACTACGAAATCTATGTAGGCTTCGTTCTCAACCCGCCAGTGCTCATACTCATCCCTGTTGTCTTGCTTTGTCTTGTCGGGAATATACTCCGCCTTACCTCGGATGTCGTTAAAGAACGCATCAGTGAGGTTGACTGGGAGTATGGCTCACGCTGGTACTTAGGTGCATTTTTCCTTGTGCTGATCTGGCAAGCCCTCCTATTACACCTATATGTGATTGATATGTATCATAGCTGGGATAATGTCATCGGGAGCTCCTATCGCCGAGGAGAACTATATAGCAATATCTCCACAACGCTGGCTGTTTTCCTCCTCTATTATTATGCGTTTGCTAAGCCTGTTGTGACTTCGGGGTTTCTCATCTACTTTGCGACAATGAAAAAAGAGGAGATAGGGGTTGAGGTTAAAAGCGGTGATCCGATAATCGATTGGGCAAAGATGCGCCAAGATAAGATCAATAGTTTTACCGGTATGCGTCGCTCAATTGTGACTGGTTCTGTGCGTTTTGATAGAACCAAATACTGTGATAAAGCGACTGCTGAACAATATCTCTTTGATTTTCTTCAACTCACTCCAAATGCCAAAATAGCACACTTTAGTATGCCGGAATCTGAGCAACTGGGCTTAATTGAAAGTTATATTGTCCATTTAACTCGCGCTTCACTGGAGTTCGGTTTCAAACCTAGCCAAATTTCGGTCAGTGGTAATCAATATATTCGTAATAAAGATGCCACAAATTTATCACTGCAAACTATTGCTGAATTTTTCTCTGAAATCGAGAATGTTGAACAAGAGAAGGAGAATGAAGAGGTCGCTAAAGCGCAAAGAGAGCAAGTGCTTGACAGTATGATCGGCCTAAAGCGAGTGAAAGAAGAAGTTAGACGACTTAATGCCATGCTCACTTATAACCATCAGCGCCAACAAGAGGGCTTAGCGGTGTTGGAGCAAGGGGCATATCACATGGTATTTACCGGTAACCCAGGCACTGGTAAAACCGTCATCGCGCGTCTTATAGCTGAGATGCTGTTTGATAAGGGAGTATTAAAGAATAAGAAAGTCATCGAGGTCACACGTAGCGATTTAGTGGCTCAATATATTGGTCAAACAGCCCCTAAAGTTAGAGCTGTGGTCGATAGCGCCATGGGCGGAGTCCTGTTTATCGATGAGGCTTATAGTTTGGCCAAAGGCGGTGAAAACGATTTTGGATCTGAGGCGATCGATGAGCTATTAAAGCTTATGGAAGACAGACGTGGTGATTTTGTGGTTATCACCGCAGGCTACCAAAAAGATATGGATGATTTTCTACAGGCCAACGAAGGTTTGAAACGTCGATTTGCACGCTTTATTCATTTTGATGATTACGCTGATGATGAGTTGCTGGGGATTTTATCCTTGATGGCTGGCAAAGCCGGTGACAAATTTGAAGAGCAGTTTCAGCATGAATTGCCTGAGCTGATCAGTCAATGGCGTGCAGCTTACGGTAAAGGATTTGGTAATGCAGGTGCGGTGCGTCAGATGTTAGAAGCAATGCAAAAATCTCGCCCTCTGCGTTTAATAGAGCAAGGTATTGAGATGAAGGGCGATGCGCTCGTACTATTAAACCGAAGTGATTGGGATTCAGCTGTTGAGATGACCAGCTTCGGTCAATAATATTTGCTTGGGTTAATATCACTATCAAGTGGTATTAACCCTTGTCTTATCACGATAGTGACAACTAAACGCGTTAATCGAAAAGGAGAAGATTGAGCACCCCCGTCTTTCTCTTCTTTCTAGCAGTGAGCTTGCGAACGACCTCGTAGGCACAAGGTGGCGTCCTAGCAAGCTAGCCTACTTTTATCACATCTCGTGTTTTCCACTGCAGAACAATCAAACCCGCAAGCAGCAATATGCCAATAACACCCGTTCCCAATGGATTGAGTTGAATTAACGGCACTGTCATCAGAGCAACAACTCTTTCTACTGTCGATAATCGACGCAGCAGGTATCCCTCGATTGAGATGGCAATTGCGATAATGATGGCCGCTGTTTGTGCGATGGCAAAGATGAACTCAAACACACTGGCTTCAGAGTTAAGCAGATCCGTGTACGCCATCATGATAGGAATAATAAACAGACCACCTGCGAGCTTAAATGCCTCAACTGATGACTGCATTGGATTAGCATTGGCCACACCAGCGCCCGCAAACGCGGCTAATGCAATGGGTGGGGTCACATTCGATGTTTGCGACAACCAGAATACAATAAGGTGTGCGGTTAACAGAGGTAAGCCGAAATCCCCCAACATAGGCACAGCCATCACAGCCAGTACTATATAGGCCGCTGTAACAGGAAGTCCCATGCCGAGTATTAGCGCCACAATGCTGATAAGACCGAGTGCCACCAACATGTAACCACCGGAAAACGCCATGACGAACTGGGTAAACTGTAAGCCAATGCCAGTCTGCCCTACCACACCAACAATGATCCCTGCCGCGCCGCAAGCTGCTGAGATCGGCAGCGCCATCAAAGCACCGTTTTTCATGCCTGCGATAAATTTAGTTAGCCCGATACGGCTGTGCTTACGTAAGGCAGCTGTCACTAAGATAGCGGCGCAACCTGCGACTCCAACCAATAATGGCGAATAAGCCATCATCAACAGCGTGGTAATTAATGCCAGTGGAATTAAGTGGTGAGCGCCTTGTTTCATCACAGTAATCACCGCTTCGGTACGACTCACAGCTTGTAGATTTAACTTACACGCCATTAGGTGCACATAGAGCAGTGTGCAAAAGAAATAGAGGATAGCAGGCGCGATGGAAGCCAGCATGATCTCACTGTAGGGAACGCCAGTAAACTGAGCCATCACGAAAGCCCCCGCGCCCATGATGGGCGGCATGATCTGCCCACCAGTGGAAGCTGCGGCCTCAATACCTGCCGCCTGCTCAGGTTTGTACCCCAGCTTTTTCATCATCGGAATGGTGACTGAACCTGTGGTCACCGTATTGGCAATGGCCGAACCAGAAATAGAGCCTAAACCAGCGGAAGCCAGCACTGCAGCTTTTGCTGGACCACCTCGATATTTCCCAGCGATAGAGAAAGCCAAATCGATAAAGAACTTACCCGCCCCCGTCACTTCCAAGAACGCGCCAAAGAGCACAAAGATAAAGACCGTTGTTGCCGCAATACCCAAGGCTGAACCAAATACGCCATTGGCTGAATAGATCTGAAACTGAATCAACTCCTGCAACGAATAGGATTTAGTCCCAAGCGCATCAGGGAGTAGATCGCCAAAGGCGCTGTAAGCAAGAAAGAGTGATGCGATCAACACCATGACCCAACCGACAGTGCGTCGACATCCTTCCATCAAAAGTGCAATCAACATGACACCAGCGACTAAGTCTTCAGTCCCCAGCCCATAAAGAAGATGATCAATATCATTGTAATCAAATATCGACATCCGATATACGGCAAACAGCGCCAGCCCACACAGCATGAGATCGAATACTCTTCCGGGCAGGTATAACGGACTGTGACGGTTTTTCACCAGAGGATAATGCAGAAAAATCAGCACCAATACCCAACACAGATGCACTGGCCTGAAATAGGTCGCAGAGATGGTCGACGTGATCCCCTGCCAGATCTGAAAAGCCGACAGCGCCACCGCAGTGATCAGCACCAGATAACCAAGTAGCTTTATCGTCCGCTCTTTAGCCAAGCTTAAATCTGGGTCACTCTCGGAGAGCCGATCAGAATGAGGAACCATCTTTTTTATCCTCTTGTTACTTTATTATTGTTTTGGAGAATCAGTTTTGGAGAATCTAGGGAAAGGAAAAATAATCCAGAGTTGAAACGTCACATTTCAACTCTGCTTTCATCGGTTACTGCAGTGAATCAAAATACTTTTGTGCCCCCGCATGTAGAGGTACACCTTCAAGACGGGTTGCATTTTCTGGGGTCGTCATATCAGCAGCTTTTACCACTTTACGCACCTGTTCAATGTTCTCAAATGTCGATTTAGTCAGGTTGTAAGCCATCTCATCACTCATCTTGGCATTCACCACCAACACATTCCAGACACTCAATGTCGGCACCGCTGACACCTGATTGTAGGTATCTGCTGGGATGGTATAACTACTATAAGCTGGGAATGCGTTAATAAAAGCCGCACTCTCTTTATCTGAAATGGGTAAGATATTAATGTCATGGGTTAACGCAACTTGAGTGACCGCACCTACCCCTTGTCCACCAACAATAAAACCTGCATCAATTTGACCATTCGCTAGCGCATTAGTGGTTTCAGAGTAATTAAGGTATACCGCATCAATATCCTTCTTTACATCGATACCGATGGACTCAAGCAGCGCCGCCGAAGTCACCGCCGTACCGCTGGCTGGTGCACCAAGCGAAATACGCTTACCTTTGAGATCAGCCAAAGACGTGATTCCTGATTTATCTAAGGTCAATGCATGCACTAAGTTAGGGTAAAGGGCGAACAAGGTCTTAACGGGTAGCTTGCCCTTAAACTTCCCCTCACCTTTATAGGCATCCAATACCACATTGCCCATCGCAATGCCTGCAATCATGTCGCCACGAACCACCTTAATGGTGTTCTCAACTGACGCAGCGGTCACCTCCGCTTTCACGTTTACATCAGGAACCTGTTCAGACCATACCTTAGCTAACGCGCCCCCAAATGGATAATAGACACCACTTTGCCCACCCGTTCCGATAGAGTAGTTTTCAGCATTGGCAGCTGACGATATGACACACAGTAACGCGAGAGTAAGCGCACGATAAAACATAGGTTTCCCCTTAAAGAGATAGGATACTTTTATTCTTAAATGGGTTCTTAGATTGAATCTTAGATTCGGCCAAAAACCCTTAATTATTAGTGGTTTTATACTTGAATTCGGTAACGATATTCACTTAAGGGCCAGTTAATGTCAAGACATCGAATGGTCTAAATAGATAGGTTCTTATCCTCATTCTCGGTATAATCCGTAATCAGTATTTACTATCGATTCAGAGTTAACAAACATGTCAAAAACCGCTTGCGCGCTGCATATTTTGGTCAAACATAAAGAACTGGCCGAAGATATTATTCAAAAACTCAATAAAGGCGCAAAGTTTGATGTACTTGCCAAGAAACACTCAAGTTGTCCATCAGGCAAAAAAGGCGGCAGCCTAGGCGAATTTAAGCGAGGCCAGATGGTGCCAGCGTTTGATAAAGTCTGCTTCAACGAAGCACTCATCACACCTCACCTAGTAAAAACCAAATTCGGTTGGCATGTGATTAAGGTGCTATATCGCACTTAATGACGATATAGCCGTTTTCTCGCTAAGTTGGCAAGCCTTCGAATGAAGGCTGATGACATTTCATATTCATGGTGATGATAACCAGCCGTCATCCTGAACTTGTTTCAGGATCCAGCTTGAAGCTTGTGAATTAGTTGGTATTAGAAGCTGTGTTTAAAGGCCTCTACTACATCGCTATCTATCGCCTGCCGCATCTACACCTGTTCATCTACCTCTTCGATTTGGCTTTTGATTATTGTAATCTGTTCTCCTCTCCGTGGCCCTCCGTGCTCCAACAACGTCCCTGTTTAACGGCCAGTTCGGTAAAATATGTCCATATACAAAAGCCAGTTCAGCATCCGTGCTTCTCGTTCATTAGCCATGGCTTTGCCATATTCGCGGTGGTGGAAGCTTGTTGGTCTTCGAATGAAGGCTGATGACAATTTCTGGTCTGGTTCATTTGGCTTTATTGTTATCGGGTTGAGCCTTTGAAGGTCATGCTTTCATCGTTATCTATCGCTTCCTAACGGACGAATGTGCGCATGGCTTTGTCATATTCGCCGTGATGGATAACTTTGTTTAGACTGCTTAGCTAAAAACCAAAAGCGTATTCTCACCACGGAGCGCTACGCTTCACGGAGATCACGGAGGTAAAGATGGAGGTAAATCTACTTTGAAGAGTGTTATGTTTTGCTTCATCGCTAGTTATCGCTTCGGTTTAACTTGTGATGTTGTGATTTGTTTTTGCTCTTCTCCGTGGTCTCTGTGTCCTCCGTGGTGAAAGCTTGTTAGCCTTCGAGTGAAAAATGATTACATTTACTGATTTAGCTTCTGGCTGAGTTGGTATTGAGCTGGACTGTTGAAGGTTGTACCTTCATTATCATATATTGCCTGCCGCAGGTGCCGTGCAAGGATGCACCAATGTCGTGATCACATGGATGTGAAAGAACGACCTTATGTGCAAGTAATCTCTAGGTACGCTGGCTCTTTATTTTATAAGAATCATTCTGGCCGCTTTACGGTTTCCAATAATCTCCTTGTTAAACTGCCAGTTCGTATCTGCCAGACAGGAAGTCTCAATGTCGTGAAGGACAGGAGCCTGAGAACGACCCAACCTCACGCTCAAAGAGTTGCAATTGGTGCAACTTCGCCCTGAAATCGAAACTCGCAGTCTCATCAACGCCTATTCATCTATCTCTTCGATTTGATTTTATAGTGAAACTAAAAAAAGGATAAAATACAGCCAGCTATAACTCCTTAGCTGCTAATCACTGCAAACTACATGTTGCCCTTAAAAATATCAATGATGTCAAAAATCGGGCGCACTGTGTCATATTAAGGTAATAAAAATAAGGGTATAGATGGTTTGAATACCGTAGCTGGAATGAGGCTCACACTTATTTTAATAAAATTAAAGTTCTACCTACAATTAAAAAATAAAGGGATCGTAACCAATTGAAACATGACGACTCCAAACATTGCTGCAGGTTACAACAATTCCCCTTTGGAAGTTATCGAAGTACATAGACAAAAATACCGTCAAACCATCATGGATGATGGTTTAGGCTCGGAGCTACAAGGATGTAGCATCTGAGCCGTTAGGCTATTTTAGTTGAAGTATGAGACCCGTAATCAATGCATTTAACTTCGCAGGGGCGTCATAGGTGAATGCAAGGAGGATGAGGACGAGCAGTCCTCCTTGCCCAGGTGTGGAATGGAATTCCACGACGTTAATTGTTAGGCGCAGTCTAACTATAAAGATTCAAGCGAAGCTTGATTAACGAAAAGAGACTTGAACCTTGTTATCCAACAAGTCACATAAACCTAAAGAGAAAAGTTGGCGATGGTCTTTTGAATGCCGACCACATCGGTGCCTTTTTTAAGCTCTTTCACTAGTGGTTCTTTCTGGCCTGAGATCCACAGTTTCAACTCTGAATCCATGTCGAATCGTCCCGCAGTTTCCACTTCAAAATGGGTGATGGCCTTGTAGGGAATAGAATGGTAGCTAACTTTCTTGCCAGTTAGACCTTGCTTGTCGATTAGGATGAGGCGCTTGTTGGTAAACACAAACATGTCTCTAATGACTTTATAAGCCAAGTGCAGTTGTTCATTGTCACCCATGATAGGGGCTAACTCTTCGGTTAACTCTTCTAAATTGACTTCTGATGCGTTGCCCATTAACGAATCTAATAATCCCATGCTGCTTCCCTTAATTACTTAAAAAAACAACATAGCACGTTATAACCACTTAGCAAAAGAACGCCGCTATGTGTAAATAGTCGACGCTCTTGAAGATATTGATAATCGCTAACCTAGCGAGTTAATTCGCTTTATTCACAACGGATTATCTAATTAATGGCTGATTATCTAGTTAATGACTGATTATCTAGTTAATGACTTCTCTGCCGTCGCTCTTAACCTGGCGGTTAGCACCAACCACCATCATTTCGCACTTAGGGCAGTCAAATACCAACTTTAATACATCTTTACCGATCTCTAAAATCATAGGTTCAGCTTTAATACCTGGCACCTCTTTAGGGCACAAATTAAAGTTAAAGCGTAAACAGTGTTTGGTCACCATTAATGGCACCTCTTCTGTAATGCCATTCTTCTCGTAAGTGTCTTCAATTTCAATCACTCCATGTTGCATATAGAAATCTTTTGATTTCTGATTCGCCACATTTGAGAGATAGCTAAGATGCTTGGTTGGGTACATGGCGTCTAAATTATGCTTCCAAGGCTTAGGTCTTTCGTATTCATCAACACGCGCTTGCTCTAATGCCTCGACCACATCACGTCTAAGACCGTTGATGATGGATGCTGGAGCAAACCAGACTTGCTCTGTCTCTATGCTGATCTGTCTCGCCACAAAATCGGTGCTGCCTAGCTTTGCTAGTTGCTTGCGCAGTTTGACGCTCGCGGCCTCTTGATCGTTGGCAGACTGCTTATCCATGGCCAAAGTCACGCTACCTTGATGGCCGTAAACATCGGTCATGGTCATTTGAATACCGTCAGCGGTATCGGTTAATTTGATATCCACTTCGATAGTGCGCTTAGAGGAATCTTTTGCTAATACGGCCTCAAAAGCCTGATCGCGGTTTCGATAAATCGTCATGCCAACTTCAAGATCACCCGGCACTGTCAGCACATGTAACATATGGCCTTCGGCGCGATTCACTCGTAAACCTTGAAGCTTATCGTCAGACTGTTTCGCGGTGGCGTAGTTGGCAGGGAAGTAGCACAGGCCGTCACCGTTATTGAAACTGTGTGTCGATTCCACTTCAATAAAGTCTTTGCCTAAGCGCTTAACCGTCGCGACCTCTTCACCTATGTATTTAGGCGAGCGGAAATCACTCACGCCTTGGCTACGTTCGTTAACAAAATAATCGGTACGACCACGGTTAAAGGTTTTTTCAACATTCGGTGTAAAGCTATGAACAGAGCGGCCATGTGATGACGCGTGAAACTCTGGACGACGAGCGATGATCTTATCCAGTTCTTGTCGGTAATGAGCCGTGATATTTTTAACGTAGTTGACATCTTTTAGGCGGCCTTCGATCTTAAATGAACGCACACCAGCGTCAATCAAGGCTTCGAGGTTATCGGTCTGATTATTGTCTTTTAATGATAATAGATGTTCATTTTCAGCCAGTACTTCACCTTGACGGGTCTTAAGTTCACCCGGTAAACGGCACATCTGCGAGCATTCACCACGGTTAGCGCTGCGATTACTGAAAGCGTGGCTTAAGTTACACAAACCTGAATAGGCAACGCAGAGCGCACCATGGATAAAGAATTCGAGCTGCATCTTAGTGTGAGCCGCGACTTCACGAATTTGGCTTAAGCCAAGCTCACGAGCAAGCACCACTTGTGAGAATCCAACCTGCTCTAAAAAGACCACCTTCTCCGCAGTACGGTTATCCATCTGCGTACTGGCATGCAAGGCAATCGGTGGCAAATCGAGCTGTAGCACGCCCATGTCTTGAACAATTAGTGCATCGGCGCCAGCTTCATAAAGCTGCCAAATTAACTTTTCAACACCAGCAAGTTCATCGTCCATCAAAATGGTATTGAGCGCGACAAACACCTGAGCATGGTATTTATGAGCAAAAGTACACAAACGAGCAATGTCTTCAACACTGTTGCCAGCGGTCGCTCGTGCACCAAAATCTGGACCACCAATATAGACTGCATCGGCACCATGTAGAATTGCTTCCATACCAAATTCGGCATTTTTTGCCGGGGCAAGCAGTTCTAATCGGTTCGACATATGCGACACATCGTCTGGGGTAAAGATGCTAGCTTTGCTCATAAAATCACTCTAAAGGTAAACCCGTCATTTTGGAGGGGCATTATAGCAAAGAAGTTTGTAAGATTGGGATCCGCTAATATAAATTCACATAAAGGTGCAGACATCTGCAATCGACTTCTTCTTGGTCGCATGGTCAGGTATGCTTGCGCCTTCGTCTGGGTAGCCTGCCACAATTAACATATAGGGGCGATCGACATCAGTATCGCGACCACAAACCTTACTCAAAAAAGACATAGGCTTAGGCGTATGAGTCAAGGTGCCGAGGCCTGCATGATGCAGCGCTTGCAATAGAAATCCGGTGGCGATCCCCACTGATTCATGCACGTAATAGTTGGTCTTACTGTCATCATTATCCATGCCGCCACGTTTTTGAGAAAACACAGCTATAAGCCAAGGAGCACGTTCTAGATAAGACTTATTAGCGTCAGTCCCTAGTGGTTTCAATGCTTCCAACCACTCCTCACCACCACGCCCTTCATAAAATGAACGCTCTAATGCCTCAGCTTCGTGCCGAATTTGCGCTTTAACTTTAGGATCGTTGATCGCAACGAAATGCCAAGGCTGATGATTGGCACCACTTGGCGCGGTTGCAGCCGTTTGAATACATTGCTCGATAATGGCTTGGGGAACGGCTCTATCTGAAAACTGGCGAATACTGTGACGGCGTTTAACCTCTTGATAATGAGCTTGTGCTCTGGCGAGCATCTCCTCTTGACCATATTCAATAAAATCTGTCAGGGGATGATGGGCTTCTGTCTCTTTCATGACGATCCTTGTTTGCTATTTTATTATTGTTCTATGTTTCGTAATTGCTTCCAACGTTACCAAAAATACAGAGAAAGACCAGTAACACTTTGTTGTAAAATTAGAAGTACAGATAAGAAAATGGAGCCTTAAGGCTCCATTTTCTTCACAACGATAGCGATTAGAATTTATATCTTAGGTTCGCTGTAATAGTACGACGTTGACCGTAGAAACAATCACCACGCGCCAAACAACTGGTAATGACGGTTTCGTCGGTGAGGTTATCAATATTTAAACTCAAATCGATATCACTAAACTCATAACCTAACATCAAATCAAACAAGTGATACGCTTCTGTGTTTAACGCAGTGTGCACTCGAGTGCCACCAGGCGTTAAGACATCAACACTGCCATCAGAGGTCTCGCCCACATAACGGAATCCAACACCCGCCTTAAATCCATGCCAAAAAGATTGCGGACGATAGGTCAGCCAAGTCGACAACATATGATCAGGCATAGCAGCAAGTTTAGCGTCAACTTCTCCGACTTTATTGGTGTGTTTTTCTGAATCTGTGTAGGCGTAGCTTGCGTAAACATCGATCTCTTCCCACTCAAGCTGAGCTTCCAGTTCTAAGCCCTGGATCTGAACCTCGCCAAGTTGGCTGGTCAAATTAGGGCCAGCTGACTGTTTACGATTCTTATCCGTGATATCAAAAATAGCAGCAGTAAACAGGTGCTCTGTACCCGAAGGCTGATACTTAACACCAAGCTCATACTGCTCCCCTTCTTGCGGCTTAAACGCTATTCCTTGTTCATTCGAGCCATAAATAGGCTGGAATGATTGGGCGTAACTGACATAAGGGGCGATACCTGAATCGAAGCTATACATTAAGCCTAAGCGGCCAGTTGTTGCAGTTTGATCTTGCTTACCATTACTAACTGTATTCGACTCAACCCAGTCATGGCGTAGTGCACCACTCACAATAAATTGGCCAAATTTGATTGAATCTTGTAGGTAGACTCCTAGCTGATTATTGTTCTCACCGGGGGTATCAGGTATGTCATCTCCAGTTGGCAGAGAGCCAATATTTAAGCCATATTTGGGATTATAGAGATCAAGTAAACCGCCAGCACCAGGAATGTACAGTCGGTCAGTATCAGTATCGACATCCTGATAATCAACACCGAAGGTGAGATTATGTTCTACAGAACCTGTATCAAATTCGGCTTGCAGGCGTAAATCTGATGTCAAAGCTTGCGCGCTTGAGTCGCTCATACTGACATTGCGTAGAATTGAGCGTCCATCATCTTGAAACTTTGGCGGCCATGCGAACATCGTCCGATAAGTGGCTTTGCTATCAACGTAGCGACTGTTCCAATGAAGTGACATATAGTCGTTAAGCTCTTGCTCCAAGAGGAAAGTGACCGATACCTGTTCAGTATCATACTGATCCCATCCCGGCTCACTGACAAAGCGTGAACTTGAAATTTGACCATTAGGAGCTGGCAATAGCGTGCCCTCGTGGGGGAAGAACTGTGTACTCGAACCTGACTCGTTTTTCTGAATGTTAGCCAGTAACGTCAACTTAGTCGTATCAGTAGCGTACCAAGTGATTGCAGGGGCTATAAAATAGCTATCGTCATCAACATAATCTGTTTGGGTCTCACTATCGCGATATAAACCCGTCAGGCGATAAAGCACAGATTCATCATCATTAAGTGAACCCGTCACATCTCCAGCTAACTGTTTACGATTATAATTGCCCACCTGCGCCCAGATCTCGCCCTGTTGTTCGGCTTCTGGACGTTTGGTCACCATATTGATGATACCGCCCGTAGAGCCCTGACCGTAAAGCACCGAAGAGGGCCCTTTTAAGATCTCAACCTGTTGCAGCATATAAGGGTTGGTTCGAACGTTATTGTAATTACCAAACATCATCTGCAAACCATCTTGATACAACAATGGTGATACGCCTCTCACTTGAGCCCAATCACCTCGGGTGTCAACGCCGAATGGACCATTATAAACGCCAGCAACGTAACCAATAGCGTCCTGAAGACTTTCAGCCCCGAGATCGGTAATGCGCTTTTCTGTTAATACCGAAATTGAAGAGGGAGTTTCGATAATGGGCATATCCGTTTTTGATGCTGATGCACTCACATAGGAGATAAGGCCTTTACCACTAATCGTGATCACCTCCATCTCAGTTTCATCGACTTGCATGTCAGGATTTTTCTCTGACGCGTATGCTTGGCTCGATAATGCAATACTAAGTGCGATTAACAGTGCCGGATATTTTAGCGTTAAATGGTGGTCCATATTTCTGCCTCTATAAGCTGTAAAAGGTGCCCTTTGGAAATGTGGCGAGACAGTAATACAGTTGCGAATAATTATCAATTGTATTTACAATTGATATCATATTGGTAATAGCTGCAAACTTTAAACAGGGAAAACTGATATATATGTATATGAAATCAATGGCCAATCAAGATGTAATCTAGCTGAATGTAACGATGCAATTCCGTCCGCTGCTTTTAGCTTGATAAAGTGCCTTATCAGCAAGTTCAAACAGCTGTTCAAACTGTAATTTCTTGTGTGGATGCATGCTCGCAACCCCAATACTCATGGTCACAAAGGACCTTGTTGGTGAAGTTTCATGAGGAATGGCAAGTTCTGTTAACCGCTGAATATCCAACTCTAAACGTGGTAAAACTTGCTCGATATTTCGATTTGCAATAATAACGGCAAACTCCTCTCCCCCGATTCTAGCCGCTAAGCATTTCTCTTCAGGTAAGAGAGTTTTCCAAAACTCAGCCACTCTTTGCAAGCATTTATCACCCGTTTGATGACCATAAAAATCGTTATATTTTTTGAAATGATCAACATCACCCAGCACAAGGGTGATCGCTTCTCCTGACTCAAGGCCTGCCGCATATAGCTCACTTGCATAATCATCATACTTTCTTCGATTTGCCAATCCTGTTAAGTGATCGTAATGGGAAAGATTAATCAATTTTTGATTATCTTCTATCAACAACTTCGTTGCTTTTTCCTGCTTACCCAACTCAGCGATTAACCGCACTCTGGAACTGAAAATAACTTGACTTAATGCCATCGGAGTATTAATAAATCGGTTTAGATTACCTCGGTATAAGCAGTAAAAAACCAATAAAGGAACACTAAAAGAGAGCGCTAAAATAAACTTACCGCTAAGGTTACTTATCATTATCGGGACAAGTTCAGGTGATATCCCGATCACTATCACAGGAAATAGAATGCCATCGAGACATATCACAAACACGAACGCCACAGAATAAAGTACCATCAAATACTTGGGGCTTTTGATGGCGTGCTTCGTTTTGATAAAAATAAACATCAGAATAAGAAACTCAGTCGCAATCAGTACGCCACCGAGTATCAGGACGCCAAGGGAGGTATCGAACAATTGAGCATCCACGTTAAATGGATTAACAACTAGAGCATTTTCTAAGGTATACAGCAGAAACTCAAAGCCCAAAAATACAAATAGATTGATAAAAATCAGTAGCTTTATTAAATAGTTAAATATTAATACCTTGCGCTCCATGATAAACAGCATGACTGCAGACATCATAAAAGAGCCATAGGCTAAATTGCCACCGGAAAGATATATATTATCAGTAAGTTGAAATGAATATAGGCTACCTAACACGCCACCAATAACCAGAATAATGCTTAAATATGAGTAAAAACCAATGCGACGCATAACTGGGGTTAATGATGAGAGAAACAGCGGGAAAATCGAGAACAGGACAACATTAATGGTTAAGGCTAAATAAACGCTCATAGAAAATACAGTTGTCAACAACACTTAGGATAAATGTATATTTCATGCTAAGTAAATTAAATATGACACTTTATTAAACTACTAAAAGACTAGGTCTTAGATTAATAATTACCTATCTTAACCGTTTTATGCATAACTCAGCCTAAGGCAGTGTAAAGAAGAACAAACAAAATGGCGCTTTCTCAAACACTCACTAAGTGAATCCTCGCTCAACTTTACTGCTCCAAAGTCTCTTTTAAAGACTCAAGCCCTTGAGTGAGATCTTTACTTATCATGCCCTCAAAATCCATAAAGAGCATCATCAGATTCATGGGATAATCCATGTGCCCCTCAAAGCCCCACGTCACTTTAGTGATATCTTGAGTAACGGATTCACAGGACATAAACGCGGGAGAAATGGCCTCAAAAGGAGAGATAAACCTTAGCTCATAGTCGATACGCTTCCCGTCCTCAATCTTAATAATCTCCTGCTCCCCGACACCAACCTCTTCATTCAAGCTTGACCATCCTGAAACAAAACCTACGGTGCCATCAACTCCTTGATGTGTTTTTTCCATGTTAGGATCGATATTTGCCCAAACACTGTAATTATCTTGGTTTTTAAGATATTTAATATAATCAAAAACCTCAGTCACAGGTTTATCGATAGTGACTGACGTCACCACCGCATAATCTTGCTTAACAAACAGAGCGATGATTAACGGCAACGCAATAATAAGAGTTAGTAAGATTAATATTTTTTTCAACATGCTCTTCTCCACTTAAAATGACTCTATTACTCAACATAAAATAATGCCCATCGTTTAGCAAATGTGGCCGATATCTATAAAAAGCTTAGAGCAATGACACTTTATTGCTGGAGATTTATCGGTCGAACAAGCTGAATTGTTGGGTTTCATTGACCCGACGTGATTGTGCTCATGGAGTTTACAGCTGAAATAAAAATGCCTCCGAGCGGAGGCATTTGATCAACACATTATTTAGAGCACAGCGTTTACCACGCCATTGACAATATCTAACTGCTTTTTAACTTCAGTTCCTATCGCTGCTGGGTACCAAATCTCAACCCAAACTTTATCCAAATGATTGGGGACCATGATGTTACTTTTGAATTCAACACCCGCATTCATTGGCGTACGGATGATCTGAGAATTGTAATCCACAACCCCATTATTAAATTCAGTGTACACCGACATAAATCCCCGTTCAGTTTGTGAACTTGCAACGGAGAGGTTGAAGGAAACCTCTCTCTCCGTAGTGAAATCAAATCCGTCTGGGATTAACAAATCACTGGTATTCACCGGTCCACCTCCACTGTCAGGTGTCGTTGTTACCGGTGGAGTAACAACGGGCGGTGTCGTCACGGGTGGTGGACTGACAACTTCCGGCGTTGATTCCTCACCTCCCCCACCACAAGCTGAAAGCAAAACGAGGGTGACAGTGCTTAGTAATAGATTAATCGTTTTCATATATCCTCCTTATTGGTCATCTGCCGTTGTCCAGGTTTTAGTTGCATCAGGGTCGAGATACCAAGTTTGCTTATCTGTACCGCCTGAGGTTGCCCATTCTGCAAAGTCTGGGTACGCGTGACTAATATCGACGTACTCAGATGGATGATTCCAAGGAACAGAAATCAAAATCCCCCATGGTAAGTTTTCACTGGTACGATAATATTTGCCAATTGCAGGGTCTGAATCATCTTGAGCGATACCGTAGTAGTCTGAAACCAAGGTGCCTCTGGTTGTTGGTGGAAAGTCAGCGGTGTGAATTTCTAACTCTTTTCCTGGAGGACTAGAGAAGCTAGAACCATGATAAAGTCCCTCACCGGGTCCGAAAATGAATGGATCATATCCCCCTAGAGGCATGACTGAACTCACACTCGGCTCATCGCCCACATTAAACGGCAGAGAGATACTGAATGTCATTTGTTCAGCCTCTAACGCTGCACCACAAGTAGGATTAGTACGATGGAACAGACACTCTGGATTAATCGGTATATCGTTTCGTAGATTCAAAGAGGCAACAACAACGAGATCCTGCCCTGCTGGTACATCTGCGTAATCTTTCTCTTCGCCTGTGAATGGCGAAATATTTGCTCGAGTGGCTCCATTTCTCATCACACGGGACAGTTGGAGGTTAACCTCTGACTCAGTAAAACCTTCGAGCTTCCACCCTAAACCATTACCATAAGAGGCACCGTAAGCAGTGATATTACCGTTGATATCGAATCGTAATACTTTGTCATCTTTAATGATGATGGTTGTACGGTAATAGGCTACTACGTCGTTGACATCAAAATCACCGACTTCCGGCCAGTTATCTTCAAAGGCTGCAGTGTAAAAGCCTGAATGCTGAATAGTGGTGCCTAAGTCGGTGACATTGAACACGTAATCCTCGACTTCACCATCACCAACATAACCGCTGCTTGGGATATTAGGGCTACTAGAAACACGGAAACGGGTTTGGGCTTGGCCAACTACCGCATCATCCCCAACACGAATAGGGATAACCTGCAGTCCGTTGCTGACCGCATAGTTAGTAATGATTTGTTCATCTTCATCAAAACTGCCATTCATATCCCAGTCAGCCCAAGCTTGTAAGTAGCCTTCGCCAAAGACGCTAACATTGATTAGCGCATCTAAGCCTATTTCAAGGTTAGTTAGTAGCGTGATGCCGTCATCGTCGTTCCCGTCTATATCTAAGTCATCACCTGTTGACCCAAGACTTGGTTGGCCATCATCATCAGCGTCAATGTTAGATCCAAGGTACAAACTAGACGATATTGCATGCTCTGCACCGTTACTAGCCTGCAGCGTGTTGTATTCGTTAGGCGCGTCGCCAAAATCTGACGAATTAGAACTGGTAACCGGATCGGTGAAACCACTTAACTCCCAATTACCGTCAAAAGCAGAAAAGATAGGGTTTGGCAGGTAACTGTTTGAAGCTGTAACGGTTTCAAATTGAAGCGTTATTGCTGATGTGTTCTTGTATGTAAATTTTACAGCACCTGATGTGTTTGTTTCACTAAAGTTAGTGCCAGGACCACTGAACAATACTGACAGACCATCAACGCTTTCCTCAGCAGTGAGACTGGCAGCTGCTGTGCCGGTTTGGTAGCTGAAGAACCCTTCACTTTTGAAAACACGTACTTGTTCAGATTGCACGGGTTCACCATCAATGTCATAACCAATCATATCGAATTCTGGAATAGTGTAAGGCACCGAGAAGGTGGCAGAAAGGCCAGCTGTACCATCAAAAAATTCAAACTTGTAGATAAGACCAGCAGCCCCTGGAGCGGTGGTTTGATAGAGAAAACCAATATCTCCTTCTGGCTCTCCGGCGCCCTCTTTATAATTTGGAGTGTGATAAAGGAAGGTCGCTGCACCAAAAATCGAGCTCGTTACCTTGGCATCGATGGTTTTCCCGTCATGAGTTCCTACATTGAGAAAACGCATGATAGGACCGTCATAGGATGGCCCAAAACCAGTGGATACATTAGTGGTTTCCATTTGGTTAGAGAAATCCAAATCTACTGATTCTGCTGCGATAGGAATACTCGCAACACTCAGGAAAATAAGGGACATAAGTTGATATCTACATTTCATAATAAACCTCTACTTTAATGAGGAGGCAATCCCTCAATACAATTAACAGCTCCATGTACTTGAGATCGCGTCAATAAATAAACATCACTAGATGTAACTGGAGAAATGAAATCTGTTTGACGGTTTGGGATTACATCCACTACAAGTCAGGTAAGAGAATCTTTCATTAATAGCCCCGTTAAAGTCTAGGCAGTAGAGCTAAAGCAAGGTGCATACCAAGAAGTTAACTGATTGAATAAGCAAGATTTTCTATTTTATCCAACGAGAATAAGTCCACTTTTAACCGTTAAATTTTCAAAATGAAAAGCAAGTTGCAAAGCGAACAACCAATGCGAAGGTACTACTTCGCTTAGCTTAAATAGGGAATGAGCAATGAGAGGATTATTAATGTGATGAGATTAAATGTAATGCCCAATAGTTAGAGCGAAGAAATAGTACGCCCACAAAAAAGGACAGCTTCAGCTGCCCTCATTTAACGTAATAGCACCTGTGTTGACACAGGCCATTAGCGACTAGAAGCCTAAACGTGCCATCAATTTCTGATTTTCACTTTCGATGTGCTTATAAAACTCACAATCAGATAATTTAGAGGCCGCTGCTTCATCAATCACCAACACTGCATTTTTGTGAAGTTGCAATGCTGAAGCAGGACAAGATGCAGTCAATGCGCCTTCAACCGTGGCTAAAATCGCATCGGCCTTGTTTTCACCCGTTGCGAGTAAAACCACCTTTCTCGCATCCAAAATAGTGCCTATACCCATGGTGATGGATAGATGAGGTTGGTACTCATCGGTACCAAAGAAGCGCGCATTATCTTCAATTGTCGCTTTGGTCAATGTCTTCACTCGAGTGCGTGACATTAAACCTGATGAAGGCTCATTGAAGCCGATATGACCGTTACGTCCAATGCCTAAAAGTTGAATATCGATACCACCAGCGGCTTCGATTTTCGCTTCGTAGCCATCACAAGCTTGGATCGGATTTTCTGCATCACCTGGTGGCACAAATGTATTCGCTTTATCGATATCGATATGATCAAATAACTGCTCATTCATAAAGTAACGATAGCTTTGAGGGTGAGTGCCTTCTAACCCTAGGTATTCATCTAAATTAAAGGTAGTCACATCTTTAAAAGAGATCTTGTTCGCCTTACTAGCCTCAATCAAACCTTGGTAAAGAGCCAATGGAGTTGAGCCCGTAGCCAAACCTAACACTGAGTCAGCTCTGTTTTGCAGCTGCTTAATAAAAATATTCGCACCATATTCGGCAACTTCAGCACTATTTTTTAAGATGACAATTTGCATTATATAAACTCGCTTTAACGTAGAGCTCAGCTCAAATACGATTGAATAATCGATGTAAGACCAGAAAAATCACGACTACTCCGCCCTTTACCTCAACTTCTAATCCTACAAGTGAGGGGCGAAAGATGCTAATCCCAGTATTTCGTAACATTACTATAACGCCAAATGACAACGCTGTCATTTGTTATTGTAAACAGATGGAAGTGGCAATTTAACTTTGCTTTAAGTCATCGCATCATTGCAGTAAATTTAACGTTATAATACTCCACTCTCTTGACTAAATGATGACAAAAAACCATGCCAGAGGATGATATTCACACTCACTTCCCAGCCCCAGAAGGGTGTCATCACCATTATAAAATCTTTAAACCTCACGGTTTTCTCAGCCAGTTTGTACCTGAAACCAGAAAGAGTAAAAAGCTGCTAGCTGAATTGGCCCACTTTCCCTTAGGCACGATGGCGATTGGTCGATTAGACCATGACTCAGAGGGTCTGTTGTTACTAACAACCAATGGCATGGTTAGCCACCAAGTACGCAGTAAAAAAGTGGAAAAAGAATACTATGTTCAAGTCGATGGTGACATTGATGAACAAGCTATTGCTCGTCTTCAACAAGGGGTAGAAATTGGCATCAAGGGAGAGAAATACCTCACCCTCCCCTGCAAAGTATTCAAACTCGATACAGAGCCAGACTTGCCTAATAATGGCCGCAGAGTGAGAGATCCAAGACACGGACTCATGAGTTGGATCTCTATCACCATCAGTGAAGGAAAAAACCGGCAGATACGCAAGATGACTGCCGCAGCTGGCTTTCCGACCATGAGACTCGTTCGAGTACGCATTGGCGATATACATCTATCAAGGATGCAACCCGGTGAGGTCATTGAGCTTACTGACATAACTAATATCCTATAACGAGCACAAGAGAAATAATTTACGACTTGTTGAATTTTTCAGCTTGAAGTAGCTTATGGTTAACCTGAACATTCTATCTCGAGTTCAGGTTAGTGAACAAACGATTTGCCAAGGATGCCAAGTTAATGAAATTATTACTCACAGCCCTTACAATGCTGTTGCCCACTTTCTGTTATTCGCTGCCTTTAGATAAGATCACTTTGCCTGAAGGATTCAACATCGAACTTTATGCTGAAGGGATTGATAATGCCCGCCAGATGGCGCTAGGCAGCAAGGGCACTTTATTTGTTGGTAGTCGTAAAGCCGGCAAAGTTTACGCCTTAATTGATAGCGACAATAATAAGCAGGCCGACAAGATAATTGATGTCGCGAGCAAACTCTTTATGCCTTCCGGTATTGCTTATCATCAAGGTGATCTTTATGTCGCCGAAGTCGATAAAATATGGCGCTACCCAAATATTGAAGCTTCACTCCCAGAGATCCCAGAACCTGAACTCGTCTTTGATGAACTGCCCAATAAATCACATCATGGCTGGAAGTTCATCGCATTCGGCCCAGATGGTCAGCTGTATATTCCCATTGGTGCTCCCTGTAACGTATGTGAAAGCAAGCCCCCTTTTGCCAGTATCATTAAACTCGATCTCGCCACTAAAAATACCACCTTAGTCGCCGATGGCGTCAGAAATAGTGTTGGTTTTGATTTTCATCCCCAAACAGGTGATTTATGGTTTACCGACAATGGCCGCGACATGATGGGTGACGATCTTCCCGATGATGAACTCAACCATGTCTCAAAAGAAGGACAGTTCTTTGGTTTTCCCTATGTCCATAATGATGACATTGCCGATCCCAAGTTTAGCAATGAGACCAAGGCTAAGTTGAACCATAAACCCGCGTTAAAACTTGGCGCTCATGTGGCATCACTTGGGATGGAGTTCTACCAAGGAAAACAATTTCCAGCAGAATATAAAAACACGATATTTATCGCTGAACATGGTTCTTGGAACCGCAGTAAAAAAGTCGGCTACCGTATCGTTCGAGTGGAACTTGAAGGAGACAAGGTGGTTAATTCAGAGGTCTTTGCCTCAGGCTGGCTACAAGGGGAAGAAAGTTGGGGACGTCCTGTTGCAGTGCTCACCATGCCCGATGGTTCTTTGCTCGTGTCAGATGACGCCGCAGATGCCATATATCGTATTAGTTATAAAAACTGATAATGCCGTTTTTATAACATAAAAAAACCAGCCAATTGGCTGGTTTTTCGATTCAAAACTCAATCAATACACATCCAACGATTAAGTTTGTGGACGCATCGCAGGGAACAGGATCACGTCACGAATAGTATGCGTGTTGGTGAACAACATCACTAGACGATCGATACCGATACCTTGACCCGCTGTTGGCGGTAAACCGTGCTCTAGTGCTCTGATGTAATCAGCGTCATAGAACATTGCTTCATCATCACCGGCATCTTTCGCATCAACCTGTGCTTTGAAGCGATTATCTTGATCTTCTGCATCGTTAAGCTCAGAGAAACCGTTAGCCACTTCACGTCCACCGATAAAGAACTCGAAACGGTCAGTGATGAAATGGTTATCATCGTTACGACGAGCAAGTGGTGAGATATCTGCTGGGTAACCAGTGATAAATGTAGGCTGCATAAGTTGAGTCTCGGCAGTTTCACCAAATATCTCTTCAAGCAACTGACCACATGTCCAGAATTTTTCGATAGTCATGCCTAAGCTCTTAGCCAAGTCACGCATAAACTCAACATCTTTGACTTCTTCATAAGTCATAGACTGGATAGTCGCGTTATCTGGGTTGTACTTCTTAATCGCATCTAACATGCTAAGACGAGCGTATGGACCACCAAAATCTACAGTATGCTCACCATATGGAAGCTGTGGAGAACCGCATAGCTCAGTCGCAATAGAGCTAAGCATCTCTTCAGTCAAATCCATCAGATCATTGAAATCTGCATACGCCATGTAGAATTCCATCATAGTGAATTCTGGGTTATGACGTGGAGACAAGCCTTCGTTACGGAAGTTACGGTTAATTTCGAACACGCGCTCAAAACCACCAACAACTAAACGCTTTAGATAAAGCTCAGGTGCGATACGTAGGTACATCGCCATATCAAGCGCATTGTGATGCGTCTCAAAAGGACGAGCTGAAGCGCCACCTGGAATGCTGTGCATCATCGGAGTTTCAACTTCCATGAACTCTTTCTTCACCATGAAGTTACGAATTGCTGAAACCACTTTAGAACGCATAATAAAGGCATTACGCGACTCTTCATTCACAATCAGGTCAACATAACGCTGGCGATAACGAGTCTCTTGGTCTGTTAGACCGTGGAATTTTTCAGGCAGTGGACGCAGTGCTTTAGTCAGTAACTGGTACTGTTCCATGTTGACATACAAGTCGCCTTTACCTGAAAGGTGAAGTTGACCAGTCACACCGATAATGTCACCAATATCCAGACCTTGGAATGTCTCTTTAAGATCTTTCTGAACATCTTTACCTGCATAAGCCTGAATACGACCACTGACATCTTGGATCACTAAGAAAGGACCACGTTTCGCCATGATACGACCAGCGATACTGCGCTGGATCTCCATGCCTTCAAGTTCTTCTTTGGTGTTATTACCATATTCAGCCTGAATATCTGCCGCTTTATGTTTACGATCGAAGTTATTCGGGTGACCATTTGCAGGACAGTTAGCGCGAATGTGCTCAAGCTTGGCACGACGCTCTGCAATTAACTTATTCTCATCAGGTAATACTTGTTCAGTCATCTTCTTCTCTCGTAAATGTTACGGTTCACACGTTAAAATAAATTAGCTTTCTACAACTGGCCTCCACAGGAATAAGCAACACTCTTGTTATCCCCGTTGAGGTGAACTAAAAAACCTTATAAACCAGACTTTAAGCTGGCCTCAATAAACTTATCCAGATCGCCATCAAGTACGCTCTGGGTATTTCTGTTTTCAACACCGGTGCGCAGATCTTTAATACGTGCATCATCGAGTACGTATGAACGGATCTGGCTACCCCAGCCAATGTCTGACTTAGCATCTTCCGCCTGCTGCTTATCGGCATTTTGTTTTAGCATCTCTAATTCATAGAGTTTTGCTTTCAACTGCTTCATCGCTGCATCACGATTTTTATGTTGTGAGCGATCGTTTTGACACTGCACAACCGTATTGGTTGGTACGTGAGTAATACGGATCGCGGATTCAGTTTTGTTGACGTGCTGACCACCAGCACCAGAGGCGCGGTAGGTGTCAATTCTCAAATCTGATGGATTGATATCAATCTCAATTGAATCATCAATTTCAGGGTATACAAACACTGAACAAAATGAAGTGTGACGTTTGCCCGACGAATCAAAAGGCGATTTACGCACTAAACGGTGTACACCGGTTTCAGTACGTAATGAACCAAACGCGTACTCGCCAGTAAACTTGATGGTTGCGCCTTTAATACCAGCCACATCACCATCAGTCACTTCCATCAGTTCAGGCTTATAGTCATGGGCATCACCCCAACGCAAGAACATACGCAGTACCATGTTGGCCCAATCCTGCGCTTCAGTTCCGCCAGAACCTGACTGAATATCTAAATAACAGTTGGCAATATCATTAGGACCGGAGAACATACGACGGAACTCAAGCTCTTCAAGACGCTTCTCTAACGCATCAAGTTCTGAGCTTGCATCGTTAAACGTTTCTTCATCTTCTTCTTCGACAGCAAGTTCAACTAAGCCTTCAACATCTTCAAGGCCCGAATCCATATCATCGATAGTCTTAACCACTAATTCTAAAGCAGAACGCTCTTTACCTAAGGCTTGAGCATTTTCAGGATTGCTCCATACCTCTGCGCTTTCAAGTTCAGCACAAACTTCTTCTAGACGCTCGCTCTTGGCATCATAGTCAAAGATACCTCCGCAGTAGAAGGGTGCGATCGGCAAGGTCTTTAATTTTAAATTTAACCGGATTTACTTCAAACATTACTCTTCTACTCAAATAAGTTAGATGTGGCTGCAACCCGCTATTTTAACTCAATAGTCGCATTTCGACTAGATCTGGAACGCGATGAATTGCGGTTATTTCAACCTTATACTTATCTAGAGGAAACTTAGGGAGTTAGATCGCAGTTACAATTTATTTATGTCTTTAATCAATGAGTAATAAAACTCACAAATTTCAAACCTCATGTCTATACTTTCTTGATGAATGAAAAAATGCCTACATGCTGCTATCACGAAGAAGAAGGATTCTCCTGCACAGAGTCGGCAGAGCCCTCTGGTTTATGCTATTGGCACGATCCCAAAATAGTCAAAAATAACCCTGATGATGTGCAAAAGCTTGAAAAGTTTGCACGAAATGGGGGCATGATGCGGGGCTTAGCACTCAAGCGTGCCGTTTTGCCAGGGATCGATCTTGTCAGACATCACCAAAAAACGGGATTTGATATGACTCACGCAGAGTTATATCGAGCCGATCTCCAAGGAGCACATCTTTTCAATCTCAATCTACATAATGCGAGTTTGATGAAAGCAGACCTCAGAGACTCAAACGTCCACTGCGCCAATTTAACCGGCACTAACCTGCTTGGCATAAAATGGAATGGCGCCAAAATTGAGAACATCAATACAGGTAAACGGATCAAACAGGAGATACTGGCGCACGAAGCAGATCGAGTGGGTGAACGAGAGATAGCTAACGACTATTTTGAGCAAGCCGAAGAGATATACAGAGATCTTCGTAAAGCCGCCGAACGCGAAGGACTCTTTGCCATGTCTGGTGACTATATCCGCAAAGAACTCACTATGCGACGCCACCTGATGCCTCAATACAGCTATAAGCGAACAGTATCTAAAGTTATCGATATTTTCTGTGGCTACGGTGAAGCGCCTTTGCGTGTCATCGGCTTCTCAATGGGACTTATCTTCGTCTGTGCAATGCTGTATTTTTTTACTGGATTAAGTTACGGCACTCAATTACACCAATTTCAGATGAGCAATGACTTTCAGACCAATCTTTACCTTTTCTTCAACTGTATCTATTACTCCGTTGTCACTTTCACGACCTTAGGCTATGGAGACTTTACCCCTGTGGGGTTCTCTAAAGTCATCGCCGCAATAGAGGCATTTACCGGTAGCTTTACCATCGCCCTGTTCGTCGTGGTATTTGTAAAGAAGATGACCCGCTAACAATAATCAAAGGCTTTGAACTCCCGAGCTAAAGCCTGTGTTTTTATGCCGATTAGATTAACTCAGTCACTGCACCTGCAACGGCAAAACTCAGTACCAAATAAAAGATATTGGGCTTTAGCACTTTAAACAAACCAAAACCTATCACCACTAATGCCATGTCCAGATTATCTTTTACCGCGCTAGAGAAAATAGGGTTATAGAGCGCCGCTAATAAAAAGCCCACAACACAAGCATTCACTCCGGCAATCGCCCCTGTTATATGGGGTCTTGCACTCAGCGCATGCCAACTTTTTAGTGCCACTAACATCAATAAAAAACCAGGAAGGAAGATGGCAACCGTGGCCACAAGAGCACCAACCAAGGGCTGCTCAATCCATATCTCAGCGCCAAGATAGGCAGCCAGAGCAAACATTGGACCGGGAACCGCTTGTGCTAAGGCATAACCAGTTAAGAATTGATCATTGCTCATCGCGTCGCCAACACTCGCTTGCAGCAGCGGCAACACCACATGACCCCCACCGAAGACTAGGCTACCGACTTGATAGAACTGACTGAAAAGCGACACTAAACCAGACTCTGATGCACTGATATTTTCGGAGACGATAAATGTTGAACCCACAAACAGAAGCGCAAAAATACTCAACCAGAGATAATTAAGTTTGATGCGCTGCTTAGTTGGCTCTGCTGGCGTTGCAGTGCTTGATAACCACTGCCTGCCGACCACCGCCGCAAGGATTAGAAGTGCAAATTGTATCCATATTCCGGGAAACAGTAAGATAACAGCAACGCTAAACAGCATAAGTAAAATCGCTGGCTTTCGCTTACAGAATTGATTGAACATGATCCACACTGCGTCAGCAACCACAACCACTGCCAATAACTTAAGTCCGTGAATAATGCCTTGAGTTACCGGGTAATCGAGCAACTGAGTACTGGTTACGGCAAACAAAAACAGCAGAATAAATGAAGGGAGCGTAAAACCAATAAAAGCTGCCAGCCCGCCGAGTAATCCACCTCTATGGTAACCAATCGCAAACCCCACCTGACTCGAACCTGGGCCAGGCATAAATTGGCTCAAAGCGACAAAACTGGCATAACGTTTATCATCTAACCACGCCAACTCTTGAACGAAAGCCTGTCTGAAATAACCAATATGTGCAGCGGGCCCGCCGAAAGAGATTAAACCTAATGAGAAAAAACGAATGAAGATTTGCAGCATAAATCCATAAGAGTATTAAATTAAATTTGTGGGATCTTAACATCGAAATATGACACTCAGATGAATTTTTCGTCTGAGTATTAGTACAAAGGCAATTTATCGATATCAGCTAACATTTTCCTCCCACCTAACCTGCTTTCAAGCCAAAGAGTGACCTCTTTTGCCGTCGTGCGAAATGTGGTTAGCTTGCCACCATAGAGGGTCAAAATCCTAGGATGTGAGTCTCGGGTTTGTAACCAGAGTTCTCGAGAGTGATCAAACGATGATCCCGCTTGTTTAGGCAAGACCCTAACACCACAGAATGTCTCGACGATCTTTGACTCTAATATTTCAATCTCACCCGCGTCAGTAAAGTAATGTTGATAAATCCCTAGCAGATAAACGATCTCCTCTCTTGTTGGAGTCGGCTTTCCTTCTAAATCGGCTAATTGAGTCTCCGTCGTCCCCAACAAGGTTTTCCCCTGCCAAGGGATAACAAATACGACTCGTTGATCGAAGCAAGACTCCAGATATAAGATCCCATCAGGGGGAGTAATATCAAGCAATAGATGGGTTCCCTGTACGAGATCTATCTCCTCTTTTGCCATTGGAGGCGTCACACAGCCAATCAGGTCATTGACCCAAGGACCAGTTGCATTAATCACACATGATGCTTTTACTTTAGTGGGCTCACCTTGATACAAATAGCTAACTTCACAATACCCTGGTCTATGTACAATGGCATCACATCGAGTCTGTTCTAATACGTTAGCACCTAATTCTATTGCGCTTTTTATGACAGCTTGAGTCAACGCCTTATCATCTGTTTGGGCGTCCCAATATTGAAAAACAGCCTCTAAACCTTGCAGCTTCAACCCCCGAATGTTGGGCCATTGAGCCGCAGGAATACTCTTATATCTGCCTAAGGGATCTAATTCACTCAATAAAGCATAGGCGCTCAGTCCAGCTCTAATCATCCACTGGCTGCGTTGGCTATTGTCATAAACGGGAATATAGAAGGGAACAGGTTTAACTAAACTAGGCGCTAACCTAAGCAAAGCACGGCGTTCAGATAGAGACTTGCGAACCAAGGATACATGACCTGACTCAAGGTACCTTAGTCCACCATGGATTAATTTACTTGAATTAGCCGAAGTTTGCTCACCCACCTCGCCTTCTTCCAATAACAATACACTGTAGCCAGCTGCTGATGCGCTTTGGGCAATGCCAGCCCCATTGATACCGCCACCAATAACAATCAGATCAAGTTGGTCCATTTAAATACCTAGTGGGGGAGATATAAATTAAGATAGCATAATTAATTCAACTTGTTGGCGAAACCACCACCAGTAACAGACAAAATAAACGAGATTGATTTAGCTTTAGTATTACTTCATATCCGCGTCAGCTAGGCTCACATAAGCCTGATCACACAAACGCTTTAATTCAATAAAAACCTCTGGCTTTATCGTGAGTTTACACGCCATTTTCTCAGGTATTTTCGCGGCAAGTAGCTTTAAGTCCACGCCTTTCTTTGATGCATGTAATACCCTTACCCTTTCGTCTAATTCACTTCTGCCTCTAATCACTAGGCCTTTTACTTCTAAGCGTTTAAGCAAGGGAGTTAAGGTTCCTGAATCAAGATGAAGCTGCTCCCCTAGCGTTTTTACACTTATCCCCCTATTTTCCCATAGCACTAACATGACTAAGTATTGAGGGTAGGTTAAATCGAGCTCAGTCAGCAAAGGGCGATACGCTCTCACCATTGCATTCGTGGCGCTATAGAGTGAAAAACACACTTGATTGTCCAGTGATAGGGGGTTTAGAAGATCTTTTGACATAATGGCCTAAATAATTAGTTCAGTTGTGCACAATATACTTATAGTCACCCGGTAAATCGACACTTTTGGTAAGAATGTCTCTGAATAATACCAAACTAAATGCCTACAAACTCTCTTTGTTGTTTACTCGAAAGGCTTAACTTATTATCTTACTCATTGATTTCATCCTAGCACTAGCTTAAGTTATCAACAGAATAAAAAACCACCCAGACACAATTAATAGCTATTTTACATCACCGGAAGCCAATAATGAGAGTGATAGTCGCCGCCCTTGCAGTATTAATAACAGGAAATGCTGTAGCACAATGTGATAGTAGTGTTCATATGTTCAACATACCTTATGTTAAAAACAGTTCCTATTTTCCAAGTGCCTACTCCACTCGATTAGACGAAATCAGTGAAGAGCATAAGTCAAAAAATGGCTATCTGTTATTAGAGTTTCAAGTTCAAAAAAACCAGAAAAGTGATGAGCTCAGAGCATATAACCTCTGGCTTGCCGAACGCAGGATCCACAGAGTTAAATCCTATTTAACGGAATCAAGCTTTCCTGCGCCCATCGTCACGCGGATTTTAACTGCTGGCATGGATAAACGTCGTGATATAAGCGTAACCTGGTGCCCGATCAAAGCTCCCACCGTTAAATCATTTGAACTTGCTGAGTAATTGAAATATCGATTCAAATATCAAACAACCTGAACTCCGATTCACAGCCAACATTAAAAGAACCCAAAAGGTAAAATACGATTAAGTTCTCAATTCTCGATTAATCGAGATTCAGGCTGCATTTATCACACGTTTATTTATCTAATCAGATAAATAAACGTAGAGTAATCGAGATAGCTCGTCTCAAATACTCTAATTAGATAAATACGCCCTTCGGAGGGAACATGGCTAAATTACCCCTACTCACCATGCTGTTTTTCTTAAGTTTATTTTCAAGTTCTGACACTTTAGCCACAACGGACCCAACATCGTTCACTGATGAATCTCAAAGCTGGCATTATGTAAATGAACAGGGCGAACTTAAGATCAAACTCTACTTTTTCTGGTCCAAAACTTGCCCTCACTGTGCTGAAGCTCACCCATTTATCGACCAATTACCAAAACTATACCCTTGGATAGAACTTTACTCGCATAGAGTCTCAACACCAGGCTCTATGGATAAATGGCAAGAAATAGCCTTACAAACGGGGACCAAAGCGAGCTCGGTTCCCTATATGGCTGTGTGTAATAAAGCTGTCGTGGGCTACAGTAGCGAAGCTGTAACTGGCCAATATTTAGTTGACAGCTTGAAACAGTGCTATCAATCTTTGGGTGGGAAATTAGCTCCCCAAGACAACTTTGCACCTAACAGTTCAGATAAAGAACAACCACTTTTCAGCACTTGTAATGATGGTACAAACCAAGATAGTAATACGGGAACTTGCGACCTTAATCTAGAATCTCAACAATCCAACACCAGTTCAGTTCAACCAGTAGAACTGCCATTCATCGGTGTTGTTGCGCCAGAGCAACTTTCACTCCCTTTACTTACTCTTGTCCTTGCTGGGGTCGATGCGTTTAATCCTTGTGCCTTCTTTGTACTGTTATTTTTACTCTCAATTATGGTGAATGCTAAGAGTCGTACTCGTATGCTAATTGTCGGTGGGATATTTGTATTCTTTTCAGGCTTCATCTATTTTCTTTTCATGATCGCATGGCTAAATATTTTCGAACTACTCGGCGCGAATAGTGACGGAGGGATGATCATACTGGGAGCTGGGATTCTGGCTTTAGTTGCTGGAGTTATAAATCTAAAAGATTACTTTTTCACTAAGGGAGAAGTCACTCTATCCATGTCGGCAGAAAACCGAACAGGCCTGATAAAGCGTATGGGAAAACTCACGAATGCCAGCAGCATGGCAGCAATGATTGCTGGGACCGTGGTACTGTCCATCTTAGCTAACGCTTATGAACTTTTATGTACCGCAGGCTTCCCCATGATTTATACCAGTGTTTTAGCCATGCATGAGTTACCTGACTTTGAACGCTATATGTACCTTGTTTTCTATAACATCGTCTACGTGATCCCTCTAGCTATCATAGTTATCGCCTTTAGCGCCACATTAGGTAAACGTAAGCTGACAGAAAAAGAGGGGAAAACTCTAAAGTTAATGTCCGGCATTATGATGATAGGTTTAGGTGGCACACTAGCGATGGATCCTACTGCACTGCAAAATGTTACTCTGGCAATAGGTTTAATCTTCAGCTCAATAGCACTTACTTTTATCATTACCCTCACTAGGAAAATTCTTGATAAATAGGTTAAATATTATAAAAAACGTCGCTACCATTGCTCCTTTGGACTAAAGTTTATGGTATCTGAGTCGATAGAATCTTAACCAAAGATCGATGAATTAATTTAGTGTGAGGTCGAAATGTCAGTCACAATCGGTACCGCAAATTTAGAGCCTAACTTAAGCAATGGTAATGTTGGCGTTAAAGTCGCTCAATTGGCTAAAGAGCAACAAGAAGCAGAAGGAGAAATTGCACTGCAATTGATTCAAGCTACAGCCCCTGCAGCTCCAGTTGGCAATTCAGGGCATAACGTCAATATCAAAGTCTAGTTAACCTGAACTCGGGATAAGCTGTGCCGCTCAATCAGCCAGTCTAGTGACTGGCTGAATTTTGTTTAAACAAAAAAATTAAGCTGCGGCTTGTTCAACCTCTGGCGCGCTGTGTCTAATCAGATAATCAAATGCGCCTAACGAAGCGGTTGCCCCACTGCCCATCGCAATAATAATCTGCTTGTACGCTGAGTTAGTCACATCACCGGCAGCAAATACGCCCGTTAATGATGTTTCACCTTTACCGTCAACGATGATTTCGCCTCTTGGCGTTAGACCAATCGTCCCCTCTAACCACTCAGAGTTAGGGATCAAACCAATCTGAACAAAGATACCTTCAAGCTCGACATGATGTGACTCGCCAGTGGCTCGATCAGTATAGTTAAGCCCATTAACGCGCTTTGTATCACCGACAACTTCTGTAGTCATGGCTTGGGTAATGATCTTAATATTGCCCATCGATGCCGCTTTACGCTGCAAAACGTCATCTGCTCTTAATTGGCTATCAAATTCCAGTACGGTAACGTGTTCAACAATATTCGCCAAATCGATTGCTGCTTCAATACCTGAGTTACCACCACCAATGACGGCAACACGCTTACCTTTAAACAAGGGACCATCACAATGTGGACAATAAGCGACACCTTTACCGCGATACTCTTGCTCACCAGGTACGTTCATTTCACGCCATCTTGCACCTGTCGCTAACAATACTGTTTTACTTTTTAATACAGCACCATTTTCCAGTTCAAGTTCAAATAGCTCGCCCGATTTAAGACTCAAAGCTCGTTGATTATCCATAATATCGACATCATATTCATGAACATGGGCTTCAAGGTTTGCCACTAGCTTAGGCCCCTCAGTGGCCTTAACTGAGATAAAGTTTTCAATACCTACTGTCTCAGCGACTTGACCGCCAAATTTATCGGCAACAATACCAGTGCGCAAACCTTTACGAGCAGCATAAATTGCCGCCGAAGCACCCGCAGGACCACCGCCAACAACAAGCACATCAAATGGCTCTTTTTCAGCCAAGACTTCCGCTTGTCGTGCCGTTGCACCAGTGTCTATTTTGTTGAGAATTTCCGTTAAACTAATACGGCCTTGAGCAAACACTTCACCATTTAGGTAAACCGAAGGGACGGCTAAAATATCGCGATCAAAAACCTCGGTTTGAAACAGTGAACCATCAATCATTACATTCGTGATATTTGGATTAACGGCCGCCATCATGTTCAATGCCTGAACAACATCAGGGCAATTTTGACAGCTAAGCGAAACGTAGGTCTCGAAATGATACTCGCCAGGAAGGGCCTTGATCTGTGCAATAACCGCATCATCTAACTTAAGTGGGTGACCGCCAGTATGAAGTAGAGCCAAAACAAGTGAGGTAAACTCGTGACCCATCGGCAAACCAGCAAAGGTAATATCAGTTTGCGTTGTTGCATTCGTCACTTTCATCGAAGGCATGCGCTTACCATCGTTCTCTGTGATGCTAACTAATGGTGACAAACTTTCAATGTCTTGCGCTAAAGCTCTAAGCTCTTGCGCTTTAGGGCTGGAATCTGCAGACACGACAAGTTCAACTGGGCGCTTGAGGTTTTGCAGGTAGGTTTTCAGTTGAGCCATAAGATTCGTATCTAACATGATAACTCCTAAAAAATCGACACTACTATCTTTGAGTATCAATCGGAAAATTTGGGAAAAAATAAGCTCAGACTGACAGGGGGAGCTGAGCTTATTTGGATATAAATAAAAAAGAGCACTGAAGTGTAAAGCAAATCTTTCACCTCAGTGGCTGGTAGTTTGGAGATGAAGCCGCTACCAGCAATAGGTTAAATTAGATTTTACCGACTAGGTCTAGTGATGGTGCTAGTGTTTCTGCACCTGGTTGCCATGCTGCTGGACAAACTTCACCGTCGTGAGTTGCAACATATTGAGCAGCTTGAATCTTACGTACTAGTTCTGCAGCGCTTCGACCGATACCCAAGTCATGAACTTCACTGACTTTGATTTGACCTTCAGGGTTGATAACGAATGTGCCGCGAAGTGCTAAGCCATCTTCTTCAATCATGACACCGAAGTTACGAGTGATAGCACCAGTTGGGTCACCAATCATTGGATACTGAATCTTGTTGATAGTGTCTGAAGCATCGTGCCATGCTTTGTGAGTGAAGTGAGTGTCAGTTGATACTGAGAAAACTTCAACACCCATACCTTGCAGCTTCTCGTAATGGTCAGCCATGTCACCTAATTCTGTTGGACATACAAAAGTGAAATCAGCAGGGTAGAAGAAAACCACAGACCATTTTCCTAGTAGGTCTTGCTCAGAAACTGGTACGAATTCACCCTTGTGGAATGCAGTTGCTGAGAAAGGCTTGATTTCAGTATTGATGATTGATTGATTCATTTAAAGCTCCGTAAAAATTATTAATAAATTCATTCGACTGACTTAAGATGTAATGGTCAGTTTGTTTTCGATGTGAAGATAATAACGTGGACTTAAAATTAAGTATAACGGATAAAAACTGTTGTTCTAATCGATTTATCCGAACAACCATAAATAGCTTAAGGATAGATAGTAATACAACGAAGGAATAGGCAAGCAAGCTTGCCTATGGAAATAACTAAACCCAATAGTCAAACCGAGTCAAAGAACGACTTAAGGTGAAATCTAGCTGTTGAGATAAACCGTGAGCTTTAGCTCTCATGCCACTACCAGAAATGTCTCTTTTAGATTTACTGGCAAACACAACCCAATTGCCTCCACCAGTCAAGCATGCCCTCACCTCACAGAAGTAAGTTTGCAACAGCTCTAATAAGGCCCGATTTTGGCTGTGTTCCTTCCAGCAGTTTAAAACAAGGAAGCCATCGGCCTTTATCATTGCAGACGCATTCTTAATAAAATCTTCAGACAACTGGCTTTCATCGACGCCATCAGCCCCATATATGTCTGCAAAGATCACATCCGCTTTCTTATGATCTGCCTGTGCGAGAAATTCTGCGGCATCTTGATGAATTAACGTCAGCTTTTTACCGATAGGTAACTGAAAAAAGCGCTTTGCAATATCGATCACTTGGGCTCTCAACTCTACCGCTGTCACCTTTATGCCAGTATCATAATGACGAAGTGCATGTATCAACCCACCACCACCGAGTCCAAGAATAATCACCCGCTTAGGTTTGATAAATAGCAGTACCAAAAGCATAGCCTGAACATAAGTGTGTTGGGGAAGATGAGGCTCCGCTTTGAGTAACTTACTCTGCTCATCATTATCGCCAAAGGAGAGCACGCGCATATGCTTGTCATCGAGTACTAATAAAGGGCCGTACTCATCTTCGCTCTGATATAGTATTTCAAGTTCTGTCATTTATCCCCCCTAAAAATAAGCCGTGTAGTATGCGCTAAATTACCAATATAACCCACTCCCAACATGTTAGTTTTACCACTATAAGTCTTGGATAATAGTGCTCACCAATAAGATACGAGCGTTAACAACAAAATGACGGTAGGTTACAAAGCAAGCTATCAACAACAAAAAGAAACCAATGAGCCAAATCCAACAACATCCCCCTCAAACCCGCTAGCAACCACCACCAATATTCAACCAAGGACTGTGATTAAGATCGCTAATAATAAAAATCGAATCATTAAAATCTGCTCGCTTTCCCATCAACTAAGAAAATCATGAAAAAAACATTAATCTCTATCACGCTTGCCGCTCTGTTAACCACTCAACTTTCTGGGTGCATGGGTCAAATGGGCTTAAGCGCAATGGTCACCAAAGGTAACCTAAGTGCTGTCGATAACCGTTTTGGCCGCGCTGGTTTATTTATTCTACTAAGCCCTGTTTATGGCTTAACAGCTACAGCAGATCTATTCATATTCAATAGCGTTGAATTCTGGACAGGGACTAACCCTATCACCAAGCGTTCACCTGCCGTTGTTGATATGCCTGTTGAAGCCATCTTTAAAGTTAACCCTCACCTCAATAAAGAGCTAACTAAGGCGCCGCTACCAGAGATCAAACTTTCTAACGCGACAATGGAAGCCACCGGTGATGACACCTTAGTGATGACACTGAACTTCGACGATGGTAGCCAACAGCTAATGTCTGGTAAGAAGAGTGGAGAACAGGTTGATTTCTACCTTGATAATGAGTTTATCGCTCGTGTGAGTGTTCAAGATCTTGCTCACTACAGCAATCAAGGCTAAGCACTAGCCAAAACAAGAGTCATTATTTAATTAATGACTCTTAAAGTTTAAGCTGTACTTGAATTAAAACTAACGCAATAGTCTGTGAAAAAAAGCAACGGCTTGTAAGTACATCTGCATAGCCAGAGCGGGATCGTATCGGCTCTCACTGTCGCGCATAAAGGCATGCTGTGCATTGACCTCTAACCAAGTAAACGTCCGTTTAGTACTTTCTAACTGAGCATATACCCGCTTACGCCCCTCACTTGATACATGTGGATCTTGTTTGCCCCACACCATCACTAACTCCCCCTGAATGTCTTCAGTTCTGGACAGAGAATCATTGCCTTCATCGCTAGGTAAAGTACTTGAATGAATATCGGTCGCATATAAACAAAAAGCGGCTGAGATATCGGGGTTTATTGCAGCACGATATGCTAAATGCCCACCAATACACACGCCCATGCTACCAACCTGACTGGTACAAAAAGGCTGACTTCTGGCAAATTGCACTAAAGCCTCAGTATCTGAATCATGACTCTCTAATGGCTTAGCAAACTTATCTTCATTACCTTTATCTTTACCCGCCTCATCATAAGCAAGCACGGTTCCAATGGGATTTAGCTCGTGAAACACTTCCGGCACAAGTACCACAAAGCCATGCCCCGCCATCATAGTCGCTGCTCTTGCAATAGGCTCTGTTTGTTGAAATATCTCAGAATAAAACAAAATAGTTGGAAACTGGCCCTCTTCATCAGGACGATAAAGATAGGTTCGCATAAGCCCTGTATTGGTAGGAATATCGTGAACTTCTTGGGTGACCATCATGGTATAAAAACTCTAGCTGAGATTGAGGTTTCAATTTATCAGCCAAGGCTTATTTTGTCAGTTAATATCCACATGATATGTCAAATTATAATCAACACTGCCTAACGACCTTTGAGACGTACATATGCTTATGAATGCAACTCATTAGGACAACACTCCCCTGAAAGCAGTTGCTTCACATTGGTTAAGCTAGTATGCGCAATGGCCTCCAATGCTTCAGAGGTTAAAAAGGCCTGATGGCCAGTAAAAATCACATTGTGACACGCAGATAAACGTCTAAAGACATCGTCTTGAATGATTTCATTAGATTTATCTTGGAAAAATAAAGATTTTTCATTTTCATAAACATCCAAACCAAGCGAGCCTAGCTGTCCCATTTTCAATGCTTCCATCGCATCCATAGCATCTAACAGGCCACCTCTGCTGGTGTTTATGACCATAACACCAGGCTTCATTTTATCGAAACTAGCCTTACACAACAGATGATGATTATCAGGAGTTAAAGGACAATGTAACGTAATAATATCCGACACAGAGTAGAGCTTATCAAGCGATACATAATCAACTCCAAGAGCGACAACTTCCGAGTTAGGGTATGGATCATGCGCTAGAACCTTACAGCCAAAACCTAATAATATTCTGATAGTCGCCAAGCCAATTTTACCGGTACCGATAACACCTACGGTTCGATTATGCATGTTAAAACCAACCAACCCCTCCAGCGAAAAATTAGCATCACGGGTTCTCTGATAAGCCTTGTGCACCTTTCTATTCAAGGTCAACATTAAGGCTATGGTATGTTCAGCAACTGACTCTGGTGAATAGGCAGGAACGTTAACCACTCGTAACCCTAAGCGCTTAGCAGCAACAAGATCGACGTTATTAAAGCCGGCACAGCGCATGGCGATAATCTTAGTGCCGTTCTTAGCGAGTTCAACCAAAACCTCTTCACACAATGAGTCATTTACAAATGCACAGATAGCCTCAAAACCATGAGCTAGCTTTACAGACTGCATGCATAATCGGTAATCAAAATATTCGATTTCGGCACCAAAAACCTGATTAGTGCGATCGAAGTGTTCCATGTCATAGTGCTTAGCACTGAAGAACCCAATTCTCATTTTTACCACCTATCTATTCTATTGGCTGAGAGTTTAATAGAAATCAGGTATAAATTCATCCAGCAGTAATACGGGGCTTCACAGTATAAAAAATCCTGATAAGCTTACAGCAAATCAAATAACCTCAGCATCACCATGGCTAAATCGAAACTAACAGAAAAACAATTTTGGCTACAAAGACTCAGTAAAACTAGCCTAAGAGCCGTACACATTCTCGGAGTCACTGGTGCTGGAGGAGGGATACTATTAGGCGTGCCGCAAGATAAATGGATCTATTATTGGTGCATGGCTATGGCATCAGGTTCACTCATGATGATATGGGAGATAGTCAGAGACTGGCGCTGGTTGATCCAACTAAAGGGAGTTCTGACACTGGTAAAACTCGGTTTACTTGGACTCTTCATTCCCCTTGCACAATACAAACCAGAGCTCTTAATCACCGTACTCCTGCTCTCAGTTATGGTGTCTCACGGCCCTGCAGGATTACGTCATTTTTCAATTATTCATGGACGTAGAATTGATGGAAGAAAAGAAGTTAAAGGCTGAAGCAGCGACACTCATTACAGAGTTCGCTCAGTTTAGGCACGAAGAGGGGAGTATAAAAGTACTCGACCTAGCCTGTGGCAAAGGAAGAAATGGTCTCTGGTTTGCTGAACGTGGTCATCAGGTGACATTTATAGACAGATCGTTAGCCGGGCTCAGTAATCGGCCAGAAAACCATCTCTATCTTCAGTGGGATCTAGAAGATGGCTCAGCCACAGCTCTTCCAGTTGCAGAATATGATCTGATTCTGGTATTTAACTATCTTCACCGACCTCTTTTCCCACAAATTAGAGCAGCCCTGAAACCAGGAGGTCTAATTTTCTATGAAACATTCATCGATAAACAAGCTGAAATTGGTCGCCCGAAGAACCCTAAGTTTCTACTTAAACAAGGTGAGCTTAAATCAGAGTTTGCTCATTGGGACTGCTTGCATTACTTTGAAGGTAAGATAGTTAACCATGCTAGTGTCAGTCAAAAAGCTCAATTGATTGCACGAAAGCCCGACTAGCATAAAAACATTATTACATACCCAGTAAACAAGGAAATCCATGTTCCCATATCCAGAACAATATCGACAAGCAGCCCCACCTCTTCTCACTGCTTTTATGGTGTTCTGGTCTTTGCTCAGCAAGTTACTGTTAGGCGATAGCAGTTCAATAGCGTTTTACCCACTATTTGCGCTATTCCCACTGGTGATATTGCTACACGGCAAACTGATTTGGCAATCGAGGGGAATGGAGATGCTGGATCAAAGTGTCTATGCTTTTATCCATATAGCCTTGTCATTTGTAGTTTGGACATTTTCTTTGATGCATGTAAACGGTAACGGATTTTCGTAAAACTTCGATAAACAACCCAGTCACCTAATGATTAGAATCATTAATACTCTTGATAGAAAACACAAAAAAAAAGGAGTGCTCAAATTAAGCACCCCTATGTCTAAAGGGAGATGACGATAATCTAACAACTTACCATCTATGATGAAAAATCAGCCTAGTCGTAGTGAAAAACTAAGCAAGCTCAATCATACAAAGGCAAACCTAGCAACGTGGATAAATATCATCGCTAGTAGAACATCTTTAATTGACAAAATTTCACTTCAATCTTCAATTAACAAGTAAATAGGGAGACAGGTTAATCAGTGTTCTGATTAAGTATTCACGATTAATGAACCACTTTGCCACTACAGAAACAGACCAATATAAAAACTGTCACGCTAGAACCTATAGTTTTTGGCAGTTAAGACCTAACTCAGATCTAAGCTGTCAAACCTAACTATATGTACTATCCAGTTATCTCAATTGTGGACCAGACAATGAAATATATGACACTTTAAAATTAATCGTTCCCTTTAGTTGTAGAAAGCAAGTGATGAAACCCAGGGTAAAGTTTAGATTAAAAGCCGACCTAATCATTGAACTTACCGAGTTAACCTGTCTGACTACAAATCTACAACTGGGTGGTTGCTGAGTCATAACAATAAGATGATTAAAAGGTGATTAACAACAAAAACAGTCAGTTAAGTTTATTTAAACAACACCAATAAGTTATGTCTAGAGTAAGGTTACGGTTAGAGGAAAGATCCTGTCCATGAGAGTTGTGATACTTATTTCGTAGCCGTATAGGCTTTGACATGAAAAGAGTCACCGTCCCTCTCATATATGTATAAGGCTATTGAATAGTAAAATAAATGTATAACGAAATGAATATAATCAATGAATGAGAGTAGGTATAGCAGAAATGAAATTATATTATATTATATTATATTATATTATATTATATTATATTATATTATATTATATTATATTATATTATATTATATTATATTATATTTGTGAAAAATATCTAATGGCTAATGTTATAAAAATGCGCATATTTTTATGCACATATTCATTTATATACCTGTACTTAGTCCTCAGCTACGTATACGTATTGCTCACTGCTACCAATTGCCAGGACAAGGCAACCTAGGACAACCTGCCATAGGGTTTATTATTACTTCATCTTCCGCTTCATCCTTTTCCCCATTATTTAGGCTAAGGTTTTTATCTTCAAAACTTTGTATATTTTGAAACTGTGCAGCAACCCCTAAATCATTTATGATTCCAGCGGTAGCAGCCCCTGAAACACATAAAGCACAACAAACCGTCACTTTTAAAAACATATTTATTATCGTAATTTTCATGTTTCGCCCTCTATTCGTAAGTGTTCACTAGCTTTTGTGATGAATCTTACAGCAACCTCATATAATTCCTTCATAGAGTACAACTAAAGCCACTAAAAAACATAACAAAAACATAATGAAAACATAATGAAAAAATAAAAACAATAAAATCAATAAAATCAAGTTTATAATTAGTTATTTTAATATTCAAGCTTCACGATATTGGTATCGCTCTCATTATAAGTTCCAAGGTACACAACCCCCTCCCTATCAACAGCGATTGCTTGTGTTCTAGTCCCCTCAACTAACTTCATCATTATTGGCTCACCAGTATTAAGATCAATACGATCGATATCAATTCGTCCCTCTCGATAAGCTAAGTTGTAAACATACTCATCAACTATGGTCCACGACATATCAAGCATTACGGTAAAGTCTTCATAAATCAGCTTTATTTCACCTTTCTTTAAAGTCCAGAGACCTTCCTTTAATCTTTGAGTGAAATAGAGTTGCCCACTACTAGAAAACAAGCCAAATTCAACTCCTTCGGCTAAAGTATCAGATACTTCTCCCGACTCGATATCAACGAGTCTAAGTGACGACCGGCCTAAAATGTCAAACGAAGCCATAATAGTTTGATCATCGGGACCCCAAGCAACGCCGTAGAGTTCATGCTGACCTTGAATATCAATATACATAATTTTATTAGTATCCAGATCATAGATGAAAGGTTGATAGCTATTTCGGCCTAATATTTGAGACCCATCGGCAGAAAAGCGAACATTCCTTATGAAACTAATATCTTTAAACTGTGTTAGCTGTGATTCAGTACCATCTTTTAACTTTAACCAAATTTGAGGCTCACCAGTTCGAGTTGATACAAAAGCTAACTGTCTTCCATCTAAACTGACTGCTGGTCGTGAATCTCGGCCATTAGAAGCAATGAGGCGAAACCAATCATTCTGTTTGCTATCATCGTTAACACCTTTTTTTAGCTGAGATGTTGTCGATAATTGCCACACTTCACTATCATAAAGCTTACCTAATAAAGCAACTATATCCCCATTCATGTTAGAAACGGGTGAGAAAACTGGTTGTAATATATTGGTCAACTGAGTATGTATCTCGGACTCTATGTTATATTTCATCAAGTGCGAGCCCTCGCCACGATAGATCAAAGATTTACTGTCACGACTCCAAGCTACCGTATGCAGAGCAAGGTCAAGGGTAAAAAGTTTCTGCCAGTTTCCGGTATCCAGTGAAAGCAACATTACCTGTACTTGGTACCAACGCACATTTCTCACCACAGCAAGATAACGACCATTCGGAGATAAACTGAGAGAGTAATCACCACTACCTATAGAATATGGTTGACTCAGCTGTTTCTTATTTGCTCCAGTCACATCGATGGAGAACAACATTCTTTCACTCAGAAAGGTTTTCTGGTGATCTTCATCCGTGTAATAAATACTCTTCCCCGACGGGTGCCAAACAATACTGGTACTCTGAATAATCCTCTTACAATCTGTAATCTTACTTATTTTACCAAACTGCCCATCAATCACCTCAACCATATTAATCTGACAGCCTCCGATTAGATTAAAGGATAAGTAGGCAATTCTACTGCCATCAGGACTAAAAGCAGGATAGCTTTGGCTATCAAATACATCTTCAAGAAAATGAGTTTTCCGACTCCCTAACGTCATTAAACCTATTCGCCAGTTTTTATCACCTAACTCTCGTTTTGCGAATGTTAGATATTTGCCATCACCCGATAGCATTGGCGATAACTCCTGACCATCCAGATAAGTCAAACGTTTTAGCTCAGTTTTAACATGTTGAGGGTTTACAATTGTGGAGTTGTGGCTGATTTGATAAACAGAAAAGATCAACAGAGACAGGAGAACTGTAAATAACAATGCCGTTTTACCTGCATGTAGGTACAAGGTTGCAAATAGACTACGTTTAAAGACCTGCTTTTTACTCTCAACCTTATCGAGTTCAGCACCAGCAATCACTTCAGTAGCGAACTTCTCATGCTTGGTGACCTCTTTAACTAAGGTGACAGATGCTATTAATACATAGCCCACTTTAGGTAAGGTTTTGATAAAATTTGGTGATTTTGCATTATCGCCAAGCTGGTTTCTTAAAATACCGATAATTCGATTAATAGCGTTATCAGAAACTTCACCACCAGACCAGACCTCATCTAATAGCATATCTCTACTGACAGGTTCTCCAGCATGGTTTATCAGGCATAGCAGTACCTGCATCGCCCTTAACTCAACCTTGAGTAAGTTATCTCCGCTTAAGATGGTACATTGTGCAGGATCGACAACTTTATCAGCCAATCGATATCGAGTTCGATTTAACATTTACAACTCGCTTATTAGCTTAAAAAAACAAATAACAACATAAGACTCTAAAGAGTACAGACAAGAACATCAAATTAGAGCAAGACAGACGAATGAAATCAACACTATTAACATCTAATTCATTCATTAAAATTGAAAGAGCATGTAACAGCATTCATTTTACTTGCTTCACCTCCTTCCTAGCAGTTATCTTTGCTGCGCACTTCTACTTAGGTTATTTTTATGTCTGACTTTATCTACTCCCCCCCTACATCGCCTTGGCTTGATATTCTCTACCAAGACAAGGACATTTTAGTTGTCAATAAACCTTCAGGCTTACTCTCTGTTCCCGGCCGTGCTCCCGAGCATAGAGATAGCATTTATGAACGCGTTCTTACTGAATATCCAAATGCACAAGTTGTGCATAGGCTCGACATGTCGACATCAGGCGTCATTGTTCTTGCACTAAGGCGAAATGCAGAAAAAGAACTTAAGAGGCAATTTAGGGATCGAGAAACGAAGAAGACCTATTATGCACGGGTTGCTGGCCACATAAAAAATGATACAGGCAGTATCGAGTTTCCACTTATCTGTGATTGGCCAAACCGACCAAAACAAAAAGTTGACCATCAGTTGGGAAAGCCATCATTGACCCACTACAAGGTGATTAGCAGAGCTAAACGCTCTACCTTAGTAAAACTCACGCCTATTACAGGACGCTCTCATCAGCTTAGAGTTCATATGCTTGCCATAGGCCACCCTATCTTAGGTGATAACTTCTATGCAGACCCATTAGCGAAAAGTCTATCCTCACGATTGCTATTGCATGCACATGAGCTAACAATTAAACAGCCCTACTCTGGAAACCAGCTAACCTTCAGCTGTGACGTCCCTTTTTTAGCCCCAGAAGCAGAACAATAATCCGGTGAACAGCTAGTGCAAATAAAATTCATAGTTGGAATGAAGAAGGGTAACTGCTTGAGCATCTGCAGAATAGTCCAGTAAATATCGAATTTTGATAGCCATCTCTTACAAAAAAACGTAAATTGACAATTAATCACCATAATAATAAGCACATTACCATGGATACCTCATTTCAAAGAGATCAACTTGATAATCGAATTTTATCAGCACTTATGGAAGAAGCACGAACTCCTTTTGCCGAGTTAGCTAAGCGATTCAGTGTTAGTGCAGGCACTATTCATGTTCGTGTCGAAAAGATGAAACAAGCAGGCATTATCACCGGAGCACAAATTACAGTTGATCCCAAAGCACTTGGTTATGACGTATGTTGCTTTATCGGTATCAATCTGAAGAGCGCTGGAGATTATCCAGCCGCTATATCTAAACTAAATGCTTTAGAGGAAGTTGTAGAAGCATACTATACCACTGGCAATTACAGCGTTTTTGTAAAGGTTATGTGCCAATCCATCGACGGATTGCAACATGTGCTAATCAATCGTATTCAATCAATCGATGAGATTCAGTCAACAGAAACGTTAATTAGTCTACAAAACCCTATTGTTAGAGCCGTCAAACCTTAATCCTTTTTTATTATAAGTTATTCCTTAGCTTACAAATTAACAATGGAGCCTCAGATGTAACATTTGCGCTAAAATAATTAACAAACGCCTCGGTTTGTGCTACAAACTTTCTTTAACCTCTCAAAAAAGAGAGGAGTTAATAATAAATTGCCTTATTTACATTTTGTCTAAGGCTCAAATTGACAAGGAAGAACGTAGTGAAAACTAAACTATCAATCGCAATTGCGGCAGCACTGGTTTCTAGTGCTGCAATGGCAAGCACCAGCTATACATCGAACCCATACAGTCCAGAAATCACCTCTGCCGCAAGCTATAAGAAAGCTGAGTCAGTAATTAACCATGCAGCTCCTCAGAGATTTATCGTTGAACTAGAGTCTCCATCGCTGTCTAAATATAGTGGAGGAATTTCAAAGCTATCGGCTACTTCTCCGGTTAAAAAAGGCCAGAAAATTAACGTTCAATCTAGCGCTGCTAAAACTTACTCTAGTCATTTAGCTCAAGAGCAGAGTAAGTTTGTAACTGCGCTTTCTAGTGTTTCAGCAAATAGTAAAGTTGAACGCAAATTTCAAACTCTTTTTAATGGTGTGACTATTGTTGGCCAAGGTCTTTCTATTGAGCAGTTAATGGCAATCCCTGGGGTAAAGTCCGTTTATCCTGAAACCATGTATGAAATGAGCATGGATGCTTCTCATGAAGTCATTAACAGCAAAGCTATGTGGGATGCCGTAGCTGGAATGGAAAATGCGGGTAAAGGGATTCGAGTCGCGGTTATTGATGGCGGTATTCGCCCCGAAAACCCAATGTTTTCAGGAGATGGCTTTGCCGCTCCTGAAGGTGCTATGCCAACAGATGATTATTGTTCAACCGTTGATACCACTTTTTGTAATAATAAATTAATTGTAGCGCGTTGGTCACAACCAACTTTCCAAGTTTGTCCAGATGAATATATGAGCCCACTGGGTTTCGGCGGGCATGGTACCCATGTTGCTGGTACAGCAGTTGGTAATAAAGTCAATGCTACTTTTAAAGATATCGATGTAGAGTTATCGGGTGTTGCACCAGCTGCATACCTAATGTCTTATAAAGCTCTATATACCAAAGCAGATTGTTCTCGCGGTTCAGGTTCGAACATCATGCTAATGGAAGCATTGGAACATGCTGTAAATGATGGTGCAGATGTCATCAATAACTCTTGGGGCGGCGGTGCTGGTGGCGATCCTGCTAACAGCCCGTATAAGACAATGTTTGAAGCCGCAGAAGCTGCAGGTGTTATAGTTGTTTCAGCCGCAGGTAATGACGGGAATGGCGCCAAAACTATTGGTTGCCCCGCCTGTATTGAATCAGGCATAACGGTTGCTAACAGCACAACAGGTCGATTCTTTGCTAACTCTTTCAATGCTGGCGAAGACGATTTACTAGCAATAGAAGCAAATAACAGTGCGATCACAACAGACATAAGTGCTCCAATTATTGCAGCAACTAATCTTGATGCTGATAATTTTGAAGGTTGTTCAGCCTTCGCTGCAGATTCTTTCAAAGATGGAATAGCCCTTATTTCACGTGGTGCTTGTAACTTCTCATTAAAAGCTGAAAATGCATTAGCCGCTGGTGCGAAAGCTATGGTTGTCTACAGCAGCAAAGCTGGCTCTCCAATCAGTATGTTTATGCCTGACGCGACGCTGCCTTCAGTGATGATATCTCAAGCTGATGGCACGGCTATTATCGAATCATTAGGTGATGAAGCAACAGCAGGTAAGATATCTGCAGAAGTACAACGAAGAGTATCTAAGTCTCTGGCTGATACGATTAATGCAGATAGCTCAAGAGGGCCGAATGGTAATGAAAATGTTCTTAAACCTGATTTAGCCGCTCCAGGTACTAATATTTTATCAGCATTTTCACCGGATGACGGTGGAGAAGACTTTAATATGATTTCAGGTACGAGTATGGCAAGTCCTCATGTTGCAGGTGCTGCAGCAATGATGCGTCAACTTCACCCTGATTGGTCTGCTAATGATATTAAAACAGCATTAACATCAACAGCAATGATGGAAGGCATTCTTGATGATGATGCAGAAACCCCAGCCTCACCATTTGCAATGGGTGCGGGTCGTATGGATCTTGATGCAGCTGCTAAAGCTATTTTAACTTTCGATAGACCATCTATTTCTGCAGATTCATGTGTTGGAAAATGTACTTTTACTCGTACTGTATACAACAAGAGCGATGAAGCGACTTCTTGGACACTTTCAGCCTCTACTGATAGCGCTGGTATTACCGTTTCTCCCGCTTCTATCGAGTTAGAAGCAGGTGCATCAGCAGAGCTTAGTATAACTGTCGACTCTACTTTTTCAGAATATGGTTCTTGGATATTTGGAAATGTAATGTTAAAGAGTGATGACGGTAAGCAAGATGCTCATCTTCCATTAGCCGTTAAGTCTAAAGAATCTAGTGACGCCTCCTTGCTATCAATAAGCTCAAATGCTACAGATATTGAAGCAAGCGATGCATTCCCTATTAAGACTACAATTAATAACTCAATTTTTGAGAATACAGTTACTGTTTCAGCATATGCACCTAAAGGGACTTCTTTCACATCAAAAGACGATGTAACAGTTTCTCTTAATGGAGCCCAACAAAATGGTTTTAATGTCAACCAAGATCTAGGGCTGATTACTTGGGTAGGTAAATTAGATTTACCTGAAATGAATTCATCAAAATCAACAGGTACTAACCCAAGTATTTTTGATTTAAACCTTGCATACGTGCCAGCATGCGATGAGGGGTGCGATGAAAAATCATTTAATTTCAACACGCTACCAAGCTTCAAGTATAATGGGGCGACTTACAATGGCATAACTATTTCAGATAATGGTATTGTCATTGTTGGTACAGGTTCGGCATCCGGAACTTGGAATAATAAAGAGCTACCAGACTCAGCAAATCCAGATAATATTTTAGCTCCATTCTGGACTGACTACGATCTAACCGATGGAACAACTGGCGATACTGGTGGCGGCCAGCTAGGACTTCAAGTTGTTACATCTGGAGATGACTCATGGATTGTTGTTGAATGGAATAAAGCACAGGTATACGCCGATACTTCCGGTAACACTTACACATTTAGTGTTTGGATAAAAACAGGTGAAGAAGAAGATATTTCATTCCATTACCACGACATTCCGAATATGCCTGCGAAAGTAACCATTGGTGCTGAAAACATTGGTGGTAGTGTCGGAACGACTTATCATCACAATGGCGAAGGTGAATCTGTTACTACAAACGATTTTATCACCCTCCAGAATACTGCAGCTGGTAGTATCGAAATCGATTACTCTGTTAAAGCAACGACATTTAACCCTGGCCATACTGATTCAGCGACTGTTGAAGAGGAAGCAAGTGTTGAATTCAACGTACTTGATAATGATCTTGGAGATCAAAAAGTAGCTCGTTCTAGTGTCACTGGTGATGGTGTTACTGCAAAAGCACAACGCTTGATAGATGTTTCTCCAGTTGGAAAGTTAGCTAAAGCGACTGTGGTTGATGCTCCATCTAACGGTGAAGTTTCATTGAATGAAGACGGAACAGCTATATACACGCCGAATAAAGATTTCTTTGGTATGGATAGCTTTACTTACTATTCTGAAGATGAAGATGGCAACAAGAATGGAGTAACTAAAGCAACAATAACTGTTACGAATATAAATGATGCACCTACTATCAGCCCATCAGGTATGACAAGTACTGAAGGTTTTGTAGTAACTGCAAAAGCAAACGGAAAAGATATAGAGAATGATCCTTTAACCTACATTTGGACGCAAACTTCTGGCTCTAGTGTCGTATTCACAAATGGTGGCCCATCAATCTCATTTACAGCACCGGCAGGAACTCACAACCTAACATTCTCTGTTGTAGCCTCTGACGGAAAGCTATCGAGTGAAGTTGGTTTTGCAACTATCTCAGTGACAGCAAAAGAAGATAAATCTTCTGGTGGAACACTAGGTTGGTTAGCAATGCTTCTTTTACCATTTGCAGGCCTACGTCGCCGTAAGCGTTAATGTAAGATATTAAACAAGCAATAAATATAAAGGGAGCCTAACGGCTAATGCCGATCATTTAGTGATAAATCGATCGGTTGACTGATCTTCTAGATGCTTCAGAATCCGAGTCCTACCTCTAGGTCTCGGATTTTTTTATGCAAGTATCTCAAGCTTTTGACATTATCAACCAACTCAAGCCTCATCAAGTTGAAACCCTCGCAGACTTACTCCCTCTTAAGTTGATAGAAGAGGCGTATTCTTTGACTGAAACTGTAACGCTTAGAAAACGTAAATTAACATTAGAGTCAATGGCTTGGCTTCTCATTGGAATGGCTATCTATAACGATAAGTCCATGGCTCATATCATTAATA
>NZ_VKGK01000024.1 GCF_007197645.1 Shewanella hanedai
ACGGATAAGCCCTTGCCATTCGCTAGTAGTTAACGTTTAATAACAGCATGTTATTGAACGGTGACCTTCCTACAGAGGACTTTCACCTCATTAGTTCATGCCCATGCTGGGCGTACACAAGCGCAGTCACAGGGACAAAGTTTCCGCTGCGCTCCAACTTTTCCCGTGCTGCGGGCGTTAAGCATCAATATGAAGCCTCTACCCATCGATTATGAAAATGGCATCCCTGATTATGCAGAAACTCATTTTTTGCATAAGCATATAGATGACCTCCTTGATCTCTCAAACACAGGAGAGTATCGAGATCATGATGTATGTGAAGGCTTATGGGAGTTGGTTGTACGTATTGGCAACAATCCAGAAGGCATAGACTCTAGTCGTTCGTTGCGAATATTTAAGTGGTTAAAGGGGCATTGGCCTAGTGGTAATATAGAATATTTAGACTCTGCAACAGCAGTTCTATTGAACTTGCGCCACTCAAAAAGCTACATTGAATTTTTGCAAGAAAAGCTTACTTCTGAGATTTCTTCTGATGAGGTGGCGATGATTAAAGATGCATTATCGGAGTTTCATGCTTAACAAAACAAGGCAATCTGACGTCTTACTCTCCACTTGTTTTTATGCGGTAAAATACTCGCATAAAAACAAGTTCCGTTTCATCCGCTGTTGCTTGCGGCGTTAGTTGTACACGCATTAAGGAGTTTTTGTGCACCAATCAAATTTTTCAAAGTGGGTTTTGTTAGCGATCTGTTTAATCGCAACTCTAGCTGGTGTTTTTCAAATAGGTAAGTTACTTGGTCTTGCTATTTACTCAAATAGTTTTAGTGTTAATTCAATCGAAATTTGGCAAGTAGGCTTAATTAGTTCAGGTATTTGGGGCGTATTTGAGTTTGTAAGAACTATGAAAAAGTTGAAAACTTCACCCAAGTACAACTAACAAGAAAATAAACAAGGACACGTAACAGTTGGCTACATTTCGCTTCGCTACACAATTTTAGCCAACAATTACTTAGCACGTTAATTGGGCGTTGAGGCTGTAGAATTTCTCCAACGTGGAAAATCACGGATGAAATCTATGTTCAGAGAGCCCGTAAAAGCAATTGTTTCGTCGGATATGGTCTCAGATTTCACGTAGCAACGCGTTTTGAGGCTTAATTTTTAATGATTTTTGAGTCTATTTTTTTAAAAGAGAAATTCTACAGGCTCGTTAGGTTACTCAAGGAAGTCATGCGCAAATATCTACTAATGTTAATCTCAATCTCATTCTTTCATGTGAGTGCACAAGATTTAGCAACACTCCACAAAGAAAGTGGCGCTTCATTACCTTCATATTTTGATAAATCAGAATTTCAAAGTTATGAATTTAAAACTTTTGGAATTACTGAAATAGGTCTACAAAAAACTTCTTGTTTTGGTCGTTGCCCCACATTTTTACTAAACATTAAAATGGATGGCTCTGTTTATTACGAAGGGCATAATTTCGTAGAAAAAATGGGAATATATACTGGAAAACTTGAAAAGTATCAGCTAATAAATATATTGGCGTATATAGATCAAATAGCGTTCATGGATTTTCAAGACGTATACTCCTACGATGTTACGGATCATTCATCTATATATACAATGGTTAAAACTAATTCTGAACAAAAGATTATTAAAAATTATGCTAATACAGGGCCTTCTAAATTGTGGGCTTTAGAGCAGTTAATGACTCAGTTATTAACTGAAGTAAAATGGGATAAAGAGTAGCATACAAGGCATTCAAACGGAAAATTATAGTTGGCTGTTTTTCGTCGGATGTGGTCTCAGGTTTCACGTAGTAACGCGTTTTGAGGCTTAATTTTTAATGATTTTTGAGGCTGTTTTTTCTAAAAGAGAAATTCTACAGGCTCGTTATATGCACCTAATAAGTTGATTGTAGTCGTCATAACAAAATCAGCTAAAAGTCATAATGACGTCAGGTATTTTAAATCAGCTTTGCTAAGATGACCACTTGTTAAATCACCATTTAACGTATTATCAATGATAACCACTTCAATATGGATGTTAAAAAATTCGTTAATTTCAAATTAAGGATAAGTTATGAATCGTACTTGCATTTCAATTGTATTACTATTTTTTACTATAACCTTGAGTGGTAATAGTTATAGTAAAGATAAATATCAAGCCGAAGAAAACCGCTATTTTGGCGAAAAAATACCTGACTTAACACCTAAGCTTTTTGATCCCAAAATAGTCTCTCCAGAAGGACGTTTTGACGGAGGAGTCTTTACGCCAGATATGAAGGAGTTCTACTTCACTAGGAAGCACGGGAAATATAAAAAGCGCGCATTTTTTGTTATTAGATATGAAAACAATACTTGGGGACAGGAATCTGAGACTGATATAAGGTGGCCACAATTCTCCGCTGACGGTAATGTGATGTATATTGGAAAGGAGTATAGAGAGCGAACCGAAACTGGGTGGTCGGAACCCAAAAGCCCAGGAGAGTTTATCAATGATATGGCACATGGAAGATCGGTTTCGTCCAAAGGAACTTATTATTATTCTGTTTCTAAAAAAGGAGACACGCCTGGAAATGGCGCTATCTATTATTCTCGCGTTATAGACGGAAAATATGAAAACCCTGTAAAAATGAATCTTGATATTGATTCAGGAAAATATATTGGTGGCTCTCTTATTGCTCCAGATGAATCCTATTTAATCTGGTATATGGATAGAGAGGACGGGCATGGCCAATCAGATATGTATATCAGCTTTAAACAGAAAGATGGCTCTTGGATACCCGCAATAAATATGGGCCCACAAATAAACACAGATATGCAGGAAAGCGCTCCACAACTGACACATGATGGAAAGTATCTATTTTTTACTAGGGGAGACTGGAAAGTAAAAGAAGATGGAAGTCGTAATTACGTAGGGAAAAGATATTGGGTGGATGCCAAGGTGATTGAGAACCTCAGATCCAAACAATGAACTACTTAGCGTATGAGTTAGGTTCATATAACAAGAGACTTTGGCGCTTCCCACACTCATTCAGCAACATGCCATCTCTCAGCATCGAATTTAAGATCACAACCATCTTTCTTATGCAGTCCATCTCGTTATCAACGACTCATACTCATCGGCCATCCAACGTTAATATTTTTGATTAGTGTTCGTTTTCATAATAAGGTGGCTCTTGGTGGATTTTCTACTCATTACTTCAGGGCGGGTTCGAGACCCAGTAGACAACTCGAGTGTTTTGCTTGGAGTCGTTTGTCGCGTTCGTTCTTGTTATCGGACTCTCAATAAAGGAGCCATCTCTCAATCGAACTACGACAAATGAAAGCTTTAGTTACAGCTAAAGCCTGGATCTCACATTACCCGAAACAGGGAGTTATTTGTAATTTGGTGGGTTTATTATCCATACAAGCCACTAAATTCAGATTCACCAAAGCTGCCATGCCATTTTCTGAGCAAATCGCCCGCCAGAACTTGGTTCACTTGTTAGATGGGCGTTAGGTTTCAGGGAGCATTTGGTGAAATTGGTAGGCTCTAAAACAGAAAAGGAATTCGAAGCTGTACTAATAAAAAATACTTCATTAGTTTTGTCTCATTCGGTGAATTCCCACTTAAAGACTTTCTTGTTGGAAAATGAGATCGATCCCGACCAAGTCATAGTCTTAGAATGTTTTCCGGATGATGGTTCTATATTTTATTTGTTACTTATAGAAAACAGATTAATTGGACGAGTAGAAGTTGAATTATATGCTCCTGAACGCACAGGTATGGATACCGTTACACTGCAAGAGTATCGACATAAATTAAGTAAGACGCAGCAAATAAAATTAGCAGTAGCAATGAACTTACTGAGAGCTTCAACCTAATTCATAATAACAAAAGAGGTTTCATTGAAATTTTTAGCATTCTTGTCTTTTCTGTTTTTTGCTCCTTGGGAGCCGCTAATGCTGGCGTTGAAATACCAAGAAGTAACACTGTCGAGTTGACTGAACCTTCAACCAAAAAAATTTACCCCATATTCATAAAAATACCTCGTTCATACCAGTCGAGTAAAGATCGACAATACCCTGTGATTTACTTAATGGATGCACCATATAGCTTTCAAATTGCGTCAGGTTCGACTCGGTTCCCTATGAATAGTGATGCCATCGAGTTTGGTGAAAGAGAAGATATGGTTTTTGGTGCGAAACAACTTGCAGAGAAAATTAAAGCTCAATCCGGTGAGAACACTCTTCTTAAGTTTAGTGTTATTGATGGCACTAGGCATGCCACAGCCTTTCCAACGACCTTGATTCAAGGGTTGGACTGGATTTATGGTAAAGAGTAAGTAGTTTGCAAGTAACACACTAAGGCAGCATAGAGTTTGCTCACAGCACTCTCCCCTCTTGAAGGGCTTATATATTTAAGGCGTCTTCAACCATTGTAGTAAGGAGACATATTAATGGATGAATCTAAAAGTGTTATACATAGTGAAGAAAAAAACGAAGGTAAAGGGCTTCAAATTGCATCTCTATTCTTTGCAATACCAGTGATCAGTCTTACATACTCTGCGATACAGAATCAATCATTAGGAAGTCTTTTTGGCGCAGTGGGATTTTTATCCGTAGTGATACTATTGTTTGTAATGGGCTCATTTCAAAAGAAAAAATATAATCAATTGGGAGTGACACCATTAACATTAGTGCCATCTGTTTGTACCATAGGAACTGAATTTAGCGGCTCTATCGAAATTGGACGAGAAAATTTTAATAAAGTGAACAGTTTATCCGTCAGTTCTTGGAAATATAGAAAAGTATCCGACAGCTACCGTTTTGAAAAAGTTTGGGAGTCTACTTTAACACCAACAATAAAATATAATAAAAACAATACTCTTTTAGAATTCAGCTTTACCATCCCAATAGGACATAAACCTTCATATAAAAGATTCTTTTCCAGCAATAAACATCATTGGGAGATCAGTTTCGAATTTGTAGAATCGATGAATAGTATTCAAAGACGATGGAAGATACCAGTACAAGCATAACCAGAGACAATGGTGTCAACGACCTTGAAGAACACTGGAACTCGAACAACGAAAATAATCACTTTGAAGTGGAAATAATATATTGATGAATATCGATGTTGCTTTGGTCAACTCATTTACTGTAAATGGAGAAGGTGGGAATCCTGCAGGTGTTGTTTTTAATGCAGATAGACTATCGGATGCTCAAAAATTAACAATTGCGCAAGCTGTAGGATATTCAGAAACAGCTTTTGTTTCCGATGATGACACCGCTGATTTTGAGGTTTCTTTCTTTACAACAACAGGAGAAGTCGACTTTTGTGGCCACGCGACGCTAGCGGTTTTTTCCACTATGTACCAAAAGGAAATGGTTACAGCAGGCTCTTATGTTCAACGTACCAAAGCTGGAATGCTGTCAGTGCTCATTGAGTCTGATGGCAAGGTTGTTATGGAACAACAATTACCTCAAAAAATAGATTGTTTTTCCTATCAAGACATTTCAAATATTATTGGTATTGAAAGGGACATACTAGCAAGCACCAAATTACCTATTGAAGTGATTTCAACAGGACTACCCGATGTGATCATTCCTGTTCCTAGCGGGTATTTAGATGCCATAGAGCCAGATGATAAACTTATCGCAGATTTTTGCAGACAACATAACCTTGTTGGTTTACATGTTTTTGAGCTTTGTGGATCGCAAAGTAAGCTCACAGCAAGTTGTCGTAACTTTGCTCCACTATTTGGTATCTCAGAAGAGTCAGCGACAGGTAGTTCGAGTGGCGCTTTAGCATGTTACCTGACAGAGCATCTAGCGTTAGGCTGTGATTATGTTTTTGAACAAGGCAGAGCAATGAATTGCAGATCAATCATAACGGCATCTGTTAAGTCAGATGATTCAACCATTACCCATGTAAAAGTGGGTGGCTTTGCCACCAGTATTGGTACGGTAGTCATCCCCATCTAAAAGAAGCCATGGTATCAGTAGTTAAATTTACGTTTCGTGTATATTTTTGATTAGTGTTCGTTTTCACAATAAGATAACTATTAGTGGGTTTTCTACTAACGACTCGAAGATAAAAATCGAAACCCTGTAGACAATTTTACTTGGAGTTATTTGTAATTAAGTAGGTCTATTATCCATACAGACATTTAAAGTGGGACTGCTAACAATTTGCTCTGTTTCGCTTAGTTACACATTTTAGCAAACTATTATCCGCCTGAAATGGGCGTTAATTTATCAATGAATAAGCTCCTACTTCTTTAGATAATCATTTTTAAAGTTAATACAACCCTTGAACTTTGGAGCTTTAACTCTCACCGATTTTGTTCAACAAAACTCTAAAACCATAAGTCTTACATCGAAGAGAAAAACACTAAAGTGTGAACGCGGCTGTGACCTTCCGTGACATGGATGTCACGGCAGAGGCTATAGGGATATACTTGCGCCGAGTCACAGAGGTGGTTACACATTCAGCGAGCCGCAGGCTATAGATTAATGAGAGTTTATGGTTATCAATAAATTAACCCAGCACCGACTATATCCTATGAAGCCAAAGCTAAATGATATTTGAAACTTATTCTCCGACAAGTTAACAATTCTCTTGTGTCAGTTGAAAGTTACAAATAAAAAAACCATCAACACAATCAAGGTGTCGATGGTTTTTCATTTTAATGCTGCTGACACTACCGAAGTTACAGCAATTTATAGCTCGAATAAATTAGAACAAAGTTGGTACACCTAGATAAGTGATCACTAGACGATTTTGATACTCGTTTTTATAGTTCCAACGTGAAATATCGTAAATAGCTTGCTGATAACGTCCCTGAATGAACAAGGTATCGCCCTCTTCTAAGTGCATCACGCCATTGACGGCAGCGATTCCAGGAATAGCACAACCATAATTTGCAATGTCAGCAAAAGTAACTGGCCCTATTGAGTGGTTACCACCTGGAGCAGCAGCATTAGGGACTGAGATGCCGATACGTAACAGGTATCTGCTGCCACATTTTAGTTGTGAATAACGGGCATCGACATTGTATAAACCTGCTGCCGGTGCTGTAAATATATGTGAATTGGTATCAAATGAAGTATTGAAATTGATCTTAGTCGTATTATATTCAACGACTTTAATACTGCCATTGTTTGTTTCAGTAAGCTCATCGCCAGAGATATAAGCATCGACCACAACTTGGTGATTTGGGATCCAAGTTGCATTTGCTGATGAAGCGATTAACAGGGTTAACCCCGCAGTCGCTAATGTAAATATTGACTTCACGTTTCTCATATATTCTGCTCTCCACGTACTGTTTATGTTAAACCCCCGCTCACCCACAGAGCATTACTCTGCGATACAGGTAAAAAACGAAACAATATATTCACACAAGTTATTACACTTGTAAACTTATTTATAATATAAAATGCAATGAAATATGCAACTTTGGAATGAAAGTCCTTAATCTAGTGAAGTTCATGTAGAAAAACTGTAAAAATACACTTTTATATTCAGAAGAATAGTTCATTCAACTGGCATATGAATCCTCGTTTTACAAAACATAAACTCAGCCCTCACCTACTAAAGTAGGAAAAAACTCCTCACAAACGTTAATGGATCTATCTCCCAATTTTTTATAACTTAACTAAAAAGATTGATAGGAGAGAACCCTTTGTTAATAAAGCAGATTTTTTCACATTTCAGCTTAGTGATTATCACAAGTGGTATGAGTGTGATTGTGTTAACGAGCAAGGTTAATGCAGATGATTTGACACCCATAGCCAACACATCACCAGAGGTTATCACCGTGCTCGGCCAGGCAATTGATCATGAGATGCTTATTTATCCCGGTGCGCATCAACATGCTGACAACGAAGAGATTAAACGCAGTTTAGATACTAACCTTGGGCAATTTCTTAAAGACAAATTTGCAGGTGTTAGCGTCAACGATGTGCAAAATAACCCTTTTCAAATGGATATGCAGTATCGGGGATTCACTCTCTCTCCTCTGTTAGGTCTGCCCCAAGGCATCTCGGTTTATGTCAATGGAGTCCGTTTTAATGAACCTTTTGGCGATACCATTAATTGGGAGTTGATCCCCCTTAGCGCCCTAAGTGACGTCAGCCTATTTTCTGGTTCAAACCCACTATTTGGCCAAAATACACTCGGTGGAGCTTTGGTGCTCAACATCAAGGATGGTTTTACATTTCAAGGCTCAAATATAGACCTAAGTGCAGGTAGTAATGGCATGGGCCAACAAACCATTCAAGTGGGTGGCAACAATGGCGCGTTTGGTTATTACGCTGTAGTGAGCCGTTATCAGGAAGATGGCTGGCGGAAATATTCACCAACAGAAGTCACTCAAGCTCTGGGACGCTTTAGCTGGAAAGCAACAAATACAACACGCTGGGACCTGCTAACATCTTTTAGTCAAAGCGAACTTATTGGTAATGGCGCCGTCCCTTTCGACTTAATGGCCTTAGAAGGCAGAGATGCGGTTTATACCCATCCTGACAAAACTGAAACCAACCATGGCTTTGCTTCTCTGTCTGGTAATATTGAATTGAATGACGCGATGACACTGGATCTCAACCTCTATTACCGTCAGAGCAAAACCGACGCATTAAACGGTGATGACAGTGATTTTGAAGAGTGCATTCAAGCAGGTAAAGAGACTTTATGTGATGAAGATGATGAACCCGTTCGCTTTCTCAATCCTGATGCAACAGCATTTAACGGCAGTTTAGAGGATTTGGGTCTAGAAGCTGACGATCTCGATGGCCTCAATAACACCTCTAACACAGATCAAAAAGCCATGGGGGTCACAGCTCAATGGTCAATCGATACACAACTGCACCAAATGGATGCTCAATGGGTTTTAGGGCTCGCTGCAGACTTTGCTGACATCAACTTTCAGTCAGACACCGAATTTGCAGAGTTATTAAATGACACACCTGAGGCTCCTCGAGCAACACAAGCCGTTGGTTTATTTGATGCTGACTCGGTGGTCAGACTCGACAGTGAACGTCGTCATTACTCTGCTTTTGTTGCTGGCAGCTTAGCAATAGCTGACGATCTCACACTTACATCTGCACTGCGGTACGATGCAACCAACATCCACATGACGGATTTAGCGCCTGGAGATGATGGTAAAACCTTAGATGGCGATCATGACTTTACTCAAATAAGTCCGTCAATTGGGATCAACTGGGCATCCACCGCTAACACGTCTTTTTTCGCATCTTATGGTCGCTCAAGTAGAGCCCCTACCCCAGTAGAATTGAGCTGCGCAGATCCTGATGCTCCCTGTAAACTGCCCAATGGTTTTGTTTCTGATCCGCCTCTAGAGCAAGTCATTACCGATACGTTTGAAATAGGCGCTGAATATACTCAAAGCTCTCTCTCATTGGGTTTAACCTTATTTCATGCCCGCAACCAAGATGACATCATCTTTCAGCAAGCATCGGGGCTACCCTCTGAAGGCTTTTTCGCTAATGTGGGAGACACTGAGCGCCGTGGCGGTGAAGTCTATTACACGCAGCAACTTCAGGATTGGCGATTTACTCTGTCGTACAGTTACTTAGATGCCACCTTTGCATCAGACTTTATCTCATTCAGCCCTAACAATCCCCTTGGAGGAGATCGACAAGTCAGCGCTGGCGATGTCATTCCAGGTCTGCCCAAGCACAATGTTAAAGCGGGGATTGAGTGGTACATCGGCAACCTTACTCTCGGTAGCGATGTTAAATACCAGAGTGGGCAATATTATCGGGGGGATGAAGCGAATGAAAATGAGATGATATCGGGTTTTACCTTAGTTGATCTCAAGGTTATTTATCAGATTAATGATTGGATCTCTATTTACAGCCGCATCGATAATCTGTTCGATGTTGACTATGAAACCTTTGGTGCTTATGGAGAGTCAGATGAGGTTTTAGCCAATATCTATCCCGGTTTTGATGATGCTAGATTTGTAGGTCCTGGTGCACCAAGAACATATATCGCTGGCCTCAATATTGAATTTTAGCCTTAAATATCAAATTATTACTATTTTTACAGGTTTCTTATTATGGGTAGAAATCGGGAGAAATAAACTCCTCCCCAGCTTTGCCCTGCCTTTTTCTGGTTCTCATTTCTAAAGCGTTACATAGTTAATTGGTGTTCAACACTTTCAACATATAACGAGAGAAGAGATTAATACCATGATAAAGAATAAAAATAATATTAAGTTAACCACCGTTCTAGGTACTCTGGGTATATTAACTTGTTTAGGTGTCAGCAGTATTGCGCAAGCAGTGCCTTGGTGTCACAGAGGAACCATCGTTCAAATAGCTGATGTGAATTGGAGCCAAGCACAAATCATGGCCAATTTCACAGGTTCCATTCCGGGTGGCGTAGCAGATACAGAGGTCTACACTACATATCACTCAACCAATAACTACGGCAATACCTTTGCAGGTGGTGGCGGTGGTTTTGGCGGTTACAGTGTGCCGGGTTCTGGTCAGGTCCGCGTTATCCATTACGCACCTTATACACTGACAAACATGGTTGGTCCTGGCTATTACTTTACCAGCCAAGGCGTGAAATTTAAGCTGGATAAATGCTATACCATTCCTCCACTAATGGAACATAAAGAGGTAGCGATGTTTGAACCAGCTAAACCAGAAACAGGCTTTGAAGCCGTTCCTTATGAAAACTTAAGAGCTATCACTGAATATTGGCGCGAAGGTGATCAAGAAAGAGAACAGCCAAGAAAATAACCCATAAGTGAAGCTGTTTACAAATAGGCCCTAACGGGCCTTTTTTACTAATAAAAACCCGCCTAGCGATATATCCACATAATATTCCACTTCAATTGAGATTATTTCACTATCCATGATACGTTTACCCAATAGAGTAATATTAATCATGGTGGAAGATGTTAGATAAAGTTAAGTTTCATTGGGTATTTTTATTGTTTATTTTTGGGCAGAGCCACACCCTAGCAAATAATCTTGATACTTGTTTTAAATCGAATACTGATAAGGCCAAGCAGTTAACTGCCTGTGAAAATAGCCTTAGTTCGGTAACTAAAGACAATCCTGATTATTTTGATATTAAATTACAATTACTTATAATTTATACCTCTCAAGGCGCCTACTCTCTCGCCAATCAAACAGACATCACTCTTGCCAGCCTGTCATTAGATGAATACCCACTGAATAAACAATTCAAATACTTACGCTATCGCGGCATCCTAAAATATCGTCAAGGACTTTATCCGCAAGCCCTATTAATATTTGAACAAGCTTATAAGCTCGCGGAAATAGATCAACAAACCTTATTAGAGGCCAAAGCTTTGAGTGATATAGGCACGGCCAATATGGCCATGGCGAACCATAAAGAGGCGATATCCGCTTTCCACCAAAGCTTATTAATAAAACAGAAAATAGCGTCCCAAAAAAGCATTGCTATCACACTGAATAACTTGGGTTCTGTTTACCTTAAAATGGAAGACTGGGTTCAAGCTGAACATTACTATTCACTGGCGTTAACTCTCTATCGAAATGAGGGAAATACCGCCAGTGAAGCCCACAGTTTAGAGAACATCGCTGTAGTGCAGATGAAACAAGGGAAGTACACACAGGCACTTGCAGGTTTTGAGCAGTCATTGCAGTTTTTTACTGATAAAAAACAAGAGGTCGCTCAACTCAGGTTACTGATTAATATCGCTGAATTGAACTTACTTCAACAGCAATTAACCGCAGCAAAAACGCACCTAGAGTTAGCGCAAAAAATAGAATCAAGATTAGGAAACAATGCCTTAACGCTTCCTCTCAAACTCAATTTGGGCAAACTGTTCATTCAACAAGGCCTATACCAACAAGCTGAATCAATCTTAAAAACAGGATTAGAGTTGTCATTAAATAATAAAGACAGCGGCATCACGACAAGTTTTTATCAAGCCCTTATTGATAACGCCGTAAAATTCTACCGCTGGGAGCAAGCCTATCTTTATGAAAAAAAGCTAGAAGCACATTTACTGCAAGACTATCAACTTAAGTTTGATCAATCCTTAGCAAATACCCGTGTACAGTTCGAGTATGAGCGTCAACAACAAGCCATTGAGTTATTGGATAAAAAAAATAAAATCAATGACCTACTTATTCAAAGCCGAAATACTCAGCTCTTGGTTCTGAGTCTGTTTATCATCATCATGGCCGCCGCTATGTATGGCCTTTACTACCGACAAAAACAGCACAGACTAGCTGAGCAACGAAAACTTGAACAACAAATTAATTGGCATAGAAAGCGCGTAAAACAACTGGGCGTATCTCATTCAGCACTAAAAGCGGCATTTGGTCAGCTTCCGCAAGCGTTACTTGTCGTGAGTAACAGTGAACAGCTGGTTTATATCAATCAAAGTGGCTGTGAACTGCTCCATCAAGATGAAACAAACCTGGTCGATCAGCATTTGGAGACGGTCTTCCCTCGCACATCGCTCAACTTTTGGGAGCAATGGGACAGCGAATCAGAGCTTGATAATGTACAAGTGAGCAATGTTCAGATTAACTCACCTGAAGGCCCACAAACACTGGATATTTGGTTAACTAACGTCTCCAGAGGTGAACCTATTGCTGTGATCAATATGGCAAAACATGGTGAATTGACGACTCAAAAACCGATTAATTCATTGCTGACAGAGCAAGACTTTCAACATAAGTTGGTAGACTTAATGTTCCACTGTGTTGAATTTTGGGAGGTAACCACTCAATCGACCCGTATTGAACTGGCAGAAAAAAGTGGGATTTGGCGTGTATCAATAGATGATGGCAGGTTACGAACTCGCTCTTTAGATCGCTATCTTTCCGTGCAGTTACTCCCCAAAAAACCTAGATGGAGAGAGGTATTAAGAACCGCCCATTATGTCATTGCAGAATGTCAGCTTGATGGCGAGCAGGAAAGCACCATCAACTTGAAATTGACGGCACTTAACCAGCATCTACACACTAAAGCACTACTTTAAGTAAACGCTTTAGTTAGACAGATTTACCTGATTTGTAATTTACGCCCCTGTCTATTGGGGGCCATTTCACACAGTCCACAAGCAAACTTCACTCCTTGAGTAATGGAGTACACATCATGATGATTATTATCACTGTTTTTCATGCTTTCAGGTCCATAAAAAATAGGACGAACCGTACCATCATCTCCATAAGTGCTGACGTTTCTCAAATCATACGCTAATGAACTACACAAATTATTGGTTGCCGCTCTTGCGAGTCCATACTCATCATCAAATTGACCACAACTTTTAGTGTTAACGTCCCCCATACCTGAAGCCGGACACACATCCTCAGCAAAACGCTTAAAACGAGTCAAATGCAAAGGGGTTAACGTAAACTCACCTAAGATCACGACATTACCATTCCTGCACCACTCTCCCTCTATAGGCTCTTCATGGGCTAATACCGTTGCTGATGCCATCATATTTGCCGCAACCATTAATGCAATAACACACTTGTTCATATTCTCTCTTCCCTAATCTAAACTGGTCTATTCTTCTCATACCAAACTAATACTTCAACATGCAAAAAGTAATCAAAATAGGGGGTAAAAACAGGGAGAAGTCTTTCAAATTGTATTTTTTATCTTTTAAAACAATTAACTAAATAATGAAAAGAGATCTCAAATAGAAATCTCTTTTACGTTTAAGCATCCATTAACTAGTCTGCGTAGTAGAAATTTCCACCCCAGATAAAGGGACTCGACCCATTGGGTGATGTCGCAATAAAGCAGTTTGCACCGTCATAAACACTACTCGCAGGACATGAGGGTATGGCCGTTGGCGTAGTATAGAAATTTCCGGCATAGATGAAGGCCGTTGTTCCAGATGGAGCGGAGTTAATATAACAATTAGCACCATCATTACTGCCAAGCGTACAGGCATTATATTCAGAGTAGAAATTATTAGCGTAGATAAAGCCCGTTGCTGGCTTACTCATCACATAGCAATTTGCACCATCAAAACTGCCTATCGGACACACATTACCCGGTAGCGGTGTTGTATAGAAATTGCCACTCCACTCAAAAGCGGTTGTACCACCAGCAGCTGATGCAATATAACAGTTAGCTGAATCATCACTGCCTACTGAACATGCATCATATTGGTGATAAAAATTGTTAGCGTATATAAAGCCCGTCGTAGGCTTGGTCATCACATAACAGTTAGCGCCATCATAGCTACCTAGCGGGCAATCTGTAAAACTGGGTTCAACATAGTAATTCCCAGACCAGATAAAGCCAGTCGATCCACTTGGAACTGGAGTGACGTAACAGTTTTGGCTATCAAACCAAGGCGTAATGATGCTTCCATCATGTGCGATAACAGGATCTGTACAAGGCTGTTTCCAAAAAGACAACAGGTTTGGTGAACCGCTGCCTATGGAGGAAAGCACGCCCGGCGTCGCATCATTGATCATCTGTGACATAATATCAGCAGGTGTTGCTGCAGGATTTTGAGCTAATAGAAGCGCTGCAATACCAGAAACATGAGGCGCTGACATCGAAGTTCCACTGATGGTATTGGTGGCGGTATTGGAACTACTCCAACTAGAAGTAATATCAGAGCCTGGCGCAAAGATATCAACACAACTGCCTTTATTAGAAAATGATGAGCGTTTATCATCGTCAGCCGTTGACCCTACGGTTATCGCGTCATTGACTCTCGCTGGTGAGAAGCCACAGGCATTGGCATTACTGTTACCTGCCGAAACAACATAAGTCACGCCTGAGTTAATCGATGTTTGCACCGCATTATCTATTGTTGGATTTGCGCCTCCCCCTAGACTCATGTTTGCTACACCAGTACCTCCGGCATTAGCTGTCACCCAGTTGACCCCAGCGACAATAGTTGCAGTCGTGGAGCTACCAGTACAACCAAATACGCGAACGGGATGCACTGTCGCACCTTTGGCAAGACCATGAGCAGTCCCTAAAATAGTGCCTGATACATGGGTACCATGACCAATACAATCTGTATTAGGACTACCGCCAACAAAACTTGCACCGACACCGACACGGCCAGAGAAATCATTATGTGTCGCACGTAGGCCTGAGTCGATAACATACACATCCACTCCGACTCCGGTTTCTTGATAGGTAAATCGACTGTCTAAGTTAAGCGCTCTTTCATCAATACGATCCATGCCCCATGAAGGCACGGGATTTTGTATCGTATGCAGCTGAACTAACCCATCTCGACTTATCTCTAATACGGCTTGCTCAGCTTCTAAACGGGCTAAACCTTCTTTGTTAAACACCCCAGAAAAACCATGAAATACCGCATCGTACACATAATCAAGTCTGCCATTCACACTAGCACTGAGTTCCTGAGCAACACGTGCTAGCTCTTTATGATTAATATCTTTATCCAGCTGAACCAGATAACGATTAGGAATTAATGGAGAGCTAAGGCAAAAGGAAAAGGCACCTTCAGCAAGTTCGGTTTCTAGACAAGCCTCCCATTGAAACTTAGCCTGCTGAAGCTGCTCATTAACCCCAGATAGTCTGACACCATCTGGCGTCAACTCAGATTCAAATCGAGAGAGTTCTTTGGCTTCACCTTCATCTAATGCCAAGGTCAATTTAGCAGAGAACATACGCCCTTCACGCTCAATGATTGCCGAAGTCTCCTCTTGAGACAGTGCTTTGCCTGATAATTCAGCTCGATGAGTAGAGCTCGCTCCCCGCCAATCATCATCTAACATGATTTGAAGCATCTTTAACTCTGCGCCCTCCCTCTGTGCTGAAGTCTCGATAAGATAAGGTGATGCCTGCTTACTCATCTCACCTGCAGTGAGGTTACCGCTTGCGACCAGTGCAATCGTTGAAGCTAATAGATAGTAACGTTGAAATTTCATCGTCTGTCATTCCTTTTATTGTTATACCAATCAGTATAAGAAAACCAAAGGCAAACTCAGGATTGCCCTTAGTACAAAAGAGATAACAGACAGGGAGAATTTATGCCGCTAACTTCATGGGCAAAATAGGTGGAGTTCAGACAATTTAGGGAGAAGAAAAATTATAAATATTATTTTTCAATGAGATGAAAAAGAAGACAGATGTCGGCTATCGCAGTGCTTTATCGTTGAAGCGATGCCCAACAATCTATTTCAGGTATAACTAATGATATTGTGGATAGTCACAGGTTTGTCGCTCATGTTCCGGTAACCGTGCACTTGATCGGCACAAAACTTCACCGCTCTCCCCTTCTCAACCTTATGCCAGTTTCGATTTAAGTAATACTCAATGGTGCCATCAATGGCCAGAATATGCTCAATCACACCTTGGTTATGGGGCTCAGAAATATGCTCCCGCTGCGGAAATAGGATAATTTGAAACACTTCGAGTTGGGTTACCTCATCAAAAGGACACAAGGTGGTAATTTGAATATCCTCTTCAGAGTTGATTAGCACACTTGGGGCACTGCGCTGTTCAAGACCTTCAATGAAATAGGATAGCGGTAAGGAAAACCCGTTAGCAATACTCCAGAGTTTCACCACTGTTGGGCTCGATTCCCCTCGCTCAATCTGGCCTAGCATGGCTTTAGACACCCCTGTATGTTGGCTCGTGGTATCCAAACTCCATCCTTTGATACTGCGAGCTTCCTTAAGCCGTGCCCCTAGCGAGTAATGAATATTAATCTTTAGCTCCTTGTGCCGTATATCATACGATGCTACTTTACCAGTCGTGCGCTATAACGCACACCCTGTAAACTAGCATAAATAAATAAATGGATAAACCGGAGCGGTAATGAAGAGTGCGGGTGTTATTTTAAATCGAATCAATATCGGTTTTATTGCTGCTCTAGTCGGCTTTACCAGTTCTGTGGCTTTGATCTACCAAGCGGCATTTAACTTAGGTGCAGATTTGGCCATGGTGTCGAGCTGGATTTTTGCACTCGGGATAGGAATGGGCATCACCTCGATTGGGTTATCTTTATACTATCGCGCGCCCATCTTAATCGCCTGGTCGACACCGGGTGCAGCACTGCTTATCACCAGCACCAACGGTTTTAGTATCAACCAAGCTGTCGGCGCTTTCATCGTCTCAGCATGCCTAATCACCCTGTCTGGCATGACAGGCTGGTTTGAAAAAATACTGAAGCGAGTCCCCCAACAGATCGCCAGTGCCATGTTAGCAGGAATACTGCTTACCTTCGGCATTGATGTATTTAACTTAATGGGCCAAGAGTTGTATCTGGTGCTCACCATGTTGTTCACTTATCTTATCTGTAAGCAAATCATGCCCAGATTTGCCATGTTAGCCATTCTTATCGCTGGGATCTCGTTTACTTGGCAGCAGGGACTTTTTATTATCCCGACCTTAGATTGGACTGTCAGTTCACTTGTCTTCATCGAACCAGAATGGAGCTTTACCGCCATCATGAACATAGGTATTCCGCTGTTTATCGTCACGATGGCAACTCAAAATATACCGGGAGTGGCCATCTTAAAAGCCCACAATTACCAGCCGCCCATCTCTAAGTTAATGTCTGTTACTGGCCTGATGAATGTAGTCATTGCACCTTTCGGAGGTTTCGCAATTAATTTGGCAGCGATCACAGCAGCCATTTGCATGTCACCAGAGGCAGATGAAAATCCTCAAAAACGTTACTGGGCAGCCGTTAGCGCTGGTGCTTTTTATCTCTTTATGGGGATCACTGCCCTGACCTTGATGACTTTGTTTCAAGCCATGCCTCAAGCCTTTATTTTGGCCCTTGCCGGCATCGCGTTGTTTTCGACAATAGGCGCCAGCTTACAACAGGCTTTTGTGAACTCTGAATATAAAGAAGCAGCCTTAATGACTTTTCTGGTTACCGCCTCTGATTTTAGCCTGTGGAATATTGGCTCTGCACTTTGGGGAGTACTAGCAGGAGTTATCACCCTCTTTGTTGCTGCGCTTATGACTCAATTCAGGCGTAAAGCCGCATAAGAGCTAACTAACTAATAAGCTTGCTGCTATCGCAAACATAATTAGGCCGATAATGAACTCTAATACTTTCCATGAAACGGGTTTCTGAAAGACAGGAATTAACATCCTCGCACCATACCCTAGTGTAAAAAAGAACACAAAAGAGCCTGTGATTGCACCTAAAGCGAACCACATTTTAGTCGCTTCATATTGCGTAGAAATAGAACCGAGCAGGACAAATGTATCCAGGTAAACATGAGGATTTAGCCAAGTAAAAGCTAAACAGACAAGCACGGTTTTCATCAAGCTCGCTGGCAACTCCCCTTCAGCATCTAAAGCATGAGTCGTTTTAAAAGCCGAGTGAAAGCTTTTTACACCGTAAATCACCAAAAAAGTCGCCCCAGCATAGCGCGAGATAACTTCTATCAGTGGAAACTCTTTAACAATGGCACCAAAGCCCGCAACCCCTAATGAGATCAATACAGCATCTGACAGTGCACAGATAAAACAGACCACAAATACGTGATGTTTTTTGAGGCCTTGTTTGAGCACGAACGCATTTTGTGCGCCGATAGCCAAGATGAGAGACAATCCTAAAGAGAAACCCGCTAGATATGAGACAAACATCTAAAAACCTTTACGTATCTTGATAAAAAAAATCAGTAATACAAATTACGTCAAGCTATCCACAAATTCAAGCGCACCTAGTTATAGGTGCGCTTGATATAGTACCTTTGAATTAACCCGTCACTTAACCTTTGATCGCATAATCCCCTTTGGTGGAAAGTGTCACAGTGATCACTGAATCGGTTTTGTTCTTCCAATACCAGCCATGAGAGCCAGCAAAGGGAGTGGTGAGTGAACCTTTCATTTTATCTGCAGTGGTGATTGAAAAACTTTCAAAATAACCTGTTTTATCGCCTTTGGGCTCACCATGAAAATCAAAATATAGTGGTTCGCCATCGGTATTCCATTCATATTCTAAATGAACAAATGCATCCATAAGCAGCTTATACTCAAGCCCTTTTCCAGCAGGAATATCGATTGTGACGATATCACTTCGCACACTAGGGCTTTGTCGACTCTGCGCAATTTCAGCTACTGATGGAGCATCAGCAAGCATATTTCCATCTAATAGGATAACCGACTCGACCAAACCAGTGCTTTCATCTCCATCGCTCTTATCTCCATCAAGCATTGCGACATTTTCAACAAAAATACTCGGGTCTTCAGCTGGGACCACATTGTTTTTCGACAGTTGAGTCAAACCTAGCGACTGTCCGATCCCAGTTGGATCAATATTGTACTCCGCAGGTAAAATGGCAATAACTAACACGATAGCCGCGACTGCAGATGCCGCGAGAGTGGCCTGCAACAAAGTTCTCGTTGAATGAACAGGGATCTCTACATTGACACTGTTACCGTTGTTTTTATTTTGGGTGTTCATTGTGTATCCTTTTGCGCTTTGCTAAGCGAAACTGGTGTCTATTTAATATTCTAACTATCAATTGATCATTGTTAGCAATGGATTAATTAACAAAGTAACCCGTCAATTGAAAACCCACTAACATCAAGCCAGCGCTCATTAATAATGTATTTGTCGCGGTAGAAAACTGAAAATAACTCCGGTGCCTTCGCCAAAAGCTCATCAAAATAACCACGGCACCGAGAACCAAAAACTGTCCGATCTCAACCCCTACATTGAAGGCCAATATATTAGGCACTAAGCCCTCTTGAGGCAGGTCAAACTCTTGAATTTTAGTGGCTAAACCGAAACCATGAAACAGACCAAATAGTAGTACCGCCAGCTTAGTATTGGGCTGCGAGCCTAATATTCGCTTAAATCCCCCTAAATTATCAAATCCCTTGTACACAATAGAGAGTCCTATAATGGCATCGATAAGATAGGGATTAACCTGAATGTCATTAAGGACACCAAACAGCAAAGTAATGCTGTGGCCCAGCGTAAACAGGCTCACGTAAATTAAAACATCTTTGGTTTTAAAGAGAAAAAATATTACCCCCACCAAAAACAACAAATGATCATACCCGGTCACCATATGTTTGGCACCGATATAGATGAAGGGCAAGATAGACACCCCTTCATTGAGGATTAAAAACTGTTTAGTCGCGTCATCGACCCCGTGGGCTGATAATGAAAACGACATAAATAAACCAATGGTGGTTAGCATTAACCCCATGGATATTTTGATGGTATTAGCCAAAAATCGGCTCATCGCACACTCTCCAATAATGTCATAGATGTTAAATACACCTCTCCAAATCTATCGCACAGACCTGAACAGTAATGGTATTAATAGCTTAGCAATACACTCTATGTAGAGATAACCACTAAAGAATGGATTGGTATTAAGTGTGCGGAGGGGGAATTGGCGGTGCATCGTCAGTGGTGAGGTAAAAAATATCATCACTGGTTAAGATCTCTGACTGCAAAAAACAAGATAAAAAACCGGGTTCTACAGGAGGATGAGACGGCGTATGGGAATGATTGGTGTGTTCATGTTCACCTGTCTTCGAATCCGTTTCATTATCGGCTAAAAAATCAATAGATTCAGTGGCATTAAACGCAGGCACACCATGATGGTGCCCAGCCTTTAAATCGAAACTGTGCTGATGGTGATGACTCACAGTTTTACCAATTGGGTGACCTCCACTTGGATATTGCACCGAAAAAGCAGCACCAGACGCTAACAACTGACATACCAACACCACCGACAAGACGACAGTAGTCCAAGCAGAGTGAGCTTGCCTCACAGCATTAGCCTTAGACAATTTTACACTTCTTAATGGTACGCTAGCATTGAAATGAAACAGTTAAACCTCTGCATCCCGTTGTTGATTTGAACATCACTGCCAACAATCAAAAACCAAACTGTTAACAAGCCAGAGTATTAAATCAGATCCCCGTAGAAACATCCAGCCAAGCTAATGTACTGTATCGAAAGCCATCATCTTATTGGCATTGTTTCGATACAGCGCTCGACAAACAGCTTAGTGCTTGCTCAAACTCAGCTTCATTTAAATTTGCATAACCTAACCTTAATGCGTGGGTTTTTTCACCTTCTCCTGAAAAAAGATCGCCTAACAACACAGACAAACCAAGCCCCTCAGCATCTGTTTGCAACGTGTTCATGTCTAATGTGTTAGCAAAGCGAAGCCATAAGGCTAAGCCGCCAGAAGGAATCGTAAATTGCACCATCGGTAATGTTTGCCGCACACGCTCAACCGCATGATCACGTCGTTGTTGATATATTTTCAAGGCGCGACGTATGTGCCTTTTCATCTCCCCATTACGCATCAGCTCTGCAACAGCGAGCTCCGTCACCGCGTTGCCTTGCCGATCAATGAGTAAGATTTCTCGGCCACAGCGCTGAATAAAACCTTCAGGAGCAACCATGTACCCCAAGCGTAGTCCTGGTGCTAAGATTTTTGATAATGAGCCGATGTGTATAACACGCCCTGCGGTTTCCATGCTCGCCAATGGCAACATGGGCTTATGAGAGAAATGAAATTCATGATCGTAATCATCTTCAATAATGATGAAATTGTATTTCTCAGACAGGGCTAATAAACGGATCCGGCGCTCGAGAGAAAGCATACTGGTCGTTGGAAATTGATGATGAGGCGTCGTGTAGACCGCACTAATTTCACGGTGTTCACATATCTGCGCTAAGGCATCCAGACTCATGCCGTCATCATCTTGTTCTACATAGGAGATATCAAGTCCAAATGATTCAAATGCCTCACGAGCGGGTGGATAACTCAGTTTTTCCATCACCACGCACCCCGCATGTTTCGACAACAATTTCGCACTCAAATAGATGCCCATTTGGCTGCCACGAACAAGACAAACTTGCTCTGTTGTGACACTCATTCCCCGCTCTAAACGTAACATGTCAGCGATGGCACTTCGCAACGACTCACTCCCTCTCGCATCATCGTAGGCCAGACGGTTTGCACGGGAGGAGATGAGTAAAGCTCGTCTAAAGGCACGGGACAGTACATCAAAAGGGACCAATCTAGTGTCAGGGACTCCGTCGCTAAATTGCAGTTTACTGGGTGTTACAGGACTCACCGAAAGCGCATATGCCTCCAATCCAGATTCAGTTAATGACAATGGAAACGGGGCTTGCTCCGATAAAGTCACCTCATTTCTTTCAAAAAGAGGTATTTTTTTACTAATAAAAGATGCTCGTCTTGGTTGCGTCTCTATCCAGCCTTGCGCTAATAACTCCTCAAATGCTTGTACTACCGTCTTACGATTAATCCCTAAATTATCACTGATTTTTCGTGTACCAGGTAGTGGTGTTCCGGGTAATAGACGCCCTTTTCGGACTTCATTAATCACCGCTTGAACCAGCTGTAGGTGCAGTGACACTGTCGTTGTTCTGTCGAGTGAAATGCTTAAATGCCAGTTACGCAGGCTAACGGCCTTCTCTTTTTTCATTTGAGCATGCTCCATCTGGACCCATCTAAATTAAGAAACTGGAGGTTTTTAGGATCCAGTTATTACCGCATTATTAGCAAAAATGACCACCAAAGACAACGCCGCTATCAATTTGCTTCACTCGCTTAAAAGGATGACTAAATGACAAGTTTAACCCAATCCAAAAATGATTTAATTCTTGATTCACATAATAAAATGAATGAATTTTTATTCATACCAGACTGGAATACAACGGAAAAACTGGCGCTCACCTGCCGCATTTTATTCGATGCAGGCCATGATTCTGGTTTAGCTGGGCAGATCACAGCGCGTGCCAGTGAGCCCAATTGTTACTACACCCAACAACTCGGCTTAGGCTTTGATGAGATCAGCGCATCGAATCTACTGTTAGTCGATCAAGATTTGAATCGCCTTTCAGGCCAAGGGATGCCAAATCCTGCCAACCGTTTCCATACTTGGGTCTATAAAGAACACCCTGAAATCAACTGCATTATTCACACACACCCTTTTCATGTCGCAACGTTATCGATGCTAGAGCAGCCTTTAGTTGTTTCTCATATGGACACATGCCCTCTGTTTGATGATTGTGCTTTTCTGGCTGATTGGCCGGGGATCCCAGTGGGTAACGAAGAGGGAGTCATGATCTCATCAGCCCTCGGCGATAAACGTGCTCTGTTGTTAGCTCACCACGGATTACTTGTCACTGGTCGCACCGTTGAGGAGGCGCTCATGCTGGCACATTTAATAGAGCGTGCAGCCAAGATGCAGCTTGCCGCAATGTCAGCAGGCAGCATTCAGCCCATAAAACCTGAGCTTGCTAAAGAGGCCCATGACTGGATCTCTACCTCAAAACGCTATCAGGCATTTTTTGCTTATTACGCAAGACGCGCACTACGCACACATGAAGATTGTTTGAAATAACCCTCACCTACACCAACTTAATAGGAATCATAAATGACTAAAACCGCAATAGAATTCAAAGGCATTATCACCTACCCCATCACCCCCTTTAACAACACTGGTGATATAGATGTGCCGAAATTAGAGCAACTCATCGAGCAACTCATTTGTACAGGTTCCAATGCTATAGCCCCACTTGGCAGCACAGGAGAAAGCGCTTATTTAAATGATGATGAATGGACGTTAGTCGCATCAACGTGTGTTAACAAGATCGATAAAAGAGTCCCCGTTATCGTCGGGATTTCTGAACTTACCACTCAAAATGCCATAAAGCGGGCGAAAATAGCGGAGGAAGTTGGGGCGGATGCGATCATGGTACTGCCCGCATCCTATTGGAAACTGTCTGATGATGAGATTTTTCAGCATTATGTTTCTATTGCTAAGGCAGTCAATCTTCCTGTGATGATCTATAACAATCCGGCCACCAGTGGCATCGATATGTCACCAGAATTGATCGTCAGCATGTTCAAATCCATCAGCAATGTCACCATGGTCAAAGAGAGCAGTGGTGACATACAACGCATGCACAAAATACGTCTATTATCGAACAACGAGCTGCCGTTTTATAATGGCTGTAACCCTCTTGCTCTCGAAGCCTTTGCCGCAGGGGCCACGGGTTGGTGTACCGCAGCCCCTAACCTCATCTCCTCTTGGCCTCACAAGTTATATGAGGCATTCCAAGCTGAAGATATCACGCTGGCACGCGAACTTTTCTATCTGCAACTGCCTATTTTGGAATTCATCTTAAAAGGAGGATTGCCCAGCACCATAAAAGCAGGGTTAAAGAATAACGGTTTTGATGTTGGTGATCCCAGAAAGCCTGTCTTTCCTTTAAGCCTACCTCAGGTCAATAAACTTAATATCCTGCTGAAAGAGCTAGCATCAGCTGAAAGTTAGCTTAACAGTCGGGTGAGGCGCGTTTTCCTTATCCGACTTTCTTTACTAACTCAGCTTCTATCACTAGGCACCCAACAGCGGCAGATGTTTGATCCTGTGGTAGGTCAGTGCCATTAGAAGGCACTGCTTCAATGTGTTGATAGGCAGTCGTCCTTCTAGTTCGAGCACTATTTCTCTGTTTCCTTTAAAAACCAAGATGTCTGAATAAAGCTCTCGGAACGTATCAAGCAGCTTAGTTTTGCAATTCATAAAAACTGAAAATTGCGGCGGGAAATGCTCACTCCAACCAAAACGGACAGGGCTGCCCCCTTTTACTAGGTAACTCAACTGGCCCCATTTCAAGTTCTCTTCAACCTCACCCAATTGATGCTCATCGGCAAGATCAAATATCAGGGTTCTGACATCCAATAGCACAAGTTTTACATGCTCTGGGTATTGCGCATACTTGTCCTCAACGTCCTGTCTCATTTTTTGCCTCTGATCCTAGTAAACCGAACTGAACATACCTCGACCTTTTATGAATGATCTATCTGAGTATCATTTGGAAAAGGAGCACCTTTACCTGTTTCTGCAGCATCTTTAAGACTCAATAAAAACACAGCCCATTTAGTATTACAATGAGCCATAAAGTCTGTGGCTTCAGTCCAGTTAGCATGAGTGAAGTTCACAAAGATTTGCTCTCCATCATCGACAAGTTCAAATACGATACTTGTTCCGATCCAAGCTTCAGGCACACTACCTGAATGTTGCCAACCAACTCGCTTATTGGGGAGTAATTCCACAACAGTAAAATCAGGTCCTCCTCCATTAAAACGAAATTTAATCAACGCGTTTATCTCGCCAGCGCCAGACACATCATTGGTCCACCACTGAGTGAGCCCACTATCTGTGGTCAACAGCTGATAAATGTTATCTGCAGAAGATTTAATCCCTACTCTATGCTGTATATCATTCATGTCACTCTCCTAAGTTGTACTCAAGGAACATCAAGATGCAGAACCCTACTGCTTGAAGTGATTTGGGCATCTAGACTCAATATCGCACACCATCACAGTCAATAAAACCACCTGCAAATCAAAACACCCATCTTAAAACCGAAAAACAAAGAGCCAATAGTTTTTAAAACCGAATTATTGACAAGTTACACTTTTTACAACATGTTAATTGGTATTGGTAAAGCATAAAAACCTGCCCTAGCAATTTGCGTTTAACCATAAATTCACGAAGTAACACTTAAAAAAACATCACGTAACATTTGCAACCAATCCCAACAAAACATATCGAACAAAACTCATCTAAGGGAAGCAAAATGACTAAAAACACAGTGTGGTACCAGGTTCTTGAGAACAAAAATGAGCTCCTCGAGGGGCGAGTCATGTCAGTGACAGCAGGACACCAAGTTCTCTGTTTGAGTCATTTTGAGGGTAAATATTCAGCCTTAGATAATCGTTGTCCTCATCAAGGCGGTCCATTAGGTGAAGGTTCGATTGAAAGAGGTTTACTGCGCTGTCCTTGGCATGGCTGGGAGTTTCATCCTTGCTCCGGCATTCCTCCAGGTGGATTTAATGACGGTATTCAAACCTTTGAAGTAAAAGTGGAAAGCGACAGTATTCTCGTCGCCATTGAAGAGGAGCAAGCTCATCAGCCCACCATCTCAGATGTCATGGTTGAAACCATGGTCAACTGGGGAGTGTACCGTGTATTTGGCATGGTTGGCCACTCGAATCTCGGCATGGCAGATGCACTCAGGCGTCAAGAGGAGCGAGGGAACCTTAAGTTTATTGGCATTCGTCATGAAGGAGCTGCCTCATTTGCCGCCTCAGCCTACGGTAAGTTAACCGGGAAACCTGCAGCCTGCTTTGCTATTGCAGGCCCAGGGTCGACGAATATGTTCACCGGACTTTGGGACGCTAAAGTCGACCGTGCTCCCATCTTAGCCTTAACAGGGCAAGTAGCGACCCAAGTCGTGGGAACGGGTAACTTTCAAGAAGTCGATTTAGTGAAAGCCTTTGACTCCGTGGCAGAGTTTAATCACAGAGTTGAACATCGAAGCAAACACAGCGAACTGATGAGCCTAGCCATCAAGACCGCAATCATCAAGCGCGATGTAGCGCACCTCACCTTTCCCGATGAGGTGCAAGAACTTCCGTTAACCAATAATGAGCGCGCCCAAAACGATGAGGAAAGGATCACCAGCTTTACCATATCGCCACCGCAGGAGAGTGTTGAAAAAGCCCTCAATATGCTCAATCAATCGAGCAAACCCGCTATTATTGTCGGCCACGGCGCCAGATTTCATATGAAGGAGATCATCGAGTTTGCCGAGAAGTTAAACTGTCCAGTGATGACAACCTTTAAAGCTAAAGGTCAAATCTCCGATCACCATTCACTGGGCTGTGGTGTATTGGGCCGCAGTGGAACCCCAATCGCTTCTTGGTTTATGAATGAAGCCGATCTGTTACTGGTCATCGGCGCATCATTTTCAAATCACAGTGGGATCACACCTAAAAAACCAACCATTCAGATAGACTTCGATCCAATGGCGTTAAGTAAATTCCATAAAATTGATGCTGCGGTCTGGGGCGAAATTTCGGTTACCGTTAAAATTTTAGCGGCACAAATGTCAGACTTTGACAATAAACTCGACCGAACATCAGAGATCAAACAACGCAGTGATATTTGGGATGCTGAGAAGGCTAAACGCCTAACAGAAGCCAGAGGCAAAGGGATCAGTTCAATCTCAGTATTCGATGCCCTATCCAGATTAACCCCAGACAATGCCGTTGTCTGTGTTGATGTGGGCAATAACGCCTATTCACTCGGGCGATATTTTGAAAGTAAACAGCAAACATTTCTCATGTCAGGTTATTTAGGCTCCATCGGTTTCGCCTTCCCTGCTGCGATGGGCGCATGGGCGGCTGTTGGTAATCAAAGACCCATCGTCGCCGTTGCTGGCGATGGGGGTTTCTGTCAATACTTAGCCGAGCTGACAACAGCGGTAAAGTATAAGATGCCTATCAAAGCAATTATTTTAAATAACAGTGAATTAGGGAAGATTTCAAAGGAGCAAAGAGCAGGAGAATTTGATGTCTGGGCCACCGATTTAGTCAATCCTAACTTCTCAGAATATGCCAATTCTTGCGGCGCGCTCGGCATACGGGTTACTGATGATACAACGCTTGAGGAGGCGATGAAAACAGTGATGGAACACCAAGGTCCCGCATTACTTGAGATCATCACAGATGTGGGCTTGATTTAGTCCATTAAATTTTAATCACGTCAACGTGAGTGAACCTCTATCTAATCAACAGAGGTTCACGATCAACCAAAGCGCTGAAATTACCCGCCTGTTATACCAAATAATCCACCACTTCTATCACTACATTTATTGCACAAGGCCCTTGCTAGCCTTGCGCTATCTCAATTCGATAGCTGGAAATATTAACTATGTTGGCTCAACTAACCAAACAGATAGAGGCTAAGCGCTCACTTTCCCACTATTTCACTCTACTCTTTATACTCTGTGTCGTGCAGATATGGATTATGGTCCCCGTGAACAATCAAACTCTTTTCTTCGGTATCAATGAGTTAAGTCTACACCTTCCCCAAACCTCGTTGGCTTTAATCACTGATTTTGGTAATGGGATCACCTTAGGTGCTGTAATTTTATGTTATCTCGCCAAGCGGCCTGAGCTTTCATGTCGGGTTTTGCTCGCAGTTTTATTCAGCTTAATATTGGTCCCATTGCTTAAACAGCACTTCGATGCACCAAGACCTTTGATGGTTCATAATATGGTGAGTGTGATAGGAGCACCTCGCTACCATCACAGCTTTCCTTCTGGGCATACAGCATCCATTTTTCTTTTCGCAGGATTAATTTACTTTTGCACGCAGCGAATATGGTTGCGATGGACCTTACTACTCCTCGCAGTCTTTGTCGGGACCTCAAGAGTATTGGTTGGAGCACATTGGCCTGAAGATGTTGTGATGGGAGCAATTGTTGGTCTGTCATTAGCTTATGCGGCGACAAGAATATGCCCGCTTATTTATTTAAGTCACAGAAAAAAAGCCTTAGTGTATCTAGCCATTATCATCTTGTTAGTGATTTCAGAGATAAATACCGATCACGACTTCCCCGATCACCCACTGGTGCAATACGTACGTTGGAGCTTGATTGGCGCCAGTGGCTTAATGATCTCAAGATTTTGGTTATTAGAACAATTAAGCCGTTTATACAGGCATTCTCAACGGCAGCGTTCCTTAAGATAAAAAGTACAAACAAAGCCATTACTCACCGAGGTGAAAGCGATGATTTTATGAGGATAAATTCACCACTTAAACCAAAACTGGATTAACATCACGTTAGAATGGTTGCAAAAAATAGCGATTGCGCCATAGTGAGCCAGCAATCGAATATTATCTCTGGAGAGAAGAGAACATGAGCCAAATAAACCTACTCTTATTATGTGGTGGTGGCGGTGATGAACATGCTATTTCACTGATGTCAGCAAATTTTCTGGAAACATCACTGGCTAAAGTACCAGAGATAAACCTGCTGAGAGTAGAGCTAGATGCCCAAGGTCATTATCAGACTCAAGATGGCAGAAGTTGCGAACTCACAAACCGTAAAGAGATCCGTTTTGCCGATGAAGCACAACCTTCATGGGCAGTTGATTATGTGATCCCTTGTATTCACGGTTTTCCTGGTGAAACCGGTGATATTCAATCTTACTTTGATTTGATCAAGTTGCCCTTCTTTGGCTGTGATTCAGAGTCCAGCAGCAACTGCTTTAATAAAGTCACCGCTAAGATGTGGTTCAGTGCGCTTGGCGTTCCGAACACGCCTTATATCTTTCTTAATGAATTTAATGAAGCTGCTATTGCTGAAACAACGCAAGCTCTTGAGAAATGGGGCTCTATCTTTATTAAAGCTGCCTCACAAGGATCATCAGTTGGATGTTACCGCGTAGATAGTGTCGATGAACTGGCCACAACATTGGAGCAGGCTTTTAGTTACTCACCCTATGTTATTGTCGAAAAAACCATTAAGGCACGAGAGCTTGAAGTCGCTGCTTATGAGTTAAATGGTGAAGTCGTGGCAACCAAACCCGGTGAGATTATCTGTGCCAGCAACACCTTCTACAGTTTTGATGAGAAGTACGCTGCAGACAGTAAAGCGGAAACAAAAGTCATCGCCGATGTTAGCGATGAGATTGCTCAACAGATCCAAGCCTATGCCATCAAAGTGTTTAAAGGCATGAAATTGAGTCATCTCTCACGCATCGATTTCTTTCTAACCGATGAAAATGAGATATTGCTGAATGAGATCAATACATTCCCGGGTTTAACACCTATCTCCATGTTTCCAAAAATGCTTGAAAATCATGGCGATGATTTTACCCAATACTTGTATTCAAACATTAAATCACAACTGATTTAATCAGCAATAAACACAAAAAAAGCCAGACATAGTCTGGCTTTTGCCATGTTAATACACGATCTGATGCTCATCCCAAATGCCAGTTAAACAATAAACTTAAGGCGGTTCACACTGTGAAAGACTTTGACTTCAACCTACTCACAGTCTTGGAAGTGTTACTCGAAGAGAAGAGTGTCACCTCAGCCGCCGCTCGCTTGCATTTGAGTCAATCTGCGGTCAGCAAACAGTTAGCTCGATTACGAGAAACATTCGATGACAAACTGTTTGAGCGTACCTCACATGGATTAAGGCCAACCCCTAAGGCTTTGGCGCTTGCACCTGAATTGCAACGGGTGCTAAATCAAGTGTCTCAACTCACCCAGCCCAGTGTTTTTGAGCCCGAGTTAAGCCAAAGAAAATTCCGTATTCATATGGTTGAAACCGCATATTCACTGACTTACCCTCATTTTATGCCAGAGTTACTTAAACTGGCACCTAAGATAAAACTCGATAGTCAAACTTGGCATGTGAACAGCATGGATATGCTACTGCGCTGCGAGATAGATCTTGGGATAGCCTGTCGAGAATGGGATGATCGCTCCTTGCTCCATATGAAAAATGTGCCTGATGAGCTTGAATGTGTAGAACTGCTGCGTGATCACCCGGTTTGTTTAGTCAGTAACAAGCACCCCTTATTGCAGGAGCATTGGAACTTAGACACATTTTTAAAATATCGTCATCTACAAGTCACCTTTGGTGGTATAGAGCATTGGTTACTCGATGATGTATTGCAACTTGAGCGCCTAAACCGCGACATCGCCGTCAATATGACGGACTTTACCAGTGCCATGCACCTGTGTGAGCAGAGTGAATTAATGCTCTGTTGCCCTGCAAAGTATGCCTCAAAAATGAGCCAAAATTATGCACTAACCACGTTACCTGTGCCTACTCACTTGATCCCTGGTGCCTATGTGCTGTTTTGGCATAAACATTTTAATTTCGATCCCAGTCATACTTGGCTAAGAGAGCTTATCTCAAGCCGCACCATCGCTCATCATCAGGCAAACTAATTAAAAGCGAATGGATGATGGAATGGTTGTTTCCTCATTAATGCGCAACGAATAAAAAAGCCTGACTTTAATGTTAAAGTCAGGCTTTTAAGTTTTCTTGCATCTTTTTTTGTTTTACCAATCGATTTAAGTCGCCCTGTTCTTGGCCGACTAGAATAAGCCTCTTTACTTATCTGAAGTTTTGGAAAGAATCCAAATAGAGGCCGCAGCCACCGCCGCAAAACCCGCTAAGATAATAACTGGCATGGCGCTGTAGCCAAGGACATGCCATATAACATTTTCTAATGTACTCATAATGGCTCCTTAATTCCAACCTTCAACTTTGTGCATATCAGGTAATCTATGTGCAATACCTTTATGACAATCTACACAGGTCTTTTCACCACTGGCAAGGGCTGTAGAGTGTTGCCTGACACTGCGCGGGCTCTGCTCAGAAAAGTCCATAAATTCAAAGTTATGACAATTACGACACTCTAAAGAGTCATTACTTTTCATTCTTGCCCACTCTCTTTCAGCTAAATGAGCACGTCGCTCTTTGAACTTCTCAGGTGTGTTAATCGTCTGAGTCACAAAATAGGCAAACAGCTCTTTAGACGCCTGAACCTTACGCACGATTTTATCCGTCCAAGCGTGAGGTACGTGACAATCAGAACAGATAGCACGAACACCAGAGCGGTTGGCGTAATGGATGGTTTCTTGAATTTCAGCCACTATCGGCGCGTGACATCCAGAACAAAACTCTTCAGTGTTGGTCGCTTCCATACCTGTGTTGAATGCCCCCCAGAACATGAGTCCACCAGCAAAGCCCATAAACAGAACGACACCTACAGCAGCTTTACTCGGCCGCCTCAATATGCCCCAGAAACCTTTTAAGGCGTTAATAATCCATTTCATATTACTACCTGCCTATTTATTTTTGCAGTGATTGAACACGCTCGAAGGAGTTACCTACTAACGGTTTCGCATCTGCTTGTGTCACGTGGCACTGTAAGCAAAAGTATCGTCTAGGAGAAACATCAGCCAGTACTTCATCGTTTCGATTAGTAAAGTGAGTCACACTGATTTTAGTTGCTCCCATCTCCTTAGCATTTTTCCAGCCATGGCATGATAAGCATTTGTTAGCATTTAATGATATTTCATAGTTTCTGATGTGATGCGGGATCAATGGTGGCTGAAAGACATAACTGCTTTCAATATCCACCTGATCACGCGGCACTTTCTTCATAGGATCTGCCGCTCTCGTGGCTTCTAACTCAGCACTGCCGCGTAGAGATTCAACACCACCAATGCCACGTTGTTCCTCACTGACAGCAAAGCCACTGATCAGAGTTAAGGTAATGCTCAACGTCAATAAAATTGATTTTTTCATCCTAACCCTGCCTTATGCTATTTTAGTAATTTTAACAGGACACTTTTTATAGTCTGTCTGTTTCGATAACGGATCGGTTGCATCTAAAATAAGTTTATTAATTAAGATACGTGCATCAAAGAAAGGCACAAACACCAAACCTTTTGGTGGACGGTTACGCCCTCGAGTCTCTACACGAACACGAATATCACCACGCTTGTTACTCATTAACACTTCATCACCACGACGCACACCATGGGACTTAGCATCATCTGGGTGCATGTAACAAAGCCCATCAGGGACTGCCTTATAGAGCTCAGGTACACGACGTGTCATGGTTCCCGTATGCCAATGCTCAAGTACACGACCAGTACATAACCATAGAGGAAACTCTTCATCTGGAGATTCTGGTGGCGCCTCGTAAGGTGCTGAGATTATCCATGCTTTGCCATCTGGCTTGCCATAGAATTCAAATCCTTTACCTTTACCAACATAGGGATCTGAACCCTCTTTAAAGCGCCATTTTGTCTCTTTGCCATCGACAACAGGCCAGCGTAAACCGCGCTCTTTATGGTAGCGTTCGTATGGCGCTAAATCATGGCCATGTCCACGTCCAAAGCTTGCGTACTCTTCAAATAGACCTTTTTGAACATAGTAACCTTGATCTTGTGCATCATCATTGAGGGCTTGCGCTTCTGATAATGGGAACTGGTTCACTTGGCCATTTTCAAATAGCACTTCATACATATTCTTACCACGTACTTCAGGCATCTTAGCGATCAGCTCTTCGGTCCACACTTCTTCAATTTTGAAGCGTTTTGCAAATTCCATAATCTGCCATAGATCAGATTTAGCCTCACCAGGCGCTTTCACTTGCTGGTACCAAACCTGAGTACGGCGTTCGGCGTTGCCATAAGCTCCCTCTTTTTCTACCCACATCGCTGTTGGTAAGATAAGGTCAGCAGCTTGGGCTGTAGCCGTTGGATATGGGTCTGAACAGACAATAAAGTTTTTCGGGTTACGGTAGCCAGGTAAACGCTCGCCGTTAATATTTGGACCTGCCTGCATGTTATTATTACACATGGTCCAATAAGCATTCAGCACACCATCGTTCAACTTACGATCTTGCAATACAGCGTGGAATCCAGGCTTTGGTGGAATCGTGCCTTCAGGGATTTTCCATAACTGCTCTGCCAGTTTACGGTGCTTAGGATTAGCAACAACCATATCTGCTGGTAAACGGTGCGAGAACGTCCCCACTTCACGTGCAGTACCACACGCTGATGGCTGGCCTGTCAGTGAAAATGGTCCATTACCCGGTGTAGATATCTTACCTACAAGTAAGTGAATGTTATAAACCAATGAGTTCATCCATACACCACGTGTGTGCTGGTTCATTCCCATGGTCCACAGTGACATCACCTTAATCTTAGGGTCGGCAAACTGCTTAGCTAAGGTCACGAGTTCATCTTCACTCATGCCTGTCATCTCGGCAGTTTTTGCTGCAGTGTATGGCGCAACTGATTTTTTGTACTGTTCAAAATCAATAGCCTGCACTTTACCAACGTTAGGATTGGCTGCCGCTTTCTGCAACGGATGTTCATCTCTTAAACCATAACCAATATCAACAGTGGCTTGCTTAAAATGAGTGTGCTTAGTGACGAAATCCCAATTTACCGCATCGTTTTCAATGATGTAGTTTGCAATAAAGTTAGCTATTGCAAGATCGGTTTGTGGCTTAAAGATATAACCTTTATCTGCTAACTCAAACGAGCGATGGTAATAGGTTGATAATACGTTCACTTTCACATGGGGATGACTTAAGCGACGGTCGGTGATGCGGCTCCATAAAATGGGGTGCATCTCTGCCATATTCGAGCCCCATAACACAAAGGCATCGGCTTCTTCGAAATCATCATAACAACCCATTGGCTCATCGATACCAAAGCTACGCATAAAGCCACCAACGGCTGAAGCCATACAGTGACGGGCATTAGGATCTATGTTGTTAGAGCGAAAACCTGCTTTCATCATCTTAGATGCAGCATAGCCTTCCATTACGGTCCACTGACCAGAGCCAAACATGCCCACACTGGTAGGCCCTTTCTCTTTTAAAGCCGCTTTCCACTTATCGGCCATGATATCGAAGGCTTGATCCCAGCTTACTGGTGCAAAGTCACCATTTTTATCAAACTTTCCATTAGTTTGACGTAACAGAGGTTTAGTTAAGCGATCGTTGCCGTACATGATTTTTGAAAGAAAGTAACCCTTAATACAGTTAAGTCCTTTGTTGACAGGCGCTTCAGGGTCGCCTTGAGTCGCAACAACTTTACCATCTTGAGTTCCAACAAGTACCGAGCAACCTGTACCACAGAAACGACAAGGCGCTTTATCCCAATGAATTTTTGATTCTTCACTCGATGCAATTAAATTCGTTGCAGTCGCTGGAAGAGTGATCCCTGCAAGTGCCGCAGCAGATGCCGCAGCATTGGCTTTGATAAAATCACGTCTAGACATTTTCATACTTGTTCCTCGCTAACACTATAGCCATCATCAGGGGCTAGGTTATTTTTATTGGTATCGCAATCGGTTCCACTGTCCATTTGGTGATAAACCATAGTGGCACCAAGTACGCCTGGCATATTAGTTATTTTTTCAATAACATCGGTAATAAAGCCTTCTGTTTCAGTCTCTAGCACTACAACCATTTTTCCGAGTTCACTAACGCCATAAATTTCGGCTTCATCAAACGCTTCAATTCTTTTTTTAGTTTCATCTAAATGTTCAGGGCTAACCTGAACAAGTAGGCTTGAGATATGCGCCTCAGTTAGCGACATGTAGGCGTTCCTTATCTATCTGGGGGAAAAATACTGAAATGGAACTCATAAGTCCTCCAACGTGGGGCGAAAGCCCATCACATGGTGAGCCATTAAGATTCGACTCATTATTTGACGGTTAACATCTTGCTGACTCTCAATTTGTTAACTCTATTAACATAGTAACGCGTGTAACAGTTCAAGCTGTATACCTCTAACTTGGTATTACATACGTAGCTTGATCTACGTCACTATATCGATACAAAACATCGCATAGATCAACAAATACAACAATCTATATTAGCTTAAAAATCAATCGCGCAAACAAATATTATGATCTAGAACAAGTTTACAGCACTTAAGTACCAGCTAACCTACGGGAGTTAATGTTATCGAATTGTGAATATACAGCTAAATGGTTAGTGCAACTTTAGTTAGGAGGTATAAAAAACAAGCAGTCAGAGTGTTTTAATCTTAGGGGAGTTAAGAATAGAGTTTGTATAATTGAGATGGACATAAAAAAGCGCAGAGATAAGCATCTGCGCTTTCGGGATAATGAATAGAAGCTGGACGAAAGTTAACTCTCTTTTATGCGGTTTAGCACTCGCTTTTCAGATATCGGATATGCGGTACCTAACACCTGTGCAAAACAGGAAACCCGATACTCCTCTATCATCCATCTTGCATCGAGCAATGCCTCTGGAATGGCAGCTGAGCGAGGAACTTTAGCCAGTTGTGCAGCCAACTCCTTTTGCACATTGTTGATACTATGCATGTGTAAACGGTCTCGATTAGGATCAATCGGCAGCTTATCAAGACGATTATCTATCGCTTTAAGATAACGCGCCATATCAGGCAATCTTCGCCAACCACAACCTTCGACAAACCCCTTATACACCAGTTGATCCAGCTGAGTTTGAATATCGCTCATGGCAAAAGCGATATCTAAGCTGATCTTGCCTTTAAGTCTCTTCTTGATCTTCTGATACAAGGTTAAGATCTCTTCAACCTTAAGTGCAAGTGCAGCAGCCGTTGGATTCAACTCTTGTCTAACCCAGTCTTTCGCTAATTCAAAATCAGCTTCACTGCGCACATCGAGCTCTTTTTCGTCAAGCAGTTGCTGCACTGCAGCGGCAAGAATATCGTCAATTAAGATCTGCACTTGACCAAATGGATTGAAATACATGGCCAACTTTGCCTTATTCGGCAATGTTTTTTGCAGGTGCTTAACTGGAGAAGGAATATTGATCAACAGCAGTCGCTGTAAACCCGATTTATGAGAACGAATAGCTTCATTCTCATCATCAAATAATTTGATCGAAACACTGGATTTGTCATCAACCAAGGCGGGGAACGCCTTCACTTCAAAGCTGCCTTTCTTCTGTTGGAACTGAACAGGCAGATTGCCGAACGACCAAGTTAACAGCTCAGATTTCTCAATACCTGAATCAGCTACTTGTCGAATCGCCTGTGAAACCTGCCCCTGTAAGCTTGCTTTTAGCTGCTCAATGTCGCGACCTTGGGCAACAAATTTGCCTTTATCGCCTTCCACCTTAAAATTCATTAACAGGTGTTTTGTTAACTGAGACGTATCAAAATCATCAGGACTCACACGGGTACCACTCATGCGCAGTAACTGCTTGCACATGGCATCAATTAAACTCATCTCAAACGGCTTCATCGCCTGTAAACAAGCTTTTGCATAATCAGGTGCAGGCACAAAATTACGACGAATGTTTTTAGGTAATGAGCGGATTAATGCGATGCACTTTTCTTCTCTAAGACCGGGCACTTGCCAATCAAAATCCACATCATCGATCTGGTTCAGCAAGGCAACAGGTATATGAATTGCGACACCATCGTCTTCAGCAGCAGGTTCGAAGTGATAACTCACTGGCAGCTTAAGATTACCCTGATGCCAAAAATCGGGAAAATCCAATGCCGAGATATGGGAGTCACCTCTTTGCATCAGTTGCTCACGTTCAAAATCCAGCAGATCTGGATTCTGCTTGCGCTCTATTTTCCACCAGCTAAAGAACTTAGGAGCATTGTAGATACCTTGTGGGATCTTGGGCTCATAAAAGTCCACTAACGCTTGTTCGTCGACTAGAATATCTCGGCGACGTGACTTATGCTCTAGCGCTTCAACCTCTTCCAATAAGGCTCGGTTCTTAAGGAAGAATGACTCATTGGTTCTAAGTTCACCGTCGGCTAGTGCGCTGCGAATAAAGATCTCCCGCGCTTCCACCGGGTTAATTGGACCGTACTGGGTTTTACGTCGATTCACTATCATCAGCCCATATAGCAACTGATTCTCTAACGCGACCACACTGCCCTGCTTGGCCTCAAAATGGGGCTCAAGATAGTTTTTCTTAATCAAGTGTTCCGCTAGCGGTTCAATCCATTCTGGTTGAATTTTGGCGCAACAACGAGCAAACAAACGAGATGTTTCGGTTAACTCCGCTGCCATGATCCACTTTGGCCCTTTTTTGGCCAGCGGTGAACCCGGAAAAACAAAGAACTTACGGTTACGAGCACCTAAATATTCATTGTCTTTATCTTTAAAGCCCACATGGCTCAATAACCCGGTGAGTAAAGATTTATGCAGCAACTCATAATCGGCAGGCTCACTATTAAGACGCCACTTAAGCTCGTGTACCGCTTGTTTTAACTGAGTGTATAAATCTTGCCACTCACGCACCCTCAGGTATGCCAGAAACTCCTTTTTACACTGTTTTCTAAACTGGCTAGCAGAGTGTTCTTTTTGCAAAGACTTGATGTGATCCCACAGATTCACAAACGAGACAAAATCAGAGTCTTTATCGCTGTGTTTCTTGTGAACCTCATCACTGGCCTGCTTTTTATCCATGGGGCGTTCACGGGGATCTTGAATCGACAATGCCGATGTGATCACTAAAGCCTCATGTAAACAGCCATTTTGATTGGCTTGGATCACCATACGGGCTAAACGTGGATCAACTGGAATATGCGCCAATTGACGGCCCAGAGGTGTTAAGGTTAACCGTCCCTTGCTCTTGGTGACCGATTCAAGTTCCTCAAGCAACAAGAAACCATCTTGGATGTAGCGCTGATCTGGCGGCTGAATAAAAGGAAATGCTTCGATATCGCCCAGACCAATCGCCAGCATCTTTAAAATAACAGAGGCTAAGTTGGTGCGTAGAATTTCAGGATCGGTAAACTCTGGACGACCCATAAAGTCATCTTCAGCGTATAGACGAATACATATGCCCGGCGCAACACGACCACATCGACCTTGCCTTTGATTAGCACTGGCTTGTGAGATAGGTTCGATAGGCAGACGCTGCACTTTAGTGCGGTAACTATAGCGACTGATTCTGGCGGTTCCGGGATCGATAACATAGCGTATACCGGGAACTGTTAACGACGTTTCAGCCACGTTGGTTGCTAAGACAATACGACGACCAATGTGACTCTTGAAGACTTTCGATTGCTCGCCATAGGAGAGACGTGCATAAAGCGGCAAGATTTCAGTATCACGATACTGACGACGGTTAAGCTGGTCGGCGACATCGCGAATTTCTCGCTCACCGTTCATGAAAATAAGAATGTCACCAGGGCCTTCGTTGACCAACTCATCAACAGCAGCAAAAATGCCTTCGGTAAGATCGTAATCTTCTTCACTGTCGCGCACTAAAGGTCTAAAGCGAGTCTCGACGGGGTATGTTCGCCCCGAGACCTCAATCACTGGTGCATCATTGAAATGACGAGAGAACTTGTCCAGATCAATGGTTGCAGAGGTAATGATGACTTTAAGATCTGGACGTTTTATCAATACGTTTTTCAGATAACCCAAGATAAAATCGATATTCAGGCTGCGCTCGTGCGCCTCATCGATAATAATGGTGTCATATTGATCAAGAAACTTATCATTGGTCAACTCGGCCAACAAAATACCGTCAGTCATCAACTTTATGTAGGAGTTGTGGTTTATCGCATCGGCAAATCTCACCTTAAAACCAACCACTTCACCAAGTGGGCTATTGAGCTCTTCGGCAACACGACTGGCTACGCTTCTCGCAGCGAGTCGTCTTGGTTGAGTATGACCAATAAGTCCACGACAACCCAATCCCAGTTCGAGGCAGATTTTAGGTAGCTGAGTGGTTTTACCTGAGCCGGTTTCACCAGCAATAATGACCACCTGATTACCGGCAATCGCCCTGGCTATCTCTTCGCGTTTTTGCGAAATAGGCAAACTTTCAGGATAAGTGATCTCAGGACGGCCTTGACGGCGCTTCTCTACCTTCTCAAAAGCTTCGATAGCTTGCAGTTCAAGCTTTTCAAGGTTTGCGCGTTTCTTATCGGAATCGGCTTCTTTATTAAGCCTGTACAAACGACGCTTAATTCTTGATGCATCTGCTTGGTAGCAGTGAGTAAGATAAGCATTTGATAGAGGATGTTGTTGCGAACTCAAGACCAGATTCCATTTCTAGGATCAAAAAAGGGATCCTAGCAAGGAACTGGCATTATTGGTATGGGTAATTACTTCTGCGTATCTATTCTAATGAGGAAAAGTCATGATGATGAGACAACGTAACAGTTACGGCCAGCCAACTTTGCATCAGATAAGGCATTTTCAACTTGCTTAACAAGCATTCGAATGTTCTGCCCTTCCCAGGTTGCGATCCCTGCAGAAACAGTCGCCCAACCGCCTATAGGTGAATCAGGGTGAAGCATTTTTGCTGCTTTCAAACTGTCTTGAACCTTCTTGGTAATTCTTACCGCAGATTCGAGGCCTGTGTCAGGCAGTAATATCGCAAACTCCTCTCCCCCATATCTGGCAAGCATATCATCGGGTCTCTGAATACATGTCTGCAATACATTAGCGATATCAATCAGGCACAGATCCCCCGCTTGATGGCCTACGCTCTGGTTATAACGTTTAAAATAATCCACATCTAATAAGATGACACTTAATGGTTTACCACAACGATTGGCACGCTTAATCTCAATGTTTAACCTATCATCGAGATGCTTTCGGTTACTCACCCCTGTTAACCCATCTCTCATGGCAAGGTTGTCTAACTTAGAGAGCAACAGAGAGTTTTCATGCTGGCTTGCAAGTCCGTCATAGTAATATTTAGCAAAACGCTCACGACATCGGTTCAATACAAAACCAATAATCAGATAGGCGACAACAAACATCATACTGTCTCCACGACTGATATAGAGGTGCATGGTGACCATCGATAGAGTCAAAAACAGTAAAGCACTGTAGAAAAAACGACTATTAGGATAAAAACAGGTCAGCATTACAATCAATAGCGTATAAGCAATGAAGTCCACATAAGGCCAAAAACTATCTTCGATGATGATTAAGCTGAGCATAACCAATAACCAAGCAAACAAGATTAAAAAGAGGTTAATGTAAGCTCGCTTTAAATCGTCATGATGAAGGGTCTTGAGTGTAATACGCAAATAGGAGGTAACAAAAACAACACTGCTAATACCAAAAACAACGACTAGATATTCTCTACCAGAATTGGAATAGACCTTGAGTAAACTGATGGCAGCAATAAAAAATAGGAAAATACATGAGAATTGCGCAAACCGTCTAAAGCCACGCACTATTTGAGCATTGGCGTGTTCGATAAGGGCTTCATTTAGACGTATCACTTCTCTTTGTTTCATAGAAGAAAAGCATAGTCCAAGGGAATGAAAAGTAAAGTGAACTCAAATCCTAAATAGACAATCCAGAAAGCGGTTTCACTCTACCCTATCATGAGACGCACCCCACGGTTTATACCGGCGATAAGTAGCACTGCTGCATGTAGATATTAATCGCGTTCAGTACATCAGTACGGTTAATGGTGCCAATAACCCTACCTTCTTCAACCACAGGATAGACTTTAGGTTTGGGACCTAACATCTGTTCAGCCAGTTTTAAAATACTGTCTTCAGGTGCAACCCAAAGCACATCGGTTCGCATACAGTCACTGACTGTAGCCACTAAATCGCAATGATAACTGCTCTTAAGCATCACTGACATGCAGTCTTGCTGAGACAGAAATCCAACTAAGTGTCCTTTATCGTCCACTACAGGCGCCCCAAGTTTCTTCTTACTTAATAGGGCATCTACCGCTGAAGCCATGGTCATATCAGCATTCAATAATACGGGATGGCGATCCATGTGATTAATGATTTTTATAGAATCCATAATATTCTCCAACAAAAATAGTAAACCCAGTCTACCTAACCTATTCAATATCTGAACACAAAACAACCGATAGTCTTAATCTAAATTGGCTATTAACAAGAGATACTCAGTTTGTTAATCATTTTAACGAGGGGAGAAAAGAATATTAGCGACATGATTAACCTAGCCCACGATGGGGTTTCCTTTGCGGGCTAAGACTTTATTTACTTTATAACCAATTATTTATCGCGCCAAATCATCACTTGCGCTTCTTCTCCACTCTTTCGAGTCGCGCGGTACATGCCTTCGGTATTGAAAGGGGTTGCGATATTGCCTCGTTGATCGATTGCTATCACGCCGCCTGTCCCACCAGCTGTGATCAAACGTTGATTAATCACTTCATCAGCCGCTTGGATGATCGATTTCTGCTGATATTTCACTTTGGCGCAGATATCACCAGCCACATGGTAGCGAATAAAATACTCTCCATGGCCCGTTGCCGATACTGCACACACGCCATTTTCGGCATAAGTACCTGCACCGATAACTGGCGAATCACCTATACGACCAAAACGCTTTGCCGTCATTCCGCCAGTTGAGGTTCCTGCAGCTAAATTGCCATTTTGATCTAACGCTACCGCGCCTACAGTGCCAAATTTATAGTCAAGATCTAAATAGTCACGTCCCATCATATGATTTGCTGCTTGGTAGTCTTTTGCAGCTTCAGCGGTTTTTATCTTCTTTTTAGCATCAATAAGCTGCTCATAACGTTTCTCGGTATCAAAATGCGTCACGGGAACCAGTTGAAAGCCCTGTGTGAGTGCAAACTCCTCAGCACCTGCGCCAGACAACATGACATGGGGTGACTTAGTCATCACCGCTTCAGCCAAATTGATTGGGTTTTTAATGTGTTTTACCCCTGCAACCGCACCCGCATTCATGGTTTGACCATCCATAATAGAGGCATCCATTTCATGTTGACCGTCAAAAGTATACACAGCGCCGACCCCAGCATTAAACAGTGGACTGTTTTCCATGACATTAATGGCTGCTTGGATGGCGACAAGACTATCACCGCCTTTTTCTAGCACTTTATATCCTGCATTAATCGCCTGTGACAATTTATCTCTATACGCTTGCTCTTGCTCGTCACTCAGGTTTGCTTTTGAGATGGTTCCTGCCCCGCCATGAATAGCGATAGAAAAGGGTTTCTCATCATTCGCCCATAGGTGAGAGGAATATGACGTTAAAATAGCGAAAAGTAGGCCTGTTATTCTTGTTTTATTTATCATTTGTACATCCATTATTTTTATTTGCACTCTTTGTAACCATTTATGGATTTAATTACAATCATCAACTTGCCTGTATTCGATAATCTAGCGACAATGGTCACAGTATTCATCTGAACTAACATGAGCCGCTCTTTTTGCATATACGTACATTAGGTTTATGGTCTATTAGCCTTAGCTTCATCGTCAGTTTACTGTGCTCCTTTTCCGCACATGCCGATGACTGGTTAACATTAAATATTCAGGGTGTTTCCGGAGAGTTAGACAGAAACATTCGGGCACATTTAGGCCAGCTCCCCAGCTCCAAAGTTCAGCGCAGAGCCTATATCTTCAACGCAGAAGATAACATCTCAGCTGCGCTACATTCGCTTGGCTATTACCATGGTCAGGTTGAACGAGAAGTTTTATCCCCTGAAGAAGGTACGTGGACGCTAAAGCTCACCATCAAACCTGGGCCCCCAACCATCATTGAATGGGTAGATATCAATCTAGATGGAGAAATTCTTCACGACCCCGTTGTTCTTGACTGGCTGAATAGTCTCACCATCAGGCCCGGTGATATTCTTAATGATGGTATTTATGAGCAGATAAAATCCCAGCTTGTCACACTCGCCTTAGCTCGAGGCTATTTTGATGGCAAATATATCAAGTCGGTGATCACCGTTAATCGCGACATGAACACCGCGCGGATCACCTTAAATTACGATTCAGGCCAGCGTTACCTTATTGGTGATGTCAGTTTCGAAGGACAAACATTGAATAGTGATTTAATGCAATCTTTGATCCCGTTCAAGATTGACAGTCCATACAGTACAGCAAATATTGCCTCATTGAATCGGGAGCTATTAGACACGGGCTATTTTTCAAATATTAAAGTACTGCCTTTAGTCGACAAGTCTGTCGATTTCTATGTGCCAATTAAAGTCGAGGTCAGCCCCAAACCTAGTCACTCTATTGAGTTAGGCTTAGGTGCCGACATCGGAAATACCACGGAAAAAACCCTTGAACCGAGAGTCAGGCTCACCTGGCGGACACCACAGATCAACCGTTTTGGACAATCACAAGAAACCAGCTTAGAGTGGGCACCTGACAAACCTAAATTTTTGACCACTTATACGATACCGTTAACCCACCCGCTTGATGACCAACTGAAGATCCGTCTGGGGATTTTAAGAGATAAATATGGCGTCACTCAGGTTTATGATCCTAATGATAAGAAATTTAAAAATACAGGTGAATTAGAAGCAAACAAGTTCCTAGTCGGGGTCATTCGGCAGCAAAAATTAGATAATAATTGGCTACTCAGCTACTCGCTCGAGGGCATTCGTGAACATTACACACAATCAGAAATAGATTACGACCCCACTTTCGTCCTGTTTGGTGCCAGCATGTCCAAAACGGTTCGAAGTGATAACAGCTTAGATCCTAAATCGGGATATTTTCAACACTACAGCGTGGAATACGCCAACCCCTCTTTAGGGTCTTCAGTTCGCCTGACTCGCATTCAAACCAAATACAAATGGATAGATACCTTTTTTGAAAAACATCGCATTGTCACCCGCCTTGATTTAGGCATTAACTTAGCAACTGAAGAGGACTTAGCATTTATTCCGCCTTCATTGCGTTACTTTGCAGGCGGTGATCAGAGTATTCGAGGCTATAGTTACCAAGAGCTGGGTCCCTATTTGGACTATACCAGCGCTAGCGGTGAGTTAACCCGACAAGTCGTGGGTGGCCGATATTTGATGGTGGGGAGTCTCGAGTATCAGTATTACTTAACCCCTACTTGGCGAGTCGCCGCTTTTGTTGATGCTGGTAACGCCTTTGATGTTAACCAAATTGAACCTATCGTCTCTGTTGGCCCTGGAATTCACTGGATCTCACCCATTGGGCCAATAAAGTTGGATCTAGGTGTTGGATTAAAAGAGACTGACACCGTTGATCGCCCTTGGCGCATCCACTTGACCATGGGGTCTGAATTATGAGCCAGCCTATGAATCAAGAGTCCCATAGCGAGCAAGATACTAAACAGCAAAACTGCACAACTGATACACCCAAAGCGAGTTTTCTAACGACTTGTTTACGTTATTTTAAAACTCTGTCTCGGTTGCTGTTCTATATCCCGCTTAGTTTACTGATCATCATCGCCATCTTAATTGGCACCGATTTTGGTAGCCGAATCACGGTATTTCTGGCCGACACTTTTGTCCCCGATCTCAGTATCACTTATGTATCAGGAACAATAAACAGTCAACTCGAGGTGAAAGATGCCCGCTGGGAAATGGACGGGATCAGTGTTGATATCAAAGCACTAAAACTTCAGTGGTTGCCCATGTGTCTATTGAAAAAGCAACTTTGTGTTGAGGAGCTCATCGCTTCTAACATCTTGGTCGAGATAGACACGGATAAGTTAACGGATGAGCAGGCCAGTGAGGCACCCTCACCCGCATTAACCACTGACACAAAAGAAAGTGCATATGAAGAGATTCAACTTCCCTTTGGCATTGATCTGCAAAAGGCCGACCTTGCCGATGTACAAGTCAGAGTCGATGACATGCACTTTAATACCCAACTTTTGCAAACTCAGGCGCAATGGCAGCAAACGGGAATTAGAGTCAGCTACCTCAATAGCCAGGGGTTACTCGTTTCTATTCCTGTCAGTTCAGATGATAAAAATGCACCTGTCACTCAGCACGCAGACAGTGAATGGGCTATGGCTCATCTTCCTGAAGTGTTTATGCCTATCCCGGTGTTTGTTTCCGATGCCAAATTAAGCGACAGCCGACTCAAATTGGGTAAGCGAGAAGACAAATTTAAACAGATAAACCTCAAAGCCAGTTATCACAGTTTCCTTGTGCATGTGGATCGTCTAGCCGTTGAACACACTTACGGTGACCTTGACCTCAATGGCGAAATTTCGCTCAAAGACGATTACCCGATGAACATCACGGCTGCGGTTGACGCAAAGCATATTAATGAACTCCCAGAACTGAATCCACAAGAAGTTGATTTAAAGGCTAAAGGCGGTTTTAAAAAGTTAGCCATTACCGCTACGGGCTCTGGTCATGTTCGATTCTCACTGGACGGTGATATCGTTTTGGCTTCACCAAGTTTACCTTATCACCTTAAACTCAAGAGCAAACGGTTAACTTGGCCTTTAAACACCCCCTTATATACTGGCGAATCTGTTGAATTAACCAGCCATGGCGATCTGAGTCATCAGTCAGTTGTCTTATCTGGACGGTTCAATACACCTTATCAACCGGAATTGGCTATCGACACTGAATTTCAACATTCAGGCCATGAGATAACACTAAAACACCTCAATGCAAAAGGCGACATTGGTGAGTTCATCGTCTCTGGTAACGCCAATTATGGCAATCAGATCACATGGAATGCAGATGTTAGCCTCTCTCAATTTAAGATGGAGCAACTCAAACTTAAATTAGACAACCCGCTGCCCGCAAGCCTCATCACAGGCCAATTTCATACCCAAGGAACATTTGGCGATAACAAGTGGCAAGTGGGAATGTCAAAATCAGATCTAACCGGTGAGATCCAAGGCTACCCATTCAAGCTGCTAGGTGACATTTCAGTCAATGATAGTCTAAACCTCAGCGCTGACAGCTTAGCACTCAGTGCACTGCAATCGGTTTTAACCATCTCTGGTACGGTGAAGGATACTTGGGCAGTGAATGTGCTATTGGATGTGCCAAATTTAAACCTTTGGCACCCGGGTACATCTGGGAGCATTAAGGCAAAAATTAACGTTTCGGGGAAAAATAAACAGCCAGAAATAGGGTTCACAGCCAATGCACTCGATCTGATGTTTGAGCAAGCAGAACTGGATAAAATCACGATAAAGGGCGCCTATCAGCCATTAAATGCTCATCAGTTTGCGCTTTCACTCAAATCTGGCTATTTAAGTTGGGATGATATTGAGCTCGACTCGATTACGTTCGACTCAAAAGGTGATGAAAAAGAACAAACACTTAGCTTACACACAAAGGGGGATCTGCAACTCAATACAGAGGTGTTCTCAACTTTCGATCCTGATACTGAAAAATTAGCAGCTAAAATTCAGGCCCTTGATCTGAACTCCGTTATTGGCCCATGGGTGCTTCAATCCCCTTTTGACATAACTTGGGACAATAAGAAAAAATCTGGCGTGATTGATACCTTCTGTTGGCAGCATAAAGATGGAAAATTATGCCTCGATGATGCCGCAGAGCTTGGTAGTAAAGGCGATATGGTCGTCAATTTTAAGGGTGACATTGGTTCGCTATTAACACCTCTTTTGCCAGAAAGTTTATCCTGGCAAGCCCCTGCAACATTAAACACTCAACTTGAATGGCAACCAGGCAGTAAGCCGACTGGATTTTTAGAGCTGAACTTCGAACCGGGTCATATCAGTCTCAATAACAATAGTCGAAGCTTAGATATCGGCTACAAACTGCTTAATCTTCAAGCACGACTAGATGAGAAGATGCTAACAACTCAGGTTACCTTTGACTCTCATGACATCGCCAGTTGGGAAGGCAAGTTAGATATTAATGTCACTCCTGACAGAACCATCTCAGGCTACACTAAACTGCACCAAATAAACTTAGCGGCCCTTGCTGAGTTTATGCCACAACTGGAACGCCTCGCAGGTAAAGTATCCAGTGAGTTAACCATTGCAGGAACATTAAGCAAACCAGACATTTCTGGCGGCATTTCATTAAAACAGGGTGAGCTGCTGGTCACAGCAAACCCAACATTGCTTGAGGATATTGACCTTTCCATTACGCTTTCAGGCCAACAAGCTAATGTCGACGGCCATTGGCTCATGGGCAAAGGCAAGGCTAATCTTAATGGTGTACTCGATTGGGGCGGTACAGCATTTACCGGAGACCTGACATTTGCGGGTAAAGATCTGGCCATTATTCAACCGCCGCTTGCATTGATTGATGTCTCACCCGATCTCAAGATACGATTTAAAAAAGACAGCCTTGATATTCAAGGCCTACTTGATATCCCATCTGGTGACATCAAGATAGTTCAGTTGCCCGCAGGTGGTGTTGCCGTGTCTTCGGATGTGGTATTTGAAGACAGTATCTCCTCAGGTGAGAAAGAGCGGATACCACTAGCCTTTACCACCAATATAAAAATCAATGTCGCTGACAAACTCAGAATCAACGGCATGGGGTTGAGAGGTCGATTGACCGGAACACTGGACTTGATGAAAGAGGCCCTCAATCCGCCACTCTTGTACGGCGATATTCGAGTCGTAAATGGGACCTATAAGTTTTTAGGTCAAACGCTAGAGATTAAGACCGGTGAAGTTCAATTTATTGGTCCTTTAGCTGTTCCTAACCTCAATATAGAAGCTGTAAGAGAGATCAAAGATGGCGATGTAATTGCAGGGGTCAAGATAACTGGCACACCACACAAACCTATTGTTACCCTGTTTTCATCACCGGCAAAAGAGCAGGCAGAGATCCTCTCCTACATCATTAAAGGCACTGGATTTCGTGGTAATGATGCAGATGAAAATAGCAGCTTGATGTTGGGTGCAGCATTAAGTTTAAGTAACCAGCTTGGAGGAGGAGCGATTAATAATATCGGTAACTCTGCCACCAGTCTCATCGAAGACATTGGGTTTTCAAATGTTCAACTTGATGCGAATGATGATGGCCGTGTCGCAATTAGTGGGTATATTGGGGAGGACTTAATGGTCAAATATGGGGTTGGGGTATTCAATCCTGGCTATGAAATAACGGTAAGGTATTACCTTTTATCCCAACTCTACCTCGAAACCGTGTCAGGTACAGTGGAGCAGTCATTGGATCTTTACTACAACTTCGATATTGATTAATCGCAGTTTTAGTATTATTCCCACCCACAAAAAAACCGCTTAACAGCGGTTTTTTGTTTGGGTTAACTTATCCCACTATTCTGAAACAGACCTACTCAGGGACAGCTTGTTGGCTATTTTTAAATCGCTGCCACACTTTGCCACTGTTTATGCCGTAACTGCGCATCAGTGCTGGAATGGCGTTATGATTTTTATCTTGTGCAAGTTGCTGCAAGGCTTCATAAAACTCAAAGGCTAACTCACGGGCTTTGTCGATACCAAAGTAATCTTCACCCACTCGACTATAAAGACCTTTAAACCCATTGAGGATTAACACATAAAGAGGATTGCCTGAGTTATAGGCTAAGGTGTGGTGCAGTTGATAATCAAACTGAACATAAGCCTTAGGATCGTTATTTAGCAAAGATATCTCTTTTAATGCTTCTAACACTTTATCTGGGTTATGACGTACAGCCCCTTTAAAATATATCGCACTAATATTAGTTCGAGCCGACAATAGCTGCTCAAGTAATACTGGCTCACCAGCCGGATTAAGATCCGCGATGGTTTCTAATACGTTTAAACCTGAACTTTCCCAAATATCATTCACTCGGGTTGGCTTACCATGTTGAATCGTCAACCAGCCATCTCTGGCTAACCGCTGAAGCACTTCCCGCAATGTTGTGCGCGTCACGCCAATCAGTTCTGATAGCTCTCTCTCAGCAGGTAATATTGAACCAGGTGGAAACTTATCCTCCCAAATAGAACGGACAATATATTTCTCAGCAAAACTCGCAGGCCCCTTGGCTTCTATAATATCTCTGTTCTTTGCCACAGGCGGAGCTTTTTGGACAATTGTCATCAGGGTAGTTTTCCAAATTCAATTCACATGATATATCCACTGATCATACCAGAGAGAGGATAAATGGAAACCTTTGTAGATCAAAACAGGGAAAGATCAAAGCTTAAAGTCACAAAACACTGCAAAAGCAGACTTTATTCGTTCATTTGAGCTTTTTTTGCTGATTGAGTCGACAATTTAAGATTTTTTTAAGCTTTCAATGTCGATAGGCTATTAAACACTAGCCTCTTTACGCTAGACTTGGGCGCTTCAAAAGATGGTGGTCTAACACTACTAATCATAATATCTATCAATTTTGAGAGGGTGCCATGCCTGTGACGATGAGTCAGGCGTTTATTGATAACTTCTTGGGTAACTCACCTAAGTGGTTCAAAATCGCAATTTTATCATTTTTAATAATTAATCCGATTGTGTTTTATATCAATCCGTTTATAGCCGGATGGTTATTGGTCGTTGAATTTATCTTCACCTTAGCCATGGCATTAAAATGCTACCCACTTCAGCCTGGTGGATTACTTGCCATCCAAGCCGTTGCGATAGGCATGACATCCCCCAGCCAAGTTTTTCATGAGATCGAAGCTAACTTAGAAGTCCTACTCTTACTGGTCTTCATGGTGGCGGGTATCTACTTTATGAAGCAGTTATTACTATTCGGCTTCACTAAGATGATCACTAAAGTGAAATCTAAAATAGCCGTGTCCATGATGTTCTGTATCGCATCGGCATTTCTATCCGCCTTTCTCGATGCATTAACCGTTATTGCTGTCATCATCGCAGTCGCAGTTGGTTTCTACTCTATCTATCATAAAGTTGCATCTGGTAAAACCTTCACAGACGATCACGACCACACCTCTGACGGGCAGCAACAGTTGTGTGATGATGAGTTAGAAGCATTTCGAGGATTCTTACGTAATTTATTGATGCATGCTGGTATTGGTACTGCCCTTGGTGGTGTTTGTACTATGGTCGGTGAGCCACAAAACTTAATCATTGCTGCTCAAGCAAATTGGCAATTTTCCGAGTTTGCGATACGTATGTCACCAGTGACCGTTCCTGTCTTTTTTGCTGGCATCTTAACCTGTTTCTTAGTTGAAAAGTTTAAAGTCTTTGGCTATGGGCAAGAGCTACCAGCAGCAGTACATAAGATCCTATCCGACTATGAAGCTCACGAAGATGCAAAGCGCACTAACCATGACAAGATGAAGCTTATCGTACAAGCCTTTATCGGAATTTGGTTGATTGTCGGATTAGCCCTTCACTTAGCTTCAGTCGGCCTTATTGGTCTGTCTGTTATCATTTTGGCAACGGCATTCAATGGCGTAACGAACGAGCATGCACTGGGTAAAGCGTTTGAAGAAGCCCTACCTTTCACTGCATTGTTAGCTGTTTTCTTTGCTGTTGTTGCTGTGATTATCGATCAACAGTTGTTTGCTCCGGTTATTCAATGGGCGTTAAGCTATGAAGGTAATACTCAATTAGTTATCTTCTATATCGCTAATGGTCTGTTGTCTATGGTCAGTGACAACGTGTTTGTTGGCACGGTTTACATCAATGAAGTCAAGGCAGCCCTCTTATCAGGACAGATAACCCGAGATCAATTTGATCTACTCGCTGTAGCCATTAACACTGGTACCAACCTACCATCGGTGGCAACACCAAATGGTCAGGCAGCCTTCTTGTTTTTGCTTACCTCTGCAATCGCCCCATTGGTCCGCTTATCATACGGCCGTATGGTGTGGATGGCGCTACCATACACAATCGTATTATCGATTGTCGGCGTGTTAGCGATTCAGTTAGGTGGACTTGAACAAATGACACAGTATTTTTATGATACCAACATCATCATTCATCATTCGCTCAGAGATGCTGTTGAAGTCGCAACTGAATTACCGGCGTCCGCACACTAATTAGTAAATAAACTCAGTATAAACTGAACTTATTTAAATTAGAAAAGTCTTAAAAACGCCCTCGCAGGGCGTTTTTTATTAACCTAATTAGGGAGAATTCAGTCTTGAATCCAGTCACACAGTTCGCACAATCACGTCTTGCTTGGCTCATACTAGCAGGCACAGCTCTTGGCCTTGAGCTCTGCGCCTTATTCTTTCAATATGTGATGAAGTTAGACCCTTGTGTGATGTGTATCTATCAAAGGCTAGCTATATTCGGCATTCTAGCTGCTGGATTAATTGGTGTTATTGGTCATAAAAACCGATTTATGCGACTCATTGCTATTATTGGTTGGGGAGTCAGTGCAGCTTGGGGATTAAAATTGGCCCTTGAACTGGTTGATATGCAGACCAATCCATCACCATTTTCAACCTGCTCTTTCCTACCTGAATTCCCAACTTGGATGCCGCTTCATGAGTGGATACCTTCTGTGTTTATGCCAACAGGTATGTGCACTGATATTCCATGGGAGATGGCTGGTGTTACTATGGGTCAATGGATGATAGTCGCATTCTCAGCATATTTAATCGCATTGGCGGTCTTTGCTATACCTGCGTTACGCAAAACACATTAACCCTATTTTTACGCCAAAAAAACGCCCTGTTGGGCGTTTTTTGTTTAGTTCATCATGGAATAAATACTCGCAGAACCTACACCGGATTATTAATATCCACAAAGTGATGCTCGAGATTAAATTCACGCGCCAAATGCTCACCTAATGCCTGAATGCCATAGCGTTCTGTCGCATGATGCCCTGCAGAAAAATAATGAATGCCAAGCTCGATAGCACTGTGGTAAGTACGCTCTGACACTTCTCCGCTAATAAAAGCATCGACGCCCAAATCTGCGGCTATATCGATATAATCCTGTGCGCCACCAGTACACCAAGCGAGTGTATCTATCAACTCATCTTCATTACCGATATGAAGCGCACAGCGATCTAATACTTGATTTAACCTTGCTGAAAACGCTTTAGCAGTTATTGGCTTATCGAGTCGCCCCTGCCAAATTAATCCTTGCGCTACCCCCTCTACAGCTTCCGCACCAACAATATCAAGCTGACGCGCAAGCTCTGCATTATTGCCTAACATGGGATGACCATCTAAAGGAAGATGGTAACCGAATAGGTTAATGTCGTTATTGAGCAGAGATTTTATTCTTCTCTGCTTCATGCCTGTAATGACCTGTGCCTCACCTTTCCAAAAAAAGCCATGATGAACCAAAATAGCATCAGCCTCTAACGCAATGGCTTGATCAATTAATGCCTGACACGCAGTGACTCCAGTCACTATGGTCGAGATTTCTGTTTTACCTTCAACTTGAAGGCCATTTGGTGCGTAATCTTTGTACTTGGATATCTGTAAAAAGTCAGAAAGATACTGACTTAACTCTGTACGTGTCATGAAGCTACCCCTTGATATTTTGTAGAAGTGTAACTCATCAATGCAAAATTATTAACTATACTGAGTCGATAATGATGTGATCAAGGAGCTGCATAGAGAATGTTAATTTGAACCTCAATATGTCAATTAAATAGACAAATGCAGTAGATTTGCAGTGAAAATTGGACTTTTTACCAGTTTCACCTATAAAATCCCCCGAAACCTTCAAGTAAACATTAAAAGAAATAGGTTATAACTATGTCAAAACTGACCAAAGAAGAAGTGATCAGCACGTTGGAGTCTGCCCTTGCGACTAAACAAGGAAGTGCTGTAACGATCGAGCAAAAAGGTAGCTGGTACAAAATCGATGGTGGTAAGTCACTCCGCTTTAGTGAGCTAGAAAGTATGCTTACCGAACTATCTGGCGAAACTCCTGCCGTAAAAACGACAGCAGAAAAGAAAATTGCACCAGTTGCAAAAACGGCGAAAGCAAAGGCAGCGACTAAACCTGCGGCAAAAAAAGCAGCACCTGCTAATGCCCATGGCGGAAAAACGCCAAAAGAGCTATGGCGTGAAAAACTGGCTGGCAAAGGCCAACTACCTCGCGGCTTCTAACTTTTTTAAAAATAGAGAAGCAATAAAAAGGAGCCTTCTGGCTCCTTTTTAACACCTATTATTTTTTAAGCGAATAATCTCAACGCTACATCGCGATATCAACTCTCACGCTGCCAGCTAGGTATACCACTCTGACATCGTCGCCTGCATTAAAGATCATACCAGGGTCAAGGTCCTGAAGAATCATCACCTGCTCACCATCTTCTTGTTTGATCATTAACTCGACTAATTTCAATTCTTGGTAGTAATCGTTGTTTCCATAGTTATTTCCGATCCCAGCTCCAAGCAAAGCACCAAGAACGGTCGCGACATCTTGACCGCTACCACCACCAAACTGGTGACCAACCACGCCCCCCACTAACGCACCGCCAAAGGTTTTCCAACCTTGGTTCCGATCTTCGACTAACTGCTTTTGCGTGATATTTCTCACTGAAATAATGTTGCCATATTGAACTTGCTCAACGGCTACTGCTTGATTTCGTTTATATCCGGCTTCCACGGTGTTAAATACACTAATAAATAGACAAACGAAGACTAAGGTCGTGATCCATGGTTTCAACATAATCGTTTTTCCGCTAACTTATAATAAAGCCTAATTAAGATAATCTTACTCAATTGTGAACTCACTGTCTTATTTAAATCAAGAACTCGAGCAGTTCCCCTCTCCGGAATTTGCTCTCACCGATCCTAATGGTCTGTTGGCTGTGGGTGGTGACTTGCAACCCGCACGCTTGCTCAATGCCTATTACGAAGGGATTTTCCCCTGGTTTAACGCTGATGACCCTATTCTTTGGTGGTCTCCAGATCCACGAGCAGTGTTTGTACCCGGTACAATGAAAATCAGTCGTTCGTTGCTTAAATATCTTAGGAAAAAAACCTGGCGTTACAGTATTAATCAAGCTTTCACTGAAGTCGTTCAAGGCTGTGCCGCACCTAGATCGTCACAAGACGGAACTTGGATAACGCCAGAGATCCAAAATGCATACATTAAGCTTCATGAATTGGGCCAAGCCCACTCTGTCGAAGTCTGGCAAGATGATGAACTGATTGGAGGCTTATATGGATTAGCAATAGGCCAAGTATTTTGTGGTGAGTCCATGTTCCACACTCAGACTAATGCCTCTAAAGCTGCCATGTTATTCTTGCATCAGCATCTATTAAAACAAGGGTTTAAACTTATTGATGCTCAAGTAATGAACCCACATTTAGCATCATTAGGTGCAACAGCATTAAAGAGAAAAGACTTTCTCAATTTACTCAAACGTTTTAGAGATCTCAGTGTCGCGCCTAACACTTGGGTCGAATCAGAGGTATCACTTGAGCTTTAAATCGCATCCTATCTCCGTTGGAGTGACACAGACTTTTCCTTGCAGTTATCTCGACAATCAACTTGAACAATTATTAGTCCTTCAGGAAGATCCTATCGGTCTAGAACTATTCGAGCGATTACTGGCTTTAGGGTTCAGACGTAGCGGTGGCACAATCTACAAGCCTCAATGTCCCAACTGCAATGCCTGTTTACCCATTCGAATACCGACCAAGCAATTTACCCCTTCAAGACGCCAGAAACGCACCCTAAAGAACAACAAAGACATTATTTGGAAAGTGGTCGACGAACAACAGGAATATCATTACAACCTGTATGAGCGTTATATAAACGAACGACACCAAGATGGCCCCATGTATCCTGCATCCAAAGAGCAATATCAGCACTTTATCAATTCAAGCTGGCTCAAGCCTCAATATATTGAACTTTGGGATGGTGATGCCTTAATTGGCGTCGCGGTGACGGATGTGATGCCAAATAGCTTATCTGCAATCTACAGTTTTTTCTGTCCTAATGAGCATAAACGATCATTAGGATCACTGCTTATTCTTCTCCAATGCCGCTTAGCAAAGATGATGGATAAAGATTTTGTCTACCTCGGCTATCAAATCGACGAATCAAGAAAAATGAATTACAAACGAAGCTACTTACCCTATCAGATATTAACGACCAATGGATGGCAGCAAATATCTGATGAATAACTGCAATTTCAATTTACGCCTAATATTTATCCTAATATGAAATATCATTCTTGCCTATACATTCTCTTTACAGCAAGGGGATTTTACGTCATGATATGCCCGATTTAAAACTTGAAGGCTAACAGGATAACTGATTAATGGCGAAAGAAGACAACATTGAGATGCAAGGCACGATCCTTGAAACCTTGCCGAACACAATGTTTCGTGTAGAGCTAGAGAACGGTCACGTTGTGATCGCACACATCTCAGGTAAAATGCGTAAAAACTACATTCGAATTCTGACCGGTGACAAAGTTACGGTTCAGCTGACACCTTATGACTTGAGCAAAGGTCGCATCGTCTTCCGTTCACGCTAAGTTAGCTTAAACAGATTTTAAAAACCGGCGGTGCCGGTTTTTTACTTTCTTGAAAGTATCGAATTAAAAAAGGCTGCAATTGCAGCCTTTTTTCATACCTAAAAATTAATCTAAGTATTTACTTTCTCAAGTGATTCAACTGAGATGGTGATCTCATCTTTCTTGATATCCACATTGGCTACCCCACCCTTCTCAAGCTTTCCAAACAAGATCTCGTCAGCTAATGGTCGTTTAATCAACTCTGTGACCACGCGCGCCATAGGTCTTGCACCCATCGCTTTGTCGTATCCTTTCTCTGCGAGTAAGGTTCTGGCTTCATCACTGACAAATAAGGTAACCCCTTTTTCATCCAGTTGCGCTTGAAGTTCGACGAGGAACTTATCGACAACTTTTGCAATAACGGTCAGATCAAGATGGTTGAACCAGATAATCTCATCCAAGCGGTTTCTGAATTCAGGTGAGAACACCTTATTGATTTCAGACAATGCATCTTGACTATGATCTTGCTGCTTAAAGCCAATCGACTTTCTCACCGTCTCCTGCACACCCGCATTGGTGGTCATCACTATGGTCACGTGCCTGAAATCGGCTTTTCGACCATTATTATCAGTCAAAATACCATGATCCATCACCTGCAAAAGCAAGTTATAGACATCAGGATGCGCCTTTTCAATCTCATCAAATAGCACAACACAATGTGGATTCTTAATAACTGAATCAGTTAACAAGCCACCTTGGTCATAACCCACATAACCAGGAGGCGCACCGATAAGACGTGAAACCGTATGACTTTCCATATACTCAGACATGTCAAAACGAACCAAGTTGAGCCCGAGACATTTGGCCAATTGGCTAGTCACCTCAGTCTTACCCACTCCGGTCGGTCCTGCAAATAAGAAACTGCCTACCGGCTTATGCTCACCACTTAATCCACTTCGAGACAGTCTAATGGCAGAGCTAAGGCTCTCTATCGCTTTGTCTTGACCGAACACGACCATCTTAAGGTTACGGTCTAGGTTCTTAAGCATATCTTTGTCAGTCGCTGATACCGACTTCTCAGGAATACGCGCCATCTTAGCGATAATCGCTTCGATCTCGCTCTGTCCTATGGTCTTCTTCCGGCGACTTGCAGGTTGCATCGCCATACGTGCCCCAGCTTCATCAATAACATCTATCGCTTTATCAGGAAGGTAACGATCATTAATGTGCTTATCAGAAAGACGCGCCGCAATACTCAACGCAGCCACGGTATATCTCACCCCGTGATGCTCTTCGTACTTTGACTTAAGTCCTTGAAGGATCTTTGTTGTCTCAGCAACTGAAGGCTCATTAATATCGACTTTCTGGAAACGTCTTGCCAATGCTCGGTCTTTCTCAAAAATACTTTGATATTCTTGGAAAGTCGTCGACCCCATGCATCTTAGTTTACCACCAGACAACAGCGGTTTTAGCAGATTAGATGCATCCATGACTCCACCTGAAGCCGCGCCGGCTCCGATAATCGTGTGGATTTCATCGATGAATAGGATGGCATCTTCATCTCTTTCAAGCTCTTTTAACAAGCTTTTAAAACGTTTTTCAAAATCCCCACGGTATTTTGTACCCGCCAGTAAAGCCCCTAAGTCTAAGGAATATACAGTGGCTTTACTCATCACTTCTGGGACTTCATTTTTTACAATTCGGTACGCTAATCCCTCGGCTATTGCCGTTTTACCGACTCCAGCCTCACCGACTAAAAGAGGATTATTTTTCCTTCTTCGGCAGAGAATTTGGATAGAGCGTTCAATTTCATCGCTCCGCCCTATCAATGGATCGATATTTCCCTGAATAGCCAATTCATTCAAATTCGCAGCAAATTGAGAAAGTTTGCTTTTTTCCTCATCATTCTCAGTCTGATCTTCTATTCGATCTTGCTGAGAACCATCCTCAATTTCATCTTTAGATACACCATGAGAGATAAAATTAACCACGTCTAGGCGCGTCACCTCACCATTACGCAGAAGATAAACAGCTTGTGATTCCTGTTCACTAAAAATAGCCACGAGCACATTAGCGCCAGTCACTTCGTTACGACCAGATGACTGGACATGAAATACAGCCCTTTGTAATACTCTCTGGAAACCTAACGTTGGCTGAGTTTCTCTATCATCTTCAGGATCGGCGATAATAGGCGTCGTTTGCTGAATGAAATTAGATACATCCTCTCTTAATTTATCAAGATTTGCCCCACAGGCCACTAAGGCTTCTTGTGCAGCTGGATTATCTATTAAGGCGAGCAGCAGGTGTTCCACCGTCATATATTCATGACGGGCATCTCTGGCTTGCTGGAAAGCCAGATTCAAGGTGACTTCAAGATCTTTATTTAACATAAGCACCCCCTAAATTTACAACTAAAATAACCCAATTCAGGCTTTCTCTAATGAACACAGTAACGGATGTTGCTTTTGTCTTGCAAATTGATTTACTTGTGCAACTTTAGTTTCTGCGATTCCAAAGGGAAAAATCCCACAAATTCCTTTTCCTTGATGATGGATTGCAAGCATGATATCTGTCGCTTGCTCTTCATTTTTCTTGAAAAAGACCTGTAATACCTCAATCACAAAATCCATTGGGGTATAGTCATCATTATTCAAAATCACCTTGTACATCGAAGGGGACATTAATTCTGATTCTACACGTTCTTCAACGTGGTCAATATTTCCTGCTTTACCCATGGTTCAATATTAGCCTCTAGTCATCGCTTCTACCAATTAATGAGATTATTCAATAAATAAATTTCTTCTTCAATCTAATATCTAACTCATTAATTGAAACAGGTTATATACTTAAATGTTGCTCTTTTGTTAAATTATCCTTGACATACAAACTGACTGCTTTCATTCTGTTCAACAGGCGGTAATTTGTACCCGCTTAATTATTTAGTTTTACTATCTTACTGGCAAGTAGACAACAGAAGGAAGTGGAAGTATGGCAAACGGAACTGTTAAATGGTTCAACAACGCCAAAGGATTCGGGTTTATCTGCCCTGAAGCTGGTGGTGAAGACGTTTTTGCACACTATTCTACCATTGAAATGGAAGGCTATCGAACGCTAAAAGCAGGCCAGCCTGTCCAATTCGAAGTAGAAGCAGGGCCAAAAGGGATGCACGCGTCAGCTATTTCGCCAACGAATTAATCTAGGCGATGTAAAACAAAAAAGGCAGGGATTATCCCTGCCTTTTTATTATCTGCAAAAAACCAATGTTAAAAAAAGATTGCGAAGAAAATTTATTTTCTTCGCAAAGAACATTCATTTAAGCAGTAAATAATGCATTTAAAGTCACACTTGGGCGCATTTCTGCCGCGGCTTTAGTTGCATCCAAACGATAATAACCACCTAGATCAACAGCCGGTCCCTGTGCAGAGTTAAGCTCATCGACAATTTTCACTTCATTGTTCGTCAATGATTCAGCAAGGGAAGCAAACTGTGCTTTTAGCTCCAGATCCTGCGTCTGCTTAGCCACTTCCTGAGCCCAATACATTGCAAGGTAGAAATGACTGCCGCGGTTATCAAGTTGGCCTACACGACGTGAAGGTGACTTGTTTTGATCGAGAAACTGACCAATAGCTGCATCCAGTGTGTCCGCAAGTATTTGTGCTTTTGCGTTATTGGTTGTTTGGCTCAAATGCTCAAGTGACGCTGCAAGTGCTAAGAACTCACCCAACGAATCCCAACGCAAGTGTCCTTCTTTCTCTACTTGCTGAACATGCTTAGGCGCAGAGCCACCAGCACCGGTTTCAAACAATCCGCCGCCATTCATCAAAGGAACGATAGAGAGCATTTTAGCACTTGTACCAAGCTCTAGAATTGGAAATAGATCCGTTAAGTAGTCACGTAATACGTTACCTGTGACTGAAATAGTATCGAGGCCGTCTTTCGTACGCGCTAAGGTGAAACGCGTAGCTTCCACTGGAGACATGATGCGAATATCTAAGCCTTCAGTATCATGCTCAAGAAGATACACGTTAACCTTTTTGATGATTTCAGCGTCATGGCTGCGACTCTCATCTAACCAGAATACTGCTGGAGTTGAAGATAATCGTGCACGTTTAACCGCAAGTTTTACCCAATCGCGAATAGGTGCATCTTTAACCTGACACATTCTCCAGATATCACCTGCTTCAACAGCATGAGAAATCAGTACATCGCCTTGGCTGTTAGTCACATTTACAGTGCCTGCTGCTTCAATTTGGAATGTTTTATCATGACTACCGTACTCTTCAGCCTTTTGAGCCATCAAACCAACGTTAGGCACACTGCCCATTGTGGTTGGATTAAAAGCACCATGCTCTTTACAAAAAGAGATAGTCTCTTGATAAACACCAGCGTAACAACGATCAGGGATCATCGCCTTAGTGTCTTTGGGTTGGCCATCAACCCCCCACATCATGCCTGATGTACGAATTGCTGCAGGCATAGAAGCATCAATAATCACATCACTTGGAACGTGTAGATTAGTGATCCCCTTATCCGAATCAACCATCGCCAGTTCTGGACGAGTTGCATATATTGCAGCGATATCAGCTTCGATAGCGGCTTGCTGCTCGGCTGGTAGTTGTGCGATTTTGGCATAAACATCACCAAAACCATTGTTAACATCAACACCTAACTCTGCAAATAATGCAGCGTGCTTAGCAAAAAGCTCTTTATAATATACTTTAACCGCATGACCAAAAAGGATCGGATCAGAAACCTTCATCATGGTCGCTTTTAAATGCAATGAAAGCAGCACACCTTGCGTTTTAGCTTCTTCAATCTCACGCTCGTAAAATTCTACAAGTGACTTCTTGCTCAATACCGCAGCATCAATCACTTCACCAGCTAACAAAGGAAGTGAAGCTTTCAACACTTGCTCAGTACCATCAGCCTTAGTAAGCACGATGTTAACATTATCAGCAGACGCTAACGTCAATGACTTTTCACTGCCGTAAAAATCGCCTTCATTCATATGTGCGACATGACTTTGAGAATCACGGCTCCATGCACCCATTGAATGTGGGTTCTTCTGAGCATATTTCTTAACTGAACCCGGAGCACGGCGATCTGAGTTACCTTCACGTAGCACTGGATTTACCGCGCTACCTTTAATCTTGTCGTAGCAAGCCTGAATCGCTTTCTCTTCTGAGTTAGCAGGCTCATCTGGGTATGACGGAATATCATATCCCTTGTTCTGTAGCTCTAAAATACAGGCTTTCAACTGTGGAATAGACGCACTGATGTTTGGCAGCTTAATGATGTTAGCTTCTGGCTTGTTGGCTAATTCACCAAGCTCGGCTAATGCATCACCAATTTTTTGGCTCTCTGAAAGATTTTCTGGAAAATTTGCAATAATTCGACCCGAAAGGGAAATATCTCGAGTTTCTACATTTACGCCTGCCGCTTGAGTAAACGTTTTAATGATAGGCAGCAAAGATAAAGTCGCTAGTGCTGGTGCTTCATCTGTTTCGGTATAGATAATTGTTGAATTGTCGGTCATTTTTCGTCCTACATTATTGTAAAATAGAGAATTTAAAATATTTTATTTTTATACACTGCTTATTTTTACGTTCTGCAGTTGCATCAGTACTTTCTATTAGCACTTTTATAGAAGTCTTGGTTTACACCCTAACTCGATAATATTTTTATACCCAACGTGGATATTGGAGGCTTTCAAGATGAGGAAAAGCGCCATTTTTAGCGGGTTTGCCCACAAAAAGATACAGCACTAAACCTTAACGTCACACCACACTACTTGCAGCTGAACTTCTCAAAACCTTGTGACAACTTGGTTTAGATCACACTTTTATCGCGCACATCATAAAACATTCTTGGCAATATTCAAATTCCACTAATGGCGAATGCACAGTACACTGTAAACATTAAGTCATACAATGCCAGAAGATTAGTTAGCGTGAGTCACACTATTAAACAAAAACCTCAACCCAAAAAAGCGACAACAGCCTCTAAAAGAGGAGATCAAAAGAGAAGCGCCTGGTTTAATAAGAACCAAGCCAAACCCTCTCATGCTGTTTCAAGTAAGAGTAAAGAAAAAACGGCTAATCCCGTCATTGTTCTTTTTAATAAACCCTTCGATGTATTGTGCCAATTTACAGATGAACAGGGACGTCAAACATTAAAAGACTTTATTCCTATTCCAGAGGTATATGCCGCGGGAAGGCTAGATAGAGACAGTGAAGGTTTACTGTTACTCACCAATGATGGCAAACTTCAGTCGGCATTGACCGAACCCAAAAAACGAACTTTTAAAACCTACTGGGCGCAAGTTGAAGGCGCACCAAGTGAAGCTCAACTGGATGAATTACGTCACGGTGTCGAACTAAAAGACGGCTTAACATTACCAGCGACCATTAACATCATGCCTCAGCCAGAAGTCTGGGACCGTGTACCGCCGATACGAGAACGCAAAGCGATCCCAACTACTTGGTTGGAAATTCAAATCTGCGAAGGACGCAATCGGCAAGTTAGGCGGATGACAGCACACATAGGTTTTCCAACTCTCAGACTCATTCGCTATAAAATAGGTAAATGGAGTCTAGATGATCTCAAACCTGCTGAATATTTGACGATTGATATGAAAAACAAGCCAATATAACGATTAACCTCAACTCATCAATCGCAGCATTAAAGGAGGGGACAATGAATCAAAGGTATAAACCAAATGTGACAGTCGCCTGTATTGTTCAGTGCCAAGACAAATACTTGATGGTTGAGGAGCTCATAAATGGAGTGACTCAATACAATCAACCGGCTGGGCATCTCGAACAAGGCGAGTCACTCACTCAGGCATGTGAACGTGAAATTTTTGAAGAAACAGGTCTGAAACTTGAAGTGCAAGATTTAGTAGGTATCTATCAATTTAGTGCAGATGAAAGCTTAGCTTTCTTGAGATTTACTTTCTTTACCCACATTTCAACATTCCTTGAAACTGCGCCTCAAGATGCTGATATACAAGCTGCTCACTGGTTCACCTATGATGAAATCCTTGCTCTACAGCCTGCTTTAAGAAGCCCCCTTGTGCTCTCGAGTCTAGATGATGCCAGAAATAAAACACACTATCCGCTAGAACTACTCAATAGCCAGTATCTCAAGTTAGCCCCTAGCCATAATGCGTGTTAGAATACGCCCCCGAAAATGTAGCTTCTTTTTTAGATAATTTGAATCCTTATCGCACTGGCTTTATCGCTCGGTGTTATGGGACAGGCAGTCTTTAATCTCAGGCTATATAAGGTACATTCAACGGTTTTAGGAACTATGGCAATCATCGAAACGACTGCGGCAATAATCGAACCCACTGCTACTAACAATAAAAAAGTCATTGTCGGCATGTCCGGCGGTGTTGACTCATCAGTTTCGGCTTACCTGTTACTTAAACAGGGCTATCAAGTCGAAGGCCTTTTCATGAAAAACTGGGAAGAAGATGACACCGATGAATATTGTGCCGCTGCAGACGACCTCAAAGATGCCCAAGCTGTGTGTGACAAGCTTGGCATAAAACTGCATACCGTCAATTTCGCCTCAGAATATTGGGACAATGTGTTCGAATATTTTCTGGCTGAATACAAGGCAGGCAGAACCCCAAATCCAGACATCATTTGTAATAAAGAGATAAAGTTTAAAGCTTTCCTCGAATTTGCTGATGAAATCTTAGACGCCGACTACATCGCCATGGGGCATTATGTTCGTCGCAGTGACGAAAGTGGCCAAAGCCAGATGCTACGTGGTGTGGATGGCAATAAAGATCAAAGCTACTTCCTCTATACACTCAGCCATGAGCAAATGTCTCGCTCGCTGTTTCCTGTTGGTGAACTCGACAAGAGTGAAGTCAGGGAGATAGCCAAAGAGATGGGCCTTATCACTCATGATAAAAAAGACAGTACTGGGATCTGCTTTATCGGCGAGCGTAAGTTTACTGACTTCCTCAGTACTTTCTTACCTGCACAGCCTGGAAATATAGAAACATCAGAAGGTGAAGTGATCGGCACCCATCAAGGGCTGATGTACCACACTCTAGGCCAACGTAAAGGCTTAGGCATTGGTGGAATGAAAAACAGCAATGACGATCCTTGGTATGTAGTCGATAAAGAGATGGACAGAAACGTACTGGTTGTCGGTCAAGGTGGCACTCATCCACGTCTAATGTCTGTCGGTTTTTATGCCGACCAACTGCACTGGGTCGATAGAAAAGGGCCTAGCGACGGTGCTCAAATCACGGTTAAAACTCGCTATCGTCAACGCGATGTTGCCTGTACTTTGCATTATGAAGGCGAAGACAGAATCAAAGTCTTATTCGATGAGCCTGTTGCAGCAGTGACGCCGGGACAATCTGCCGTATTTTATGATGCCGAGATTTGCTTAGGCGGCGCTATCATCGATTCATTAATTAGAGAATAAGCCGTGAGCGACCTTCTAGATGAACGCACCATGGCTTTTGCCGGAATATTGCAAGCAATTGCACAAGTCCAGCACATCGCCAGACACGGTAATACAGACAAAGACAGCCTAGCAGCCAGTCTCAATACCGTCATCGTCACGAACCCTGATTCCACATCCGATGTGTATGCAGATAAAGTGGCACTGAATAAAGGTTATCAGCTCATCGTCAATCAACTTGGTGATAGCAAAGATAAAGATGTAGAAGTGACTCGCTACTTGGTTGGTATATTAGCCTTGGAGCGAAAACTTTCCCGTGGCAATGCCATGGGAATATTGGCCGAGAGGATCAATCAGATCCATCGCCAATTGCACCATTTTGCGATCACCGATGAGCAAGTTGTTGCTAATTTCGCTGGGATCTACAGTGATATCATCAGCTCTCTTGGGCCCAAAATTCAAATATCTGGAAATCCTGAGTATCTGAAACAAACCCAGGTACAAGAAAAAATTCGCGCCTTACTGCTGTCTGCCATGCGCAGCGCTGTACTGTGGCGCCAACTAGGTGGAAAGCGCAGACATTTAGTCTTCGCGAGAAAGTCGATCCTAGATATAGCTAACAAAAGTCTTACCCTATAATAAATTAAGTTCATTAAGGAGCTTCATAATGGAACTATCCGCACTAACTGCTATCTCTCCTGTAGACGGTCGTTATGGTAGTAAAACCGCCTCATTGAGAGGGATCTTCAGCGAGTACGGCCTGACCAAGTACCGTGTTCAAGTCGAGATAAACTGGTTAAAGCTACTCTCTAGCTGCCCAGAGATTGAAGAAGTTCCACCTTTTAGCGAAACAGCATTAGCGCTTCTCGATAGCATTAAAGACAATTTTAATGAAGCTGATGCTCTTCGTATTAAAGCCATTGAAGCCACTACAAACCACGATGTCAAAGCGGTTGAATACTTCATCAAAGAGCAAATTGCAGATAATGCAGAACTTGTCGCTATCGATGAGTTTGTTCATTTTGCTTGTACCTCTGAAGATATCAACAACTTATCTCATGGTTTAATGCTAACTGATGCCCGTGAGCAAGTGCTTGTTCCTTATTGTCAGCAGATTGTCGATGCCATTAAAGGCCTAGCAAGAGAGCACCGCTCAGTGCCTTTGATGTCGCGAACGCACGGACAACCAGCCTCTCCTTCTACACTAGGCAAAGAGATGGCCAACGTTGCCATTCGTCTTGAACGTCAATTAGCTCAGATAAATTCAGTGCAGTTTATGGGTAAGATTAACGGTGCTGTAGGTAACTACAACGCACACATCTCAGCCTATCCAGAAGTGAACTGGCATGAACTGTCTGAGCGTTTCGTGACAAGCCTAGGTTTAAACTGGAACCCTTACACTACTCAAATTGAGCCACACGACTACATCGCTGAGCTTTTTGATGCCGTTGCGCGCTTCAACACTGTGTTGATTGATTTCAACCGTGATATCTGGGGTTACATTGCACTCGGTCACTTCAAACAGAAGACGATTGCTGGCGAGATTGGTTCTTCAACCATGCCGCATAAAGTAAACCCTATCGATTTTGAGAACTCTGAAGGTAATTTAGGTATTGCAAATGCACTTATGCAGCACCTTGCCTCTAAATTACCTGTTTCACGCTGGCAGCGTGATCTGACTGACTCAACGGTTTTACGTAATTTAGGTGTGGGCATCGCTCACGCACTTATTGCCTATCAGTCAACGCTTAAAGGGATCAGTAAGCTTGAAGTCAACGAAGCCCAACTTCGCGCTGAGCTAGACAAAAACTGGGAAGTACTGGCTGAGCCTGTACAAACAGTTATGCGTCGTTACGGTATCGAAAAGCCTTACGAGAAGCTTAAAGAGCTAACTCGTGGTAAGCGTATTGATGGTGAGCAACTTGCTACCTTTATCGATGGTCTTGAATTGCCTGATACCGTTAAAATCGAGCTTAAAAAGATGACTCCGGCTAACTACATTGGTCGTGCAGAAGCTTTCGTTGACGAAATGAAGTAATCAACGCTTAACCTTGATCCCAAAAAAGCGGTAAGCTAACACTTACCGCTTTTTAATTGCTGATATACCCCATTTATACCAATCAGTATAAAGATTTGATCGCTCAGCGAGAGTTTAGCGCTCCTGAGTCAAGGCAACGAGTGAAGAGCATAGTTATTCTACGGTTAAGCTCGTTAACACAGGATCAGAAGCGCTAAAACTCGCCTGTAAGGAGTGTTTTTGGCTGCCTACTTCTGCGTTGAGTGAACTCACAAGGGAACAACCATGATCTCATTCATTCGCCTTGAATTAGTTTGCCAAAAAACACTCTGAGTAGATCAACTTCTTATACTGATTGGTATTACAACAAATGAAGCCAATTCCCTATGTATAAAATCAATTTCAACACCAGTGAGTTTTTATCTACGCATTGGCAAAAAGAGCCACTTGTCATTAAAGGGGCATTTAGCAACTTTGTTGACCCAATGAGTGCAGATGAACTTGCTGGACTTGCATGTGAAGAGGAGATCTCATCACGGGTTGTCATCACAAAGGAAAATAACTGGGAAATCATTCAAGGCCCTATTAATGATTACGAGCAGTTTGGTGAAGATAACTGGCAGTTACTGGTCCAGGCAGTTAATCACTGGTTCCCTGACTCAGCCTCACTCATAGAAGCTTTCAGGTTTATACCAGATTGGCGTTTCGATGATCTGATGGTCTCTTTTGCTACACCCGGCGGCGGTGTTGGCCCTCATATTGATAACTATGATGTTTTCTTACTGCAAGGTGAAGGAACCAGACGTTGGAAAGTCGGCGCTAAAGGAAACTACACCCCAAGAGGCGGCGATACTCACACTGCACTTATCGACGACTTTGAGCCCATCATCGACGTCGTGCTAGAAGCGGGTGACATGTTGTACATCCCACCTGGATTCCCACATTGCGCCCAAACACTCACAACCGCACTGAGTTACTCTATTGGTTTCAGGGCACCAAGCCAGCAAGAACTGTTTAGCAGTGTTGCAGATCATCTGCTCGATACTAATACCGGTCTGAAACGCTTTACGTCAACAAGCGAACCAGTAGCAGCCAGTTCTGTATCAATTGAGCACCAAAAAGGGATGCTGAGCCTACTCAATGAGTTGCTCAAACAACCAGAGCAATATCAAACCGTATTAGGACAATTGCTCAGTCAGAATCGCTTTGAACTTGACTTATCTGATCCCGAATCCCCTTATCAGAGAGAAGATTTGACCGATGCCCTGTCTGAGGGAGCTGAGATACACAGAATAGGCGGTTTAAAGGTGATTAAGCTCGAAGGTGATACTGAGCAACGACTGTTTATTAATGGCGACATATTTGCTTGTGAGCAGCTAACATCGGAAGAGATTGAGCACTTAGCGAATGCATTTATCATTGATAATCAGCAAGCCTTAACCTTATGTGGTTCAAGCGCGATGAGTGAGATGTTTGTGGGCTTGTTAAATAAAGGATTTTACTATTTAGCGTGAATCTTTTTTTATCAGTAGCACAAACTAAAAATGGCACCCTTTCGGTGCCATTTTTATTCACTCACTGTTTAAAACAGCATTGAATTTATCTCATTACCCCCAAAGTTTTTCATCACCTTGGATCTGATAAAGACTCTCTGCACGAGACACGAGAAGTTGAGCAAATTTTGCTTGAGTTGGATCTTTCGTCGCACCTGATTTGAACAAGTTTTCAGCTTTCATCTGCCACATCATAGAAAAATGGCGTAGTGCTTCGCGTGCCGTACCTGCCACTTTCACATCCACATAATCACTCGGCAGATCACCTGACATGACCCAAAACGTTTGTTTCGTTGGTTGTTTAGACTCCATCTTCCAAACCGCAACATATGGCGCTAAGTAACGACTTTCATCGGCAATCACTTTACTAGGGATCACACCTTTTTCAGCTAGAAAGCGGTTTGCTTTCTGAAAATGCTCTTTGATCCATTGCTGTCTCAACGCTTCTTGCTGCTCAGGATCCATCGCTTGAGTTTGAGTGTCTACTTGTTCCGTCATACTTAATTCCTATCTTATTGTTATTTTGTAAATCCGTAACCGCTTCCCCAAATTAACATGGATCAGAGCATAAACAGCACTCCGGTTGACGTTAACGTAAGGTGGAAAGCAAAATTGCCACACAGATCACAATTAATCCGATTCTTTGCTTTGTTGAGAGTATCCCTAAATGCTATCGTTCTGCAATAATTTTAATAAGGAACCGGTTAACTCTTTAATTGTTCCGGTGTTTAAATCCTAAGTGGAGAACTGCTACGTGGCTGTATTCAATCATATCTCGTTTGACGAACATGAACAGATCGTATTTTGTCAGGATAAAGAGAGCGGCTTAAAAGCCATTATTGCTATCCATAATACTAATTTAGGCCCCGCTGTTGGCGGCTGTAGAATGTGGAACTACGAATCTGACGACGAAGCGTTGACTGATGTGTTGCGTTTATCACGTGGCATGACCTATAAAAATGCACTGGCAGGTCTTGAGATGGGCGGCGGAAAGTCAGTTATTATTGCCGATCCGAAAACCCAAGATAGAGAAGCCCTATTTCGCGCATTTGGCCGTTGCATAAACAGTTTGGGCGGCAAATATTTCTCGGCTGAAGATGTGGGCGTGACAACAGCAGATATCATGATCGCACATCAAGAAACCCCTTATATGGCAGGACTTGAAGGAAAAAGTGGCGACCCTTCACCTTTTACCGCTTTAGGCACCTACTTAGGCATCAAAGCGGCTGTGAAACATCAGCGTGGTATCGATAGCCTTAAAGGTCTTAAAATTTCAGTTCAAGGCGTCGGTCACGTAGGCTACTACCTGTGTCGTCATCTACACGCAGAAGGGGCTGAACTAATAGTCACTGATATCAATCAAACATCTTTAGACAGAGTCTCCACCGAATTTGGTGCCACAGTTGTTGCTCCCCAAGATATCTACCATCAGGATGTTGACGTCTACGCACCTTGTGCCTTAGGCGCGACAATTAACGATACGACTATTCCGCTGCTAAAAGCGACGATTGTGGCTGGTTGTGCCAATAATCAACTTGCCGAAGCCAGACATGGTGAGAAACTTAAAGAGTTGAACATCTTGTACGCGCCAGATTATGTGATTAACGCCGGTGGGATCATTAACGTATCGTTTGAAAAAGATTACGATGCCACGCTAGCAACGAAAAAAGTGGAAGAGATCTACGACACGCTTATGCGTATTTTTGTTCTATCAGATGAGCAAGACTGTACCACTTCCTCTATTGCTGATGAACTTGCCCGCGCAATTATTGAAGCGGCAAAGTAGTCACCTCATTCTGTCATAAAAAAACAGAAAGCTCGTAAAATAACCAGAGGCAAAAATATTCATTTTGCTTCTTTTTTTATGCCCAAATTTATTTTTCCAAGCCTACCAAAGAGATAGTTAAATAGAACAGAAAATTAATCATATCGAACTGGATATTGTGATATTTGTCTGCTTGACTTAGAGGCTCGTCACCTTGCCTAGGAAAGCTGTATGATTACTTTCAAGTATGATCTCAATCAGGATGTTGTTGAACTTCAGGCGAGCAATTGGTGTGGCCTAGAGCAGGTCTATATCAATGGTAAGCGAGTCTCACGCAAACTAAATTTTGGACAAAACAGTGAACACAATGTGCAATTAAAGGACGGTAATAGTTGTAAATTTCAATTACTTATAGACCCTTCATCCGAGTTAATGGTGTGCAGGATCTACAAAAAAAATAATTTAATTGCGAGCATCAAACAAGGGAAGGAAAACTTAAAACAGAGTAGAAAAGCATTACAAAACTGGGCTATATTTTTTACACTCTCTAGCTTACTGTTATTGTTACTGAATTAATGAAGTGACCTCAAAACCGACCTATAGCCAGCATAAACTAAGCCAGTTTCCATTAATTAAGCGACTAAATCGAAACTGACTTTATGTACCATTTTGGGGAGATACAGAAATACACATTTACCTAATAAATACTGCAAACAGCAATAGATTATTATTCTGGAAAATGATTTATTTTATTGAGTAAAGTAACGAAAGCAAGACGCTCTTCTATCGAAAGATTTTCTAAAAAATGTTCATTGACACGTTCAGCTTCAACAATTAAATCTTGCTCTAACGCCTTACCGGAATCCGTTAAGAATATCTTAAAAGCACGACGATTCTCAGCCTCTTGGTGGCGAGTCACGAAGCCTTGAAGCTGAAGTTGATCTAAGATGCGGGTCATGGTGTAGTTTGCGACATCACAGCGTTTCGATAACTCAGTCTGAGTTATCCCCTCCTCTTGCCACAAAGCAAAAAGAACCGGCCATAACTTAATATCTAACTGGTACCGCTTGAGTTTCTGATCTAGCGCGTTTTGCAGATCAACATTCAGATGAGAGACCAGATAGCCTAAACTTTCCGTCTGTTTCAATCAACACCTCCACACGTTGAGCACCTCTTTTAATATTACCACTTAGTTCTCAAGAAACTAGGCCTAGTAAGAACTTATTACACATAAATATTAAATTATTTACTATCAGTGGCTTATTCATCAACCATTATGAACTGGTTGATATATCGATAGTAACAGGCGCGACCTAGTTTCGCTACCAGCCCTCTGTCAACTAACACAGTAATCTCTTCATCTTTAACGTTAAAAGCATCAATACTGTCTATTTGGTACTGAGTGCCTAATGCTGTGACCACCTCTACTCTTCCCATCTCTAGAAGATGGTAATCAACCGCTATTAACGGAAAACGAGCCACCTCAACCTTTAACTTTTCAACAGGCGTGATCAGAAAGTATTCCCCATTAATACAGTTAAGAATAGAGGAGAATAAACGTGCAAATTTAGTCGGTAAACTTTCGTCAAGGTAAAACCAGTGACCTTGATCATCAATCTTAAACAATACAGCTTCTGAGCAAAGCTCAGCATCTTGGGTGACCTTTGTAAGCGCTCGCTCTACAGAGATGTTGTTATCGCTCATACTGTTTCCTAAATAGCTGAGACTAAGCAAAACCTAGCCCCATATTGTCTATTGAACAATTAAACTCAATAGCGCTTCAACCGGGTGTTTTGGCTTAAACCCACCAAAACGCTTTACCTGACTTCGACAAGAGTAGCCTGACACTAAGATCTGCTCTTGTGGCAACGCCTTTAATGCTTGCTCCCAAGACATGCCAAAAAGATCTTGCGATCGTTGTTGGTTCTCTAGTTCGTGTCCATAAGTGCCTGCCATACCACAACACCCCATGTTAGCTGTCTTCAAATCAGCTCCAAAGTAAGAGAAGATTTGCTGCCACTCTTTACCTGTATTCGGTTTGGTGGTGGACTCAGTACAATGGCTAAACCAAGTAAACTCTCGCTTTACTTCATTGATTGGTGCGTTGGACGGACGATCTTTTATCGCTTCCAGCAACCACTCATTAGCCAATTTAACGTCAAAGTCACCACACTCATCGCCCAGCACTTCACGATACTCATCGCGATAACAGAGCACCATGGCCGGATCAACCCCAACCATAGGAATATTGAGCTGGTGTACTTTAGCGAGAAAGTCAGCTGAAGATTTTGCTGTTCTAGCAAATTTATCTAAAAAGCCTTTTATATGGATAGGTTTCCCATTTGGCTTAAAGGGCAACAATATTGGCTTTAAGCCCATTTTTTCTATTAGTTTAATAAAGTGATAAACCGTTCCGGCTTCGTAAAAGCTGTTAAAAGGATCTTGTACGACTAAGACATATTCGGCGCGTTGATGTTCAGGAATCGACTCTAACGCCTCAAGATCATAACCTCGACTTGCATGGCCATCGAGTCGCTGTTTAAGCGTAGGAACCGACAGTGCGGGCGCATCGACATAACCGATGGCTTTTTTGATCACCCATTGACTCACCGGATTCTGAGAAACGGCATTGGTCAATCTTGGCACTTTTGCCATCAGAGGCAACACATCTTCAATTCCTGCAACTAAGTAATCTTTTGTAGGGCGCAAGTATCGTTGATAATAGATATTGAAAAACTGGGCTCTGAACTTCGGCACATCCACTTTAACGGGGCATTGTGATGAACACGCCTTACACGCTAAGCACCCCTTGAGGGACTCCATTACTTCGTGGGAGTAATCATATTCACGATCCATTTTTAACGTGTTTTGCGCTCTTTGTAATAAGCCTATAGGTTTAGCCTTAGACAAAGCTTCAACATCGACCCCTTCAGCTTCTAATAACCTTAGCCACTCACGCATCAAACCCGCTCGGCCTTTTGGTGATTGAACTCTGTCACCTGTCACTTTAAATGAGGGACACATAGGGGAATACGTGCTGTAGTTGAAGCACATTCCGTTACCATTGCAGTTCATCACATCAGGAAATGCATCACGCGTATTGATTGGGATCTGCCGGTCAAAACTACCGCGTTTAGCGCTCTCTACATTATAGATAAGCGCCCCAGTGCCCTTTGGTGCCACCAGCTTACCTGGGTTAAGCTTATTATGAGGATCAAACAGGCTTTTAACCTCTTGAAGTAATCCGTAAAGCTCATCTCCAAACACCGCCGGACCGTACTCACCTCTTACCCCTTTCCCGTGCTCTCCCCACATTAAACCACCATACTTAAGGGTTAATGTGGCAACTTGATCAGAGACAACTTTGAGCAGTTTTTCATCGTTAACATCACACATATCGAGCGCAGGTCTAACATGAAGTACACCGGCATCCACATGGCCGAACATACCGTACTGCAGCTGATGACTATCGAGTAATGCTCTGAACTCCATGATAAAATCAGCAAGTTTTTCAGGTGGTACTGCCGTATCTTCAGCAAAGGCCAAAGGTTTACGACGCCCTTTAGTCGCCCCTAATAATCCCACCGCTTTTTTACGCATGGCGTAGATCATATTGATGCTGTTTTTATCACTGGTGACTTGATAGCCTAGTAGTCCACCAGCAGAATTTTCAACTTGTTTATCCAGCACCAATAACAGTGCAGCGACTTTGGCTTCAACCTCCTCTTTATCACCGGCAAATTCAACCATATTGAGCCCATCAATCACAGCGCCAGGTACATCTTTAATCAGTTCAGAAACTGAGTGCCAGATAATATCTTGTTGAGCCAAATTGAGCACTTTAGAGTCTACGGTTTCAACAACCGTAGCATTAGCCTTAACCAGATCTGGAGCATGCCTTAATGCTGATTCAAACGAATCATATTTAATGTTGACCATCATGCGGACACTTGGCAGAGGCGTAATATTCAATTTAGCCTCAGTAATAACTGCCAGTGTGCCTTCAGAGCCCGTTAAAATCCGCGATAAATTAAACTCAGTAAGCTCAGAGTCCCACACATTTTTCAAGTCGTAACCGGTTAAGAAACGATTTAGTTTAGGAAAGCGCGCTTCAATCTGTGAACGATTTGTCCGGCACAGCATCGCTATCTCTTGGGTAAGCTTCTGCCCAAGTAGATTAGGAGTGACAGTGCCAATATCCTCTAGCCTGTCGTGTGAAACGGTTTCGGTGTCCAGCACACTGCCGTCATACAGCACGCTCGACAAGGTTAAGACATGATCGGATGTTTTACCGTAAACCAGTGAGCCCGCGCCGGAGGCGTCGGTATTGACCATGCCACCAATAGTTGCGCGATTCGATGTAGAAAGGTCGGGACTAAAGAAAAAACCATGGGGTCGAAGTGCATCGTTTAAAGCATCTTTAACCACACCAGCTTGAACTTTTACCCATTTCTCTTCAGGATTTATTTCGATAACTTTATTGAGATAGCGAGACAAGTCTAAAATAATGCCGTGAGTTAGCGACTGACCATTAGTGCCCGTTCCACCGCCTCGCGCACTAAACACTACTTTATCGAATTCAGTTTTCGCTGCTAAGCTCAATGCAATACTGACATCTTGCTGACTTTTAGGATAAATAACGGCTTGGGGAAGAAACTGATAGACAGAGTTATCTGTCGCTTGTGCTAAACGCGCACTGTACCTTTTATCGATGTCACCGCAAAAGTCACCTTGCTCCAGAGCGTCTAAGAAGGAGAGGTACACAGGCTCAAGGGTTTGTTCATGGGATAATTTAGGCAACTTAACGATCGGCAACATATCAGTTCTTTCTATTTATTATTAGTGTAGGCCAAACAGTATAAACAAAAAAAAAGCCGCTAAGTAGCGGCTTTTAAGATTAGCTTATTCTATTTAAAGATAAATTAAGCGTCTTGTTTACCTAGGTACAACCAAGTATCAATAACGGTATCTGGGTTTAACGATACGCTATCAATGCCCTGCTCTACTAACCAGGCTGCAAAATCAGGGTGATCTGATGGTCCTTGACCACAAATCCCCACATAAGCACCTTTCGCTTTAGCCGCTTTAATGGCCATAGCCAATAACGCCTTAACCGCATCATTGCGTTCATCAAACAGGTGACTGATGATGCCAGAATCACGATCTAGACCTAAGGTCAGCTGAGTTAAATCGTTTGAACCGATAGAGAAACCATCGAAGTGCTCAAGGAACTGATCAGCAAGTAGTGCGTTTGAAGGCAGTTCACACATCATAATGACACGTAGACCGTCTTTACCGCGCTCTAAACCTTGCTCTTTTAACAAATCAATCACTTGTCTCGCTTCATCAACCGTGCGCACGAATGGGATCATGATTTCAACATTCTTTAACCCCATATCATTACGAACGCGTTTAATCGCTTCACACTCTAGTGCGAAACAATCACGGAACGATTCAGAGATATAACGGCTTGCACCACGGAAACCCAACATCGGGTTTTCTTCTTCAGGCTCATACTTGTCACCACCGACCAAGTTAGCGTATTCGTTTGACTTAAAATCAGACATACGAATAATCACTTTCTTTGGATGGAAAGCCGAAGCGATAGTCGCCATGCCTTCAACGAGGCGAGCAACATAGTATTCAACAGGAGAAGAGTAACCAGCGATCATCTCATGTATTTCAGCCTGCAGCGCCGCATCTTGCTTATCAAACTCAAGTAACGCTTTAGGGTGAATACCGATCATACGGTTAATGATGAACTCAAGACGTGCTAGACCAACCCCTTCATTAGGAAGACGAGCAAAATCAAACGCTCTGTCAGGGTTACCTACGTTCATCATGATCTTCATCGACAATTCAGGCATTGAATCGACGCGAGAACGAAGTACATCAAAGCCTTGAATACCTTCGTAAATGAAACCTGTATCACCTTCAGCACAAGAAACCGTCACTTCTTGACCATTCTTGATACGCTCAGTCACATCACCACAACCAACAACCGCAGGAACACCTAGTTCGCGAGCGATAATTGCAGCATGACAAGTACGTCCACCTCGGTTAGTCACAATTGCGCTTGCGCGCTTCATGATAGGTTCCCAGTCAGGATCTGTCATGTCGGTAACAAGTACATCACCTTCTTTGATTTGATCCATGTCTGCAATTGACGATAAAACTTTAGCAACACCGCTACCGATCTTGTGACCGATGGCACGGCCTTCACAGATAACATCGCTCTTGCTTTGTAAGTGGTAACGCTCAATCAGTTGCACATCTTCACGAGAACGAACCGTCTCTGGGCGTGCTTGCACGATATAAAGCTTGCCATCGTTACCGTCTTTAGCCCACTCAATGTCCATTGCACGGCCGTAGTGCTTTTCAATGATCATAGCTTGCTTAGCAAGCTCCATCACTTCTTCGTCATTTACAGAGAATTCACGGCGCTGAACGGCAGGTACATCTTCAATCTTAACTTGCTTACCGTGCTCAAGATCGTCTGAGTAAACCATCTGAATCAACTTGCTACCAATATTGCGGCGTACAACCGCTTTATGGCCAGCTGTTAAACTTGGCTTATGCACATAAAACTCATCAGGGTTAACGGCACCTTGAACAACCATTTCACCTAGACCGAATGAAGAGGTAATGAATACCACATCATTGTTGCCAGACTCAGTGTCCATGGTGAACATCACACCCGATGCTGCAGTGTCAGAGCGAACCATACGCTGAACACCGGCAGACAAGGCGACACCTTTGTGATCATAACCTTGGTGTACACGATAAGAGATAGCACGGTCATTAAATAAAGAAGCAAAAACATGCTTAATCGCAACCAAGACAGAATCATAACCTTTAACGTTCAGGAATGTTTCTTGTTGGCCAGCGAATGATGCGTCAGGCATATCTTCAGCAGTCGCAGATGAGCGAACTGCAAATGAAGCATCTTTAGTTTCTGAGGAAAGTTTGTCGTATGAATCGCGAACAACTTGCTCGAATTCAGCGTGGAATGGGGTATCGATCACCCATTGTCTGATCTGTGCACCGGCTGCAGTCAGTGCGCTCACGTCATCTACATCTAAAACATCTAGGATGTCATATATTTTCTGGTTTAGTCCACTTTGTTCAAGAAACTCATTGAACGCGTAAGAGGTGGTTGCAAAACCACCAGGCACTTGAACACCTGCGTTAGATAAATTGCTAATCATCTCTCCAAGAGAAGCGTTCTTACCGCCCACCTTGTTGACGTCACCCATGCTTAATTCTTGATACCAGAGTACATATTGTTGCACAGTTCTATCTCCGCAAGTTTATTTCAGTGTAGCCCCTTCACAGGAGGGCAGCGGCATTTTACACTCCAGCACAACGAACGTAAATCTATAATTTTATTTGTAATTTTATTACTACAAGAGGTCGAAATGTTACGTAAAGTATTTTATATCTCAGATGGGACAGCGATCACAGCAGAGGTGTTTGGACACGCCGTTCTTTCACAATTTCCCGTTGATTTTGATGCGCTTACCATTCCGTTTGTAGAAACAGAAGCTAAGGCAAACGAAGTTAAGGCTCAAATTGATGATTGTTTTATTACAACAGGTGAGCGCCCTTTGGTCTTCCATTCCATCGTAAAAGCGGAGATCAGAAACATCATCTACAGCAGCGAAGGCTTGGATTATGATTTTTTGAACACTTTTGTGGCGCCTTTAGAGCAACAATTGGGAATTAAGGCCTCTCCGGTGGTTCATCGTACCCACGGAAACATGAATGAGAGTTATGAAGCCCGTATCAATGCCATTAATTACACCATGGATAACGATGATGGTCAGACATTGAAAAATATAGATAAAGCCGATTTAGTCTTATTAGGGGTCTCTCGTTGTGGCAAAACCCCTAGTAGCCTCTACCTTTCAATGCAGTTTGGTATAAAAGCGGCAAACTATCCTTTTGTCGAAGATGACATGGATAACCTAAAACTGCCCGATGAATTAAAACGTAATAAGAGCAAACTATTCGGTCTAACAATCTCCCCTGAGCGTCTGCATGAAATTCGTCAGAGCCGCATGGAGAACAGTCGTTACTCATCATTAAGGCAGTGCCGTATTGAAGTGAAAGAGGTTGAGATGATGTATAAACGCGAACGGATCCCGTTTGTGAATACCACGAATCACTCGGTTGAGGAGATCGCCACCAAGATATTGGCCGTAACAGGTCTTGAACGTCACATGTTCTAAATTTGTTCTCGATATAAATAGTGCAAATAATCTAAGTCCAATTAGCTCAATCATTAGACTTATACCGGAAGAAAAGCCTCTATTTGGCAATTAATCTGCACAGTGACCTATAAATACTCTAATTTTTCCCGAGTTAGGCACTGTGCATCCTGTCATGATTAGTTATAATCCGATGCAATCAGGCAAAATGCCCATACGAACGCTCGGTATAATGAATGACCATTAAAACAGATGAACTACGCACCACTTTATTATGTAAAGCTATCTCGCCTGCTAAGTTAGCTTCTGAATTTCCATTAACCCAAGATGCTGCAGACTATTTAGTGCAGCAACGACGCGAAGTAGAAGCCATTTTAACTGGCGATGATCAGCGACTACTAGTGATCATTGGCCCTTGCTCTATCCATGACACTAGCGCTGCAATCGATTATGCAAAACGTTTGTCTGTTCTACATCAAGAATTAAAAGACGATCTGTGTATTTTAATGCGCGTCTACTTTGAAAAGCCAAGAACGACGGTGGGTTGGAAAGGTTTAATTTCTGATCCCGATCTCGATGGTAGCTTTAATGCGAACAAAGGCTTGCGCCTAGCCCGTCAGCTACTGCAAGAGATCACTGAGCTAAAGCTGCCTATTGCCACTGAGTTCCTCGATATGGTGAACGGTCAATATATCGCAGACTTGATCACATGGGGCGCTGTGGGTGCTCGTACAACAGAAAGCCAAATTCATCGTGAAATGGCATCAGCATTATCTTGTCCGGTAGGCTTTAAGAATGGCACTGACGGCAATATCAATATCGCTATTGATGCTGTACGTGCAGCTAAAGAGCCTCATATCTTCTACTCTCCGGATAAAGACGGTGCAATGGCAGTTTACCGCACCAGTGGTAATCCATACGGGCACATTATTTTACGCGGTGGTAAAGAGCCTAACTACCATGCTGAGGATATTAACTCTGCAGCGCAGCAGTTAAACAGTGTTGGAGTGTCACACCGCATGGTGGTTGATTTCAGTCACGGCAATAGTCAAAAGAAACATGGTCAGCAGATTGCGGTTGCAGACAGCATCATGGAGCAGATGCGTCAAGGCTCAACGGCAATAGCCGGTATCATGGCTGAGAGCTTTATTGAAGAAGGCAATCAGAAAGTGGTTCCCGGTGAAGCACTGGTCTACGGTAAAAGTATCACCGATGCCTGTCTACATTGGGAAGATTCTGAAATACTGATCCGTGCACTTGCGAAAGCATCAAGAGACAGAATTGAGTTATTGAATAAGTAACACTCTTCTTTTAAAAAAGGCTTCACTGTTATGCAGTGAAGCCTTTTTTACATCTACAACCTATCGGTTATTGACTACAAGGACCCAAGTCCTTCCAAACGCCCCACTGACCAGATGCAGAGGGAACATCATTTTTAGTCCACCATTGCGCTTGGTAGCGGACCAAATCATGAGCGACCTCATCGCCAGTGCTGTACACCCCACTATCTATCCAGAGTGCTAAATCACACCCACTCGGCGGCTCTGTTGGCGTCTTTACATCCAGTCTAAACGTAAGTCCTAACTGCTTGGTCCATACTTTATTCAGTACTAAATCTTCTGAATAAACAATGTCACCCGTAGTCTGCTTAATACCAACTTGCACCAATTCTGCATGCTGTTGCGCGACTGACTCAGCTAACTGACGAGCCCATAAATCCGTCATGACATTGGTCGGATCAATCGCCAACTTTTCAAATATAAGCTCTTCTCCTTGTGCACTAAACAGACGGAACCAGACTTTATCCCCCTCATTAGCGCTTAAACCATTTGCGATGTATTGTTCAAGCTCTGACCACTCAAGCGGCTCGGTATCGTTAACAATGTTAATATCACTGCAGTTATAAAAGCCTTCACCAGCGGCATCTTCACGCTGCCATCGGGTATATAACGTCGCAGGCCCACTTCTATCCAGTGGGAAAGGAATGGCAATTTGATACACTTTTTTGCCATTAACCTCGCTCACTGCAATGTTAGCCACTTGGGCAATAAGGGTAAGCTTTTCCCAACTCAACACTTCGCTGGCCACATCAAAAGTGTCATCGGATAGATAAAACTCCCAAAAGCTTGGATTATGAGGCGTATGAGCATCGAAAATAACCGTGATCTGTCCATTCTCATCCGGCGTCATATCACTTCGCTGCCAAAACATAGAAGGGTTATCCATGCCGGATTTTTCAACATCGCCACCAGCACAAAGTTGACCATTGGGGATCGCCGACCGCACCGCTGTAGTGCTATTGTAATCCACCACATTTTTAGAAAACTCATTGTTTTGAACCAGCTGTTTAGTCCCTGTTGCTAGAAACGCTGCACGGCAGGCCAAATTAGGGATCGCTGAACCATCGTCAGGCCACCAATATCCACCATCGTCGACACAAAACTGTTGACGCGCTTTTGGGTTATCCATATAACCATGTGCATTCACACTGGACACTGGCATCGCATTTGCGAGCAGTATTGCGCCCAATGTCATTGAGTATGCTTTAAAATTAAGTCTCATAATCATCTCAAATTAGGGAGGTATATCGTAAACACCTCCCGTAATGTTGGAGTAATGCCACTTTTGTCAGAGGCATTGAGGATTCCACTAATCAAAATGAGGGCTTTGATTAAGGTATTGTCCTTAATCAAGCCCTTTGTGCTTAGTCGATATTACAAACAAAGTCCCAATCTGTACTGGATGAGCTTGGCTTAGCATTTGTCCACCAAAGTGCACTAAACACAGCCGTTTCATCCTTCATCTTATCGCCGCCTGCAGCATGACTAGGGTTACCTTGCCAGTCTGTTTGCGGGAAATTAGGGTATGCAGGCACTGTGCTGGCATCAACACCAGCATCACTGCATAAGTCAGAGCTTGGCGGAGTGGTATCACCACAGCCAGGGGCGGTTGGATCGAGTTCACACTCATCAGGCACCGTGTCACCAGACTGGCCGAAGTCATAAGTCACACCATCAAAAGTCACAGTGAAATTTGATGGCATAGACACAGGTAAGTAGTACTTAATTGTGCCGCCAAAATCCTCGCCAGGAGCGATAGATTTGTAACTAGGAAGTGTAAAACGCACACGGTGGAAATCGTTTTCAAGTCCGCCTACATTACCAGAAGCAGCATTTGAACCGTCAGTGATCACCGTTAAATTCATGCCCGATTGGTCACTAATTTGAGCAGAGGTTGATGTTGAGATATCAAACTCAAACACAGCACCACCTGGAATCGTACTTTGACTGTTATTTCTAATCGTCAGCGTAGGTGTAATTGGGTAATTACTATCACCAACCTTGTATCCTGATAGACTTGCACCCAATGCTAAGGTGTTTTCCAAAGCAGGAGAGTTACTCACACTGTTACCATAAGGCGCAGCTGCAGCAAATTTATCGTAGGCAATGGTTGTCATCGTCTCACCGATAAAGTACTCACCTTGGCCACTATTTCGTTCTGGATACCAATCAAAATCACCCGCAAGTTCCCAGAACATCACTCCACCAATACCTTGATCGACAACATACTGAACTTTAGTGTTCATCACTTGTTCATCTTCAGTCGACAAATACACTTTCTTAGCTGGGTTCCATAACCATGATGACTGAGCCACGTTATCGTAATGACGTTCATAGGTGCCGGTTAGCTTATCAGCAGGAACATTGACAGGATCTAAACCGTAACTAGCCAAATAACTTCCGCTAATTCCTTGCTCTAAATTTTTCGCATGCCACATAGGATTAGAGCCAGCAAACATCTCATTGCCCTGTTTATCTAGGTCATGCCAAAGATTATCAATGCCCTGTGCGCCATACCCACAGTTATTATCTCCTTCACCCGTCCCAACTGGGCAACTGGCTTGATCTGGCAGTGCTGCTTTGCCCCACAGACCATTGGTGCCACCGGTTACGCCTTGCCAACCGCGTGTATAGTAAGGCAGGCCTATATTGATTCGACCCGCTGGCATAGCGCCTCTGAAATAATGGTAAGCCCAATCAGTATTGAGGTACCCTATTCCACCGTATTGCGCGGTTGAATATACATCCCAAAATGCAAGCTCAGCATCTTCGCCTGTATCATAAAGCGCTGCATTGTGACCAACAAAGTCATTCCATGCACCATGCAGGTCATAGCTCATGATGTTGACGTAATCGAGGAAACGCGACATCTGATAGGCTTCCATACCACGAAGCAGATAACCAGAAGCCGGTGCTGCAACCGTTAGCATGTAATGCTTACCGTCTTGCTTACTGGCTGTATCAAGTTTCTCACGCAATGTTTTCATCAACAGATCATATTGAGCAAATAAGGTCGCTCTTAAGGGATCTGCCACAGCAAAATCATCAGGATTACCAGACTTAGCCATCGAGGTTGCATACTCATAATCGATATCTGCACCATCGAAACCATAAGTGCGGAGGAAAGCCACCACAGAGTCGGCAAAAGTATTAATCCCAGCTTGTGTCTTGGTCATTTCATAGAAACCACCACTGGCGACACGAACACCGTTATCATCGAAATAACCGCCCGTTTCAGCCCAACCACCAATTGAGATTAAGGTTTTAACTTGTGGATGTTGCTTCTTAAACTTATTAAGCAGGTTAAAATGACCCTGATAGTTGTATTCAGGATCCATTTCAGCACCAATGACACCGTCCCATGTCATGCCCGTCGCCGGGTTTTCTACACTATTCGGATCACCGACAGACACCTTATTGTCACCATCTACATGGGCAAAGGCATAGTTAATATGGGTGATTTTGTCCCAAGGAATATCATTGACTAAATAGCTGGGCTGGCCATTCGTGCCATTGCGCCAAGATGTGAAATAACCGATGACACGACGTGCATGATCGGCGCCCATCTTCTCACGACCTGTTTCATCATAAATATCACAGTAAACCGAGTCCCCCTCTAACCCATCAGGTCGACACACTTCATGGCTAGTTGGCCTATCACCGACATAACCCACAACCGCACTTGAGAGCACGCTTGCCCCAAGGTTGTCTGTCACCTCAGCAGTGATTGAAAGATCGCCTGCTTGCAGAGACGTATACTGCATCGAATACGGCGCTAAAGTGTCCGTTTCAACCAATAAACCATTGGCATAGAAACTCACACTGATCACATCACCATCGCTGTCTTGTGCGCTAGCATCCACGCTTAATTCGCCATTCACTGGCAAAGTAAAATTAGCAATAGGTGCTGTGAGCTGCACACTGGGTAATTGATTCGCCGCAATAACGCTTACATAGACAATATCAGAGACAGCGCTGTCATTTTGAGCGTCATATGCGCGCGACTGAAGTGTATGATTTCCTTCTATGGATGCCGCCCAACTAAATTCATAGGGAGAACTTAGATCTGTCTGAACGACAACCCCATCAACAACCAGCTCAACCTTAGCGATACTATCTCCTACATCAGGGTCTGAAGCATTTACTGTCACTGCGATAGTGTTATCAATCATGACAACGCTGTCATTAATAGGCGAAATAATTGAGGTTATAGGGACTTGATTTTGGCTATTAGCAACGACAACTGTCACGCTTTTTTCTGTAGAGGCGCCATCATTATCTGTCGCTGTAGCCTTGAAAACTACCGAACCCAGTTGATCTGCAACCCATGGGCTGGTGACAACAAGGTCATTCGCTGTCCAGACCAAGCTTTCAACACTACCGTCAATATCAACAGCGTCGGCATTAAGCACGACTTCATCATTAAGGTTAATGACAGTGTCTGTTTGAGGTGAAATGATATTGACTGTTGGCAATTGATTTGAACCGCCATCACATTGACCTAGCCCTTCCCAAACTCCCCACTCCTGTGCACTGGCTGGAGATTCATTGGTCGTCCACCACTTATTTTGGTACAAGCTATTATTTTGGGTGACTTGGGTGGTATTAGCATAAACCGTATCGGCTGACCAAGGTGTGATCCCTTGACAATCAACAGCGTAGGCTTGGCTAATCATCCCTTGACTTATCAAGGTCGAACTAATTATTAAAGCAAGACGTTGTCGCCTGCTAAAATATGCAGTTTTGTTACTCATGGTATTATTCCTATTATTATTTAGTTATACCGAATAACCCAAATATAGAGACGACTAACCTCACAACATAACCACAAAGGAAAAAACATCGGTCTTATTAATCTACACATAAAACAGAGACTTGGTTATTTTTTTATTATATTAATACTGAGCAAGCTTATAACTCTTATGATTTTATCCATATAAATCAATCGGTAAAGAGCAACAAATGTATAACAGCTATTTATTCACATTTATTCAATTAACAAGCAAAAAACATTTTTTATTCTGTTATTTATTAAAAATAATACATCTTAATTAACCCATTGTTTATTAAGACTCTAAATTCATAAGCCCATACTCCACGTTTCTTTGCCTCAGTAAAATGATATAATTCAGGCCGTTTGAAATCGCATAACTTTAGGTTGTCGTATGCCACTTACTCACTCCCCTGAAACTCGCTCAGATGCTATGAATGCGCGAATTAAAAACTCTGAAGCCAGAGTCATCAAGGCCATATTTCCCTCAATTACCAATCACCACAACACGCTATTTGGCGGTGAAGCACTGTCCTGGATGGATGAAACGGCGTTTATCGCGGCGACTCGCTTCTGTCGTAAGCCACTAGTAACTGTTAGCTCTGACAGAATCGACTTTAAAAAAGCGATCCCTGCGGGGAGTTTGGCTGAGATAATTGCCAATGTGATACATGTGGGAAACACCTCCCTCAAAGTTGAAGTTAATATCTATGTCGAGGATATGTACGAAGATCGACGTGAGCATGCTATCAGAGGTGTATTTACTTTCGTTGCCGTGGACGAAAACCGACAGGCAACAAAAGTTTGGACGCTAGAATAATAGGTTAAAAGCAGTTGCTAAACGCAACTGCAACTTCACTCCCATTTTGCTTGTTCAGCCCATCTTTTATAAAATGTAATTTTGTCAGTCAAAATCATTAGACTTAAGTCTAACAAAGCGAATTTAAACATAAATTTTTATCCAATTATCTAATAAACCAATAGGATAAATTGTCATTTTTCTGTTACATTGGCTTAATCTTCACGCGCAACGAACACAATTATAAAAGCCATGAAGCTAGAAAATTTAAATATAATCATCGCCGATGATCATCCATTATTTCGCAATGCACTTCGTCAGGCATTAAGCGCTGCTTTTGCTGATACCCAATGGTTTGAAGCAGATAGTGCCGATGCTCTCCAACATCTACTTGAAAAATCAGATGTTGAATATGACTTAGTCATGTTAGATCTACAGATGCCTGGATCCCACGGCTATTCAACCTTGATCCATCTTCGTACTCATTACCCAGAACTCCCTGTCGTCGTTATCTCAGCCCACGAAGACAATATTACCATCAGTCGTGCCGTACATTATGGTAGTGCTGGATTTATCCCCAAATCCTCATCCATGCAAACCCTTGAATCAGCATTAACCTCGGTCTTATATGGTGATATTTGGTTACCTGCAGACGTTGAAATACAAGAGATTGAAGAGGATGCAACGGCGCTTATTGCCAGCAAACTTTCAGATCTGACACCGCAACAATACAAAGTATTGCAGATGTTTGCCGAAGGACTGTTGAATAAGCAAATAGCCTATGATTTAGGTGTATCAGAAGCAACCATTAAAGCTCACGCGACTGCCATATTCCGTAAACTGGGTGTACGTAATCGCACCCAAGCTGTGATATCACTGCAACAATTAGAGATGGAAAAAGTAGAGCTTTAACCTCAACACTTTTTTACTGCATTGAAATAAAAAAACCGATCATTTGATCGGTTTTTTGTTGTTAAACATATCGATAAAGATTTAGCGAAAATTCTCCATTATACGGTAATACATCATTCCCATTGCCATGCCTTGATTACCAAGCCACTCACCGACCGGTAGACGAATATGTTTCATGCCAGCAAACAACTCAAACTCAGTCAGACTACCAACGATGGCATTTGCCATGATCTCTCCCATGATATGCGATGTCGCCACCCCATGACCCGAATATCCCTGACAATAAAACACATTGGGTGACACTTTACCCAACTGTGGAATTCTATTAACGACGATGCCAGCCATTCCGGTCCATTCAAACTCAATTTCAACGCCCTTCAAGCGTGGAAACGTACGTTCGATACCAGGACGTAACTCATTGGCGAGATCTTTTGAATCTCGACCTGAATAGTTTGTTCCACCGCCAAACATCAATCGATGATCGGCGGTCATCCGAAAGTAATCCAACACAAAACGACTGTCATACACAGCGATATCGTGAGGGTTGAGTGCTTTAGCGACCTCAGGTGTCAGTTTAACTGTTGCACAGTTGCCTAAAGATGCGGGAAATAACATCCCTTTTAACTTGTTTCTCGCAAGTCGATGGTAGGCATTGCCAGCCAACAGAACGCTATTAGCAGTGATAGAGCCATGAGCAGTTTTGACCACAGGTAACACGCCATCTGTAATGTCTAACACCGGCGAGTTTTCAAAAATAAGTGCCCCCTGACTCTCGGCCGCCCTCGCCTCACCAAGACACAAATTCACCGAGTGTAGATGCATATTTCGCTTATTCAACAAACCACCGTGATATAGCGGTGTTTCTAGGTATTCAGGAATGTCCTTTCTAGCGATCAAGGAGACTTCATCACCCATGCCACGCTCAATAGCCTCGTCATAAGTGGCTTGCATCTCCCCCATATGAGCAGATTTATACGCAGTGTGCAGATGACCAAACTTTAAATCACAATCAATATTGTATTTGCTAACTCGAGATTTAATGATCTCATGTCCCCGCCAGCGCAAATCCCAGACAAATTTTTCAGCTTGTGTGCCCAGCTTGTTAACTAACTGCTTGGTCATGGCTTTGTCGCCGGATAGGCTGCCTGTTACTTGACCGCCATTACGGCCTGTCGCGCCCCAACCTATTTTATTTGCTTCAACAATCGCGACCTTAAAACCTTTTTCAGCCAACTCTACTGCTGTTGCCACTCCAGTAAAACCACCACCTACGATCACGACATCGACTCGATGTTCGCCCTCCAACCTTGGATATTGGCTTTCATTATTAATCGTTGCGTTATAGTAGGAATTACATCTTGGCTCTGGCATCTGCATTCTCCGTTTGCTTATCAAAAACAAATCTTATGTTTTATATTTTTTACACTATGAGTTGTTGAGTATATAGATTGATAAATAGACGTCAATTGTATAACGGCAGTTATTTGGGCAGTTTAGAATGATTGCATTATCGAATGGGCTGAAAAATATAGACAACAGTTAGGAAGAAAAGCATCGGAGGTAATTTATATTTTACAAAAAATTAAAGTATTAAGCTAAGATACTTATTTAATCAAGCGCCCAGACATCGAGGCGCTCTCCTATTTAACACGCCTTCCAACACGCATTGATGAGCTGAATTTTCCCATCAAAAACTATCACCTCAAACAGATCATTAAGATGGACCACACCCACGCCCTTTGGCGTACCAGTCATGACAATATCGCCATCTTGAAGACTCATAAAAGTGGAAACCTCAGCTAAGATTTGCTCAGGAGAGTTCATCATCAAACCAATGTGACCCGCTTGTACTTGAACGCCATTGATAGACAACTCAAAATTCAGCTCATCACTCATGCTGTCAATTTCCACAAACTCACTAAACACGGCAGAGCCATCAAAGGCTTTGGCTCTCTCCCAAGGTAAACCTCTGGCTTTAAGCTCACTCTGAAGCGCTCGTTTGGTCAAATCGAGCCCAATACCTACAGCTGTAAACTTTCCTTGTTCAAACAGGAAGCAGAGTTCTGTTTCATAATGAATCGCCTCATGATGAAAGCTAGTTAGGTTTGTTGAAATGGCGGAGTTTGGCTTAACAAATAAAAGCATCTCTTCAGGTACTTCATTGCCAAGTTCCTTAATATGCTCAACATAATTTCGACCAACGCAAACCAGCTTAAAAGGAATTACAACTCGTTCATTAACTGTCACGGTATTCATTGTCATCACTTTACTTGTCATAGTATTACTTAATTAAACTCGAAATAAGTGCCCTTAATGCCGCGGGCTTAACCATTTTGGCCATATAATGATATCCCTGACGGTTAACATCATCGACCAGCTCTTTATTGGTATTTGCGGTGATCAAAATACCGGGTAAGTGACTACCATATAATCCTCTAATGCCATTCATGGCATCCACGCCATTTTGACCATCGTCAAGATGATAGTCCGCAAGCACAATGTCTGGTGCGACTCCTTTAAGTCCTAGCTTAATTCTTGCATCCGCAAGATCTTTTGCACAGATAACCTCACATTGCCAGCGACTCAGTAAGCTTTCCAGCCCAGCTAAAATGGTCTCTTCATTGTCAATACACAACACTTTCACCCCAGCTAAAGGTTGCAATAAACTAGGTACTTTCTTCGGTTGCGGTTCACTTAATGCTTTACCTAGCGGCACGCGGATAGAGAAAACGGAACCATGACCCAATATGGACGTCACATGAATTTTATGATCCAGTACTCGGCTTATGCGATCCGCAATGGCTAAGCCTAAACCTAAGCCACTAACATTATTGCTGGCGGGATTATCAAGTCGCTTAAACTCCTTAAAGATCTCCTTCGTTTCGGCTTCATCAATACCACAGCCCGTGTCGAGCACCTGAATCTCCAGTTCATCCCCTCTATGCCTACAACCAAATAGTACCCGACAGCCTCTGGCATATCGGTAAGCGTTGGTTAAGAAATTTTGTAATATACGCCTCAATAAACTGAGATCTGAATTAATGCTGGCACGACAAGGCACCATACTGAAATTAATCTGGCTATCTTTTGCCATCGCTGCAAACTCAACGCCTAAGCCATCAATGAGATCAGCTACAGAGAAGTCACGACGGTTGACCTCAATCATGCCCGAATCCAATTTAGAGATATCGAGCAGATCCGTGAGCAATTCACCTGCAATTTTAAGTGAGCTATTTACATGTGAAAGGGTCGTTTTGCCCTCTTGATCTAAGTTAGGATATTGAGACAAAGAAGCAGTAAATAACCTTGCTGCATTTAATGGCTGCATTAAATCATGGCCTACCGCGGCCAAAAACTTACTCTTAGAAGCATTCGCCATCTCCTCTTTCACTTTCGCCTCAAGTAATTTGCTGTTAAGCAGACCAAGCTCATAGGTACGCTCTTTTACTCTCGCCTCAAGCGTATCATTCATCTCTTGCAGGGCTTTTGCATGCTCACGGTACTGCGTAATATCGGTAAAGGTCATCACAAAACCACCACCAGGCATCGGATTACCCTGTATTTTTATCACCTTTCCATCTTTGCGTTGTCGCTCTGACACATGGGCTGTGCCGTCTCGCATATGCTGTACTCGAGTGTTGACCTTATCTTCAATGTCTCCCTCACCACAAAAGCCGCGGCTGGCATTAAAGCGAACCACATCACTGATTGGCATCCCTTCTTGCAAAAAAGAGGCGGGATATTGATACAGCTCAGCGTACTTATAATTCCAAGCCACAAGGTTCAGCTCTTTATCGACCACGCTCATGCCTTCATAGGCATGCTCAATCGCGCCTCTGAGCATATCTTGACTCAAGATAATTTTGGACGATGCCTCATCGACTAAGCTAAACACCTCATCAAGTGCCAGATCTCGGCCATGTTGTACTGAGTCCATCACCAATGAGGCACTAGAAGCGCCAAGGACTCCGGCTAACATATGTTCGGTATGCGCTATCAACTCAGAAGGTGCTGATTTATGCCAGCTATCGCTTTTGACCGCTTCCTCAGAAAAACGAGAAAAACTCTCATAAGCCCGTGTTGGGCTGACAAATCGACTCGCCAAGATCAAGAGATCTTGCTGCGACACCGCAGCAGCCTTACGCGTATTGTTGCTTTTAAGGTTTCCGGGAGAGACAAATTCACTGGCCTGAATTCGCTCAACTACACCAGCTCTAAACCAAATAGAACCCAGCATATAACAAGCACAGTTGGCCAGTAGTGCCGTTAGAATATCGCGGACATTAGGATTGATAGATTCCAGCAGTGCAAAATCATTATTAAAGACACCAGAGGTATCACTCGCGCCTTTGAGTAGAATGTAACACCATAGTCCAAAGCCGACGGCGAGCCCCATTAACACGCCTGAACGATTACCATGCTTCCAATACATACCACCAATTAACGCAGGAGCAAGCTGAGCAAAAGCGCCAAAAGACAACATCCCTAAGCCAGAGAGGGAATCACTGTCGATAAACGACAAATAACTAAAATAACCTAAGCCTAAAATGATAATGATGGAGAGTCGGCGAGCATTGAGGAGAAATTGAGAAAACTGACTAAAACTCTTTTGCCGTATTTTACCAGTACGCAGCATCACTGGCACTAGCCACTCGTTACTGACCATGACACTGATGGTCACCACAGCCACAATCACCATCCCCGTCGCCGCTGACAGCGTACCGAGTAGAGCAACAACAGCGAGTATAGGCTGATCCAACGCCAGAGGTAGATTGATCACATAGGTATCTGCAGCAACGCTATCACCTAAGATAATTTTTCCTGCTAATGCCAATGGCGCTACAAATAGCCCAAAAAGAACCAAATAAATGGGAAATATCCACCGTGCTTTCTGCAAGGTTTTTTCGTTACCGCATTCCACCATCATCACGTGAAACTGTCTCGGCATACAGAGGAAAGCCGCCATTCCAACGAGCAGTTGCGGCATCAGGGATCCAATATTCAATTCAGGTGCACTGATTAAATCTCGAGTTGCAGCTTGTCGCCAAATATCACCAAATCCATCAAAATAGCCAAAACTTATCACGATACCAACAATCAAAAATGCCCCGAGTTTAACGAGAGATTCGAAGGCAATCGCCACCATCATTCCCGGGTTATGCTCTGTCGCGTCCAACTTGCGCGTGCCAAATAAGATCGCAAACATTGCCAAAATTGCTGTAATAACAAGCGACACCTTAGCGCCGTCAAAAGGAGAGTCTTCAGGTTGAAATAGATTGAGACTAAACACCATCGCTTTAAGCTGCAGAGCTATGTATGGCATGATGCCAAACAGAGCAATTAAGGTCACGATGGCCGCCAATAGCTGGGACTTTCCATACCGAGCGGCAATAAAATCGGCGACGGAAGTGATGTTATGTGCTTTCGAAACCAGCACCATCTTTCTGAGCAAACCAAAGCCGACGGTGAAGATAAGAATGGGTCCTACGAAAATAGGCAGGAAAGACCAAAGATCTTGAGCTGATTGCCCCACAGTGCCAAGAAAGCTCCAAGATGAGCAATAAACAGCCAAGCTTAATCCATACACCCAAACCTGAATTTTCTTGGTAAATTTACTGAACCAGCGCTCTGCTCCCCATGCCAAAAAAAACAGCAGGAATACATAGAGGACAGCAATAACGCCAACTACAATCGTTAAGTTCATACAGCTCTCATTTTTTTCATTCTATTGTGCGTTAATTATCATATAAAATCTAGTTCACAGATGCTTCTCAACGCACTAAAAATAAAGGGATTTATTACACTAGACCAAGGTCTAATAGAGCTTGGAGGCGAGATCACTCCATACTTGAGCCACGCATTATTAGATTAAGGGAAGCCCAATGAGCACGCAGTCTCTCTACAAAGTTTCAAGCGAAATCGCTGAAAACGCACATGTAAATGAAGAACAGTACAAAAAAATGTACCAAGAGTCGATTGTGAATCCTGAAGGTTTCTGGAGAGAGCACGGACAACGTATTGATTGGATTAAGCCATATACCAAGATTAAAAAGACCTCTTTCGATGATCATAACCTGTCGATCAACTGGTTTTACGATGGCACGCTGAATGCTTCAGCAAACTGCCTAGACCGTCATCTTGAGAAAAATGCAGATCGCGTTGCCATTATCTGGGAAGGCGATGATGCTAAAGATCAACGCACCATTACTTATGGTGAATTGCATACTGATGTCTGTAAATTTGCCAATGCACTGCGTAGTCAAGGCGTAAGACGCGGGGATATTGTGACCGTGTATATGCCGATGGTGCCTGAAGCCGCTGTTGTCATGCTTGCGTGTGCCCGCATTGGCGCAGTCCATTCAGTCGTATTTGGTGGTTTCTCACCTGACTCAATTGCATCACGTGTTATTGATGGCAAATCAAAAGTCATTGTCACAGCTGATGAAGGGTTACGTGCAGGACGTACTATTCCACTTAAAGCCAACATAGATGAAGCCCTGTCTCACCCTGATGTAACTTGTGTCGAAAAGGTCATTGTCTATGAACGTACTGGTAGCGATGTCAATTGGGTAGAAGGCCGTGACATCAAGTGGGATTCTTTAATGGAAACCGCTTCTGAGCACTGTGAGCCAGAAGAGATGGGCGCTGAAGATCCGCTTTTCTTACTTTATACCTCTGGTTCAACGGGTAATCCAAAAGGCGTGTTACATACCACTGGCGGTTACATGGTGTACGCGGCCATGACCCATGAATATGTATTCGACTATAAAGACGGTGAAGTCTATTGGTGTACCGCTGATGTTGGCTGGATCACGGGTCACTCTTACATGGTGTATGGTCCATTAGCTAATGGTGCCACAGTTCTCATTCATGAAGGTGTGCCTAACTACCCGACTCCCTCTCGTCTTGGTGAAATAGTCGACCGTCACAAGGTTAATATCCTCTATACCGCGCCAACGCTTATTCGTGCCCTTATGGCCGAAGGTAAAGAACAGTTTGCAGATTTCGATGGCAGCTCATTGCGCATCATGGGCTCGGTGGGTGAACCCATTAACCCTGAAGCATGGCGCTGGTACAATGAAGTCATTGGTCATGAACAGTGCCCAATTGTCGATACTTGGTGGCAAACCGAAACCGGTGGCATATTGATCAGTCCGTTGCCTGGCGCAACAGACACCAAACCAGGCTCGGCAACTCGTCCATTTTTCGGTGTGCAACCTGCACTGGTAGATAACATCGGCAACATTATTGAAGGCGCAGCCGAAGGTAACTTAGTGATCTTAGATTCTTGGCCTGGACAGATGCGCACCGTATTTGGCGACCATGATAGATTTGCACTGACCTACTTTAAAACGTTCCGCGGCATGTACTTTACCGGTGACGGCGCAAAACGAGATGAAGATGGTTATTACTGGATCACGGGTCGAGTTGATGATGTGATTAACGTATCAGGCCATCGACTCGGTACAGCAGAAGTTGAGAGTGCCTTGGTATCGCACCCAAGCGTCGCAGAAGCTGCCGTAGTTGGTTACCCCCATGATATCAAGGGACAGGGTATTTATGCTTATGTCACCTTAACGAAAGGAACGACCGAAACTGAAGAGTTACGTCAAGACCTTCGAAAGTGGGTACGAAAAGAGATTGGCGCACTGGCCACACCAGATCTTATACAATGGGCTGGCGGCTTACCTAAGACTCGCTCGGGTAAGATTATGCGTCGCTTCTTACGTAAGATTGCTGCTAACGAAGTAACCAACTTAGGTGACTCATCGACACTGGCAGATCCTGCCGTTATCGACACCTTAATCGAGTCTCGCTTAAACCGTAGCGAGTAAATCGAGGGTTAGCCAGTCAATCACTAGCCCCTCCTATGAGGGGCTTCTTTTTACAAATTTATCAGACCAAGTTCCCCTGCACTGCTGTCATACCAACCAGTATAAGAAGTTGATCTACTCAGAGTGTCTTTTGGCAAACTAATTCAAGGCGAATGGATGACATAATGGTTGCTCCCTTGTGAGTTCATTCAACGCAGAAATAGGCAGCCAAAAACACTCCTTACAGGCGAGTTTTAGCGGTTCTGATGCTGTGACTCTTAAGGAACAAAAGGGAGCTTAACCCTAGTTTCACTATGCTCTTCACTCGTTGCAAGCCACATGGATGTGGTGAATGTCATTAATGCAGGAGCAATTAATGACCTTGCCTCAGAACCGCTAAATTCTCGCTGAGCGATCAAATCTTTATACTGATTGGTATCACTGTTATCCTTTGTAGTAAGACCTCCTTCTAATTAGATTTTTGTGCAATTAAGAGACTATCAACAACAGGCCGTAGACGCTGCGGTAACACATTTTAAATCCAGCAGTGATACCGCCGTATTAGTCCTTCCTACTGGAGCGGGTAAAAGTATTGTCATTGCAGAGCTTGCTCGTATCGCCAATGGCCGTGTATTGGTATTGACTCACGTAAAAGAGTTAGTTGCACAAAACGCTGAAAAAATTGGCATACTGACCACCGCTGCCAGCATCTATTCGGCGGGCCTAAAACAAAAATCCACAAAAAATAAGACTGTTGTGGCTAGCATTCAATCTGCGGTCAGATCACCAGAACAGTTTAATGAGCCTTTCTCCTTAGTTATCATCGATGAATGCCACAGAGTCAGCCCTGATGAGACCAGCCAATACCAGAAGCTGCTGATACATCTTAAGCAGAAAAACCCCAAAATCAAGCTGCTAGGCCTCACAGCAACACCGTACCGATTGGACTTAGGCTGGATCTATCACCACCACTACCATGGCAAAATGGGCAACCCGGATAAACCGGTATTCCAGCAGTGTATCTTCGAGCTGCCAATGCGTCCTCTTATTAAGCGCGGATACTTAAGTGCCCCAAAACTGTTTGATGGTCTGTCAGTGCAATATGACTTTAGTGCCTTGCAAGCATCGTCTAACGGTGAATACCAAGAGAAAGAGATCAATGACCTTCTTAGCCATTGCGGGCGAGCAACCACAGCCATTATCAAGCAGTTAATTGAAATCGGCGCAAATAGACAAGGCGTCATTATCTTTGCAGCAACAGTCCGCCATGCTGAGGAGATAATGAAACGATTAAGCGAAGAAAGTGCAGCACTTATCACCGCAAAAACCAGCACCGAAGACAGAGATAACATCATCACCTCTTTCAAAGCTAGGCAGATCAAGTACCTAGTAAACGTGGCAGTACTCACGACAGGCTTCGATGCCCCCCATGTGGATCTCATTGCCATATTAAGGCCTACCGCCTCAGTGAGTCTGTTTCAACAGATGGTCGGTAGAGGTCTGAGGATCTGTGAGGGTAAAGATGAATGCTTAGTGATCGACTATGCGGCAAATGGCTTTGACCTTTACTTCCCTGAAGTTGGGCAACATAAACCCAATAGTAAAAGTGTCCCCGTTCAAGTTCACTGCCCTGTTTGCAATTTTGCCAATATTTTCTGGGGACTTGTTGACGACGATGGTGACATCATCGAGCACTTTGGCAGACGATGTCAGGCACTGATTGAACATGAAGGTAATAAAGAGCAGTGCGACTTTCGTTTTCGTTCTAAATCATGTCCTTACTGCGGCGAAGAGAACGATATTGCAGCCAAAATCTGTCATCAGTGTGATGCGATGCTCATTGACCCAGATAAACGTCTGAAAGAGGTGTTACAGCAGAAACATCACCACTTGTTCAAATGCCAGTCGATGCTTTTTATAAAAGAGGCTGAACGCTTGAAAATTCAATATATCGATCTCGATGGCAATGACTTTTGTCGCTATTTTAACTTTAAAACAGAGGGTCAACGAAAGGCCTTTTACGCCATATTTGTAATTACTCATACTCGAACCCCTGGATTGAAACATCAACAGTATAAGCAAGTTGAACAGGTTCTCTCTGCGAGAGAAAGCTTCAGAATGCCTGATTTACTGTTACTGAAAAAAGACAAGAAAGGCTGGGATCTCGTCGAAACATTTTTTGATTATCGTGGCCGCTATCAAATTGAGAATAAGTTTATTCAATAGGGAATATGCAAGGTTAATCCTCTTGTGGTATAAAGTATCGAATCAATTTTTCAGGAGTCTCTATGTTCGTTGTAATTTTTGGCCGTCCCGGCTGTCCGTACTGTGTTAGAGCTGTTCAGCTATCTGAGCAACTAGTTGAAGCCCGCAGTGACTTTAAGTTTAAGTATGTCGATATTCATGCAGAAGGGATCTCCAAGGCAGACCTTGAAAAAACAGTTGGCAAGCCTGTTGAAACTGTACCTCAAATCTTTGTTGATAAAGAACACGTTGGTGGATGTACAGAGTTTGAACAATATGTAAGAGACAACCAGCTGTTAACACCAGCTTAAGTTGATACAATGACAAACCCAGTTATGAGCCATCTCATAGACTAATAAAGGAGGCCAAAGGCCTCCTTTTTAATCACTACTAAACATCACTAGAGCACATATTTAACCGAGAAAATCACTCGATCAAGTTCTCCTTCATCGCCATTTTGTTTCGTATTCTTCGCGTGCATATATTCAACCCCAACCGTCATCGGTTTTATTGGCGAATACAGTAGGTTTATATAACCTGAAAAAGATTCTTTGTTTACCCCAGCTCCGGTTAACGCTTCATTGTTATCAGCCTTAAATCCAGAAAGAGTGAAACTTGAACGCCACTTGTCATTCCACCAATGACGGTAAGCCGCGAAACCACCATATGAGCTTATGGTTTCAATATCACCATTACTATCAAGCACACCTGCGTTGGCATAGTTCAATGCCATATAACGACCCATACCATCACCTGCAGTAGCAGAAAACTTTATATCATCATCACCAACCGGAACTACACCGGTGAAGCTCACACCGTAGCCCATTGTTTGTGAGTCTAAACCAGCCTTTTCAATATTCAACTGCCTTACCAAACCAGCGACGGTGTATTTAGCTCCGCCTTCCGTTTTGAAATTATAACGAGCAACAAAATCCGGTACCATTCCGCTGCCACTTGTGATTCGTCCGCCTCCACCATTAGGTGTTAACGTTGTTTCAGGATTTTCAATTGCAAACTGGAAGCCGCCATTGGTGTAACGCACCATGCCTTGGCGTACAAAAGGCGTTCCTTCTGCTGCACCAACAAAGTCTAGGTTTTCTGGTAAAGCACCAGGATTTTGAAATGTGGTCCACGTCTGTCCAACTAACCAATTATCATAACTAACAAAGGCTTGTCGAATACGTGGTGAATAGCTGTTTGAAACCCGCTCATTGCCATCAGTATGCGTCATAAAATCAAGTTCAATAAAGCCACTTAATTTATGGCCATTGAGATCGGTACTGGTTTTAAAATTGAATCGTGTCTCACGCGCTTGAAAATCAACGACTTGATCGCCATTACCGGGAACGCCGTATATTGTTCCCGGAACATAGAACTGTCTGGATAAACTGCCAGAATCCGGTGCACCATTACTGTAATCACTAAACATTACGTCCGCTTTGACGTAACCACCAAATTTAAACTCTGTATCACCAGCCGCAACAGAGCCTGCAGCTAACATGGTAACCATTGCAATAATACTTAACTTTGCTTGTTTCATCTCACTCTCCCAAATATTTATTCTTATCATCAATAAATATGAAGTAGTTAAGGTCCAAACAATATTAGCAATACGTCTATCATACAAAAGTATAACAGGTGTATCTAATTAACCGTTTGAGTCAAAGTTAAACTGGGCATGAAACTCGGAAATTGATTTAAACAGAAGAAGACTGAAAAGAGCATATTTAGCTCTTGATGAACACATAATAAATGATGTTTGGTATGTAACGAATAGCAATAAAATCAATGGGTATACAGGAATCATCTTTTACGAAATATTGAAATATAGTTTGATAGAGCTTTGAATCAAAAAGAAGGTTTTCTGAATAGAAGTAAAGAATAGGAACTGAAGAGTGAAGCATCTAGAAGTGGTGGGCCGTGAAGGATTCGAACCTTCGACCAATTGGTTAAAAGCCAACTGCTCTACCGACTGAGCTAACGGCCCATCTAGTATTGCTTTCTGAATTCATCTACTTTAAAAGTAAATCCACTTCCAGAAAAGTGGTGAGCCTGAAAAATTAGAACCTTCGACCAATTGCTAAAAAGATCAAGCCAACTGCCAGATGTTTTATAAAGAGTCGACTGAGCTAACGTTCTCTCTGATATTGCGTTCTGAATTCGTCTACTTTGAAAGTAAACCCACTTTCAGAAAAAGTGGTGGGCCGTGAAGGATTCGAACCTTCGACCAATTGCTAAAGAGACCAAGCCAACTGCCTGATGCTTTATAAAGAGTCGACTGAGCTAACGTTCCCTCTGATATTGCGTTCTGAATTCGTCTACTTTGGAAGTAAACCCACTTTCAGAAAAAGTGGTGGGCCGTGAAGGATTCGAACCTTCGACCAATTGGTTAAAAGCCAACTGCTCTACCGACTGAGCTAACGGCCCATCTAGTATTGCTTTCTGAATTCATCTACTTTAAAAGTAAATCCACTTCCAGAAAAGTGGTGGGCCGTGAAGGATTCGAACCTTCGACCAATTGGTTAAAAGCCAACTGCTCTACCGACTGAGCTAACGGCCCATCTAGTATTGCTTTCTGAATTCATCTACTTTAAAAGTAAATCCACTTCCAGAAAAGTGGTGGGCCGTGAAGGATTCGAACCTTCGACCAATTGCTAAAAAGATCAAGCCAACTGCCTGATATTTTATAAAGAGTCGACTGAGCTAACGTTCCCTCTGATATTGCGTTCTGAATTCATCTACTTTGAAAGTAAACCCACTTTCAGAAAAAGTGGTGGGCCGTGAAGGATTCGAACCTTCGACCAATTGGTTAAAAGCCAACTGCTCTACCGACTGAGCTAACGGCCCATCTAGTATTGCTTTCTGAATTCATCTACTTTGAAAGTAAACCCACTTTCAGAAAAAGTGGTGGGCCGTGAAGGATTCGAACCTTCGACCAATTGGTTAAAAGCCAACTGCTCTACCGACTGAGCTAACGGCCCATCTAGTATTGCTTTCTGAATTCATCTACTTTGAAAGTAAACCCACTTTCAGAAAAAGTGGTGGGCCGTGAAGGATTCGAACCTTCGACCAATTGGTTAAAAGCCAACTGCTCTACCGACTGAGCTAACGGCCC